>JNKJ01000009.1 GCA_000702025.1 Blautia schinkii DSM 10518
CGGATAAATTCCTCCTGGATCTCAATCTGCCTGAGATAGCCAGCAAGAAGTTCATCCCGTTTTCTAAGCTCTTCTTTTAAATCGATGTCCATAAGAAATCCTCTCTTTCCTGTGAAAAAGTATAACAGAAACATAGAAAAAAAGCGAATGGCCAGAGATCATACTTTCGTCAATCTGACTGTGGATAAGTATCCGTTTTATAATTGGAAAAGCATTCATATAAGCTGCAAAACTTGATAAATGGATTTCAAAAACCAAAATCTGGTGTATAACTTTTCAAAAAAGAACAGCAGGAAAAACTATAAACACAGTTTTTCCTGCTAAAAATGATTATCCACAAAATAAAAAAATAAATTTCGTCATTTTTTACAATGACTTATGCATACCTCTGAACAGTAACTATAAATATAGTGATGCATTTATCCACTCTATATTGTATAATGTTCTCATATTATTGTTACCGCCATTGCATACCAAGTTTGTTTCTTTAAAGAACAAGGCGATAAATCTTTGTGGTTTGATTCACAAACCTCTTCCCCACCCCTTCAATACCTAACACCTATTTAACTTTATTTTTAAACACCAAGAATACTTGACAAGACTTTATCGTATGCTATAATGTACTCATTAGCGAATGACTGCTGTGCGGTCGCAGAGAGAGCCTTGGAATTGTATTCCTTGGCTCTTTTTGTATATGTAAGGAGAATCAAATGAGCGAAATTAAATATACCAGTGTTGAACAACAAATTGAAAAGTTAAAATCTCAAAATCTTATTATACCAGATGAAACATCCGCCAAGCAAAGTCTCGAATTATTTGGATATTCTAATCTTATCAAAAGCTGCCGCAGATGTTGTTTCCCAATCATTTGGCATTCACCATGATAATTACTTGACGTATCGTAATTACCAAAATAAGCGAAAATATAAATATCGTTTCTCATTAAGTGGGATTTTAAAAACGTTAAAAGATACATTAGAAACTGATAAGGAACCAATTCACCACTATAAAGAAGAATATGGTATCGTTCCTCCATGGATTCTCTTCAAAAGCATATATTTTAGTACAATCATCAACTTTATAGATCAGTTCAAAGCTCCTCAACAGGAAATGTTGCTTGATAAATTATACAATTTTAAAGAAGATTTCCCAAAAGATAAACGAGTTCAACTAATGATGGATACTCTTTATATATGCCTTGAATACCGAAATATTGCAGCGCATGGGGGACGCATTTACAATTATAAGTGTAAACGCGAATTACATTTTACTGATGAAGCTCGATTTTTTTCTATTGGATTTAGCTTAATACTTCGCTTGCTTAACTTAATGAAATATCGTGGTCCATATAATCACTTATATAATACGCTAAATCATATGCTAACACAGCATTGTAACGCCTTTCCGCAAGATATTACATACCTTGAGCAAACTTTAAACATAAGCATTTCTTCTCATTGTTTTGTTTGGGTAACCAATAAAAGCAATAAATATCATATAGATAAGTACTGCAGCGGAATGCGTCATGCTATACAATTAGATTTGAAAGAAGCAGAAAAACAGGGGTTTCGGGGATGCAAGAAATGTTGTAAGTAGAAATAGCCCCCTGCTTTATGAAAACTATTTTCCAACGAAACCTTATGCCACAAAATCTTAAAAAAAATTCCACTGCTCCACGCACTCGCGTATTTTCCCTCGTATTCTCTGCAAAGCATTATCTATGGATTTTGGGGATTTTCCCAGCAGCTCGGCAATCTGCACATATCCGTAGCCCTTGAGGTAATTATCCAGCACCTTATTCTCCATAGGACTCAAATGGCGGCTGATTTCTTCCTCCAGAGCCCTGGTATTCTCCCGGTCGATGATGATGGCTTCCGGATTTTCCGTCCAGAGCTCGTCCAGGTGGCTTTCTCCTTCCTCCTGGCTCAGTGACACATAAGAGTTTAGAGGCATATGCTTCTGGCGGTTAGAGGTCTGAATCGCATTATAAAGCTGACGATCAATACAAATACGTGCAAAGGTCTGAAAGGAAGCTTCCTTATCAGGCAGATAATCGCGCACAGCTTTAAAAAGGCCAATCATCCCTTCCTGGATCAAATCGTCGGTATCCCCGCCGATGAGAAACATGGCCCTTGCTTTCTGGCGCACCAGCTCTTTGTACTTTTCCATCAAATAATCAGATATCCCAGATTCTCCGTTCCTGAGCCGACTGATCAATTCTTCGTCACTCACATTCTCGTATTGCCCCATATTGCCTCCGTTTATATTACCCTAAACGCTGTCTCACAATCTCATACGCAAGCACACCTGCAGCCACTGAGGCATTCAGGGAATCAATATCCCCCTTCATAGGTATGGATGCCACGAAATCGCATTTCTCGCGGATCAGGCGGCTCACACCCTCGCCCTCATTGCCAATCACCAGGCCGATAGGTCCTGTAAGATTCAGCTTGTACATGAGCTCGCCGCCCATATCCGCGCAAACAAACCACACGCCCTTTTCTTTCAGCTCCTCGATGGTCTTGCCCAGGTTCGTAACCTTTGCCACCGGAGTATAATTCAGAGCCCCTGCCGAGGTCTTGGCTACAATAGACGTCAGTCCCACAGCCCGGCGTTTGGGGATGATCACTCCGTGAGCGCCCGCAAGATTGGCAGTCCTGATAATCGCCCCCAGGTTATGCGGATCCTCAATATTATCCAAAAGGAAAAGAAACGGCGGCTCCCCTTTTTCCTCTGCTTTTGCAAGAATCTCATCAACGGAAGCATATTCATACACTGCCACCTGGGCAATGACGCCCTGATGAGCACCAGTCTCACTCAACTGATCCAAACGTTCCTTTGGCACATAGTTAATAATAGTATCTTTTTTCCGTGCCTCTCGCGCAATCGTGCGCACCGGTCCATCCTGGCATCCATCCAGGATAAACAGCTTATCCACGCACCGTCCGGAGCGGAAAGCCTCCAGCACCGCGTTACGGCCTTCTATCTGTTCACTCATATTTATTCCCTTTTCCCTTCGCGCCGCTTACATTATACATTACATAGCAGCATATCTTTCCCGACTCTTCTTTCCCGGCATTATCAAATATTGTCTTTCTACGTTTTCTCTTTCTGCGCTCTGTTTTTACGCTTTGTCTTTCTCTGCTGCGGTAATTCCCAGATGGACCAATTCTAAAAGTCTCTGGTAATCCTCCTTTAGATACAGATACCCCATCAGTGCCTCAAAACCCGTGGCCCTGCGGTAATCGGACATGGTGGCATGCTTCGCCATTGTGGGGGAATGGGCGTTTCTCCCCCTTTTGTAAACCCCAAGCTCTTCCTCTGTAAGCACCGGCTCCAGCACCTCCATCATAGCTGACTGGGCTGACGCCTTAACCAGAGAGCTCGCCTGTCTGTGGAGCTTATTCACCTGACAATTGCCCCTTTTGACCAGAATGGTGCGCACAAACAATTCATACACCCCATCTCCGATATAAGCAAGTGTCAAAGGAGAATAGGTCCTTAAGTCCCTATCCTCCAATTGAAAAAGCTCCTTTAAGTTTCTTAAACCCGTTTCCATTTCACACCTTCACGGGTATCCTTAAGCTCGATTCCTTTTGCAAGAAGCTCGTCACGGATTTCGTCCGCCCTGGCGAAATTCTTTGCCTTTCTTGCTGCCTGACGCTCCGAGATCAGGTCCTCGATATCCTTATCCAGAATTTCCTCTTTTTTCTCTACAATCAGACCGAGAACATCGCAGAGCTTCACCAGCAGATCAAAAAGACCTGCCGCAAACTCACCGGAGCTCTCTTCCGTCACATTCGTATTGGCGAATTTCACCAACTCAAACACTGCCGCAAGGGCATCTGCGGTATTAAAGTCATCATCCATGGCTTCTTCAAATTTAACCACATAACCGCCGGCCTCAGTCAGGAGCGCTTTTTCAGCCTCGGTAAGCTTCTCCGCTTTTGCCGCTTCCTTGCGGTCCTTAAGCCTTGCTGCTGCCTCCACGATACGCTCAAGCGCATTTTTAGAAGACTCCATCAGCTCCGCGCTGAAATTCAGCGGACTTCTGTAGTGAGCGTTCAGCATGAAGAAACGCAGCACCTGTAAGTCATACTGCTCGCTGATTTCACGCACAGTAAAGAAGTTCCCCAGGGACTTAGACATTTTACGGTTATCAATATTAAGAAATGCGTTATGCATCCAGTATTTCGCGAAAATTTTGCCGTTGCAGCATTCGCTCTGGGCAATCTCGTTCTCGTGGTGCGGGAAAACCAAATCCTCGCCGCCCGCATGAATATCAATCTCTTCTCCCAGATATTTCTTAGACATCACAGAGCATTCAATATGCCAGCCGGGACGACCATCGCACCACGGTGACGGCCAGGAAGGCTCTCCCTCCTTCTTCGGCTTCCACAGCACGAAATCAAGCGGGTCTTCCTTCTGGTCCTCTCCCGATACCTTCAGGGCACGGAAGCCGGACTGCAGATCATCTAAGTTTTTATGGGAAAGCTTGCCATATTCCTTGAATTTTTTCACACGGAAATATACGGTGCCGTCCGCAACCGCATACGCATATCCCTTGTCAATCAGGGTCTGGATCATCTCGATCATGCCCTCTATCTCCTGGGTTGCCTGTGGATGGGTGGTCGCAGGCTTCACATTCATACCGGCCATATCCTTCCGGCACTCCTCAATGTAACGGTTGGAAACCTCCTCCGCACCCACACCTTCCTCAATAGCTTTCTTGATAATCTTGTCATCCACATCTGTAAAGTTAGAGACATAATTCACCTCATAACCCTTATATTCCATATAGCGGCGTACCGTGTCAAAAACAATCATCGGCCGGGCATTTCCGATATGAATCAGGTTATACACGGTCGGACCGCACACATACATCCGCACCTTGCCCTCTTCCAAGGGCACAAATTCCTCTTTTCTGCGGGTTAAAGTATTAAAAAGCTTCATGGTCTGTTTCCTCCAATTCTCTAAATGTCACACAGCAGCACTGAGCTGCCGATATTTATCTCCTGCCGGGAACACAGCCGCGCCGGGCTGCCGATATCTATCTCCTGCCAGAACACAGCCGCACTGGGCTGCCGTTACTTTATCTCCTCCAGGAGACAGACAGCCTGGGAGGCGATTCCCTCTCCCCTGCCGGTAAATCCAAGGCCCTCCTCAGTGGTGGCCTTAATATTAAGCTGTGATTCCCGGATGCCCAGGGCACGAGCCATATTTATCCTCATCTGCGGAATGTGGGGTGCCATTTTAGGCTTCTGGGCTATGATAACCGCGTCGATATTCCCTACCTGATAGCCGTGCTCACGCAAAAGGCCAGCCACATGCTCCAACAACAGGATACTTGAAATCCCTTTGAAAGCAGGATCTGTATCCGGAAAATGTTTCCCGATATCTCCCAGTGCAGCCGCTCCCAAAAGCGCATCCATCACCGCATGAATGAGTACATCCGCGTCCGAATGGCCCAGAAGCCCTTTTTCCCAGGGAATATTCACCCCACCGAGAATCAGGTCCCGTCCCTCCGTCAGCTTATGTACGTCATAACCCATTCCAATCCGCATAAAATCTCTCCTTGCTCATTCTGTTATAATGGCCGTAACAATTCACTCTGCTTCAAGCATTTTACTCACGCGCAGGAAGCTCAGCCGTCTACGTACATAAGGAGAAAGCCGAAGGCTTAATGGCACTGCGTCCTCCGTAAGTCCGATGTCATAGACCGTCCTCTTACACCCTGCCTTTTCCAGCAGATGCAGCATGTCCTCCTCATCCGGGAGTCCGTCAATGATATCCGCAATCTGCGGCAGACAAGCCTCCAGACGCGCTGGGTTCACCTCAAGAAGCAGCTCCGGCTCGTTTTCCGTAACAATGCCTTCCAGTAGTCCCTTCTTGCCAAAGGTATCACGAAGCAGCTGTGCATCCTCATTCTCATAAGCTCTCGCATGGCATTTTCCCTGTCTGATGAGCTTCGCAAGCCGCTTATACTCTTTCAGCACAAGAACAGTCCCCACAGAAACCTTTTCCCCGTGCAGTGCTTCCAGCCGGGAATTGATCACTTCCATTTCCCACAGATGTGACATATGGTGCTCCGCACAGGAGGCCGGCCGGGAATTACCTACCATCTGCATTGCAAGTCCGGAAAGGATAAGCGCATACATCAGCTTCTCACATGCTTCCTCTTCCCCTGCGGCAATGGAACGAAGGCTGGACTTCACCATTTTCAGAGCCTTTTCCTCCAGCTCAGTCACATATTCACAGTAGTACTCTCCTGTCAACAGATTGGCAATCTTCCAGTCTGCAAGACAGATATATTTGCCAAACAAATCAGATACGCCTGAAGCATTGAGACGCCGCGGCGCATTTGCGAAGATATTGGTGTCCGCATAGACACACATGGGAGCAGCCGCCGGCACTGTTTTCTTCAGGCCGTCCCAGGTCATGGCTGCAACTGTTGATACGAATCCGTCTACGCTTGCCGCGGTAGGTACAGAAACAAAGGGTATTCTATATTTATGCGCAACATACCGGCTGATATCATGAATCGTGCCGGCACCGACGGCAAGGATCAGGTCAATATCATCATCCATATTGTTCTCCACAATCTCCACCGCATAATTGTCTGCATGGAGTCCTTCTGCTTCCAGTACAATCACCTGGCAGCGGTCGTAAATCTCCTCCATGATCTCTTCTGTTGCTTCATATGTGTTGGTGTCACAGATGATCAGCGGGGAAATGTATTCCCTGAGGAATCCATCCGACATTTCCTCCTCCAATTGATCAATGGCACCTGCCTCAATAAGAATCTCTTTTACCTCAATGTGATGTTCCTTCCCGCAGCTACAAGGTCGGGCAAAATCGTCCGTATCGACTCGCATTGTTATTATCTCCTCCTGACTTATCATTCACACTATATGACCGGGAATCCTCTTACGGAATCCCATGACTGCGGCGTTCCTTATTCGCGAATCCATGTTTCGCCGCAGCTATACAATATTACAGTTTGCTATTATACATGATTTTCCTGTAAAAAGCAATGATTCACAGCGGATTCACAGCGTTTTTGGAGAATAAGGGGGCTCCCCGGAAAGTTGTTGAACGGCGAAGAGAAGGGAAAGGCCCCCGGAAATCCATTACAGATCCCCGGCGGCCTCATCTGCCATAATTCTATAAGCAGCCTATTATTTATTTCTCAATCGCCGCAATAACCTCAACTTCGCAAAGTACATTCTTCGGAAGTGTTTTTACTGCCACGCAGGAGCGTGCCGGCTTGTTTACGAAATATTTCGCGTAAATCTCGTTGAATGCCGCGAAATCTCCCATATCAGCCAGGAAACATGTGGTTTTCACTGCATTTTCAAAGCTGGTTCCGGCTTCTTTCAGAACAGCGTCCAGATTCTTCATAACCTGCTCAGCCTGTGCTTCGATGGTGTCTCCTGCAAGTTCTCCGGTGGCCGGGTCTACCGGTATCTGTCCTGAGGTGAATAAAATGTCACCCAGAATCATTGCCTGTGAATATGGTCCGATTGCTGCCGGTGCTTTGTCCGTATATACTACTTTCATTGTAAAATCTCCCTTCATACCAAATAAATATTTTCTACCTGTTGGCTCTATTCTATATCAAAAATTTGTTAGGGTCAAGCAATTTTTTTGGATACTTTTTGGAGTATTCTATGTATTCTCATTCCCGCACTATCAAAGATTAAGATAATTATACACAACACGGGAAATACTGCGGATGTTGTTAATGGCAGTATTCTCACCCGGGCAGTTCTCCGACATCACGCACAGGATATAAGTTGTTTTTTCTCCATAAACAATGGCAATATCATGCTGGTCCGTATCGGTCTCTCCTGTCTTGTTGGCAACCTTAATTTCGCCGGACAGCCCTTCCGGGATTTTCCATGTCACTTCCTGACGGAGAAACAAATCCAGCATCTCCTGCGATGCCTCCTCACTGACACATTCGCCCTTGTAAATCCGCTCCAGAAGAATACCGCAGTCCACAACTGAGGTAGTATTTCTGCCTCCCAGACTTGCGTTCGCAGAGGAAGATGGGTGGAGGGTATGCTGCACACTTGTATCCTTATATCCCTCTTTTTCCAGATATTCATTGATTTCCTTTGCGCCCTCCACAAAATCATATTTGTCTGTCTGCAGACGCACAAGTTCATTGCATGACTCATTATCGCTGACCGTGATCATATTTTCCGTAAGGTCACTGAGCTTCACTCTGGTGAAATCGCTTTCCGGAGTAGAATTGATCCTCAGCGCTTCATTCGCCTTCACCTTTTCCATATCCTCATAGGTTTTCGCCAGGACAAACGGCTTGATCAGGCTGGCGGAGTATAGCTGTTTATTATTAAGCACGATTTTTTCGCCTGTATTCAAATCTTTGACATAGACACTCCATTCGCCCTCGTAACCTGACAGGATATTTCTAAGCTGCGGTCTTAGGTTTTTTATACCCAGCTCATCCATGTTCTCTACCCTGCCGTCAGCACCAACCACAAATCCGTCAGGCGTCACTGTGCTCTCCTCCACGAGAACTCCGTTCGCACCTCCGAAGTAGTAGCTCCCCTGGAAATGACGGCCGTTGGAATCCATCTCAACATGGTGGATTCCCGGCTCCGTAACCATCCTGCCGCAATCATCAAAGTAATAGTACCCGTTAAAGGTAATATTATCAATCACCAGGTTGTCCATATACCGCACCTGCGGAGCTGCACTCAGGCGCCCCAGATTGTTTACCATATAATAGCCGTCAAAGCTCACTGCCTCTGCGTACTCCCCATCAGCGGGCGCCGCTGCCGGAAGGCTGATGCGCACCACATGAGGGCTTCCGGCCTTGAATTTACCATCCGCATCATGATAATAATAGCCGTCAAACACCGTACCGTCTATCACGAAATGCTCAAAATAATGTACATCCGGTGTACTGTCCCTGGCTCCGTCCGCATTCAGACAGTAAAAACCGTCGCTCTTGAGCATATATTTTCCGCTGCCGTCAGACATGGGCAGAATCTGAGACTCTCCGGTTACAGACAGAAGACTCCCTGTCCCCGCAGCCCGGGTTTCTGCCGGATATGCGAGCGTTAGAAGTGCTGCTCCGGCCAGCATACTCATCCGTAAAACATGTTTTCGATGTGTCATATATTTTTTCCCTTTCTAGTACAGTGAAAACAATCGTTTTCAAGCGCATACTAATTGAGAAAAAGTATACCTTTTTTTCTTCGCTCCTGCAATTCTTTTTTCAAAAATTCACACTTATTCCACAGTAACAGATTTTGCCAGATTCCTTGGTTTATCCACGTCCAAGCCCCTTCCCAGGGACACGTAATAGCCGAAAAGCTGCAGCGGTATAATGGCTAGCGAGTTCGTGAAATAGGTGTTTGTCTTGGGAATATAAATCACATAATCTGCAGTTTTTTCAATTTCCTTGTGGCCGAAATTCGTCACTGCCATCACAAATGCACCTCGTGTTTTCACCTCCACGATATTGCTGATGGTTTTTGGATAAAGCTTCTCCTGCGTAGCCACGGCCACCACCAGGGTGTCATCCTCAATCAAAGAGATGGTTCCATGCTTTAATTCCCCGGCAGCATAAGCTTCGGAATGGATATAGGAAATCTCCTTAAGCTTCAGCGAGCCTTCCAGGGAAATCGCATAATCGATACCTCTTCCGATAAAAAACATGTGGTCTGCAGCCAGATAACGATACGCAAAGCGCTGGATCTTCTCTTTCATGCCCAGAAGAGATTCAATCTGCTCCGGAAGCTGTTCCAGATCATTCTGCATTTCCAGGAATTCGTCCCTGGTAATGGTTCCCCGCACAACAGCGAATTTCATAGCCAAAAGATAGAGTGCTGCAAGCTGTGCGCTGTACGCCTTGGTAGTGGCAACGGAAATTTCCGGTCCTGCCCAGGTATACATCACATTGTCCGCTTCCCTGGCAATGGAGCTGCCTACCACATTGACGATTCCCAGCACCCGGACGCCGTGATTTCTGGCTTCCCGAAGCGCTGCCAGGGAATCTGCTGTCTCACCGGACTGACTGATGATGATAGCGAGAGTTCCCTCCTCATAAATCGGATCACGATAGCGGAACTCGCTGGCAAGATCCACCTCAACAGGGATTCTTGCCATCCCCTCCAGCACATATTTTCCGGTCACACCCGCATGATAGGCGGAACCACAGGCAATGATCGTAATCTTGCGCACGGCACGGATTTCCTCTTCGCTCATGCCCAGTTCCTCAATCACTACATCCTTATCCTTAAGGCGCGGGCTGATGGTATCCCGCACGGCCTTCGGCTGTTCATAGATCTCCTTCAGCATGAAATGCTCATAGCCGCCTTTTTCCGCTGCGTCGATATCCCAGTCAATGGCTGTCGGAGTCTTTTCCAGTTCATCTCCGTCGATATTATAGAAACGGATATTCTCTTTAGAAAGGCAGACAATCTCCTCGTTTTCCATATAGTATACACTTCTTGTGTAACGAAGGACTGCCGGAACATCGGAGGCAATCAGGTTACCCAACCCGCTTTCCCCCACGATCAAGGGACTGTCCTTGCGGGCCGCGTAAATATGATGAGGATGATCCTTAAACATAATTCCCAGCGCATAGGAGCCTTCCACACGGCGCATCACCCTCTCAATCGCAGCAATGGGGTCGCCCTGATAATATTCCGTGAGCAGGTGTACCAATACCTCCGTATCTGTCTCGGAAAGGAACTCATACCCCTTTGCCTCCAGTTTCTTTTTCAGTTTGGCATAATTTTCAATGATTCCATTGTGCACCACGACAATGGAATGCTCTTTATTAAAATGAGGATGTGCATTGGCATCAGAAGGGCTTCCGTGCGTTGCCCACCGGGTATGCCCAATCCCTGAAGTACCGGGCAGAGTCTCTCCTCCGTGAGTCAGTTCCTCCAGAACCTTAAGCCTGCCCATCACCTTTTCCATCGTAATCTCATTTCCGTCATAAACCGCTATACCCGCAGAATCATATCCCCGGTATTCCAATTTAGAAAGACCATCCAGCAAAATCGGAGCTGCCTGGTGCTCCCCGATGTATCCAACAATTCCACACATGATGTAACCTCCTGTCTGTCTTTGTACAATCGTGTCATTTTTTTACATAGTGTTTATAAGTTTAAAGTTTGAACACGTTAAAGTATAGCGATTTTTTTTCATCTGTCAAGTTTCCCGTCCCAAAAATTTTTCAGAACTGTTTCCACTGTATCCAGACGGCAGCTCCTACGGTCGGACCATTCCACAGGAAAAAGCGGTCCATATTCAGGACTTCGGAAGCGGTCATCCAGCAGAAGAATCGCGCCCACATCCTCCTGTGTGCGAATCACCCTGCCCGCGGCCTGTAACACCTTATTCATTCCGGGATAACGGTATGCGTAATCAAAGCCGTTCTCTCCTCTTTTATCATAATACTCCCTGAGAATCTCTCTCTCATTACTAATCTGGGGCAGCCCTGTGCCCACGATGATCGCGCCAATAAGACGGTTTCCCATAAGGTCAATCCCCTCGGAAAAAATACCGCCAAGCACACAAAATCCCACCAATGTGTGCTCCTGCTCCGTAAACTCACCGAGAAAATCTTCCCTCTGCCGCTCGTTCATAGCGCTGGTCTGACAGATACAGTGTACCCAATCTACAGAGAATTCACTCTCATATACCTGGTACACCTCTTCCATCAGCTTATAAGATGGGAAAAACACCATATAATTCCCCTGTCTCTGCCAAACCGTCCTGGCTATATATTCTGCAATCCTTCGGTACTCCTGATAATTTCTCCTGGTATAGCGGCTGCTCACATCTGTACCTGTGAGAATACACCGCTTCTCCCTGTCAAAGGGCGAGGGTACGTAAATACCATAGTCATCCGTCTCCGTGCTCAGCAGCCTCCGGTAATAGGATAATGGCAGTAGGGTAGCGGAGAAAAATACTGTACTCACTCCTTTTCCCAGATAATCCCGTAAATTGGCCGCCGGATTCACACAGAACAGCTTCATACGAAATCGGCCGTCCTCCCCGTTTTCCGTGTAAACCACGTAATTCTCGTCCACCATCTCGGATATATATATAAAGTCCCGCACCGCAAAATAAAAATCCAGAATCTCATCCACGATTTCACCGTTGGGCGGCTCCTCCAAAAACTTGTCAAGCTCTCCCATCACCTGCAGCATACTCAAAGAAATCGGTCCCGGATTATCCAGGATTTCATACTTTTCGCAGTTCTTTTTCAGCTCCAAAAGCTGCTTGTTTACCTTTTCCAACGCCCGCGAAAGCTTTGGGCTGTACGGCTTTACCTTTTTCTTTGTCTCAAGCACATCCTCCTTGCACACATAGGCACTGTACATCTCCCGCCCGCGCTCCACCAGATTATGGGCCTCATCGATGAGAAACAGATAATTGCCGCCCATGTTTTCTCCGAAAAAGCGTTTGAGATGTACATTGGGATCAAACACATAATTATAATCACAGATTACCGCGTCCACCCAGAGCGACAAATCCAGACACATCTCAAAAGGACAGACCTGCCATTTCTCTGCCTGGGCCAGCAGCGCATCCCTGTCATACACAAATCCCGCAGTCCACAACTCATACACCGCATCATTTACCCTGTCAAAATGCCCCTTGGCATAAGGGCAGGCATCCGGGTTGCACTCCGTTTTCTCCAGGAAGCAGAGCTTTTCCTTTGCCGTGATGGTCACCACCTTGAACCTTAAGCCCTTTTGCTGCAAGATAGAAAAAGCCTCCTCTGCCACAGTCCTGGTAATAGTTTTGGCCGTGAGATAAAAAATCGTTCCTGCCTTACCTTCTCCCACTGCCCGCACTGCCGGAAAAATAGTGGACATAGTTTTGCCCACCCCGGTAGGCGCCTGGATAAATATCTGCTTCCCTGCAGAAATCGTATGATATACACTGCTCACCATCTTGCGCTGCCCTTCCCGATACGGAAACGGGAATTCCAGTCCATCCATAGATGCGTCACGCTGCGCCTTCCACTGAAGCTGAAAAGAAATCCATTTATGATACGCATCCACAAGCTCCTGATACCATTGTTCCAGCGTTTCAAGGGCAATCGTCTCATGAAACCGCCGGATTTCCTCTGTATCAAGGTTTGCATAAGTCATTTGAACTCCGATTTCCTCAAGTCCCTCCATCTCCGCGTAAATCCTTGCGTAGCACAATGCCTGCGCACGGTGTATCGCTGCCGGTCCTTCCAGATGCTGGATATTTCCATAGATTCCTTTAATCTCATCTATCGTCACCAGCCCTTCCCGCGTAAAAATCCCGTCAGCCCGGCCTTCTATTACAATAATCACATCCTCATATTCACTTGCCCGTTTCAGGGATACCTCTGCACGGTAATCTCCGCCCATCTGCTTCTGAATCTTCCTGTGGATTCTGCTGCCCTTAAGCATGGCTTCCTTATCCATGGCTCCCCGCCGGCTGTCAAGGTCTCCTCCGCGCAGAATGAACTCCACTATATTTCTCACCGATATGCGGATTGTTGGTTTTTCCATGATGCTCTCCTTCGTTTGTTTCACACTTTCGTCTTAACAGTATAGCACGTCCAAAGGAAAATGTAACAAAAAAGAAGTAACCTTAGACAGTCCAATTTATAAAAGAAACGTGCGCGCCTGACGTAAACTTAAAAAGCGCAAATTCCACCCCGGAATCTGCGCCCTTGATTTTCTCTTAATTTGAATCCTTTTTAAGCGACCGCAAACTTAGAAACCACTTTATTGAAGTTTGCGTCTTCCCCGTAGCATTTCACTGTAAGAACCTTAGTCAGATCCATGCTGAGAATACCTAAAATTGACTTCGCATCAATAATGATCCGATTGTAAAATACGTCGATATCGAAATCACATTTACTTGCGGCATAAACAAATTCCTTTACTTCTTCTGTCGCGCTTAATTTAATCTGACGCTCCATCATCTTCTGCCTCCTCGTTAGAATATAAACAGTATCTTAGCCGATAACTGCAGCAATTACAGTCCGGCTCCTCCGGCAAAAAAATCCCATTTGCTGATCCGTTTTTTTGCCTTAGCGTATTTTTACATCTAAGTTGGAAATTGTCAATAGTGTTAAAATTTTCTTCACATTTTTCGACAAAATGCACAATTTTCCACCATCATTTTTTAAAATTTCTTCAATTTTTCTAATGAAATTCCAGCATATTTGTACGAAATTTTAACGGCACAAACTGCTGCTGAAGTCTTTTGTTTTTTCTCTCCTGAACCGTCACACTCTCACAGAATGCTTTCCACAGCTCCTCATATTCCTCTTTATTTGCCAACTCCTCCCGGTAAGCCTTTGACAGTTCTACATCCGTACGCAGTGTACAAGCCTCTCCCCGCGAGTGCAAGAGTACTTTGTGCCGCTTCTCATCATAGATCATCCACTGCTCATTCGGAAAACGGTCCGCAAAATGAGGTCCCAGCATTACCAAAATATCATTATCCGGAGAAATCTGTGCAAACAGCACGCCACCTCCGATTTCCCGAAAGCGCAGAAAGCCGAAAAATCGGTGATATTCATGCCATACCTTCGTATGCAGCTTAAACACAAGACTTACATTGGCATCTGCCAAGTCCTCCATGATCCGCTTATTGCATCTGCCGCCTGCTAAAGCCTTCTGCAACACCCAATACACCGCTGTACCTTTATCCGGATGTGTGGAAACAAGCGCATAGCAAATATGCTCGTAAGTCTCCTCCCCAAGCTTACTGCCAATGGTCCTGGCTACCTTGACCGCCTTTTCCTGATCTGTCTCAATGTTCTCATATCTGCAGAACAGCTCCAAGCTCTCCGGCTCCCCGGTACGGATTTCCACCTGTCCCCCTCTTGCACCATGCCGCCATCCATCATACACAGCAGTAAATATCCCTTCCATGCTATCCGAACAGATGAGCACCAGCTTCTCTTCCATTACTAGGCCCTCCTTCTCATAGGCGCCGCTGTTGTCATCCCTGCTGCTATTCCAGCAGGCATTCCTGATGACATTCCTGCCATTCCTCCCGTCAACATAGGCTGCATGTCCGTAGACTGGTCGTCAAAAAGTGACAGCTGCCGGTAAGTGATTTCCTCCGCAGGCTGTTTCTCCTTAGGGTCAAGCATATTGCGGAGTATATAATCCTCATCCAGCTTGGTTGGATACATCATTTTTCCATTACAGGTAATAAAATAGAGCGCTCTTTTCAACACCACACCGATTTTCCGAAGGTCATGAAAATCCAGGGAATGCTGCCGCCTTGCCCGTACTATCCTCTTAGCTGACTTGTCCCCAATACCCGGTACACGCAGAAGCAGATAATAGTCTGCGGTATTAATCTCCACAGGATAATACTCAAGATGGCTTAAAGCCCAATCACATTTCGGATCCAACAGCAGATTAAAATTAGGATGTTTCTCAGACAGAAGCTCCGACGCCTTAAATCCATAGAAACGCAGCAACCAGTCAGCCTGATACAGGCGGTGTTCCCGCAGTAGGGGCGGTCCTCCCGGCAGCATGGGCAGATCTTTATCCTCATTCACAGCCACAAATGCAGAGTAAAATACACGTTTCAATGAAAACTGCTGATACAAAGATTCCGCAACAGACACAATCTCATAATCACTCTCCCCCGTCGCTCCAATGATCATCTGCGTACTCTGCCCTGCTGGTACAAATTTAGGGGCATGGCGGTAGATTGCCAGCTCCTGCTTATTCTCCCCGTGGCGAAGCTGTATCTGCTTCATCGGCCTTAGTATTGTCTTTCTCGTTTTATGAGGAGCCAGCTTCTTAAGCCCCTCGGCCGTGGGCAACTCAAGATTCACACTCATCCTGTCCGCCAGATATCCCGCCCTCTCCACAAGCTCCGGGGATGCTCCCGGTATGGCCTTCAGATGAATATACCCCTGGAAATGATACTGGCCGCGTAAAAGCTCCACTGTGCGGCAAAGCTCCTCCATCGTCTCATCCGGACTCCCTTTCACCCCTGAGCTTAAGAATAATCCCTCTATATAATTACGCCTGTAAAACTCGATTGTCAGCCTGCTCACCTCCTCCGGAGTAAAGCTGGCCCTTACCACATCGTTGGAGGCTCTGTTCACGCAATATTTACAGTCAAATACACACTCATTGGTATAGAGGATTTTGAGCAGACTGATGCAGCGGCCGTCTCCGGCAAAGCTGTGGCAGATGCCAGCTGCAATACTATTCCCAATCCCTTTACCGTCCCCCTGCCTGTCTACACCACTTGAAGTACAAGCCACATCATACTTCGCAGCATCTGACAGAATTTCTAGTTTCTCCATAATGGTCATAGATTCCTGAATTACCATAAGCCCCAACGCCCTCCAAACAAATGTTCTGCGTTTATTTTAGAACATACGTTCTAATATGTCAAGGTAATAAAACGGGACGAATTTTATAATATCACCTATGACATTTCCGAATGAAGCGTACACGGGGCTGCGTGACTAATAGTGGTAACCGTTTTTGGATTCCCCGGAAGGTTATTGAACGGTAAGGAGGAGGAAACCCGGGGCGGGGATTGGTCCACGTCAGGCAGTTGCCCGCTTCCCTTCAACTAATCGGTAACTGCGACTAAGCCGCTCGAGAAGAGCTCTCGCGGCTAAGTCTCCGTAACCGCTGGATTTTCAGGCGCACTTTCCGCAAAACTGCCCGACGTGGACCAATCCCCACCCCGGGTTTCCTCCTCCTTACCTCCCACTACGTTTTCGCTCCTTGGCAACATTTTGTCACTTTTTGAGGAAGGCACATATGGACATATATGGATTCACTGAAAATCCACACCCATCGCACAAAATGCCCCGCCATATTAAATACCCAAATATATACTGCCGCGGAAAGATGTAACCTGCAACATTCAGCCAATACCCCACAGTGTGGTGTAGAATAGCCAATTATCTCGTAAGGATTTAGGCCGCATCAAAAAGTCATCCGATAAGTCATCAAACTCTATCAAGCGACGAAAACGTAGTGGAAGGTGAGCAGAAGGAAATTCGGTGCGGAGCGCTGATGCTGTCTTGTCAGGCATTTGCGGAAGCGCGCCTGAAAATCCAGTTCTTACGGAGACTTAGCCGTGAACGCTCTCGTGAACGGCTTAGTCGCAGTTAGAACTTAGTTGAAGGGAAGCGAGCATGCCTGATAAGACAGCACCAGCGCTCCGCACCGAATTTCCTTCTGCTCACCGTTCAACACCCTTCCGGGATACGAACATACAAAAAAAGAGCCCGGCATCACCGAACCCTTTCCCTGAAAATTTTTATTCAATTTAAACAAAAACTAGCGAACCCCCACATCCCTAAATCTGTGTCACAACAAATATATCATAAATCGCCTTAACCGCCGCCTCAAAATCCCTATTCTCCACGCCGATAATAATATTCAGCTCACTGGAGCCCTGATCGATCATTTTCACGTTCACATTAACATGCGCCAGCGCAGAGAAAATACGTCCCGCTGTACCACGTGTAGACTTCATACCCCTGCCCACGACTGCAATAAGAGCCAGATCAGATTCCATCTCCACAAAATCCGGCTGCACGGCACGATGGATTCCCGCAATCACCTGCTGCTCCTTCTCCTCAAATTCATCCTGATGAACATACACCGTCATGGTATCAATACCCGAAGGCACATGCTCAAAGCTGATCCCCTGGTCCTCAAATACCTGCAGGACCTTACGGCCAAAACCTATCTCACTGTTCATCAAGGATTTCTCAATATTAATGGAGCAGAAGCCCTTTTTGCCCGCGATACCTGTAATGGTATATCTCGGCTTCTTGCAGGTGCTCTCCACAATAAAAGTTCCTTTATCATCCGGCTTATTCGTATTGCGGATATTAATAGGAATCCCTTCCTTACGCACCGGGAAAATAGCCTCCTCATGAAGCACTGTAGCCCCCATATAGGAAAGCTCACGAAGCTCTCTGTATGTAATCGTCTCAATCACAGCCGGGTTGTCAACGATTCTCGGATCCGTCACCAGGAATCCCGAAACATCTGTCCAGTTTTCATACATGTCCGCTTTAATGGCCTTTGCTACCAAAGAACCCGTTACGTCAGAGCCTCCGCGTGAGAAGGTTTTCACTGTACCATCCTCACAGGCTCCGTAAAAGCCAGGAATAACGGCATGGTCACACTTTGCCAGACGTTTGCCAAGCAGCTTATCCGTCTTCTCAGTGTCCAGATTACCGTTCTTATCAAAACGAATCACCGTAGCAGCATCCACAAACTCATAACCAAGATAAGCCGCCATAATCTTACCGTTTAAAAACTCACCTCTCGACGCCGCGTAATCTGTACCTGCTCCTGCCTTAAAATCTGCCTCAATCTGCTTGAACTCTTCCTCCAGGGAAAGGTCCAGCTTTAACCCACGGATAATCTCGTAATATCTGTCCTTGATTGCTTTCAGCTGCACACTGAAATCATCTCCCGCCAAAGCTGTATCATAGCAGGCGTAGAGCATGTCTGTAACCTTTGTATCCTTTGAAAATCTCTTGCCGGGCGCAGACGGCACCACATATCGCCTGCTCTCCTCACTTTTGATAATGTCACCGACTTTTTGGAACTGCTCCGCATTTGCCAGGGAACTACCGCCAAACTTCACTACTTTTCTCATAATCCTCTTGCTCCTCACACTCAAACTTTGAAACAGTCCCTATACTCTGAACTGCCGCAAACTTTTTCTCTCTACCACTATAAAGTATGTACAATATTTTATTGAAAAAAGTCTGATTTTGCAAGCTTTTCTTTATCCCACAAGGAAAAATAGTGATATTTCACAAGAGACCGCCAGTTCCTAATTCATTCCATATGTAAAATGCCAGCCCATTTTATGCACAATACTGTCTGAGGATACCTTCTAAAGCCGCCGCACTGCTCGTATGGCAACGATGTACAGGAATCGATTTCCTCTTTGCCTGCTCCACTGCACTATTGACCATCTTATGGGACACTGTACTCGTAAACAAAATCACCAGATCAGGCGCACCGATTTTTTTCTTCATCGCCCCCTTCTCCTTAGCAAATACCTTCGCCTTACAGCCATATCCTTTACAAATATCCTCATACTGACATACCATCCTCTCATTACCCCCCACAATCACAACACTCATATATTATCTCTCCTTTCATAGTTATACAGAACTAACTCACATTTGCAAAATATAGTTAGCAATAGCTAACTTTCATTCATCATATCACATCCATTTTCATTTGTCAAATCCGAAGGGATTGCAATTTAGAGTATCTGAATCCCTTCCCTCTACAAAAAGCTCAACTTCACCTGCTCAAATTCCTGCTCTCTCTCCAATTCCTCCGGCTTCTTACGCAAAAACTCCTCCGTACTCTTATCATTCCTAAGCCATCCAGCAACCTCTGACTCCTCCAGCAGCAGCGGCATCCGGTCATGCACCTTGCGCATAGACTCATTCGCCTCCGTAGTAATGATCACAAACCGATCCTCCCCCTGGAAATGGTCAAACATCCCCGCCATATACAGAGCATCCCCCTCACGGCTCTTAAATGTAACCTTGTTTTTCTCACGGTCCCACTCATAAAAGTGCTTTGCAGGAACCACACAGCGCCGATTCTGCACGCTCTCCCGAAACATCGGCCGTTCATTAGCCGTCTCCGCCCGCGCGTTGATCATCAAGCCCTTTCCCTGGTAACTCGGAAAACCCCAGGCCATCAGCTCCGCAGATATCTCCTCATTCCTGGACGTGAGCACCACAGCCTGCTCGGAAGGATACACATCCCTGGCCTTCCACTCTTTCCCCTTTGTATCCAGATTCCCCAGAAACTGCCGGATTTCCCGGATTACCGATTCATCAAGATAATATCGTCCGCACATGTCATTCACTCCTTACCGGCGCTCACCAAAACGCCTGATATACTACTTATTCACATGACAGCTCCGTCACCCCGCACACTGTAAGCACATCGTCCGCAACCCTGAAATGTACGTCCTTTCCCGCAAATGAAAGCCCATACACCCGCTCTGCATCTTTCTGGTAGCCGGGCCGGGGATCATTGGCAAGCACTGCCCTAAGCGCTTTCCGCTTGTCTTCGGGAATAAGTTCCAGCCATTCCTGGGGAAATTCCACTCTCAACCGATGCTCCTTAATCTGCTCTGTAAATCCGCCCGCAGCTTCCGGGTGGCAGTCTGCCCCGGGAAGATAAGGCTTTATGTCATAAATCGGCGTACCGTCCATCAGATCAGCCCCCGATACATGAAGCACCGGGCCAAGCTTTGAATCAAACTCGATATTTTCAAGCCTCACTGACGAAAGTCCCAGCGGATTCGGGCGAAAAGGCGAGCGTGTCGCAAATACACCCTTTCGGATATTTCCTCCCAGACGCGGCGGCCTCACTGTGGGCGACCAGCCCTCCCTCACTGCCTCGGAAAACTCCCAGATCAGCCATATATGCGTAAACTCCTCCAGTCCGCGCAGTGCTTCCGGATTACGGTACTCCGGCTCAAACACTACCGTGGCTTTCAATTCCTCTATACGTCCGCTCTGGTGCGGGATCCCGAACTTCGTGGGAAAATCACTGCGGATATGGGCAATCACCTTCATCATCATACCTCCTGGCTTCTTCACTTTCCTTCATATGGAACTATTGTACCACCCCCATGCCTCATCAGAAAGCGTTTTTGGTATTTTATTTTTGCGTATGTCAGAATCTGCTTAAGATATATCGCATCAAAGGCCCCGCCTATAGCCCCCACAAGAGGAAGCCCCTGAACAAATTTCATATAGAGAAGCTCACGGGAAAGCACAGCCGCGGTCTTACGGATTTCTTCCTGCCTGTCATAAGTCTTTGGCAGACTTTCTGTCTCCAGGAAGCTTTCTACCTGTTTTTCCCCCTCCTCCAACTCTGCTTCACAGGAAAGAGATGTCCGGATAAGCAAAAGAATAAAATATTTTTCATCTTCCGTCTGATAACCGCAGCCATAATGAAGAGCTGTCTCGTACATACTCTTTAGTATCATACCCGTAAACAGCGGAATATCCGGCAGTCCAATTCCAAGAATTCCCAAACCCACTCCCTCCACAGCTGACATGAGCAGATTCCTCCTGCCCGAGGCACCGGCATTCTTTCCAAAGCTTTTCAGAGATTTTCTGTCCTCACGTACCTTGGCAGCAAACGCATCTACCTGGTACGTTTTTTCCAGTTTGTCTTTCTTATAGGTTTTCTCGATCACCACTGTGCCCTTTTCAAATACCAGGGCAAATGCCTTGGCAAAAGCAAAATCCAGCTTTTGCGCAAGAGCATCCGGCACCTTTTCCTCCAGCAGGCGGTTAAGGACGGAGACCTTTCTCTCCGCCCTCTTTTTTAAGTATTTCCGCTCTCTTTTCTCTAATGCCTGCCATTCTTTTTCGAGAGCAGTTTTTCTACTGATCCGCATATTTTAATACACCTCAGAACCAAAGGGCATCAGCGCAAGCTTAGCCAATTTAAACTGCTGCATACCAAAAGGAATACCAATAATTGTCACACACAGCAAACAGCCGAATACAGCATGCTCCAACGCCAGCGGCACACCGGAAACAATCAGCCAGATAATATTTAATATCAGAGAACCCGCGCCGCCGCCATAACGCACCTCCTTACCAAAGGGGAAGAAGCTTAAAGAAGCAAACTTAAAGCACTGCATCCCCACAGGAATCCCCACGATACTGATACACCAGAGACAGCCCGCCAGGCACCAGCTAAGACCACTGAGAAAGCCTCCAAAAATAAACCATAACAAATTTCCTAAACATCCCATATATATTCCTCCTTAAATATACTTATTCTAATCCTTATACCACTAATCCTACAGTCATAATAATTTTTACGTCCACAGTACATTTATGCTTTTACGTCCACAGTACATTTATGCGGACAGAAATACTGCTTATGCTGCCTAGTAGTACAACTGACGAAGTTCCCCCAGCAGTCCTTCAACGCGGACAACCGCATTATCCACCTGCGCTCTTGCGTCCGCAATTTTGGACTGTACCAGATAATCCGAAACAATCCCGTCAAAGAAAAAATCAGCAAATGTAAGGAAGCTGCCTATCTCCACACGAAACTCCACAGGTACATGCACATCCCGAAGCTCCCTTTGGAATATCTGCAGATCATATTTCGCGTTTTCCAGGTATTTCGAGGCATCGTTAATCTTGGAATGCTTCATCATATCACCAAAAAAACCTCCGCCCAGCATGTCGAAAATCCCCCAGTTCCGCGCACTGTTCAGTCTCTCCTGGGCTGCGCGCAGACTGTACAAAGCCCTTTCTCCGGCGTCAATCGCCTCCTGTACTTCTTTTCTCATTAATTCATTACTCATAAATATCCTCCTTTTCTGGCAATTTTAGCACAGCGAATACTATGTTTGTGTTACAACGAACAAACATTCACGTCATCGTGTCAGTCACTTATTATTCATTGTAATAAATATCCAATGTACTAATATCGGCAGATGGCAGATAACTGTCATTATTCGTTGTCCTGAATAATAGCAGATTAATCTCTATATACTCTCTAACGATGTTCTCTCTTCTGAGACTTCACCCATTTGTATCTGTCACAATGAAATCTTGAAAATAAAAAAAGACCCTTATCATGACATCTGCCACAATAAAAGTCTTGCCATCTCATTTGATACGGATGCCTTTCGGCATCGGTTGACGATTTCAAACCCATCCGTCTCCGGATGTTCAGCTACTCCCTTTCAATTGCTTAGAAAGAATATATCATTTTCCATGAAAAATGTCAAGAGGGTAAGGGGAATTTTCCACCGTTTTTTCACTACATTTTCCCCTTCCCCTCACAAAGATTCCCTCTGTGTCCGGTCAATTCAAGCCGCTACAAATTCACTTCCCTGCCCTCGATATTCCTGCAGAATGCCCGGTCATGTTCCACAGCCAGAAGCGTAAACTCCGACTTCCCGATCAACTCCTCAATCTGCATTCTGGAAAACACATCGATATAGTTCAGAGGCTCATCCCAAATATAAAGATGTGCCCTTTTACACATACTCTGAGCGAGCAGAACCTTCTTTTTCTGTCCTGCACTCAGAGCCTCCATCTCATGCTCCAGATGCTCCCTGGAAAAGTCCAGTTTGCGCAGCAGGGTGAAAAACACGGTTTCATCAATTCCCTGCTCTCTGGCAAACGCTCTCAGATTCCCCCGCAGAAAAGAGGCGTCCTGAGGCACATAGGAAATCACCAGCCCCGCTGCAGTCGTAAGGCAGCCTCCCGTTATCTCCGGAATCGTACCGTCGAACAGACATCCACGTCCCGAAGCAGCGGCCGCCTGCCTGATTACAGCCTTCAGCACACTGCTCTTACCGCATCCGTTTCTGCCCCGGAGAAAAACCTTCTCTCCCTTACGAAGGACAAAGGAAAAATCCTCAAGTGCCGTTTTCCCCGGATATGCCAGCGTACATTCCCTGGCCTCCACAAATACCTGCTTATGGTGCTCCAACGGCAAAATTTTAAGACTCTCGGGCTCCTCCAGATTTTTGAGCAGCTCCTTTTTCTCGTCGATGGCGCGCTCCTGCCTCCGCTCCAGATTTTTCCGCCTCATCTGCATTTTCCGGGACTTTTCTCCCAGATAAGCACGGGTACTAATATTAAAATGAGAATCCAGCGGGTTCTTCCTGATTTTCTTCGACTCTACCTGATCTGCCCAGCCCCCTGATTTCCGGGCGGCAGATTCGAGACGGCCGATTTCCTTTTTAAGCTTCTCATTTTCTTTAAGCTCATAAGCGTCCTGCTTCTGCTTATCCTCCCACCAGGCAGAAAAATTGCCCTGGCGGATTTCCATATCCTCCCGGTTGAGGACCATCACGTGATCCACGCACATATCGAGCAGTTCTCTGTCATGAGATACAAGGATAAAACCCTTTTTCCTCTGCAGATACTCCCCGATCGCCTCCCGGGCCTCCACATCCAAATGATTGGTCGGCTCGTCAATGAGAAGAAAGCCGCTCTCTTTCGCAAACAATACCGCAAGGAGCAGCTTTGTCTGCTGACCATTGCTCAAGGTATGGAACGGACGGTATAAAACCTCGGTATTCAGCTTCAGCAGATTACATTCACGGCATACCTTCCACAGCTCATACCCCGAATCCACCTCTTCCACTGTCTCAATCGTAAGTTTTTCCAGATTCGTCACAATAGGCGGGAAATATTCGGGCACGACGGGCACAAAGATACTGCCCTTTCCTTCCAGCTCTCCCATGAGGAGGCGCAGAAGAGTCGTCTTTCCCTTGCCATTTCGTGCAATAAGTCCCAATTTCCAGTCCGTATCAAGCCGGAAGGACAATTCCTCGAACACATTTTCAGGACTTCCCTCGTACGCAAATGATAAATGATCTGCCTGTATCATAGCCATAAAAAAACCTCCTTCACACGCAGCAGAAATCTTCCATTGCCATGAAGAAGGTACACACAGTCCTACAGACAGAGTACGCCAAAATCTGCGTCCCAGCCTGCAGTTCTGCAAAAAGAAAAAGCGGCATAACAGCCGCTTCCACTTCGCCCTTTATTTACATAGGTTATGTCGTCATGGAAATCACTCTTATTCCTGCTGCGTTATTTAAACAGACTTCTCCCGTCTGTCTGTAAACGCCATGTGTAATTCATACATCAGCAAGAAATAATAATCATTCCCACAACTCCTCTCATAATTAACTAACCCGATGATATCACGCCCGGGCAAGGCTGTCAAGCTCTATACAACTTTTCAAGGCTCTTTACAACCTTCAAAACCCGATAATAATACTCTATAACGAAACTCCGGAGAACAACATTTTCGCTGTCTCCTCATCTGCTTTTATCGATAAGCCTTTTTCATACACAGTCTCATTGAGAATACATTCGAGAAGATGTGTTTCATCAAGCTTCGTCCAGAAAATAATCTGACGGTTATCCGAGTCATTTCCAAAGGAATAGTCTACGGTAATATAAGAGATTGTTTTTCCATCCACTGTAAAGCTACCCGGACCATCACACTTGATTGACTGATAGCCATACTCTTCATAATCATCCTGCTGCGCAAGATAAGTGTCTATGTAGTCGTCCTCCGTATAATACTCACTCATTCCTACGATTGTGTAAGAAGCGGACACATAGCTGTCATCCCCCGTGTTCTCTTTGCTGAAGGCAAAGTAACTGCTGTTCATGTAATCTTCCTTGAAACCGTCCGGCACCATAATATCTACAGAAGCCTCATTCGCATAGTCTGTAATTGCATAGGAACCGTCCGCATTCTGCTTCGGTGCATTCTGTCCATCCACAAGACTGTCTGGTTCCAGAGGCTCCTGATCGTCCCCTTGCGTCTCACCTTCCGGCAGGGATCCGTCCGGCTCATCTTCTGCGCCTTGAGCATCAGTACCCGCTGCAGCTTCGCCCGCAACCCCGCTTCCATCCTCACCCGTCGTACCCGTACCGCCGCTCTCCTGCCCGGTCAGGCCCTTCTGGAAATCCTCCAGAAGTTCTTCGTTCGAGCTATCCTTAGCTGCCAGGGCTTCCTCCGGAATTTCAATCTTATCAATATTATTGTACTCCTTGATGTTTGCTGTTAAGGTACAATTATCAATACCAATCTCCGGCTCATTCTCACCATGCTCAGGATTGAGATCCTTAATTCCGTCCTTTAATTCAAAGCTGAAAAATGCAGGAAGCTTATCCTCCTTATAAACCTTCAGCACAACGTCCGCCTCAAGGTCATCCAGCGAGATCCCCTCCAGATTATCCTCCATCAATTCTTCTTCCATCATATCCCCGACACTGTTTACAGCCTTCTTTACATCTTCTCCGGTAATGGTCGTTCGCATCACATAGGCATCCTTGCCATTGACCTTTTCCGTCTTTTCGTCAAGGACAATTCGGTCGTAGTCCTCATCAAATAAATTCTTGGTGGTTTTCTTATCTTCCGGCTTATCAATATCTGTCTCACTTTTATTCCATTCATCTCCAACCTTGGCGTAGAGGATCATCTTATCGTCCTCCTCCACACCGTAAAGCTCCATGTCCATGCTGAACTTCAAGAGACTCATACTCATTGTGCCATTGAAGTGAAATGCACCCGGGTCAAGCACAGCCTCCCAGTCACCCTGCAGGCCCATATCTATCCCCATGGAAATACCGCTCTGGCCAATAGTGACCCCTAAGCCCATATCTACATCTCCCATAGCGGATTTTACTTCCTTGACACTCTTCTGCATATCCTCAGAAATTTTCTGCACATTTTCTGTCCCGCAGCCTGCGGCTGAACTGACCAAAAGAACTCCCGCCGCCAAAATCGCCACTTTTTTCTTCATATCCTGTCCTCCATCATTATATTCGTTTTCAATTGCATCCAACGTCAGAATATAATTACATTTTATCTCAAAAGGCAGAACCTGTCAAACAATTACGCAGGAATTCTCAGCATATCTAATGCAATTTTCAGCAAATTTTGCTCAATTCTCCAGATGAATTTTCAGCAATCCAATCCACAGCAAATGCAGCAGCCTTAATCTTTTTATATTTTAATATTTCACACCTTTCCAATAAACCGGCGTGCTCACCTCCGCAATCTCAGGCAGCACCACGTCCTTGAGCGCCCATTTCCTATACTCCTCAAATCCGGTACGGTCCACGATATAACCGATATGCTCTTTACCGCCAGGTGCCTGGGGATTGATATAATGCTTCACGTAATCATACGTATTAAGGATGATCTTCACAATACTATCCTCATCTGCCCACTTGATGAAATCCTCTCCAAGCCTTGGATTTCTCTTACCAGACCTGCCGAATAAGGTAAGGCGGTAATATTTCTTATCACTTCTCGTCCATGCCCTGGTGGGGCAATTGATCACGCACTCTCCGCAGCCGATACACTTCTCTTCATTTCGCACGGGCCTATAGTTTACGGTCTGTAAAGCCTCCACGGATTTCTGCCTGCATGCCTTGACACAAGCTCCGCAGTTCACGCAGCGGTCAGGCTCAAACCGGGGCAGAGTCATCCCCAGGATTCCGAAATCATGCATCCGCACCTTGGCACAATCGTTGGGGCATCCTGTAAGCGCAATCTTAAAATGCAGATCATTCGGGAAAACAGCTTTCTCAATCCTCTGGGCAAAAGCAGTGGTATCATAACACGCAAAGGGACAGACACGGTTGCCGATACACGCAATGATGTTTCTCGTACCGGACGCAGAATATCCCGTCCCCGGTATCTCCTGATTAATATTCAAACCCTCGATGATGGGCTGAAGCTTTTCATTGACCTCCGGCATTTTCTCATAAGGTATGCCCGGGATCTCAAAGCCCTGCCTGTTGGTAATATGTATCTTCCCGTTGCCGTAGGTTTCCGCAATCTCCTGCAGCAGAGAAAGATATTTGGCATCCATATGTCCGCCGGGTACGCGGATACGGGAAGCGGTAAAGCCTCTGACCTTCGTAACGCGGAAGGCATTCTTTTTTAATTTTTTTGTATTGATATCCATTTCCTGTATCCTCCTAATCTATGAGATTTTTTCCTTCCGTATAGTTGAACACCGGTCCGTCCAGGCACACATAACGGTCCTGAATTTTGCAGTGGCCGCATTTTCCAAGGCCGCAGCACATTTTACGTTCATAGGAAATCCAGATATTTTCCTCCTGAAAGCCGCGATCAAGAAGTCCCTGTACAGTAAATTTCATCATCATAGGAGGACCGACCACTATGGCCACAGCCTCCTGCACCACATCAAGACGGATCTGTGGGATGTACTGGGTCACAAGACCAATCTGACAGGAGGTATCCCCTTCTGCACAGTCCACAGTAAGAATGACATCCATCGCCTTTTTCCACTTGGCAAAATCTTCTACAAAGAGAATATCATTCGGTGTCTTAAATCCGGCCACAAGCGTCATATTCTTTTTCTCCTGCGGATGGGCCGCAAAATAGTCCACGATTCCCTTCACCGGTGAAAGTCCAGTTCCTCCTGCGATTACCACCAGCTCTTTATCCTTATAGTTATCAATATCAAAACCATTGCCATAAGGACCGCGCAGAAACAAACGGTCACCCACATACCGCTCAAATACTTCATTTGTCACGCGTCCCACTCTGCGGATTGTGAGATCTACCGTACCCTCACCGATACCGCTCACAGAAATCGGAGCCTCTCCGTATTTTGGAATCGACACTTCGAAAAACTGTCCGGGCTTAACTTCTCCCTCATAAGTCATGCGGAACGTATACTCAATGGCTGTATGCTTGATCACCTCTTTGATTTCGGATAAAAATGGTACATATGTATTTTCCATCATGATTCTGACACCTCCTCCATGGCCTTCTCCAGCTTATTGATACAGTTGGAAAAAGAGATATATTCCGGGCAGATGTCATCACATCGGCCGCAGCCCACACACATGTGATAGCCATTTCTCTCCTTATAATCCCAAACCTTGTGCAGCACCTTAAAACGCATCCGCTCCCCGTTTTTACGACGGTAGGTACCGCCTCCGGCCACGTCGGTAAAGCCGTCCACCATACAGGAGGCCCAAACACGTTTTCTCTCGCCGACTTTTCCGTTTTCGGAATAAAAAAGATCCTGCATGGTAAAGCAGGTACAGGTAGGACAGACAAAATTGCATCTGCCGCAGGCAATACAACGGGTGTCATACTCATCCCACATGGTACTTTTCGCAATCGAAGCATCCAGATGATCCGGAATATTTACCTTCACCTTATTTTCGGTCACATGGCACGGAGCCACCTCCAGTTCAGCATGAGGCAGGGCCTTAAGAATTTCTGCAAAGGCCTCATCCTTACAATCCAGATAATAAAAATCACCCTTTTTATCCACACTCACACTATAATTGTCCGCCTGATCACTTCCCATATCCCCACAAAAGCAGTTATCAAAGGACACGGCGCAGCCCATAAGTACAAATTTCACATTTTCACGAAGGCGGCGGTAATAATAGTCGGCCGGGCCATTCTTTAAATACATGTCATCCAACCTTTTTACTGCATGCAGATCGCAGCTCCGAAGAAAGATAACCGCGCCCTTTTTGCGCGGAACATCTGCCTCCTTCACCTGCTCCTCTGTGAAATAGAACAGGGTTTCAGAAACCGGCAGCAGCACCTCTTTAAAGGAATAATCGGATTTACGGTCAAATACGATATCCTCTGCCCGCCGGATTTCCCCATAACGGATACAATCTGTATCCGAAAACGTATTGCCTCCCTGATAGCATTTGGGAGCATAGATCAGATACTCTTTCGTCAGCTCTGACAGCATGGCATTAAAGCCCTCTTCATTCAACTGATATCCCATAGCGATTTCTCCATTTCTCTTTTGATGGAAAAATCATATCATAACAGAACATATTTTTCCGTGAGCAATCTCACGATTCATGAAAAAATTCCAGCAGCCGGTTCTTATCCGGAATAAAAAAGGTTTTCCCCCTGACCACAATCACCCCCAGGGTATTCAGTTTTTTCACAACTCTGGACACAGTCTCGCGTTTAGAACCTGCCATATTTGCCAGAAGGGTAATAGAAAGATCAAATGGAATACGTGTACCTCCCTTTTCCGCCACTCCGTAATCCTTTGCAAGCTTCCAGAGCTTTGCCGCAATCTGCTGTTCCAGCCGCACCGAATTGTTTGTATTCTTCATTTGATGGTAAAGCCGCCGGATCTTCACTGCCATAGAGCGCATGACAGCCTCGGAAAGTCCGGCGTCCTGACGCATAAAAAATTTCATATCCTTCACAGGAATTTTTACAATTACAGCCTCAGTAAGCGTCATAGCTGTGGCTGATGCGCTCTGGCCGTCCACGACCACCTCATTGAGCATCTCTCCCTCCTTGCAGAAAAAGATGATCCGCTCCTCCTCATGGTGATTCAGCTTTGAGAGATACACAAGCCCTTTTGCAACGAAATAAAAAGTACCGATATCCTCTTTTTCCCGGAAAATCAGCTCATTTTTCCCATATGTACGCAGTACGGCGCAGGACAATACAGAAGCCATTGTGGCCGGAGACGCAGCGGCGAATACGGTTGTATTTTCTAATGCCTGATGGATATTCATCTGCATTCCTCCTTAATATCAGATTCTAAAAAGAAAACCTGATGCTGTTTAGGGATACAGCACCAGGCTTTCCAAAGTTTTCTCCACATCTATCACGGAATAGAGCTTTTCCTCGACCTGATAGATTTCTTTTTCCTTCCAAATTTCTCCCTCAGCAGTTTCCGGCAGATTTTCAATCTTTTTCACTTCATCCAGAGTGACTATAAAGGCATCCGCTGAAATCACTATCCCCAGCATATAACGCTGATGCCGGAGAATCATGATCATGGTCTTATCCTCTGCTTTCAGCTCCTCCTCAAGAAAAATAACAGGAATGATCGATCCTTTATAATTAGACATTCCCACAAACTCCCGCGGAAGACAAGGAATCGGCGTAATCTGCATAGACTGGGTGATCTCCTGTACATAAGAGAATTCCACCGCATAGCTTTTCCTTATACCCGGTATACAGAGAATTTCATTAATTACGGCTTCTGCCATATGTACCCTCCCTTTCATAACGGTATAACAGACCTTCCACATCAATGGCCGCACAGATTTTTCCGCTGCCCATCACACTCAGACCACTGATTCCTGTATTACTCCTGAAATTCAGGCCAAATAATGACGGAAGCTGTTTCACAACAATACGCTTTTGCGTATACATAGAATCCACGAGGATACAGCCTTCTTTTCCCACACAGCGTACATAAATAATGATTGCATTCTTCGGTGTCTCACCCTCGAGACCATAGAATCTGCGTAAATCCACAAGGGGTATCATCCTGTTTTCATACACCATGTAAGTCCTGCCGTTTTGTTCACGGATATTATTGCGCTCCTTATCGAATTCAAAAAATCCGAACACATAACGTGCAGGTACAGAAAACCGGTAATCCGCCACCAAAAACCGGGTACACTCCATCGTAGCCAACGAAAGGGGCACTGTAATCGTGAAGGTACTTCCCTCTCCAACCACACTGTTGATATATAAATGACCTCCAGCATCCTCCAGCACACTTTTCACCACATCAAGGCCCACACCGCGTCCGGAATACTCTGTAACCTTCTCGTTTGTGGTAAAGCCGGGTGCAAGAATCATTTCTAATAACTCTTGCTCATCATACTCCTCCTCCGGCTTATAGAACAATCCCTTTTCCCGTGCCCGACGCCGTATAGTCTCTATATTAATTCCCTGTCCGTCATCCTTTACAGAAATACTGAGCTCCCCGCTGGAATTCTCCGCCTGGAACCAGATTTTGCCCTTACGCGACTTGCCTTTTTCCTCACGTTCCTCTGGTGCTTCGATTCCATGGTCCACCGCGTTTCTCAAAATATGTATAAGAGCTTCAGAAACATAATCTACCACACTCTTATCCGCTTCAATATCCCCGCAGCTCACTACAAGTTCAACCTCTTTATTCTGGTTCCTGCAGATATCCCGCAGAATTCTCTGAAGCCTTGGAACCATCCTGCTCACAGGTACCATTCTCATAGACATTACTGTATTTTCCACCTCGGCGATAAGACGGTTGATCTGATGGAAGACACCCTCGCGAATCTCCATCAATCCTTTTTCCTCCAAGGCCGCATCCAGCGACAGCGTAGAAATCATTAACTCCGCCGCAAGATTCTGCAGCTGGTTAAGTCTCTCAACACGCACCTGAAGAAAATCACTGTCTCCGTTTCCGCTGCTTTTCATCTGTACCTGCGGCTGTTTCGGCTCCTGCTCCTTTGGTTTTAAACCTTCGCTTATCACCTCACAGGCGCTGACGAAAAGTCCCTGCCGGATTGATTCCAGCAATTTTTCCTTCTCTCCGCCTACAATACGGAAGAACACTCCGTTCTTTCCTATGTACTCGGCACCCTCCTGAGATTTCTCAAGATTATCCGGATAACTTTCCACTTCTGTACAAAGGCCGGTAATCTGACGCATGATCATAAATGCACGTATGTTCTCCATACGGCACCCTGTCTCAAAAAGCACCCGTACTACTAACCCTTCTTTATTCGCAAAAACATCCGGCACAATCGGATTGCCTGCTGCCTGCTCTTCAGGAGTGGTATCTATTGTCTGCTCTTCCTCTGTTTCCTTATCCTTATCGCTGAGATTTACCAGATACTCTTCCGTAAGTTTCACAATCTCATCAGCACTCTGCGGATTGTAAGCATCACCAGACATTGCCTGGGTTTCACTCTCAATATAGTCCTCAGCCATAAACAAAAGATCAAAAAGCTCCGGCGGAGCACTCTCAATCCTGCCGTATTCCTCACGGTAATAGGCAAAGAGATCCTCCAGCTTATGGGCCATGGCCGACATTTCCGGAAGTCCCATCATCGCAGAAGAGCTTTTTATTGTATGCATTACACGAAACACACTGTGCAGTTCTTCTTCTGTAAAAGAGTTTTTACTCTCAGCCGAAATAAGCACAGCACTTAGCTGCTCCAGGAGCTGTTTGGTCTCCAGAAGATAAATTTCCAGCATTTCCAAGGCATCTGAATCAAAATATCCCATATTTTTCTCCGTTTATTTTATGCTCTCATACCATACGCTACGGTTTTTTCCACTGCGTTTGCCCTGATACAAAGCCTTATCCGCGCACTGGATGCTCTCTTCAATGCCTTCCCCTTCCAGATACACATGAAGCCCAAGTGTAATTGTCATGGAAAACTCCTGGTCCCCATGGAAAATCCTGAATTCCTCCACTTCTGTCCGGATACTCTCACTGAGCGCAAAGGCTTCCTCAACAGTAACATCAAAGAGCGCGATGAGAAATTCTTCTCCTCCCCAGCGTATAACCTTGTGGTCGCGGCAAATCCCCTCGAGGATATTTGCAAGACAAACAAGTGCCATATCTCCGGCATCATGTCCATAGGTATCATTAATACGCTTGAAATCATCGATATCCGCCATAATAAGAACATTTTTCTTATCATCCGGCTCAGCACAGCGCATTTCCTCAAGAAGGTCACCTACGACGTACCTGCGGTTATAAAGCCCTGTAAGTCCATCACGGAATGCCATAAAATTAAGCTTTTCCATATTGGAGCGCAGTTCCTTATTCTGCCTAGCCAGCTCATCCTGCTGCTCCTTCAGTTTCAGATGTGCATTGACCCGCATGCGCAGTTCCCCCTGCACAAATGGTTTTTTTATGTAATCACAAGCACCCACAGAGAACCCTTTTACCACATCCTCGTCCTTATCCTTAGATGTAAGGAATATGATCGCCGCGTTACTGTTATCCTGCTCCTTAAGCTTGCTGAATAATTCGTACCCCTCCGCATCCGGCAGTACCACGTCCAGGAGAATCAAATCAGGCTGGTATTGTGCCACCGCTTCTACCGCTTCACTGCCCGTATGCGCTTCGCATATAAAAAACGGCTCCTCCTTTAATGCTGCCTTAATCTGCTGACAGATCAAAAGGCTGTCATCAACCACCAATATGATCTGTTTTTTGTTCGTATCCATAGATAACCTCCATATAATCTACAAAACCACTACTTTATGTCTTACTGTGCGTACCTCAAGCTTGCTTTCATCCACATAGAAGTAAATGGTCCTGCCATAATTCTTACCTGTATCCTCTGCTGTAACCGGAATTCGCTCCTCTGCAAGGGTCCTTTTTACTGCCTCCACATTCTGCTGTCCGATTTCCCATCGTATATTGTCAGTGCTGAACATTTTAGCGCCTCCCGCAATCTTGGCAGCAAGCCTTATGCGCGGAACTCCGGCTTTCACCATCTCATCGATCAAGGCCCGTATGCCCTCATCCGCGAATTTATATGGGTTTGCCTGCTGAACCGCGCTGCTCTTAGTAGGAAGGATAATATGCACCATTCCCGCTGTACTGCCTCTCCTGTCATAAAGACATACCCCCACGCAGGAGCCCAGGGCGTAAGAGACAAGCACCTGTCCATTTCTTGCAATTTTCCCTTCGGCGATTCCTACAACAACATTTTCCATCACTACTGCACCCCGATTTTATCGAACATTGCCTTAAGAGAATCCATTTCCGGCATAAACAAAATCCTGCAGGAAAAAGCCTTTTCCCCTAAATGAAACACATTTTCTATCAGCAGAACATCCTCACTAAGGCGCAGGAACCGGGATAAAGGTACACTTAAAATCGCACCTCCCATATCAATACACAGGTCCGGCACGGAAACATCCATCTCCATATCAAGAAGCTGTGACAGTGCACGGATATAAGACCCGCACATAATATTCCCAAGCTCACAGATTACACTGCGCTCCATCTCATTGGGATTTGTTATGTCTTTAGGCGGCTCACCCAACATCGCTTCCAGCAAAGTATCCGTAAAGCTTTCGTTCATCAGAAATAAAAATACGCCCTCCAGCTTGCCGAATACCTCCACGATGATTCCGGTCTGTACCTCCTCTGATATGGATAAAATTCGTGCGACCTCATGATATTTCACAATTCTCAAAAACGGTGTTTCCATTTCAAAGGGACAGTTCATCATCTGGGAAAGAGAACTCACAGCATTTCCCGTCCCGATATTTCCTAACTCCTTCAGTATATCCCTGGATTGTTCATCCATATCCTGATAATTCATTAATCGTGCCTTCTTCCTGCTAATTAATATTCAAACTGTTCCACAAGATCCTTAAGTATCTGTGCCTGAGCGGAAAGCTCTTCGCTGGCAGCCGCGCTCTCCTCTGAGGTTGCAGAATTGCCCTGGACGATTTCTGAAATCAGCTCCACGCTCTTGCGGATCTGGGTAATCGCATCTGCCTGCTGCACAGATACAGAAGAAATTTTATCCACGATCGTATTCACGGCTTCTGCACTCTCCACAGACTCCCGCAGGGAAGCAGCGGTCACATCTACAGCCCTGATACCTTCTTCCACAGCCTCCGCATTTTTTGCAATCAGCTCTGCAGTAAGCTTGGAAGCACTTGTCGTCTTAGATGACAGCCGACGTACCTCACCGGCGACCACAGAAAAGCCCTTGCCTGCGTCTCCTGCTCTGGCGGCCTCTACAGAAGCGTTGAGTGCTAATATATTGGTTTGGAAGGCGATATCTTCGATTTCCTTAACTACTCCGGTTATCTCTCTGGAATTTTTTCTTATATCTTCAATCGACTTCAGCAGAGATTGCATCTGGCAGTTACTCTTAGAAATACCTGTGCCCATAGAATCCGCGAGCTCACTGGATTTCACCGCATTATCCGCATTATCCCGCACACTCTCTGCAATCTCATTAATACTCACTGCAAGCTCCTCAATCGAGCTTGCCTGCTCGGAAGCCCCCTGCGCCAGAGCCTGGGCTCCGTTTGAAACCTGCTCCGCACCGGAGGATACCTGCTCCGCACTGCTGCTGATCTGCTGCATAGAGTCCTTGAGCATACTGGAAATTTCATCCATGGCTTCTCCGATTGCAACAAAATCACCCTTGTAGTTCACATGGGAATGATAATTAAGTTTCCCGCTCCCGAGCGCCCGGAGGCCGCGGCGGATCTCATCCACATAATTGTTCAGCGCCTTGGCAGTACTTCGTATATCGTCTGCCAGCTCTCCGAATTCATTCCCTGACTCATATTCCAGCTTTAATGCAAGCTGTCCGTTTGCAATTTCACTGGCGGCCTTCTTAACTGCATTGACAGGTTCAAGAATATTTCTGGTAATAATAAAACAAATAACAACGGTAAACACAATAACCAAAGCAGCAATTAATACCATCAGACCGATAACTGAGGCATTCCTGCTGTTGGCGCTATCCATACTATTCTTTGCGTCCGCAGTACACAGTTCTGTAACCTCATTCAGGGTATTGCGCACAATATCAGCTTTGGGTTCATATATATTTTTGTATGCATCAAAGGCTTCGTCCGCCTTCCCCTCTTCCAAATAATCAAGAACTGTGTCTCTGGGAGATTTTAAGTCATTAAACTGTGATTTAAGAGTCGCTATTTTTTCATCATCGACCGTGTATCCGCTGGCAAGCAGTTCCAGGCTCGTCTCAGCTTCCGCTATCATATTTTTTGTTTTTGTAAGATAATCCTCCTGGGCTAATTTATCGGTATCCACGCACATAATTGCCAGGCTCCGCCCCACACCCTGCATATTGGCTATCATATTCAGCGATGCCTCTGCATTGGTAAAGGGTTCATTATAGAGCTTCTCCATTCGGATGGACAGTTCTCTGAAATTCATTACTGAAGTTACCACAGTTATCACGTATAGTACAATAATAAGGGCAAAAGAAAGCATCAGCTTTCTGCCCACCTTTAAATCTTTAAAATATTTCCGCATTATATTTACCCCTCTTTTCAATCTCCCAGACTGCCTTTGACAATTCTGATAAACTCATCTGATTTAAATGGTTTTACAATAAAATCCGCAGCTCCCATAACTACAGCCTTCTGGATCATCATCTCCTGCCCCACTGCCGAACACATGACAATTTTCGCGGAAGGATCCATACTCATAATCTTCTCCAATACCTCCAACCCAGACATTCCCGGCATCGTGATATCAAGAAGTATCAGATCCGGTTTCTCCTGTTCATAAGCGTTCAGCGCCGATTCTCCATCCGGCATCTCTAAAATATCCGTATACCCGTTAGCTTCCAGTATCCGACGGATTGTTTTCCGCATAAACAGTGCATCGTCAACAATCATTATTTTTTTACTCATAAACTCTCCCTACCTATGTATTTATTTTTCCACATTAATTTTTATCAACTGTTTTCTTATACACTGCCGGAAACGCCGGTTCCAGCACTGTCTCTTCCCTGGAAAGCAGCTCTGCCAGCCCCACAAACAGATAACCACCTGGCTTAAGGCAGTTCTCAAAACGGCGGAGAAGCTTTTCCTTAGAACTTTTGTCAAAATAGATCATCACATTCCTGCAAAAAATCAAGTCAAATTTGTCTCCTTCGGGAACAGGATCCATTAGATTTTGCTTCCGGAATCGTATATGATATTTTAACTTTTCATCTAATTCAAATTTCTTGTCCGCTATAATACGACAATACTTTTTTTGCCATGCCACAGGCAGGCTCTCCATCTCCTTGATAGGATAGACACCTTTTTTAGCAGTATCCAGCACCTCCTGAGAGATATCCGTGGCAAGGATACGTACATTCGGCATCCACTCTTCCTGATCCTTGAAGTCCTGCAAAAGCATGGAAAGGGTGTAGCTCTCTTCTCCGGTAGAGCAGCCCGCACACCAGATATTATAGAAGCTCACATGCTTGCGTGCAAACATCTGGGGCAGTATCTGCTCCTTGAGGACCGCGAAATGCGCAGGCTCCCGCATAAAGTATGTATAGTTTGTCGTGAGCCTGTTCACCATCTCGCCTGCGATCATACCCGTTTTGTCACGCTTCATCATGTTAAGAAAATCCGCAAACGATCTTGCCCCATACTTTTCCAGCGCCTTTGTGAGACGGCATTCTATCAGCACCTTCTTCTTATCCAAATTAATGCCGTAATTGTCGCGCATAAAATCCACAATACTGGAAAACTCATTTTCATTCAGCCTAATCACTTCTCATCACCCACACTCCCGCCATCACAGCCGATAAAAGCGCGGGGTCGATATCCTCCACTCCCACATCCCTTGCTGTAATTCCATACAATATTTTTTTTCCGGTATCCAGCAGAACTCCACACTCACACTGGATTTTTTCTTCCATATAAAGATACACCGCCAACCGCCCCTCATACCGGGAAAGTCCAGCCACCTTTTCGTCCGCACCCGGAACCTTATGTATTACCGGCTTTTCTACAATGGCAGTTATCCTGTCCTTTTCTATATACAACGTCTGACTGCCGGTGTTTGCTGCTATAAATTCCATAATCCCTCTTTTTCTGTCAGATACTCTAAATTCAGCATAAAAGCCAGGATTTCCTGTCCCTCCGCAGAATTCATAAAGACACCTGCCCGGAGATATTCATTGGTATCATTAATTACAGGTTCCCCAAGCTCTATAAAACGCTCTTCCTCTATTTCTTCCACCCCTGTCACACTGTCGGCCTCCAAATAAAAACACTGGTCCTTATTTTCCAATACAATCCTGTATCTGTGGTCCGTGCATACACTGCTGTCCATGTGTGCAGATAATTTCAAAACCGGCAGCTCCTCGTCCGCATCCAAACTGTCTTCAATAGACTTGACCCACGAAAGAGGCGCCAGGTAATAAAAATCCGCAAAATTAAAGAGAAGGTACAGATTATCCATCTTTCTTCGTCCCTCCTGATCTCTTTCCTCACAATTTATGCTCTGCTTCTGCAGCAACGCTGTTTAAAGTTCATTTTATCATATTTCTAAGGATATTGCCATGCAAATTTGTGTGAAAATTCAAAATAAGACCTGGACAGACCATGTAAAAATTTTTGCGGTGCTGGACTTTTACAGCTTATGTTGATATAATAGAGCAAAAGTATTTACAGTCAATAGAATATTGCCAATATTTTCAGATATTAAGGAAAGGAACAAACCTATGCGGGAGCACTTTACCGATATGCCAAAAATGCAGGATGTTCTTCTGCAGGCTCAGACCGGTCTATGGGTCATCGAGCTGGAGGATGGATGTCAGCCGCGTTTGTATGCGGACAGTACCATGCTCCATCTTCTTGGATTAGAGAAGGAGCCCACACCGGAAGAATGTTATCGCTTCTGGTATGGGCGTATTGACAGCGCTTATTATCCTGTCGTACAGGATGCAGTCGCCCGAATCAGCAGAGATATCCGTGCAGAAGTTCAGTATCCGTGGATGCATCCTGAGTGGGGACAGCTTTACATCCGCTGCGGCGGAGTGCGTGACAATACATATACCAAGGGTGTGTGTCTGCGCGGTTACCACCAGAACATCACAGACACTGAAGTACTTAAAAAGGAATACAATACCGTTTTAAACAGCCTGAACCTTACCAAAGAGCGCGAGATGATCCTCTCCAATCTTTGTCAGTGCTACTATTCCATCTATGTATTTGACATAGAAAACGATATCCATCGTCCCATCTGGCAGGAGGACAGCATTTTTAAAACCGGGAAATTTCCTGTGGGTTCCCTTTCAGAACACTATGAAAAATTCATCCGGGAATATGTATACGAGGACGATCAGGAAAAAATGCGCAGAGCCGGAAACCCAGACTTCCTGCGAAGCACCCTCTCCCCCGAAACACCTGTTTATGACATTGATTTCAGGAGAATTTACCCCCACGGACTGGAATGGGTGCGCTCACGTTTCAGTATATCCGAAATGCAAAACGGCCGGGTTACAAAGGTGATCTTCGCCAACATGAACATACACGAGCAAAAGCTTGAGGAGCTCAAAGAGCAGCAGCGCAAAAAGCTCTATTTTGAATATCAGAATATTCTCCAGGGCCTTTCCTCTTTTTATCATTCAGTCATATACGTGGATTTGGAATCCGAGACGTACCAGGCTTTTAAGCTACGCGACGATTTAGCTAAGTTTCTGGAGGACACGCAGTCTTATAAGGAATTTCTGTATCAATACAGCGAACATCTCATTCACAGCGATGATAAGGAAAAATTCCTGGAGGATCTTTCTGCGGAGAAAATCTGTTCCCGGATGCGGGAAGGAGATACCATCTATGCGCTGGAGTACCGCCGGGACTATGGCAGCTATTTCGGCTGGATGCGGCTTCATCTGATTCTCGCAGAAAGCCGGAACGGCGTACCTTTAAAAATCATTCTCGCCTCCCACAACGTGGAGAAAGAAAAAGAGATAGCTGAACAAAACCGGAAAGCTCTCATCGCCGCTTATGAAGCTGCCAAAAATGCGAACGAAGCCAAGAGTAATTTCCTGGCTCAGATGTCCCATGATATCCGCACGCCAATGAACGCCATCATCGGAATGACAGCCATTGCAGCGGCCAGTCTGCATGATCCTGCCAAGCTCAGAGACTGCCTTGACAAAATCAATCTGTCCAGCAAATATCTTTTAAGCCTCATAAACGACATCCTTGACATGTCCAGGATTGAAAAAGGCAAGATTGATCTGCTGGAGGAAAGATTTTCCCTGGCCACCATGATGCAGGAGGTAGAATCCATCATACGCTCGGAATCTGCGGATAAAAAACAGCTTATCTGTTTCTCCGAGGTCAATATTCTCCATGATAAGCTTGTGGGAGATGCCGGAAGGCTCCGTCAGGTGCTGATCAACCTCATCAGCAATGCGGTGAAATACACACCCGAGGGCGGCAGGATTTCCGTCACTGCACAGGAGGTATCTGTGCGTACCCCCGATTACGGCAGCTTTGTTTTCACGGTGGAGGATAACGGTGTCGGTATGGACGAAAAGTATCTGGATTATATCTTTGTGCCGTTTTCCCGTGAGGACAGTGAGCTGGCAAACCACGTACAGGGTACTGGCCTTGGCATGTCCATTGCGAACGGAATCGTCACAGCCATGCAGGGGAATATTTTGGTCGAAAGTATAAAAGGAAAAGGCAGCCGTTTTACCGTAACCCTCAATTTGAAACTCTGCCATAACTGTAATAATCTTCAAAACAGTGAATTAGCCGACGCTCACAACGCAGAAAAAACCATCTACCACTTTGCCGCCGGAACAAGCATTCTGGTAGCCGAGGACAATACGTTAAATATGGAAATCACGCAGACTTTCCTTGAAGATGCCGGGCTTCATGTACACGGTGCAGCAAACGGCCAAGAGGCAGTAGAAGCATTTCTTAGTTCACCGCCGGGTTCTTTCCAGGCTATACTTATGGATTTGCAAATGCCGGTCATGGACGGCTACTGTGCTGCCCGTGCTATCCGCAGCAGCAGCCACGAGGACGCAGCAGCTATTCCAATCATTGCTCTTACAGCTAACGCCTTTGCCGAAGATATTGCTAAGACTATGTCCGCCGGAATGAACGACCATATTTCCAAGCCCATTAATTATGAATATCTTCTCCAGGCACTCAGCAAATATATCAATCATTCGGTTTCCTGAAAAGCCTGATTTGCGGCCAACAGCCTCTGCGCTTTGGCCGCTTTGACGTTTCGGCTACTTCGGCTGTTTCTTAACAAGTGCCATTGACGCTCCGCACCCCGCCCCAGGCGGAACAAAAAAGAGCCCTGCCGGCTGTATCACAGTCGTGCAAAGGCTCTTTCTTGACGGATATATCCGCCTTTTACGCACGCAGTCAGGATAAATGCCTTACTGCGCTTAAATTATCACAAATACAAATATTCAAATGGATGGCATACATACATCGAAGACTATATTTTAATAATTTAGGAATGGAAGATCATTAAATAGCAGCTACGTTGACTGCTCTCTGTCTTCTTCTGTCTTTCGGATCAGCTTCTACATCAAAAGAAACCTTCTGTCCTTCTTCCAGGCTCTTGAAGCCGTTGGACACGATTGAAGAAAAGTGTACGAATACATCCTCTCCGCCGTTATCGTTTGTGATGAAACCAAATCCTTTTTGTGAATTAAACCACTTTACTGTACCGTTATTCATGTTCTGGTACCTCCATTTTAATATTCGTATCAATGACAAAAAAACCCGGCCAACTACTGTAAATCATGAAAAATGACTTACTGTAATAGGTCAGGTTCAGATTCGTATTGATTACTTTAAACACTATAACACAGGTTGATCGGGTTGTAAAGAGTTTTTTCAGAATTTTTTTAATATTTTTAATTTTCAAAAATTTCTCGTGTATGTGGTTCAATGCTGTTCTCTGACTTCTTTCCACATAGCTATGTACATGCGCGCATACGCAGCCAGGGAAATGAGCATTACCACTATGCCTGCCCCAGCAAGGATTTTCACTGTATCTGCATTGATATCCGGAAGCATCAACAGCAGAAACATGATCAGATCCAAAACCGCCGTACAAATTTTACCATGCCACTGCGCACCGTTCATCCTGCGTCCCTTTGTCATCATATATGCTCCGGCTGCGCCCATAAAGAATTCCTTACAGAGGAACACTCCCAGAAGCAGTCTCATCACAGGATAACGGAAAGAAAAGCTGAGTGCCATAGCCCCCTGTGTGATTTTATCCGCCACCGGGTCCAGGATTTTGCCAAACTCCGTAATCATATGGAAGCGCCGTGCAATCTTTCCGTCAAAAAAGTCTGTCAAGAACGACACCACCATGATCCCCGCAGCCAGGTAATAATCCCGTGAACTCTGCGCATTGATATAAACATAGAGATACACCGGCACCAATATGATACGGAAATATCCCATAAGGTTCGGAATAGAAAAATACTCTTTCTTATCAAAATTTAACTTTTTCATAATATCTCCTTATTGCTCTTTGATGCTTCAAATACATTTCTGCATACTTGCCAATTCCGGTTTACGAAACTCAAACTGATGCTTTTTCAAGTATCACACCAGAGCCGTCACCCTGCATGGCAGTCCTGTCATGTCTGCGTAATTCATCGGATATGTATTTGCGGTAAAGCCCGCACTTGGCTGTCCCTGCAGGATGTCCTTCAGATTGCAGAGGTTTTCAATGATGAACACGCCCTCATCTGCACAGTACTGATCCTTTGGCGTATGCTCCCTTCCCCGGCGAACACCTGCAAAATCGATTCCTATAATAGAAACGCCCTTTTCCAGCAGTCTGTCGATTAAGGCATCTGAAAGCTGAGGATGCTCTTTAAAATATTCCTGGCTCCCATATGGCACCTTCTCAATATATCCACTGTAAAACGCCACAAACATATCACGTTCCACCTTTGATAAGTCAATATCAGTCTCCTCAATCTCCCGCACCCCTACACAGCTCACATCAAACACAATTCCCCGCCTCTGTGTATATTCCAACGGAAAAACCTTGTTCATCACATCGAAGTGTGTGCCCAAATGTCCGGCCAGGGCTTTTTTCTCATTGCCCTGGGCGTCTGTTATCATTTTAGGGGTGATACAAATTGTTAAATCAATAATCATCGTTTTGCCACCTTTCCTTATCTTATTACCAAAACTTCTTTTTCCGAAACAGCCAGATACATAGAATTACGATAAACAGACTTACCACAATAACCGCACCATACCCATATCTCCAGCCAAGCTCCGGCATATTACTGAAGTTCATTCCATACCAGCCCGCGATCAATGAGAGCGGCAGGAAAATCGTAGTCACAATGGTGAGTACCTTCATGATTTCATTTTGATGCTCATCGATCAAAGACTGGTAAACCTCCCGGATCTGAATCGAATAATCACGCAGCATCTGCGTCTCCTCCCGCAGCCGGTTCACCCTGTCTACAAAAAGCTCGAAGCTTCTCTGCTCTTTCTCGGTAAAAAAGTGATTGTCGTCCTCCTCGAGCACGCTCCCCATATCCGAAAGCTGCAGATAATAGTGAGAAAATACCATTATTTTCCTGCGGTAGCTGCTGATCACATGATTAAAATCATCGTTGGCTCCTTTTTCGAGAACCGTATCCTCAAGCTTTTCCAGCTCATTTTCCAGCTCTGTGATAAACACCACATCTCCCTCGATGAGCCTCTCCAGAAAGTCCGCAAAAAACACCCCGATTCCCGGGTTCTCCCAGGTCTGTGTCTCAGAAATTTTACTCAAAAGAGTAAGCACCAGCCCACTGTCATCTATGAAAATGATCCTGTCCTTTTTAATCACATAATAAAATCCCATATGCTTCCTGTTCATCGCACGTGCAGGCACATAGAGCGTTCCGATCAGTCCCTCCTGCATCTCCTCCACCTTACAGAACCGGATGCCCTGCTCCACGCGTACCTTTCCCTTTACCTGCGAAGGCCACTGCATTTCCCGGGCCTCCTTGTGAGTAAGCACCTGCACCGCGGGCGTTCCCTCACCCTCCGGCATCCTGTCCGTTTCCTTAAGCTTATCCTCTATTATAAAACAGTGCACCAGCTCACCTCCTGTTATGTCCTGCTGTCCATGAGATTTATTTTAACACATTATGAGTTGTTTATCCATATAATACAATAAGACCGGGCAGATTTATGCCCGGTCCCCTGTATTTATGCCTACTGTTTATATAGAAATCACTTCTAATATTATTATAAATTTGCCTCAAAGAACGCCTTCATTCCCTCATATGCGCTGTCCTCATCAGCCCCGGAAACCTCTACTTCCACTGTCTGACCGCATTTCACACCTAATCCCATAACAGCCATAAGCTTTGTAGCCTCCGCAGATTTACCATCCTTATTAATCACAATCTTACTCTCATACTTTTTGGCTTCCTTCACCAGCAGTCCTGCTGGTCTTGCGTGAATTCCCACCTCATCCTTGATCACATAGCTAAATTTTTTCATTTTCGTTTCCTCTCTTTGTATGTTTATATATAAAAGTCGGATATCCACAAGACTCTGCTTGCAAGCATGCGCTGTCTCATGGATGCTGTCCTTAACTTTTAATCCAGGTCCTCGCCGTTTGTCTCAATCACCTTTTTATACCAGTAAAACGACTTCTTTTTGCTGCGGGCATAAGTGCCGCTGCCATCGTCCTGCTTGTCCACATAAATGTATCCGTACCGCTTTCTCATTTCACCCGAAGACGCACTCACCAGGTCGATACATCCCCAGGAGGTATACCCCAAAAGCTCCACGCCGTCCTCTTCCACTGCCGCTTTCATAGCACGGATATGCTCCCGCAGATAGTCTATCCGGTAATCGTCCTTTACATACCCGTTTTCATCCGGTTCATCTGCGGCGCCAAAGCCGTTTTCCACAATAAACAAAGGCTTTTGGTAGCGGTCATACACCTGGTTCAAAGTAATCCGAAGCCCAAGGGGGTCAATGGGCCAGCCCCATTCACTGAACCTGAGATATGGATTTTTCACAGACTTAAACAGATTACCTGCGGCCTCCTCCTGACCACTATCCGGAGCTGCCACACACCTGCTGTTATAATAGGAAAAGGAAATAAAATCCACCGGGTGCCTGCGCAAAATCTCCTCATCTCCTGCCTCCATCCGGGGGAAAATCTTCTTTTTCTGCAGCCTTTTTACCGCATAGGAAGGATAATATCCCCGAGCCTGCACATCTACAAAAAAGTAGTTTTCCTGTTCTGTGACAACCGCCTCCCACACATCCGCAGGATTACAGGAATAAGGATAAACGCTCCCCGCTGCAAACATGCAGCCCACCCTGTTATCCGGGTTGATTTCATGTGCCATACGGGTTGCCAGCGCACTTGCTATCAGTTCATGATGAGCTGCCTGGTATTTCACCTGCTCCTCATTTTCCCCTTCCTCAAAGGAAATTCCGGCTCCCATAAAGGGTGCGTGCAGTATCATATTGATTTCATTAAATGTGAGCCAATACCTCACATAATCCCGGAAACGTGTAAAAAGCACTTCACAAAGATGAAGATAAAAATCAATCATTTGTCTGCTCCGCCAGCCTCCCAGCTTCTTAATCAAGCCGATGGGACAGTCAAAATGACAGATTGTAACCAGCGGTTCTATTCCATATCTCCGGCATTCCCGAAACATTTCTTCATAAAATTCAAGCCCATTCTCATTTGGTTCTTCCTCGTCACCCTGGGGAAAAATCCTCGTCCATGCAATACTAAGTCTGTATACCTTAAATCCCATCTCTGCAAAAAGGCGGATATCCTCACGGAAATGATGATACATATCCACACCCTCCGCAGCAGGATAGGTATGGCTGCTATCCATAGAAAGCATGGGCAGATGTCCGCTGATAACTGCACTCCTGTCTGTTCCCGCGGGGCACACATCCACATTCGCCAGACCTCTTCCACCTTCATAAATACCGCCCTCACACTGATTTGCGGCTGTCGCACCGCCCCATAAAAAATCGTCCTTAAATCCCATTTTCCACCTCTTATTTCAGCACCTTGAGCAGCATATCTCCGGGCATGATCTCATTTTCAGCAGTCTCCACCACATCCAGAAAATCATCAGAATTGGTAACCAGCACCGGTGTCTCCAGGCTATATCCCCGGCCCTCAATGAGCTCTTTATCAAAGGTAAGAAGAAGCTGTCCTTTTTTCACCCGGTCCCCCTGGGCAATCATTGCCTGAAAGCCCTCTCCATTTAATTGAACCGTGTCCAGACCCACATGAATGAGCAGCTCCGCGCCCCCATCTGTCTCCATACCAATGGCATGGAGCGTCGGAAACAAAGTGGAAATCACACCGTCCGCAGGCGCATAAACTCTGCCCTCCTCCGGCAGCACAGCGACTCCTTTCCCCAGCACACCGGAAGCAAAGGCATCGTCCTTCATGCTTTCCTGTGCGATCACTTTTCCTTTCATAGGGCTTACAATCTCCAACTGATTAAATAAGCCTTTATGTGCTGTTCCTGCATGATTGTCTGCAATGTTCTCAGTTACAATCGCAGACACTTTTGCGTCTTTTTTGTTAATTACGCGGGCGCCCCCATTCTGCCCTGCAGCCTGGGAATCTCCATCCTGCCCCGCTGCCAAAGGCTCCTTTTTATCATCTTTATACAAAATCATAGTCGCTGCAAATGCAATCACCATTGTGATAACCACACCTACAACCGCCACAATCAGGTTGCCCATACTTCCGTCCGGTTCAATCATGGCCGGAAACTCAAAAATCCCCATACCACCCATCATAAACTTGCGGAAATTGAACGCACCGTAGAATCCACCGCCGATACAGCCCGCGATACAGCTAATGATAAACGGCTTCTTAAGAGGCAGCAAAATACCGTAAATTGCAGGCTCCGTTACCCCAAAAACACCTGATATAAAGTTAGGCAGCGCCATTTCCTTGAGCTGCTTATTTTTCGTCTTGAAGAAAATCGCCAGCACCACGGCCGAGGTGGCAAATGTACAGGCAAAAAACGGCATCATCACATTGTCATATCCATTGGTAAGAATATTGTTAATATATACCGGAATGAATCCCCAATGCAGTCCAAAAATAACCAATATCTGCCAGGTCAGTCCCACGATCGCGCCTGCCAGAAGCGGGCTGAAGTTGCGCACTGTCATAACCGTCTCCGCAATAATCGTAGAACCAAAGGTTGCCAGCGGCCCGATAATTAAAAACCCGGCAGGGATTGATATCAGCAAAGTAAGCATTGGCACAAAGAAAAACTTCACCAGATCCGGAATAAATTTATTGAAAAACTTTTCGCATTTTGATGCAAAATACACAACAAAAATAACAGGTATCACCGTGCCAGTATAATCCATCGCTATCATCGGAATCCCGAAGAAATCCGTATACACATTCGACTCAAACATGGTCCCCTGAAACAGGGTATAAAGAACATCCCCGCCTGCAGAAAGGGCACTTCCCTGTACAGTTGGGTAGCACATGATGGCCCCGATCACAAGACCAAGCATAGGCTTTAAATTAAACTTTTTCGCCGCGGTATAGCCGAGAAACAAAGGCAGGAAATTAAACAAACCGTCTCCAATGGCGTTCAACACCAGATACCCTCCGCAGGTATCATTGTAAAGCCCTATAGCCACAAACAAAGCGTTCAGACCCTTCACCATACCGCAGGCAGCCATAATGCCAAGGATTGGCTGAAAGATACCCGAAATAATATCAATCGCCCGGTTAAAAAGGTTCCCTGACGGAGCAGCTTCCTTATCCTCACTGCCCTCGTCCATGCTCAGATGCGGCATCACATCCGCATACACATCAGGAACATGATTGCCGATCACCACCTGGTACTGGCCGCCGCTTTTCATCACGGTTACCACGCCCTCCATGCTCTTAAGCACCTCATCGTTGGCCTTGCTCTCATCCTTGAGTTTGAAGCGGAGTCTTGTAATACAATGTGTGAGACTGCTCACATTTTCCTTTCCGCCCACGTTTCTGACAATGTCTCTTGCCAGACTTTCATACTTGCCCATTTTCTTTTCCTCCATGCTTATAAAATTTTATATTTATGAAGGTTTGGCCAACTGAATGTCACCATCCCGGCATACTTTTTCCGGCTTTCGCTCTTATATTTTCTCAGTTTTTTGTCTTATGGATCACACGTTCAATGTGGATTGTAAGATATAGCTGCTCTTCCTTTGAAAGCTCGTATTGGTACTTCTTTGCCACAAATGTACTGATTTTTTCTACGCAGTGATACGCATTTTGGTACTTGTTTTTGATGACATCCAGCAGGTCATCACTATCCCCGTCTTCATAAGTTTTCTTCTCGATCAGACGCTTGGCAAAGAATTTCAGATGGGTGATAAAGCGGTAGTAATACACATCATCCTCATTAAATTCTACATGAAAATGATACTTTACAATATTCACAACCTCCTGCATGATCCGCGTGATTTCATACATATTGTGCATGACTCCCTCATCCATCTGAGCGTTCGCCAGATGTAAGGCAATGAAGCCTGCCTCATCCACCGGAAGTTCGACCTTACACGTTCCCTTTATCTGTTCAAGCGCCCAGAGTCCGATCTGGAATTCATCCTTATAGAACCTGCGGATGTCCCAGAGCAGTACATTTTTCACCGTAACCCCGTCCAGACAGCGCACAATCGAGGTATGTACATGGTCGATCAAGGATATATAGATCATATCATTCAGCTTCTTCCCCAGACGTATCCTGGCCTCGGTAATAATCTCCTCACCGATTGCAATATGCTCCAAAGGAATATCCTGAATCAACACCTGAAACTTGCTGTTTGCCTCTGAAGCCGAGAGAAAAAATGTCTTATCCACTGTCTCCGGAGATATCTCATCACCGGCCTTTTTCTTAAAGCAGATACCGCGTCCCATCACAATCTTTTCCTGTGCCTGCTCGTCAAGAACAACCGCTACATTATTGTTGAGAATCTTATAAATCTGCATTTGCCCCTCCTCCTATCCTGCCCGGTACAAATGTTTGTTCACAGGATATTATCTGTAAGAAATACACCCACAAGAAACAAAAAAACCTATATACACAAATAAAACCAAAAGCACACACTTCCGGAAATATTTCTGTATACAGGTTTAGCTTGTTTTCACAATCACTATCCTCTTCTAGTTAGAATCCTAACACGGCCGGGTCCGGAAGTCAATGCCTTCCTTTCCCAGCCGTATGGTTTCTCTGTTTTCTCCAATTATGCCTTATTGATTTTGTCTATTTTGCCTAAAATGTAGTTTTTCTCATCTTCTAGACTCGTCCCATCTGTAAAGCTTGTCTCCTATGTTATCTAAGGCTTATCAGTCAAACCACTCATGTTCATAGCGGGCAAGCAGGTCTGCCGCGGCGGCCGGCCCGTCGGTACCCGGCTCGTAAGAATGAAGCGCACATCCCTCCGCGTGGTACTTCTCACGTATCTGGTCCACATATTTCCAGCTTGTCTCAATCTGGTCCCACTGGGAAAACCAGGAGCGCTCTCCCCGGAAACAGGCACCGATCAGCCTCTCATAAGCCTCCGGTGTGTTCATCTGGTTAATAAAAGAACAGCTCTGGCAGAAATCCATCTTAGCCTGAATGATGTCATCAGACTCACCCGGCTTTTTAATGTTAAACTGCAGATACACACCCTCTGTAGGCTGTATCTTGATATTCAGGATATTCTGCTCCAATCCCGGCGCAGGGCTTTTGAAAACTACGGCCACCTGCATTTCCCTTTTCCCGAGCTTCTTTCCCGTGCGGATATAGAAGGGCATTCCCCTCCATCTCTCATTGTCCACAAAAAGTCTCAGTGCCGCATATGTCTCAGTACCGGAGTCCGGATTAACGGACGCTTCCCCGCGGTAACCTTCATACTGACCCAAAACCATACTTGAGGCCGTATCGTCCATTATGCGAAGAGATGCGAGCACCTTCATCTGCTCTTGGTGCATGTCCTCCACCCCGGGGCTCCCGGGCTGTTCCATCGCCACGATCGTAAGAATCTGAAACAGATGATTCTGCATCATATCCTTTAGCGCTCCGCTGTGGTCATAATAGCCCCCTCTGGTTTCCACCCCCACTTCCTCAAGCGCTGAGATCTGCACACACGCAATGTGCTCCGCATCCCACACATTGCTGAAAATAGGGTTGGCAAAACGGATCGTCTGGATATTTCGGACCATCTCTTTTCCCAGATAATGGTCTATCCTGTAAATATTCTCTGCTTTGAAAAACGCCTCCATCTCCTGATTGAGGCTGGCTGCTGCCGCAAGATTTTCCCCAAAGGGCTTCTCCAGCACAACCTTGCCGCCCTCTGCGCCGGAAACCCTCTTAAGCCCCCGGACAATGGTACTGAAAAACCTGGGAGCCACGGCAAAATAAAAGATATGCTCTTCCACGCCCCTCTCCCTGTATAATTCATCCAGCCCGCCATAGGCATTCTCGTCCGTAAAGTCCATGCGGTAATAGGTAATGCGTTTCGCAAGCTCATCATAAACCTCGGCCTTATAATGAAGCCGGGCGAACTTCTCCACCCAGCCGCGCGCCAGCTCCCGGTAAGCCTCACTTGTATAATCGCGGCGGCCGATAATGACCACCTGCGCACAAAGCTCATCTTTTTCCGCCGCGTACATATTATAAAGAGCAGGAATCAGCTTGCGGAAGGTCAGATCGCCTGTACCGCCAAATATGGTGAACGTCTGTTTTCTACTCATTCTCAAGCCCCCATTCATGATGGAAGATTCCTTCCCTGTCCGTTCTCTCATAGGTATGTGCCCCGAAGCAGTCCCTCTGGGCCTGGATCAGATTCGCACCTGCGGGTACGCCTCTGAAAGCGTCGAGATAAGCGATTGCCTGGCTCATTGCCGGAAGCGGAATACCGTTTCGAATGCCAAGGCCCACAATACTGCGAAGGCTCTCCTGTCCACGGTTAATTCCATCCAGGAAAAAGCTGTCTGTCATCAGATTCTTAAGCTGCGGATTTTTCCCAAAGGCCCTCGTGATATCATCCAGAAACTCTGCCTGTATAATACATCCAGCCCGGAAAATCGCAGCAATCCTGCCATAATCAAGCTTCCATCCATACTCTGCTGACGCATGAGCCAGAAGCGCAAAGCCCTGCGCATAGGCCACAATTTTTGCCGTATACAATCCATGACGCACCTGGTTCTTAAAAGTCTCTTTATCAACCACTGCCGTCTTCTCCGGAGCCGCAAATAACTTCAAGGCTTCTGCTCTCTCGTTCACACGGTTCGACATGATTCTTGCGTTGCAGGCCGCAGTAATCATAGATACATTTACCCCCTGCTTCAGGGATTCCAGGCTGGTCCACCGCCCAGTCCCCTTCTGTCCTGCACTGTCCAGAATATAGTCCACCAGCTCACCGTCCGAAAAATCGTCCTTTTCCCGGAAAATACCTGCTGTAATCTCAATCAGATAGCTTTTCAGCTCCCCTTTGTTCCACTCATCAAAAGCATCTGCAAGCTCAGCATTTGTAAAACCGCCACCATATTTTAACAGTAGATAGGCCTCTGCAATCAACTGCATATCCGCGTATTCAATACCATTATGCACCATTTTCACATAATGGCCCGCACCGTCCGGCCCCATATAAGCACAACACGGCTCTCCCTGCGCTTTGGCCGCAATCGCTTCAAGAATAGGTGCGATATGCGCATAAGCCTGCTCATCGCCGCCCGGCATGATGGACGGGCCGAAACGTGCACCCTTCTCACCGCCTGAAACCCCGGTGCCAAAATAATAGATACCCTTTTCCTTCAGCGCTTTTTCCCTGCGCCGTGTGTCTTCAAAAAATGAATTCCCGCCGTCGAGGATCATATCCCCTTGGTCAAGCATAGGTACAAGCTGGTCGATCACCATGTCTACCGGTTTCCCCGCTTTCACCATGATAAGAAATTTCCTTGGACGCTCCTGGGATGCCACCAATTCCTTTATATCATAGAACGGGATGAAATTTTCGTGAGGATGTGCCTTGAGCACCTGCTCCGTAACCTCTTTACTGCGGTTATAACCGCCCACCCGGAACCCATGGTCTGCCATATTCAGCGCCAGGCTTCTGCCCATGACCGCTAATCCGATGACTCCTATATCTGTTTTCTGCATATGATACCTCCTTACATCGCCAAATTGTTTTATAACAATATTAACATTTTCAAGCATTTGCATTTTATATATAATAATTTTTTGGTTTCTTATTCACTTGTTTAGCTATTTTCTTGTTTAACCATTTACTTGATTTACAATTTTCTTCTTTAAATATTTACTTCTTTAAATATTTTCTTACTTTGTCATGTTCTTTCAATATTTATTCACAGGCCAATGCAATTGAGACACCCTGGGGCATATTGATTCTCGCCTTAATTTCTTTCAGTAATCCTGATGCAGAGTCTCTCTCCATACACACAATCCCTCCCCGCATCCGGTTCGCCGTAAGTACATATCTGCTTCCCCTGCTTAAAACAAAATCGCGCGGATGCTCTCCTCCGCATGGCGCATACTGTATAATAGACGGAACGTCATTGCTCACATCTATAACCGCTAGAAGCTCTGCACCGCGTAGTGAAACATATAGAAATCGTTCATCCTCCGACAACCGTACCGCGGCAGCCGCTGTTTTTTTACGCATTTCTTGCAAGAGCGAACAGCTTTGTAAAAGTTTAAAGCTGCATCCTTTCACCTGGTAAATAAACAGCTCATTGCTCCACTCGCTTACTACATACAACTTGGAGTGCGCCTTGTTAAATATCCCATGTCTCGGGCCTGTCCCATCAGAAAATGTAATTTCCCCAGCCGGTTGGAAATCATGCGCCATGTCAAAAATCCTGATTCTGTGCTGCACCAGGCAAGGTACCAACAAATATGTTCCGTGCAGAAGAATCTGATGGCAGCCTGCTTCAACTCCATTTTCAATTCTTTTTATTATTGTGGGTGCACCATCTACCATTCGGTATATCATCACTGTCCCGTCATGATAATTTGCTGTATAGACAAAATCACCATCCTGTTGGATATAGCATGGCGTATGCGTTTCCTCAAGAATCTCGCTGGACGATTCGATTTTCCCTTCTTCAAGCATAAGGAAACAGGTTCCCGCCTTATCTCCCCGCACAACAGGAAACGTCAGCCTGTTTTCATATAAGGATACCCATTTTGCACCAGACGCCTCATAAAACAATTCCGGCTCCGTCATATTCCCGCTCTCTTCATCAAACATAAAATGGTATACCCCTTTACTCTCCTCAGAATAATATGTCCCGATATATCCATCAACAAGCTTCCTGCTCTCACACTTTTCTTCCAACTTTCCGCCACCTTTCTCATTCCATTTTTAATCATTTCATTTTTAATACATTACTTCTATGATTCGTTGCATCTTTGATTGGTTCCATCTATAATTGGTTTCATCTATAATTGGTTCCATCTATAATTCGTCCCATTTTAGTTCACCGCCAATTTAAAAACTTTCATCCATAGCTGTCATGCAGACCCTCTCCGGATTCAAAATCTCCCTCACACCATCACGGCCGCCCACAATGATTCTGGAACATATGGCATCGAAAAACCCTGTCTCCAACACGCCCGGAATGCGCCGCAGTTCCCTGTCTGCTGTCCGATAATCCGTCCTTTGCGGAAAAGTCATATCTAAAATCGCATTTCCGTTATCTGTACGGTAGGGCCTGCCCTCGACACAGCGAAGTCTCACATCACCGCCAAGTCTTTTAGCGGCATCCGCTGTCCAACGGCTTCCGAAGGGCAGAACCTCCACAGGCAAGGGGAACGCTCCCAGGCGGTCCACGAGCTTACTCTCATCCATAATCCAGATAACCTCATGCGCCTTTGACGCAACAATCTTTTCACGCAATAGTGCTCCGCCGCCGCCCTTTACGGCACAAAAGTCCTTATCGATCTCATCAACACCGTCAATAGCCAAATCTATAAACTCTGTCTCTTCTGGAGAGATAACCGGGATATGAAAAGCCAAGGCCAACTCCCTGCTTTTCTTAGAGGTCACTACCGCGCGGAAACGAAAGCCTTTCGCTGCCATGGCTCCCGCCTCCCGGATGAAATAATACGCCGTTGAGCCTGTTCCCAGCCCAAGTGTCATGCCATCCCTAACATACAGCGCAGCCGCCTTGGCGGCCATTTCTTTCTGCGTTTCTTTCCGCATTTTCCTCTCCTCCACACTTATCCCTCCTTTTTCACAGAAACGATACTAATCTGTCAACGAACATCTAAAAACTTGACCAACTGCGTCTATATCTGTTATTATAACGGTAACAGTTTAAAATGTCAATCACTTCTTCTGGGCACATACCTCATAATTCCTTCTGCACACCCACTCGGTAGCAAGATCCATCGCGCCGCGGCAGGCCTGAGTCTCATCCAGGGAATTGAGCATCACAAAATCATGGATCATAGCCTGGAATCTGGCGGCGATTACCGGCACACCTGCACAGCGCAGCTTCCTTGCATAAGCCTCGCCCTCATCCCGGAGCACGTCGGCCTCACCATTGATGATCAGCGCCTCCGGAAGTCCGCACAACTGCTCTGTCCCGGCCCGAAGCGGCGATGCCAAAATATGATTCCGTTCTGCCTGTTTCGGCACATATTGGTCCCAAAACCATTTCATACCATCTCTGTACAGATAATAATCCTCTGCGAACTCGCAGTAGGAGCCTGTGTCAAAACATGCATTCGTCACAGGATAGAATAGAAGCTGCTTCTGGATATATGGTTCCTTCCTGTACTTAGCCATAAGCGTCATTGCGATTGCCATGGCTCCGCCCGCAGAATCCCCGGCAACGGTAAGCGTTTCCCTGTTCATGACACAACCCGCTTCTTTCACAAGCTGCGGCACCATATTGAGGATTGCATAGCACTGCTCAATCGACACAGGGAACTGCGCCTGCGGCGCTCTCACATATTCCGGAAAAACCACAAGGCACCCGGTCCTCGCAGCCAGCTCACGCACAAGCTTTTCATGTGTATGAAAACTTCCGAACACCCATCCTGCGCCATGGATGTAATAAATAACATCGGCAGGCTTCTGTACACATTCTGGTTTCACCAGGTATACACGAATCCTGCCCCAATTTTTTGTCATCACCATTGTATTCTTTATTTCTGCCGGATACATAAATACCGGCGCATCCTGTGTCCGCTCAAGGACCTCTCTGCCTTCCCGCGGTGGAAGCTGATAGATTCTCGGATAAGCGGCAGACGCATCACTGACTGCCTCTGCCGCTTTCTCCAATTGCACATTTCGTTTCATAGACCATTCCTCACATCAAATTTTGCTGTCAATATCATCATATTCCCGCATAGCTCAGATGTGTCCATAAAACAAGCTGTTGCCTTAATTCTCTTTCATTCTGTCTACCAGGCTCTCTTTTTGCAGCATTTTCACTCCATACCGTGTCATGCCCCACTGCATCAGGCAGAGTGCCACAATATATACAAGCACCGGAATCCACGGATACTGATATTTTACCCAAAGCTGCATGATAAATGCGACTCTCACCAGCGCATATCCAAGTGCACCGCCCACGGCTGCCGCACAGAAAACAGATAAGGCCACATAACTCAGCGTTTCCCTGCTCAGCATACGGCGGATCTGGACTTTCGTCATACCGACCGCCTGCAGAATGCCCAGTTCTCTCTTTCGAGAAAAAAGATTTGTCATAATTGTGTTCATCAGATTAATAAGGCCGAAAATTACAAGGAACGCAGCCAATACATAGAGAATAACCTTCATGGAAAACTCTTCCTGTTCACGAGATTCCTTAATCTCCCTCTTCGAGCCCAGATACATATTTTCTTCCGCTCCGTATAGTTCTTCGAGGGTTTTTCCTACTTCTGCTTCCTTATCAGGGGATACGGCAATTTCATATCCATAAGTAGTATTCATACCTGCCCACTCATTCATGGTTTCCACAGGCATCATAAGTGTACTTCCCATAATGGACAACGGCAGCTTCTGTTGGATTCCCTTTTTTCGGTTGTCTGAAGACCAGGTTTTCTGCCTGATGGTACCCAGCACCGGAAGGTCAGTCTCAATCATCTCGCCTTTTCCGTTGTAGCAGACAACAGGGAATTTATCGCCCACCTTAACAGGATTTTTCTCAAAATTACTGTTGTACTCTATCTCCACGATCACTCCCGGAGTTTCGGCAAGCTTCTGATAAGAGGTTTCACCCTCATAATTCATTTGCTTTAAAAGTTCAAAATCCTCTTCCGTAAAACCGTTTATACTCATTTCTTCCGGTTCCCCAAATATATCTGTGGCAATCATAAGATAATGCCATGGTTTCACACCGGTAACTCCATCAACACCTTCCAGTTCCTCTCTCAAATCTTCTCCCATAGTATCTGCAGCCTGAAGGGAAGCATACGCTTTTGCTCTTCCCAAAAGACTGGTGTCATTATTGGTATATCCTGACTCCGCAGAAAGCTGAAGCTGATAGTCACCATCAGGATAAGAGTTGTCAACCACAGCGGCCGGGTCATAGGACACCACAAAAGAAGTAATGGCTCCCATGAGAATACCCGCAAGCACAAGCGAGCACATGGTAAGAATGCTTTTCTTTCTGTTTCGTCTTAGATTCAGTGCGGCCAAATTCTCGGGCGTGAGACTTCGCTGCAGTTCTTTGGAGGCTTTTTCCTTCCCTGTATATCCGGTATACCCCAATGCCTCCACAGGCGACGTCATAGCTGCAATTTTTCCCGGTTTTCTCACGGAAATGCCTACGAATACGATTCCCAGCAGACTGCAGACCAGGGCCGCTCCGGCAAAATTAAGGAAATCCCAGCCGCCCGGCACCAGAGCATATCCCATCACTCCACCCAGAACAAGGCCAAAGGGAATTCCACATAACGCCAACCTTCGTCCTTCCCGGGATATCATTCTCCGTACCTGCTTTCTGGTCATCCCAATCGTACGAAGCTGACCGTATTCCCGTACTTTACCGGCCACAGAAATATAAAATATGTTATGAATGACAATTCCTGCCGCAGAAAGTATGAGCAGAGCCACCAACGCCAGAGTCATAATACTGCCTGGGGTCAGTTTTGAAATATTGGACTGGCTGAAATAGACATCATTTACCTTTATCTGATCCTCTGAAACCCCTGCCTGACCGCCTATCTGCGCCGCCGATTCCTGTGCTATATCATAGTCCATATCCATGGCGCCCTGCATATTTACAATGGCATCCACAGTCTCCTCGCTCTGTCCGGTCATCAGAAGCGCGCAAGGTAAGGACACAAAAATCTTATGGCTGTTCTTTGCCTTTGACGGAGATTCCGCAATTGCGGTAATCTTATATTCTCTGACCGTTTTATCTCCCAGATCCAGAGATGCCGCATCCCCGGGATGAATGTCGAGTCCAAGCTGCTCCAGATAATCTCTGGGCACCATAATCTCATTTTCTCCCCTTGGAAGTTCTCCGGTGTATTCGATTTTATCTTTGTCCATATAAAAATCATCCTGGTAAAAAACAGTAAGCCGACTGTTCCCCACCTTAGAGCTTCCCACTTTTTTCTCTGTGCCCACCCATTTTACTGCGGAGTTCGCCTTAATTGCCTCTGCCTGCTCCGGAGTGACATCAAGATAACTGACCTGGGGAGAATCCTCCTGCAGCCGCAGCTTCTCTTTCGATGATCCGAAAATATATAAAATAAAGGTCAGCACCAGAGCCACGGACAAGGCGATTGTAAGACAGGTGAAGAAATTCCTGGCACGGTTGTTTTTCATACTTTTGTCTGCGATTCTGCGGACAATACCACCGTTATTATTTTTATCCATTCCCATTAGTTCCACCTGCTTTCCGCTATCTTTCCATCCTCGATGCGAATGACCGTATCTGCAAGCTGCGCGATCTGCTCATTGTGGGTGATCATAACAATCGTCTGTCCGAAGCGCTCTCCTGTGTTTTTGAGCAGCCCCAGCACATCCTGACTCGTACGGCTGTCAAGGTTTCCTGTAGGCTCATCTGCCAGAAGGATTGCCGGCTTTGCCGCAAGTGCACGTGCAATGGCAATTCTCTGCTGCTCTCCGCCGGACATTTGGTTCGGCAAATTTCTGAGTTTCTTCTCCATGCCGATCATCCTGACGATTTCCATGATAAACTCTTTGTCTGCTTTGCCGCCGTCCAATTCAATGGGCAGTACGATATTTTCGTAAGCATTCAGGATAGGGACCAGGTTATAGGACTGGAAAACAAAACCAATCTGACGGCGCCGGAAAATTGTCAGTTCATCGTCGTTCATATTGGATAGCTCTCTTCCCGCAACCTTAATACTGCCCTCTGTGGGAATGTCCAGGCCTCCGATCATGTGAAGCATGGTGGATTTTCCACTGCCGCTCTTACCTACCACTGCTGTGAAGCTGCCCTGGTGAACTGTTAAATCCACACCGTCCAAAGCCTTTACCAATGCCGGTTCTGTGCCGTAATACTTTTTTAGTCCTTTTACTTCTAAAATACTCATACGATTCTCCTCTTTTCTATTTAACTATGCTCCAACGTACATGCAGTGCGCCGCCGGAGTTTTTTTCTATATTCCTATCCTATCAGTACAATGTTGCAAAACCCTCTCAGTTAAAAAGAAAAAGGTATCAATTTTGTTACAATTGAAAAAAGGCAGCTACAGAAAATGCGAAGCGCCCGGTTTACGCCGGGCGTTCGTTTGAAAGATATAAAGAAAAGGTACTTCCCTTCTCCAATTCGGACTGGACTGTGATATAGCCTCCTTGTCTTGCTAAAATCTCCCGGGTCAGATAAAGGCCGATTCCCACGCCGGATTCCCGGTGTACCTTTTCCTCCCGGTAAAAGCGTTTAAATATATCATTTTGGTTGCATGCCTGTATGCCGATTCCCGTATCGGTGATCAGAAGCCTGGTATACATCTGGAGGCTTTCCACCGTCAAATCGATTTTTCCGCCTTTGGGTGTATATTTCACAGCATTATCAAGTACATTGAAGATTGCTTCCTCTGTCCATTTGGGATCATGAAACAGCCGAAGCTTTTGCGGACATTCGACCTTTAAGTCTATATCCTTTTCATCCGCGGCCGGAAGAATGGCAGACACAGCCTTTGACAAGGTATCGAACAAGAATGCATTCTCTTTTTTCAATACCAGCATATTGCTTTCAAGCCGGGACATTTTCACCAGCGCCTGGACAAGAAATTCCAATTTTTCCACCTGGCCCCGCATCACCCCCACAAACCGCTGCTCCTCTTCCCCCAGTCTCTCACTCTCTGCAAGAGTGTCTGCGTACATAAGTATATTGGCGATGGGTGTTTTCAACTGATGAGAAATATCGGATACCATCTGCTGTACTTCCTGCTTCTGGCTCAGGTTTTGGGCTCCTGTATATTGCGTCACCTCACCAAGTTTCTGAATCTTTGATGCTATTTTTGAGGAAAGCTTTTCAAGATCCTGATTTGTTTCAAGCTTTTTACCCGCGATCATTTCATCCAGCGTATCACAGATTTCTTCTGTCAGCTTTACATACATTCTCCGAAACCAGCAATAGCAGAACAACACAATTGCTCCCATACATACCATACAAATCACAATTCCTGTCATCTATCTGCACCCTTTTGTCCCATCCACTGATAACCCATACCATACACTGTCTTAATATAGGATACATTTTCATCCTCAATTTTTCCCCGGAGCCTGCTGATATTAATCGTAAGCGTGTGTTCGTCCACAAAATTCCCATCCTGGTCCCATAGCTTTTCAAGCAGTACTTCTCTGGTAAGCACTTGTCCGGGGTTATCTAAAAACACTTTCAAAAGTCTGAACTCTGTCGGCGTGAGCGCCAGCGGCTTCCCATCTTTTTTCGCGCTCATGGACGGAAAATCCACCTCCACATTGCCGAAGCGACAGCACGTTTTCTTTTCTGTCTTTTCACAGCGTCTTAAAATAGCCTGGATTCTCTGGATCACGATTTTTACGTTAAAAGGCTTGGTAATGTAATCATCCGCTCCGGCTTCAAATCCCCGCATCATATCCTCATCCATATCCTGTGCGGTCAAAAACACAATGGGTGCCGGGCTTTTTCTCCTGATTTCCTCTGCAAAACGGAATCCATTGCCATCGGGCAGATTTACGTCCAGCAAAAAAAGGGACCAGTCCTGCCGGTCCATATATTCCTTTGCCTGCTTCAGATTGTAGGCTGGCGTTGGACGCAGACCTGCTTTTTGCAGATTAAAGCACAGGCCGTCATTTAGCAGCTCGTCGTCCTCTATGATCAATATTTCCTGCATTTTTTCCTCCTGAGTTATGCCTTGTCCTAATCCTAGCAGTATCATTGATTTCCATTCCCAAAATATTTGTCTATCACATACTGAACTTCATTTTCCGGCAGTTCTTTAATAGATTTTATCGGAAGCGGATTCTCTTCGTAGGGCGCGATATTTTTCTCGTACCAGACCACATCCAGCCAGCGGCCGCATTTATATCCGGTGTTGTGATAAGCGCCAAGCCGTGTAAAGCCAAGCTTCTGATGAAGGCCCTCACTCTTCTCATTGGGTATCGTAACTCCGCCGTACACATTATGTACTCCCTGCATACGTAGTATATCAATCAATATGCAGTGCAGCTTCTCTCCAAGCCCTTTCGATGTAAATTCTCTGTCCAAATAAATGGACAGTTCCGCATTCCACTGATACGCAGCGCGCTCCTGCATACGATGGGCGTAAGCATACCCCGCCACCCTTTCCCCTTCTTCACAGACAAGATAGGGGTAAACAGAGGAAAAGGAGCTGATACGGCGCGCGAATTCCTCCTCTGTGGGAAGCTCGTATTCAAATGTGATGGTTGTGTCTATGTACTGCGCATAGATTCCTAATAACGCAAGGCTGTCGCTTTTATCTGCAAATCTTATCTTCATAAATGCTTACCTTTTCTTTCATAATAATCTCGTAATCATCTGATACATGGTAACGGTTCAGGCAGGCCCGAACTGTTACGATTCATGACCTTAAGACGGCTGCCATGGCAGTGCATAGTCCGTCAAAATCTATCACCATAGATTATTTTATCACTGCAGATTATTATATAAGCTTTCGGTCAATACCGCAAGCCAATTATATCAGCCAAACAGATGGAGTATTTTTTAACAAAAAAGGTCCAAAAAGGCCACAGACATTGCTGTACTCCTTTTTGAACCCTTGCGGAATTTATAGCATACTATTTCTTTTTCACAGGAATCCATATAGCGCTTTCATAGTCAGATGCGCTAATGTCCCCTTTACTGTACCATTCGATATTTGCCTCCATGGCTATCTCATACTCCTTATTCTTCGGCAGCCATTCCTGGAATATCCTGGTATTCACAGACTGCAGGGAGCCAGGCATTGCACCTATACACCTGAACTTTGCCCAATCCATATCCGGAAAAGCAACGACTGTCATCCCTTCCGGAACCTCACCGCCGCTGTACCTTCCGGCAATCAGATAACGGAATGTTTTTTCCTTTCCGGTATCATCCAGACAGATGCCAAATTCTCCGATATTGCAGTCACAGATTACCCGTTCCACATCACTGTCCGGATTTTTCCCAGCACATAAGGGATTCATGTACTTAGTAGAATATTCACCCCAAAACCGGGGAATTTCCAGATAAGATGACTCAAACGAAAACTCCTTCTGAAAACCAATCACCTGAAACCCGCTCATTTTTTCCACTGCATAGTCCATTTCATTTCCTCCTTGAACAATCACTTTTATTTTCAGAGGCAGAAAAGTTCTTATTTTTTCAGCATGGCTTCTGATCTGCGCGGGTGATATTCCATGAAAACGACTGAATGCCCTTGTAAAGCTCTCCGGTGTCTCGTACCCATATTTGTACGATAGCTCGATAACCTTATCATTTCCGGAAATCGCATCCAAAGCTGCCAGATACAGTCTTCGGCATCTGATATACTCTCCCATAGAATATCCTGTCATAATCTTGAAGCCCTTCTGGAGATAAAAAGAGGAAATATAAACCTCCTCTGCCACATCCTCCGGAGAGATATCCTCCAGGAGATGAGCCTCCATATAACTGATTGCCTGTTGCAGGCTTTTTGTCCATTCCATATTCCTGCCTCCTGTAAACAGAATACTCTATTCGCTGAGATTGTTCCTGACATTTTCTGCACTTGTTTGTTCTGCTCGTGTTTTCACATTATCAACAATTTTTCACCGGGGTTGACATTGGGGGCAATAGTAAACAGAACCGCCCATATACGCTTCCTTTGTAATCGGGCCGCCGCAGACTGGGCACGGAGCTTTCCATGTGTTTTTTGACAGCTTTGTTTTATATCCACCTGGATTTCCGTACAGATTCTTTTCTGTATCGCGGCCACCAAGCTCTGTCATCTCGCGCAGTGTAGACACTGTACATTCCAACAGCTTCGCCCGCTCTTCGTCCTTTATCTCCTCAAGTTTTTTCTTAGGATGTATGCCCGCATGAAAAAGGATATCCTGCAGTACCCCGTTTCCGATTCCCGGAAATCTCTGCTCCGCGGCGAGAAATGCTTTGGCACTCAGAGTCGGCTTACTTTCCTCCATGGTCTTCCAGAAATGCCTGGCAAATTCAGGCCCGAGGGGCGATATCCCTTGCCTGCTCTTCTCATAATATTCGTTTTCATAATCACCCTTATGAAGGATGATCCCTCCATACATAGCCACTGTAAAAGCCAATACCTCACCGTCATCCAGGCACACTGCGAGCTGGTAATTCCGGGGCAGTTTCTCTTCCGGCAGAAGCCTCATATTCACACCGTCATTGACGCAGAGCCTGTACCCATCCTCAAAGGAAAGCTCCGCAAAAATCCCGAAGCCCTCTGCTCCCACGATACGCCGGCCGGTTATAATCCCGTCATAATCCGCAGGTTCTCCGTTATACCAGCAGAACTTATGCGCTTTTGTAGGCGGCAGCACACGCTTTACTTTCTTTCCTATCACAGTAGACTGAAGCTGCGCTGCAAATGTCATCACTTCTGGATATTCAAGCATATCATTTCCTCCTAATGCGCTTTTTATCTGGGGCAACTCTCTTTTCTGTTGTTATATAATCTCTGAAAGCATCTGTCATAGAAATACCGGTTTCTGTCTCGCTGAATTGCCCCTCAGGGAAAACGCCTTTTATATATGACAGGGTATATACGCTATCCGGTTCCAATTTGCTTCCATCCTCCATTTTAACATCAGAGACTCTTTTTCCCTCGTCTTTCTCGGAATGATACTCAAGTTTCAGACCGGCAACAGCAAAGGGATGAAACATGCTTACCTCGCCATTCTGCTGTTCTTTTTCCGATGTTGCTCCATATTCTAACAGCGCCAACAATTCTTCTCCCGTCACAGAAGTACTCATGCTCATCAGAGGAGTATCCACCTGAATCTGTGACACACGAATGATATCATCTTCGGTAACAGCCCCCTTGTATAGCTTTGTCCGAATTCCTCCTACGGGATCATAACCATCCGTCTCTGATATGCCAATCAGTGCAACATCCGTACCTGTTGCAGCACGCAAGGCATCTGCTTTTAAACAACCAGTTTCCATGATTGAAAAATCATCCTCAGCCTCTCCCAATGCCTGTACCGCCGGAGAACCTTGCTCCAAAATCAAACTACATTTTTCCAAAATCGCTTTACTGTCAGTCTCTCCTCGTATGAATGCTCCGATTTCTGTTCCCAAAACAGATGAAAACATATCAAAAGTTGGCCGCATAATATAACGTCCACTCTCAATCTGCGTGCGGATTTGTTCCAATACCGGATCATCGGGGATTTCAGCACCGATTGTGGCAGGCATCATCCCAAGCTCGTCCTCTACCAAAAGCTCCTGCCCCTCCTCAGAGGCAATAAAATTCAATATCTCCATCACAGCTTTCAGTTTTTTTTCGTTTTCTGGCTGCTTCAGCTCTTTGTTGGCGCCGAAATAGTACCCCAGGTTCAAGAGCCATCCCTGCCCATCCGTCATACTGAAATGAGGCATAAAACAAAATTCATCCTCACTACTTGTATTAAGCATCCAGATGTGATCAATCTCCCCACTGCCAATAGCAACCTCCCGCTTAGCCATTGCCTCCAGATTTGCATTCAGCGTAACATCCATATCATCAACACGGACTGCTCCGTTATCCATCATATGCTGCATATCCTGAAAAGCGGTTTCCATTGGTTCCAGCGAGACCTTTTCCCCTGACATGAGCTTATTGTGCCAGTTCTGTCCCTCCACCTGCGTCAGAGTATCCAGAGCAGAAAATACGCAATATTGATAAATCTGATAACTCTGTGAAGCGGAATCAAAATAACTATTTCGGAATCCCCGGATTCCGGTTTGGTCGATTTCCCGGCTCAAGGCCAAAAGCTCATCGTAGTTTTGGGGAACCGCCCAGTCATTCTCCTCAAATAACGTTTTATTATAAATATTACAATTAAAGCTTAACGGCCCCGGAATAAAGTTTATATGGCCGTATTCGTCCGACTGAAGTGCATTTGCATTAAAATTAGCTGGAATTGTCTGTGTGGACAGGTCAATGAGCTGGTCTGACATATCTGCTTTAGGGATATGTCCGGCTTTCACCATAATAATATCCCCGAAGTCATTATGCTCCACACGGGCAATATATTCACTGATCCGATACTTCCCGGTATAACAGTCCTGTACCAGTCTGATATCCGGAAACCGCTCCTCCACCGAAGCAGCAAAATGATCCAGGCTGGAATTGCATGTAACCGTTATGGTCAGCTTATCCTCATCAGCTCCGGAGGACTGTGCTGTGCAGCCCCCAAGAGTTCCCAGCACAACCAGCATACACATAACAGCCAGAAAATTCTTGTTATCTTTTTTCATTTTGCTGTACCTCGTTTTCTGAGACAAATTTACTAATTTCCTTCAATATAGCAGGCATGTCCAATGGTTTAGCAAAATGCGCGTTCATGCCCATCCTCTTCGCCAGTTCGATGTCTTCTGCAAACGCATCGGCTGTCATGGCAAAAATCAGAACACGGTTTGCGTCTGCGCGTTCCATCTGTCGAATGGCTTTTGTTGCCTCATATCCATTCATTACCGGCATTTGTATGTCCATGAAAATCATGGAATAGTAATCAACCGGTGATTTCTCAAAATGTTCCACTGCTTCCCGCCCATCATGTGCTGTATCTACCAACGCACCTGTATAGGACAGCAGCTCCTGCGCAATCTCCAAGTTTATCTCATTGTCATCAACCAACAGAAGTCTTTTTCCAACCAGCGCATTTTGTTTCAGCTCTTTTTTAGGCTGTTCCCATTCGGAACGGAAATAATGTTTTTGAATATTGTGATAAAGTGTTGACTTAAAGAACGGCTTTTGGATAAATCCATTAATACCTGCTTCACCAGCCTCCACTTCTATACCCGACCAATCATAGGCGCTGATTATCAAGATTGGAACATCTTCACCTACCACTTCCCGTATCTCTCTTGCCGTATCGGTTCCTTCTAAATCCGGCATCCGCCAGTCTAAAAAGATAATCTGATACTCGTCTCCATTCTTTGCCGCCTCTTTTGCCATATCAACTGCCTCTCTGCCGCCATATGCAATATCCGCCCTGGCTCCCATCTCCTGCAGATAGACCGCTGCGGAACGACAGGTTTCCGGATCATCATCAGCCACCAATACACGGATTGCCGGAATCCTCATTTCCTCTGGTGCACCGGCAACAGGCAAATCAAGCTCCACGGTGAATATACTTCCCTTGCCCGGTTCGCTCTCGACTGAGATCGTGCCTCCCATCATAGTCACTATCATCTTCGTAATTGCCAGCCCCAGACCGCTTCCCTCAATCTTATCTATCTTGCTGTCTCGTTCTCTGGTAAAAGAGGTAAACAGATTCTTCTGGAATTCTTTTGAGATACCCATTCCGGTATCAGACACCTTAAAAATAAGATGGGCAAGCTTTTCATCCGCTGTTGTCTCTTCTGCCACATCCAGACTGATACTGCCTCCCTCCGGAGTGAATTTCACAGCATTTCCCAATAAATTGATCATGACCTGATTCAGGCGGATAGTATCAAAAATCAAACTCTCATGCCGGATATTGTGAAGGCGGATATTAAATACCTGCTTCTTACCTAAAACTGTGGGCTGCGTAATACTCACCAGATTCTGCATCACTTCTACCAGGGATGCCGCATCATTATTCAGAACCATTTTGCCGCTCTCAATCTTGGACATATCAAGAATATCATTGATCAGACCAACCAAAAGCCGTCCGGACAAATCTATTTTTTTCAGGCTGTCCTTCACTTTGGCAGGTTCGTCAATATGATCCTGGGCTATCTTTGTCATTCCGATAATCGCATTCATCGGAGTCCGTATATCATGCGACATATTGGAAAGAAACTGGCTCTTTGATTCATTTGCACTCTCTGCGGCTTTTCGTGCCGTCTCTTCCGCCCGGAGTATTTTCCGGGTCGAGTCTGAGTAGAGCAGGATAAATGCAACGACAATCAATGCGCCAATCAAAAACATGCAGAAAAACGTAACCATCGATGACCACATTAAACGACCGCTCACGACATCCACAGGCACCATTGTGACAAGCTTCCAGTCATCCACCTCTACAGGAGTATGGTTTAAATAATATTCCCTGTCCCCCAAGTGTACCGTCATCAACTCCTGATGTCCGCTCCGGATATTATCACGAAATGCTTCAAGCGATCCTCGTTTGAACTCTGCGTCCTCCAGACTGTTTACCAAATTATATCCGGTTATCACATTTTCCTGATTGGAGCGGAAAAGGGCAACGCCATCCTGATGAATGATGTACATCATGACTTCTCCGTCATAAGCCTGGATATTCAGTATGTCAAAAAGATTTTTACTATTGTAGACGACGCCTAATGCACAGACTGTCTTTCCTTCGATAATCTGTTTCTCAATCGGAATCAAAAAAATCAGCCGTCCTTCTGTGGAGAGCATATTATCCAGAATGATCGGCTGGCTGTCTGTGAGCAGTTTTGTTGTTACTTCTGTATTAGAAAGCAATGAAAAGGATTTTTCCCTGTCATAGTACATTGCGTCCTCGTCCACAACACATAAGGAATCAAATCCAAAATCCTCTTTCTTTTCCTGGATATAGCTGCTCAATACCGTCCAGTCGTTATTGGATAAATCCACAAAATACTTGTAAAACACATCTAACATATTCCACTGGCCGCGGGACTGCTTTTCAATGGATGAGGCAATCTGGCCTGACAGCTCATCCAAATGCTGAGAACCTTCCTCATATGTAGTCTGACGAATCAGCATCGCATTAAAAACAAGCGTAATGATTACAAGAACACCAAAGCCAGCAATAAGAATTTTTCTCCAAAACTTCATCATAAAATTTTTCATTTATCCGTGTCCAATCTATGTTCTTTATTCAATCGCAATCTCTGCGGATTAATCATACTTCGCCCAAAGGCCTCTCTCTGTTCACAAGAAAATCATTATGCACCCATGTATTTTACATAAGTAAAAAGGCGACCGCAATTGACTGCCTAAATCCTTATTGATTTCCTTGTCATCAGACTAGTGTACTGTTTGGCTGAATATGAATGTGTCAGTACACTGGCCTCCCTCATGATATACACCATCCTGATATATACTTTTCAAGTGTTTTTGAACGTTACTTTTATTTTATCATAGCGAAAAAGGAAAGTCATCTGTTTTCTTGGTAATGTGAAGTTTATCGTCGGTTTAGATTGATGATAGACATACACAATCTTTATTTCAACCATATCAAAAACAGCCTAGCAACGTTTTATCTGTTAAGCTCATCCACTATAGCTGTATTTGATATTTTCTTAATGTAGCCTTTGAGCGATATAATACTGACTGCCATCAACACCAAAACACCTAGTAACGCAGAATTTATGTTAATACTAATATAACCTATTTCCGTAAGCAAAACCATATTTAATATCACATAACCCAGGACAATTCCCAGTATCCCGCCAATAAGTATAAATATCATGGTATAACGCTAAACACACCATTTTCAGTAGTTCCTATTGAATAAAACCTCAAAATATATTTTACATTAAATACTGTTTCGTAAACTGATAATGTAATAATAGTGATATCACCGTGTAATTTTTATAGAGCTATATTACTGTACTCCTTTATTGTATCATATATTTGTTCTACTGAAAAACAAAAAACCACCGCAAGATGCAACTCCTGCAGCGGTTTCTTACTTTATTATTCCCTAATCTGTTTTCTCTTGAGGGCCTTATTCTATGCTACTCCTCTGTTACCCAGGGAATACTGTAATATTCTTCGGCAAGATAATCATAAAATCCCCACCCGATTCCATCTGCTTCATATACAATATGTCTCAGTCTATCCTCGAATTTACGATAGAGCAGGTCATCGGAACAGTTTGTTACAGCCGACACAACTTCATGATATACGCTGCAAAGACTGTCACATCAGTGATTGCTATCTCAAATTCAATATTCCTTAGAATCCTTTACAATGAACAGAAAATTTCATCTCATCTCCCTGAATTTCCGCTCCCATATAACCTTCTATAAAATCAAAATACCCATTCGCGCCCGAATTCTTTTCCCATAAATCTATTGAATCTTTAATTCTCAGCAGGCACATAATCGGAAGCTTATAATATTGATATAACGCTTCCTTATCGTTCTCAGCTTCCTGTATTTCCGGACTTAATATTTCCATTATTTCATCATTTGTAAACGGGTCAAATGCCATAAGAAGCGCCTTTTCCAGTCGCTCGTTGTCTGCATTACGGAACTTTTCTACATCTATGCTTTCTCCCGAATAACGTGATTTTATATCGAATAATACCAGTGCTATCGCCTCCCTAAGCCGTCGGCTGTTCGAGTCGGGGTACTTCCGATGAACTCTCAAGGCATTACCTTCGAGCGGCAAAAGAAGCATTGCATACAGGTCTTCCTCACCTTTTCTGATTCTGCCAAATTCTTTTTCCATCTGGGAATATATTTTTTCAAATTGGTATAACTGCATATTGTACTCTCCTCCTATATCGTGTTGTAAATTTTGAGTATACACCCGGATCCGCAGCCACACGGGCAGAACAGTTCGTTATTTCCGGAATATTAATCTGCTGGCCATTGATGACTGTATAGATTGACTCTATCTCAATATAATTCAGTTTACTACATTTAAAATACCCCGTCCATAACCATAATAAAAATTTCTGAAAATTACCGCAACCCGCGTGCCAGCTCGAAGGCATCTCGGGTTGCATTACCAATGCGGCCGGGCTTCACTGCGTCTCCCATGGAATAAAGACGCTCAAAGTGACCGGCACATTCCTTTTCCAACGCATTGCTGCTACGCACACCAATAGCCAACACTGTGGCATCGGTTTGAATCTCCTCCAAGACGCCGTCCTTGCGGCTTAGGTACAGCATTCCAGCCCCGATTCTTTCCAGCCTTCTTCCGGCAAGGAACCTGGCCCCGCCTTTTTTCAGTCTCCCGATAACGTCCGACGCGTTCACCGGATAAGCTCCGGGGGCAATTTTATCCGCCATCTCGATGATGGTAACAAAGTTGCCCTGCTCCGCCAAAAGTTCTGCCGTCTCCAGCCCAGTCATACCGGAACCAATAACGGCAACTTCCTTGCCTGCGTACTTTCTCTCACCAGTCAGAATAGGTGTGACAGTGGTCACTGTGTCCAAATCCGATCCAGGAATACGTGGTGCAGCCGCCTCGCCGCCTGTGGCGAGAAATACCGCATAGGGGTGGTAACTGTTAATCAGTTCCTTCGTAGCCTTGGTATTATAGTGAATGGTCACACCCTGACTGACAGCCTGGTGGGTTAAGTTTTCAATCAGCCAGCCAATTTTCTCTTTTAGGGGAGGCACTGCAGCCAGCCGGAGCTGACCGCCGGGTTTGCCGCCCTGTTCCAACAGCGTCACCTGAAAATCCCGCTCCGCTAACTCCCGGGCCGCAGTCAGTCCTGCCGGACCCGCACCTACTACCACCACGGACCGTTTCCGGCCATCCTTCACTGCGGCGGAAGGTATTTTGCTCTCCCGGCAGGCGCGGGGATTGACCGCACACTCAATCGGCTTGCCATTCATGATATTCTCCTGAAACGACTCCATACAGCGCATACAACTGATACATCGCTGAATATCCTCACTTCGCCCTTCCATGGCTTTTTTCGTCCATTCCGGGTCAGCGAGATGGGGCCGTCCCATGGCAATAAAGTCCTGTGTACCCTCTGCCAGCTGCGTCTCCGCCTGCTCCGGTGTGCGGATAACGTTGGCTGCGATGACGGGGATTTTTACTTCATCCTTTACCGCCTTAGCCAGATATTTACGCCAGCCGGGGGCAAAGCTGACCGGCTCGCAAGAGGTCTGTGCGGTGTCATAGTTGCCGCTGCTGATATTAAGCACATCAATGCCGTAGCCCTCCAGCATTTTCGCCATCTTCACGCCCTCGTCCAAAGTGATACCCTGACCTGGATAGCCGATTTTATCGTAAAATTCCTCCACCGTCAAGCGGACACTGATAGGAAAATCCGAACCGCATTCCCTGCGGATACCCTCAATGATCTCCCGCAGAAGCCGCATCCGGTTTTCCAGCGAACCTCCGTATTCGTCCTCCCGACGGTTGGTGTAGGGACTCAGAAACTGTTGGAGCAGATATCCGTGGGCAGCGTGAAGCTCAACTCCATCGGCTCCCGCCTTTTTGACCCGTCCCGCCGCCGACACAAATTGACCAATAAGAGTTTTAATCTGGTCCCTGGTCATAGGAACTGTGTTCTGATTGCGGATAGGATTGTCTCCTAATCCGCAGGGAACAGCGCTTGGTGCCAGAAGCGGCTTCATATATTTCTTCATCCGCTTCACCATCTTGGGATCATCCATAGCGGATTCGTCAAAATTTGCAGTCGCCTTAAAATATAAATTCCAGTACGGCGGAAAAATCCGGGCCATCCGCTCATTAAACTTCCAAAAAGTGGGAAACACCACCACATTCTGTCTTCCGGGATGGAAAAGCTGAACGAACAGCTTGGCTCCGTGGGCGTGTACGCGCTCCACTGCATCGTGCATAGGAGCAATATAACGGTCGTGAGACATGGACAGCATACTGGAATGAGAGACAGCATCCGTCTCATTCACACGAGTACACTCGGTGATGATGAGCCCTGTTCCGCCCGCGGCGCGCTCCTCATAATATGCTGCTAACGCCTCGCTGACCGCGCCATCGTGGTGTGCAAGTCCCACGCACATTGCGGTCATGACAACCCGGTTTTTAATACTTACAGTTCCAATATTCAACGGTGAAAATAAGTTAGGATACTTCATATTCAAACCTCACTCCTCTAAAATTATTTAATTTTGTTTCTCGCTGTTTTGTAATCCCAGATAGACTCATGCCATATTATTTTCATTTGTATTTATTTTTGCACTTGTCTAAATCTTGTTTTTAGTCTATAATGGATTTTGTAAAAAGACAAGTGACAGAATATGACAGATGTTTGAAATTAGACAAAATATAAAAAATGTCAAAGGAGTTGTAAAAATGAAATACGATTTTACAAAAAAACCGACCATCGGAGCGACCCGCACTCTATATTCTCTTCAACAGGCCATTCTGTCGGCACTGCGTCAAAAATCTTTTGAGGAGATTTCCGTGGGAGAGCTGTGTGAAAAGGCCATGCTTCCCCGTGCTACCTTCTATAATTACTTTGATGACAAATATGACCTTTTGGAATATTGCTTTATGACCGTCCATAAGCAGCTTGACACCGACTGCGAGGGTGTTGGCTCCTGCAAGAACCGGATGAATGCCCTTATGGAAAATTGCTTTGACTTTTTGGACGCAAATATCGAAGCGGCGCAGGACATCCTCAAAAACAACCGGCCTGACCAGTACCTGATCAATCAGCTTCGTTTTTATCTGCTTTCCAATATGGTAAAAGCCTTTAAAAACAACCCGGACTCCCACCGTTTCAAGGTTCCGCAGGAAATGGCGGCGAATTTATACAGCCAGGTCATTCTGATCATTCTGGAATGGAAGTATTTGAATCAAAAGACGTGTTCCAAGGCACAGGCAAAGGAATATCTGCAGCAGATGGTAAGCGGTATTGAACCAATGTCATGATGTTTCATGACATTGGGCATTGAACCGCAGCAATGGCTTTCTTCTTACTCCCACTGCCCGTGTATTTCACATACTTAAGTTGCGTATTATTGGAAGAAAAAAGTATCCCGAAGATTGTATAAACCTTCAAACCTAAATGAATTTATCTTACATTTGTTTGAAGGTTTACGCCGTTCCAGGGATACTCTTAAAATTATTTGCATATTTTCTCAATTAATTCATCAGCCTTTATTTAAAGGAACCTTTCCGCTCCACGTCTGATCATGGCAGAAAAAATTCGGGATTACGGTTCCCAGCGTTGTTGCTATAATTGCCGGAAGAACTCCTCCGCCCAGAATACGGTACAAGGCAGGTACGGACTGGAATAAGAGCGCTGTAATAAGTCCACAGGTGACGCCGATTCTGGCAGCTTTCATACTGAGTCTGGATCGGAAAGTCTCTGATTTCCGGTCGCGGAAAATAAGGCCAATGACAAACATGGGAACAAGCACTCCACCACAAATGGTATACCCGTAATTTCCCAATCCATAGATAAAGGAACCAAACAGGCCCGCTGCTATAGCAACAACACCGGCTATGAGGGTAGCTCGTTTCGCGTATTTTACGCTGGTCTGCCCCGGTAATTTTCCTTCCGGATCCATAATATCGGAAACAATATTTGCAGCCGCACAATTCAAATGGGTATCAGCGCAGGACATACAGGCTGCCAGAACACTTTCTGCCAATATAATTCCGCAGATGGGCGGCATCTTATTCAAAATCAACCATACAAGAGACTGGTCTCCTGCCTGCTGATTGAACATTAGCGTGGTGATTCCAAGGGTAATCATCAAAAATACCAGAATAATGTTCATAAAGAAGGTCAGCCCATAGGATTTCCGGGCCGTCTTCACATCTTTCGCTGCAAAAGCCCTGTTCCAGAATATAGGATTTGAAATAGCGCCCACCAGCCCCGTCAAAAAACTGGATATGATTACCACCGGCTTATCTACAAACAGGTCCCACTTCCCTAGATCAATCTCCATAACCTGTTCTCTCAAAAATCCGAAGTCACCATGAAACAGCCTTACTCCAAAATACACCACCATCACGGCAAAGATAAGTTGAATGGTGCCATGGAGGGCATCCGCATAAATCACAGCTTTCAAGCCGCCGCTAACTGTATAGAAAACAAACACAACGCCACAAACAATACAGGCAATTCGATAATCAATTCCAAATACCTGTTCCAACACATAAGACACGCCCATAATCTGAGCGCCTGGCCATACCACATTAGGCATCAGTGCTGCTACTCCGCCCAATCTGCGGATATAAAGATCTCCGCCGAAAAGATAATCTGAAATATAATGAGGCATGGATATATAACGGAATCTGGCAAGATAAGGAGCTAATATATAACCAAGTATAATACCGCCCAAAAGTCCTTCCCCAAAATACTGCCAGTAAGCGCTGATCCCATACATGGCACCACGTCCTGCCTGACCGATAAAGTTTCCGGAACCGCTGAAAGATGCCCATGCCGTCAGGAACAGAAGTAATGTTCCTGTCCGCTTTCCGCCTATGAAATAGTCTTCCGCATTTTCCGACATCCCTCTCGTCCGAAATCCGATACCCAGGCAAAATATCAGATCGGCAATAATCAGGGAGGCCGCTATTATAATATGTACACGACTCATATATCTACCTCGATTCCAGTATACTGTATCCTGACAGACCCGCCATTCATCCTATTTTTCTAAAGCTGCCTCTTTCTTTCTAATTTCTTCGAATACCGGTAAGTAATCAACGCAATGATGACCCCCAGCACACCACATGCGATTGTATATATCCATATATAATCATAACCTGTATTCCCATATGTATCCAGCCAGGAGCCTGCCAGCTTCGCGAAATACACATCCGGCAAGTAACACAGGGCCGAAATGATCCCCGTTGCTACTCCCGTCATATGCAGTGGAATCCCCACTTCCCCAAGAGTAGCAAAATAAATACCACGCATACCTGAATATACGATAGCAAAAACAAAGGATATAGCAATACAGAGCACCGTAACACTCTTAGTCACAATCAGCGCACCGCATAAAGCAGATGCAATTACCAGATAAATTCCCAATGTCTTGGCCTTAGAGCCAATCTTATCAGAAACAAAACCAATAATAAAAGTCATGACTGCCGCGATAATATAATTACGGATAATAGCGAACATACTCGCTGTAGTTGCCGATACTCCCAGCACATTAGTCGTATAAGCGCCAATATAACCATTTCCTGCCGATGTAAAGGAAAAGCAGAAGAAAATCAGCGCTGACAGAAGCCATGTTCCCGGCATTTTTAATACCTGTCCCACATTTCTGATATTAAATTTCTCCTGAGACTCACTGTCGCCGGCACACTCCGCTCCCTGCACATCACTGGGAATGAAAATAGCAATCAACACGCTGAAAATAATAAACAACGCGCCGCTGATGAACATCAGGTTCCGCCACTGAGCGCCTACAATAGCCGGATCAAGCTGATTGCCATCTACTGTCGCTTTCCCCAAAAGCCCCACACCAACAAAGCCAATTAATGTTCCAAAGATTCCCCTTACAAACTCGGATGTGGAAAACATTCTTCCCTGTTCTTTCTCCGTGCCAAGCTTACGGGTCAATTTCAAATAAGCAGACCAAATAAGGAAACTGGTTCCCACTCCATATAAGATATGGATAATGATAATACATATAGCGCTTGGCACCGTGCCAAGCCAGAAGGAGCAGACTCCCATCAGCACCCCGCCTGATATCAACAGTATTTTCTCACTGAACATATCAGCAAAAACACCGCCGAAGATGTATCCCACTGTACAGACAATACCAAATCCCAATCCGAAATCTCCGATAAACTCATTGGCGTAGGATACAGAAACAACAGGCTTATATTGCGTAAATAACACGATCATCTGGTCATAATAACTATAGCGCAAAAATGGCACATAGACCATAATACCCGCCATCAATGCGACGATAACCAGCACAAACCATCTCTTCTTACCTGTAATCTTCATGCCATACCTCTCTTTCGGGAAAGGTTCTCAAACTCTTTCCTGTTCACTCTTTACTTCCCTCTTTCTTCCCTCTATTCTAACGGCCGCCTTTTATCTGTTTCGTACTCCCAGCTTCAATTGTCCTCTCAGGTAGCGTATGCTTTCTTCACAGGCAGCCAGTTCTCTTTCCCTTGCTTCCTCAATGGGTTCATCCATACTTTTAAAAGCAATTTCATTTTCAAAAATAATCCTGTCCATGGGTGATTTCTCCCTAATCTCTCTGACCATTCTCTCACAATCATAAGAACCTTGTCCGTGAGGTGCGCCCACATCATGCACACCCAGTGGATCCACCACTATCAGATCATCGCTGAAATGACAGCAGTAGGCTCTGGGAAGCAGCTTTTCCATGGCATAAGAGGGATTCTCCATCACTTGCAGTGGATTAGCAGTATCCACACAGGTTCCAATCAGCGGATGATTTAACTTGTCAACCAGCCAAAGAATTTCGTCAGCAAAGGTATCTGTATGATTCTCTATGGCAATTTTCATATTAAATTCTTCTATCAATGGAATGGCAGATTTAAAAAGCAGATATTTTTCCGCGAGCTGAGCCATTACAGCCGGATCCATGCAGGAACCGTAAAGCTTTTTCGGTCTTTTCACGTCCAGGCTGAATTTCACCAGATCAGCCCCTATGGCTTTTCCAATCTGAAGAGCCTCCTCTACTGTACAATTCACACGAGAATCGCTGCCTGCATCAAAGGAAGAGTTAAACTCGAGGAATAAACCATGTTTTTCCGCTGCGTTTTTTATTTTCTCCAGGTGGGATGGCTTCGTATCGCCCAGGTCCACCTTTGTCACTTGCAGGCCGTCCAGTTCCCACTTCTCCGCCCTCTCCATTAATTCAAAAATATCCATGGTCTGCGGAAAAAAATAATCCTTTCCAAATCCCCAGCTTTCCCCTAATCCGAAAAAATGTAATGTATAGGTATGCATTCCCAATTGCAAAGGTCTGTTCCTGTCTTTCATAATCCTGACCTCCTTTATCCGTGGCTTCCACCGTTAACCTTATTGTTATAAACTTTCAACTTTCTCAAAGAACTGTGCATCCAGGCCCGACTTGCCGATAATTGCTTTTACCTTCTCTTTCACATCAGCATCCAACTGTGGCGGATTTGCCTCGTATATTTTCAGAAGCCGCTCCATCTCTTTATCAATACTTTCTTTGAAATATTCCGGTTTTTTTGCGTTGCGGGAGCCTACACGGGGTGCATACAGCTCACTAAAGTTGTCTAATGTAGAATCCGAGGTGACAAAACTTCCAGTATGGCCCATCTCTTTAATTTCTTCCAGGTCCAAAGTCTCCTCATTTACCTCAAAAGGTGTGAAGGCGAATTTTACCTGTCGGATAATTTCAAAGTCCACAATCATCTTTTCAAAAGAAGTGGCGTTAACGCTGTCCATTACTCCGCCCGCCTCCATGACAAGGTTGATTCCGTGACGGTATGCAGATGAAAAAGTCAGCATCGACTCATATCCCGCCTGGCAGTTAATTACCGGCGCATCTGTCTGGCATCCGCCTCCTCTGGAAGGTAATCCGTAGAATTTTCCCATATTGGCAGCAAATCCCTGCAGCAATGTCCCTTCCGGTGAAGCGCAGGCGAAGGTAATACCACCTCTCATATCCGCTGCCGTAGACTGTATCCCAAGTACCACCGGAGTTCCGGGACGAATCATCTGGGCCAGCACGATTCCTGCCAGATCCTCGGCAATGCCGCTGGCAAGCGTACCTGCCATGAAGACAGAGCCGGTTGCCCCCAGCATGGTTGCCGGACAGAGAATTACAGGCTGACCATGTTCCGCCAGGATCATCAGACAATCCAACATTCTCTCATCTAATGCCAGAGGCGAAACCGTATTGATCAGAGCAATCATTCTCGGCTTCTGAATCAGCGCTTCTTTTCCGCCAAAAACTTCACAGCTTGCTTCCATCATCAGTTCCATTTCTTTCTTCATTCCTGTCGGCAGCATAATTGCTTTATCCGAATAGAGAAGAGTCGTATAGAATAAAGCCAGCGCAGCATCCTCCTGGGAAATGTCGAAAGGTTGTATCATAATACCACCATTGATGTTATAGCTGTCCTCCGCATGAACCAGTTTCAGGCATTTTACAGCATCCTCCATAGTGCCGCGGCGGCGGTTGCCTTCCCAGTCATCAATGAATGCACATCCATATGTGGGTGCCGGATTGACATGATCTCCTCCGATGATAGTATCATATTTGGGATTTCTGGCATGAATGGTAAAAGATTCCGGAGCCATTTTTACCCAGTGCATTACCTGCTCCTCTGTAAAAAATGCGGTATCTCCTTCCACCTTAATTCCATTTTCCTTAAATACCTCTATGGCTTTAGGATTGTGAATTTTCACTCCCACTTCACTCATAATCTTCATAGCTGCATCATGGATCATCTGTTCTCTTGACATACTATTACCTCCCAATTCTCAATACTTTTAATTTTACTTGTAAACATATTCACAAAAATCCGATTTTGTTAACATGTTTCATTAAAATGAACACGTTAATTTTTTTTAACAAAAAAAATTCAGCATCTTAAAGCTTTTCAGAAATTGTTTGAAAATCAACCTCAAATCTGCAAAATATCCCCTGCGGTACATTTAACTCCAATTCAGTAGGCATATCTGCTACACCTCCTTCATTGGAGTCAAGGCTCCCGGCTTATGGTTGTCATTTTTTCTTCAATTGCGCATGTAGCTGTATTCTCTCTATATTTTGCTCCAAAAGTTTGTTGCATTCCTCTTCCGCTTTCCTGCATTGCTCTAAAGTGCTGTCCAGATTTTCGCTGAGAATGCCTTTGGCAATCAAAGGATTGGTTCTGCTCAAATAAAGTGCATCATTCTCGGATAAGAGATTCTTATTGCAGGCACGTCTGAGCATCTGAAAATCGCGCTGATACATATCGTCATTAAAAAATAACGTATAGAAATGAGCCGGGTATTTCTCCGATCCCACAATCGGGAAAAGTTCATAATAATCTTCCATAGCATCTCCAAAGTTACTATGATAAGTCCCCCAGAATAACCCGTAATATATATCCGGCCGGGCAAAGGCATATTTGTTGAACAGCCTCCAGCCCTCCACATAGGCTTCCAGAAAATTCGTATTCCGATCCATAACCTTACCATAATCAGCCATATAATCTTCCAGGAATTTAACAGAGGCCACACTGATCAGTTCCTCCAGGCTTTGGAAATATCGATACATGGCTGCGGCAGAGAAGCCTCCATCCTTGGCCAATTCCCTTACCGTCAACTCTGAAGCCTTATGATTCTGCAATTTATTATAAGTCAGCTGTACCATACGCCTCTTGGTTTCATAACCCTTACTATATACTCTCATATCACCTCAACTCTTCTCCACTATCTTTGTAAATATGTTTCCAGTTTTGTGAACACGTTTATTTTTATATTTTAAGCATAATCTATCCTATTAGCTTTGTCAATCCTCTGTTGTAATTTTGTATAATTTATTAGTTTTTCCTTTGTAATTTTGTTTATTATTACTATATTTAATACCACTAGGGCAAGCGTGTCCTGCTTGTAGATGTCAACGCATAACCGCAACCACATACTCCGCATTTAACATTTCAGTATTAATCATATTATGAATGGCATCCAAATAATTTCTTTAACTTTTATCCCTCCCAACCCCATTTTATATGTACTAATTCATTTCGCCGGACTACAAATTTGTCTACGGAAAAATTCCGCTTCATCCCGATTACATTCTTCGGCTTCCTGCAGATTCATATTCAGATGGAACACATGCCCCATATAGGTTTGACCTTCCTCCCCGTATATCCGGTATTCTGCTGTTACCCCACGCTTTTTTAATAAATCATACATTGGCTCTGCTTTTTCCCGCAGCATATCATATTGCGAAGTCATTACAAATACAGGTGGAAATTCAGATGAAATATAGTCCAGTACTCGTAATTTATTTTGCAGCTTATCCCGGTTCTTCCCCAGATAAATATCCAGCAGATCCCCCATTGTTTTTGTGCCCTTTTTCTTTTTATTTTCTTCCTCTGCATCGGTAATATCATACATTCCGCAATTTAAGGCTACGCCCCGAATACGTATCTGCTTCGGTGCTTTAAAGTCATACATTTTTGCAAACTCCGGATTGGAATAAATGGTACAATAATGACTGGCTATCTGTGCCCCGGCGGAATCACCGGCCAGGAACACCTGGTCTGGATTAATATGATACCGGGAAAAATTTTTCTCCATCCACTCTAACACCATATTAATTTCTTTTAGCTGTGTTGGGAATTTATGCTCAGGTGCCAAATGATAGTTAAAATTCACTACTGTAAATCCCTGCCTTGCCAAAAACATTCCATAATGAAAATATGCTTCTTTTGTGCCATATACATATCCCCCACCGTGGACAATAACAATTGCAGGCAAAACCCCATCGGTATTTTGTGGATAATAGATATCCAGCAAATTAAATTTTCCACCGTCTGCATAAGGTATATTTTTCACTGCCGTTACCCCTTTTGGTGCAGTTAAATTCTTATCTCGTTTTCTGTCTCCTATTGCACAAAAGATCCTCACTTTAAGAGTCTCCCATGATATCATCATTGCATTTTCTCCTTTGGCCAGACATAATATTATTTCCTTAAACAATAACCATTCATTTGGAACCTATCCTGCTGATTGCCATAACAATACTGTCAATACCGGCCAGGATCAAGTAAGCGCCAATCAGGAAACCCACCGCAAAGAAGGAAATCATCGGCCATATGATCATCATACAGCCTAAAACAAGCCCGATACTATTCAAAATCAAATCCACATAGTAGTATATATTTCCCACTGCAATGCGGATAATATGTAAATGTGATAGTCTTGAAATACAGTGGGCAATAAACCAGATAGGAAGAAGAAGCACAACAACCCACTTCCCGGCGCCGGGGTATACCAAAAGCATAACGCCTGCCATTACACTAAGAATTCCCGCTATCAGTGAGACGGCCGGTGCAAATCCGGTATACTGTTCTGTTTTCACATACAATATAATATCTGTTATTCCTGTAACAACGGCAGTCAGTCCATAGAAAAACACCATCCATGTCAATGCAGCATCCGTATGAGAGATGGCAAATACCCCTAAAAATATAAGTATGATTCCTATTATAAGCTCAATCCAGCCAAATATGGAACGTTTTCTCATTACTTTTCACCTCCTGGGTTTAGAATGGCCATAAATTCATCGCCTGTGATGGTCTCTTTCTCATAGAGAAAACCGGCAAGCTCATCTAATTTTTTTCTGTTTTCTATCAGAATTGTTTTGGCTTTTTCATGGAGTTTTTTTATCAACTCCGCAGCCATTTGGTCGATTTCCTTTTGTGTATCAGGAGAGCAGGAAAGACTTGTATCTCCGCCAAGATACTGATTGGATACTGTCTCCATTGCCATCATATCGAACTCGTCGCTCATGCCATAGCGGGTAATCATCGCCCGGCATAGCTTGGTGATCTGTTCAATATCGTTGGACGCACCGGTTGTCACCTCACCAAATACAATCTCCTCTGCCGCCCGGCCGCCAGCATAGGTGGAAATCTTATTTTCAATCTCCTTTTTTGTCATCAGATATTTATCACCTTCCTCCACCTGCATCGTGTAGCCAAGGGCTCCGGATGTCCGGGGGATGATAGTGATTTTTTGAACCGGCGCTGAGTGGCTCTGCATAGCGGCCACAAGGGCATGTCCGATTTCATGATAGGCTACCACCCACTTTTCCTGATTGGAAAGAACAGCATTTTTTTTCTGATACCCTGCGATCACTGTCTCGATACTCTCCTCCAGGTCCGCTTGATTTACTACCTGCCGGCCGCAGCGAATGGCTCTGAGTGCCGCCTCATTAATAATATTGGCCAGTTCAGCACCAGAGGCGCCGGAAGCCATGCGGGCAATCGTATGGAAATTTACGTCATCAGCTAATTTTATTTTATTTCCATGAACCTTTAAAATAGCCTCCCGTCCTTGTAAATCAGGCAATTCCACGGGAACCCGACGGTCAAAACGCCCCGGACGGGTTAAAGCCGGGTCAAGAGATTCCGGCCGGTTGGTAGCCGCAAGAATAATTACACCATTATTGCCTTCAAAACCATCCATCTCTGTAAGAAGCTGGTTTAAGGTCTGCTCCCGTTCATCGTTGCCTCCCATCTGCCCATCCCGTTTTTTGCCGATAGCATCTATTTCATCGATAAACACAATGCAGGGAGCCTTTTCTTTTGCCTGTTTAAATAAATCCCGTACTTTGGAAGCGCCCATACCCACAAACATTTCCACAAATTCAGATCCGGAAATGGAAAAAAACGGCACGTTAGATTCACCGGCAACAGCCTTGGCAAGCATGGTCTTACCTGTGCCCGGAGGGCCTACTAATAATAATCCCTTCGGCATGGAAGCGCCTATGTCAGTATACTTTTTAGGATTATGCAGGTAATCCACAATCTCGGTCAGACTTTCCTTTGCCTCATCTTCCCCCGCAACATCATCAAAGTGAATGCCTTCTGTGGACTGTACATAAACCCTCGCATTACTCTTGCCCATGCCAAAACTCATAGCATTTTTACCGCCCATTTGCTGCATCAGCTTACGGCTCATATATTGTCCAAGCGCAATAAAAAGCAGCATAGGAAGCACAAAAGTCAAGAAAAAGCTAAGCAGTGGAGACATTGTCTGTTCAATATCAGCTCCAAACTTTGCTCCCGATTGATATAGCCGTTCCGTAAGTGTGGGATCATTCATGGCACCGGTTTTATAGATTATCGTGTTTTCTTTATCTGTGAAAACAATTTTTGAACTGTCAACTTCCACCTGTCCTATATTTTTGTCCTCAATCATTCCCATAAAAACGCCGTAATCCACCTCTTTTACCTGCCGCTCTAACAGGAATGGTGTCACAATCATATTAAATAAGAGCAAAATCAATAGGACAATACCATAATAATAGATAAGTGGTTTCCTGGGGCTTTTTACCTCTTTCATATTCATAGCGCCTCCTCTTTTGCATTCTTTTCGTCCTTACTGATTCATAGTTTTGATCAGCCGTATCAATTCTTCATCTGTTTTACCGCAAAAACTTCTAAGGGAACGAATGGGTGAGTTGTCAACCATCTGCTCCATCACTTTCCTGTCTTTTTCGTCTTTGGGCTGTTTTGAACCACCGCATAATGCTTTAAGGATATCATCTTTCAACTGCTCCCCGGCCTGCCTTGTCCTTGGATGGTGAAGCAGTTCTCCAACTACCGTATTCATTGTTACTACAAATGGCAGCTCTTTTGTAGATTCTACACTCACAAGTTCAGACAATACTATTTCTCTGGATGAACGCCCAATTTCAATATTATAATTTCCGCTTGCACAATACCAATCTCCAAGTTCCTGCTGATAAACTGCAAAAGCACGTTTTCCCAGTACAAACCGTACCGTTTTTTCCTCTCCAGGTTCCAGGAATACTTTTTCAAATCCTTTCAATTCACGCACGGGTCTTTCTACCATACCAGTCTGATTAGAAACATAAAGTTGAATTACCTCTTTTCCCGGCCTGGTTCCTGTATTTTTTACATTTACCATGACCATAACTTCTTCCGTATCCTTCATGGATGTCTTAGAAACATTTAAATCCGAGTATGCAAATGTTGTATACGAGAGTCCATAGCCAAATGGAAACAATACATTCATTTCCTTTTTGTCGTAGTAGCGGTACCCCACGAAAATACCCTCACGATAAGATACTGTGTGCCCGTTTCCCGGGAAGCTAAGGTAAGCAGGAGTATCCTGCAAGCGAAGGGGGAATGTTTCCGCAAGCCTCCCGCAAGGATTGGATTCCCCGTACAGCAAACGCACGGCTGCCTCGCCAACGCCCTGTCCGCCCAGATACATCTCCAGAATTCCTTTTACGTTTGTCACCCACGGCATCTCAATCGGCGAACCATTATGCAGAACTACAATTACATTTTTCTGTACTTTTGACACCGCCAGAATTGTTTTATCCTGTTCCTTAGGCAGACGCATATGGGTTCTGTCATATCCTTCAGCCTCGTAAGAATCCGGAAGTCCTGCAAAAATCACTGCCACGTCTGCTTTCTGTGCAGCCTCCACTGCAGCTTCCATCAAAGAAGCCTGTTCTTCCTCATCCTTTGCAGTTCCATCCGCCAAAAAACCTTTCACATAAGTGACATTCCCGGCTGCCTCCAATGCGCTTGTTACTTTATACGCATTGATATGGGAGCTTCCGCCACCCTGAAATCTGGGTTTTTCAGCAAATTCTCCAATAAAAACAACGTCTTGTTCTCTGGAAAGAGGCAGCACATCTTCATTTTTTAACAGCACAGCGGACTCGGTTTCTATCCGGACAGCGGTTTCCTGGTCCTCTTTATAATAAAAAACTTCTTCTCTTCTCCCGTCTATAAAGATAAAAATTTTATTAAGTATCCGCTCTACGGCAATATTGAGATCATCCTCACTCAAACGGCCGTCTTTCACAGCAGCTATAATCTGCATATCCGTCATACCGTTCGATCCCGGCATTTCCAAGTCCAGACCGGCCTCCACACCTTTTACCCGGTCATTTACTGCTCCCCAGTCAGAGATGACAAACCCATCAAATCCCCATTCTTTACGAAGTACTTCCGTCAAAAGCCAGCGGTTTTCAGACGCATACTCACCGTTAATCCTGTTATAAGAACACATTACGCTCCACGGCTTTGCATCCTTTATGACCTTTTCAAACGCCGGAAAATAAATCTCGCGTAATGTTTGTTCATCTACTTCTGCGGAAATACTCATACGGCGTTCTTCCTGATTGTTTGCCGCAAAATGCTTCAGGCTGGTCCCTACATTCAGATTTTGTACCCCTTTCACATAATTTGACGCCAGTTCTCCGGTCAGATAAGGATCTTCCGAATAATATTCAAAATTTCTTCCGCATAAAGGGCTTCGTTTAATATTTACCCCTGGTCCCAATAGTACGGACACATCCTCCGCCTGACATTCTCTCCCCAAAGTTTCTCCCATCCGGTAAAGCAGATCTTTGTCGAAAGATGCTGCCGCCGCACAAGCCGCAGGGTAACAAACAGCCTTTATACTGTCATTGATACCAAGATGATCTCCCTTACCCGTCTGTTTACGAAGTCCGTGTGGTCCATCCGAAACCATCACAGATGGAATTTGCAAGCGTTCCAGCCCCTTCAAATGCCAAAGGTCTGCCCCTGAACACATACCGGCTTTTTCTTTCAATGTCATCTGTGAAATAATAGATTTTACGTCTCTGACCATTTTGCTCCTCCTTTGATTTTTCCAGATTATTCATAACCTGCCAATATTCACTAAAAGAATGCGCCGATATCCTATAAGTTTGTTTCAAAGAAAGTTTTTACTGCTTCAAAAGCTCTATCCTCATCAGCACCTTCTACTTCAACCTTTATCGTATTTCCGCACTTCACACCTAAGCCCATAACTGCCATTAATTTGGTAGCCTCAGCTTTTTTTCCATCTTTAAAAATTGCGATTTTGCTCTCGTATTTCTTTGATTCTTTCACTAACAGTCCTGCCGGTCTTGCATGTATTCCAATTTCATCTTTAATAACATACTCAAATTTTTTCATGTTTTAACATTCCTTTCGTTTTGTAAAGTGCTTACAAATTCCGTTTTACTTTCTCAGCATAGTGGGGCAAACACCCGCAGCACTGCGTCCAGGAGACGTCCAAAGCTGCTGCGGCTAATCTCTTTTTCGCTTACCTCATGGCTTTTGGCGATTGTTTCCAGTGCATCTGCCTTCAGTGCAGCCAGCGCACTTGTGCGGTACATATAAGTGCCGCACTCAAAATGAAGGTACAGACTCCGGAAATCCATATTGATGGTTCCCACAATTCCCGTATCGTCGTCTGAAATATAGCTTTTCGCATGGATAAACCCCGGCGTATATTCATAGATACGCACCCCCGCCTTTAAAAGCGGCCCATAATAGGACCGTGTAAGCCGGTACACTACTTTTTTGTCCGGCACTCCCGGTGTGACCAGCCGCACATCCACACCACGTTTTACGGCAGCGCAAAGCGCTGTCTGCATAATCTCGCTGATGATGAGATATGGTGTGAAAATATATACATAGCTCGTGGCTCTTGCAAGAATGTCAATGTATACATTTTCACTGAGCGCTTCTCCGTCAAGCGGCGAATCGCTGAACGGCTGTACAAAACCATCTGACTCAAATGCACCTGCATGGCGCGCATTTGGTTTGAATACACTTACGTCCTCTCTGGCATTCTCCGGGCGGTATGCATGCCAAAGCTCCAAAAACATCATCGTAAAATTCCATACCGCATCACCCACAATACGCACCCCGGTGTCTTTCCAATGGCCATATACTTCGACGGCGTTGATATACTCGTCCGAAAGGTTAATGCCTCCATTGAACGCCGTATGGCCATCTATCACGGTTATTTTCCTGTGGTCACGATTGTTCATTACAAGGCTCATGAACGGGACAAAGGGGTTGAACATCAAGGTTTTGATACCGTAACTCTCCATTTCCTTCGCAAAGCCATTCGGCAATAGGAACAAACTGCCCATATCGTCACAAATAAGGCGTACATCTACTCCGGCAGCCGCTTTTCTCTTGAGAATATCGAGAATACTGTTCCACATCGCACCCGGCTTGATGATAAAGTACTCCATAAAGATGAAGCTCTCAGCTTTTTCCAATTCCTCCAGCATAGCTGCGTACATTTCCTCACCCAAGGGGTAATATGTCGTAGACGTGTTTTGCCAAACAGGGTATGCGCTGCTGTCCGTTATATAACGGCTGCGGCTGTATGTACGCAAGTCCTCCTTTTGAAGCGCAGCGGCCGCTGTCATGTCGCTTCCCAACTGCGGTGCAAGCTCTGAGTGACGCACCGCCAGCCTTTTGCGCATTTTATTTGCAGGCAGTTTACTGCCGAACAACGTATACAATACGCCGCCAAACACGGGCATCAACATCACCAGCACAATCCAGCCAATCTTAAAGCTGGAATTGTCATCATTTTTGATAAGATACAGAACGATGAACAGACTGAGCAGGCTGAAGGCGGCGTGGATCCACACGGAGTATCTCGTCAAGTTTAAAAGGAATACTGCAAACCAGGCCACTTGAAGCAGAATCAGAATCGCAGTAATAAAAATACGTCCAAATAGAAATTGCAGTACTTTTTTCATAGCAGCCCCCCCATCCATACCATATTTTTATCATTCCTTCCACCTTCGGGTTTAATTTTCCAAATCTTCACCATTTGATTGAATCACTTTTTTATACCAGTCAAATGATTTTTTCTTTTTCCGCGAAAAATCTCCGCTGCCGTCATCCTGCTTATCTACATAAATAAATCCGTATCGTTTTGCCATTTGCCCGGTAGACGCACTTACCAGATCAATACATCCCCACGGCGTATATCCTATTAGCTCCACCCCATCCAGAACTGCCTCATGCATGGCCTCAATGTGCTGTCTTAAATAGTCAATACGATAATCATCAATAATGGAACCATCTTCTTCCAGCTTATCGTATGCGCCCAGTCCGTTTTCCACCAACATAATCGGGATTTGGTATCTGCCGTAAATTTCGTTTAATGCATAGCGTAATCCCTGTGGGTCAATCTGCCAACCCCAGTCACTGGATTTTAAGTGAGGATTCTTCGCCCCTTCGATAATATTCCCCTGCCGTTTCTCAGCCTTCGGATCAACGCTCTGACACATAGAAGAATAATAAGAAAATGTATAAAAATCAACGCAGCCCTCTTTCAGCACAGCCTGATCTTTTTCTTCCATAACAATATCCAGATGCTCTTTTTTAAAGTACCGATTCATAAATTCAGGATACGCACCACGAACCTGCACATCACTGCAGAACCAATTGATAACCTGATTAAGCTGTTGTGTTTTAATCACATCATCCGGATTACTTGTCAGCGGATACATTGTTGCAAAAATCTGCATACATCCAACCTTATAGTCCTCATCAATCTCATGTGCTAACTTTACTGCTTTTGCACTTGCAACAAACTGGTGGTGCAATGCCTGAAAACGCTTTTGTGGATCGTCTGCCTGATGTACAAGGTCTACCGTTCCTTCATTCAGAATCCCCTGTGACAAATACGCCCCGAATCCAACAACGCCTCCATTAATCTCGTTGAAAGTAAGCCAATATTTTACTTTTCCTTTATACCGCTTAAAAATGGTTTCACAATATTTCAGATATATATCTATCATTTTTCTGTCCGTCCATCCATTATATTTCACAGTTAATGCGAACGGTACTTCATAATGAGAAATCGTAATCAACGGCTCAATATGGTATTTCAGACATTCATCAATCAGATCATCATAAAACTGCAGCCCCTTTTCATTTGGTGTTTCCTCTTCGCCTGTAGGAAAAATACGCGTCCAGTTAATGGAAAAACGATACACCTTAAATCCCATCTCCGCAAATAGCGCAATGTCCTCTTTATAGTGATGATAATGGTCAATCGCTTCATGAGAAGGATAAAATGTTCCATCCTCTATAACCGGTGTAATTCTTCTCGGCGAAGTCTGATTCCCTCCCGTGCAGACATCTGCACAGGAAACTCCCTTTCCATCTACATTCCAGGCACCTTCACACTGATTCGCTGCAGTTGCGCCACCCCATAAAAATTTTTTTGGAAAACTCATGTTTATCCTCCCATTCCTAAATAATTGTCAGTAAATCATCTCTATATCCCACTTCTTCTGCCTTCGTTGCAGTGATATCAGTATAATCTTCCGTATTTGTGATAATCAACATAGTGGTCAGGTCATAGCCTTTTTCTTTAATCGCCTGACTGTCAAATTCAATTAAGGCATCACCTTTCTTTACTCTCGCCCCGTCTTCAATCAACGCTTTAAAATGTTCTCCCTTTAACTCCACTGTGTCAATTCCAATATGGATTAAAACCTCCACACCAGAATCAGAAGTTAAACCAATTGCGTGTTTTGTTTCAAAAATCATTGATACAATACCATCTACCGGTGAAACAAGTTTATTTTGACACGGAAGTACCGCAATGCCTTTTCCCATCATTTCACTGGAAAATGTTTCGTCATCTACCTGCGCAAGAGGAATTACTCTGCCGCAAAGCGGGCTGGAGATAATCTCCTTTTCTTTAAGCAGTGTGCCGTTCCCGGAAGTTGGCTCTTCTTTCGCAGATATATTCTGCTGCTTATCCTCTTTATAAAAAATAAATGTTCCGATAAAAGCAATTGCAACCGCTATTCCTGCACCAATCAACATATGAATCAGATTATATGGAACATTTGCATCCACATATGCGGGAAATGCCAGCAACCCGACAGCCGTTGGGGCAAACGTATGCACCTGTGTAAGGCCATAATACAATCCCCCTGCTGCACCGCCTGCCATAACCGCGAATAAAGCGACTTTGTTTTTTAATGTAACACCATACAATGCCGGCTCACTGATACCGGCTGCCAATGCGGTAAATCCTACAGAGAAGGAAAGTTCTTTTTCCTCCGGTTTTTTTGATTTCAGTGCAATTGCAAGGCACGCTGCTCCCTGGGCTGAGTTTGACGGAAGCATAGCCGGAAGTAGTGTCGTATAACCCAAATCAGCAATCTGCGTAAATACAAGTGGATAAAATCCATAATGCATTCCTGTCATAACAAGCAGCGGACAAAATGCACCGAAGATAAGAGGTACAATCCATGCGCCCAGGGAATCTAGCATTGTCAGAAAACCGGAAAGAATTGTTCCGATAATAGCCCCCAGCGGGCCAATAACAACGAAAGTTACCGGAAGCATGATTAAAATGATTAAAACCGGAACCAAAATCAATTTCAAAATCTTCGGAATTATCTTATTCAGCAATTTTTCCACATAAGACTGGATCATCACGATCAGGATGATCGGAATGACCGTGGATGAATACGGAATCAGTGTAACCGGTAATCCGAACAATGAAACGCTCTCACCCGCGCTGTTCATAGCAACAAAATTCGGGTGAAGCATTGCACAGGCTAATACTACAGAGATAAATGTTGAAGCATGAAACTTTTTAGAACTTGATACCGCTAACAGCACCGGCAGAAAATAAAATGCGCTGTCGGCTGCCAGTTCAACAAAAGCATATGTAGAAGACGCGGTATCTGCCCAGCCAAAAGCAACAAACAAGCCTAAAAATGCTTTCAACAGACCGCACCCTGCAATCGCCGGAATAAGCGGCACAAAAATACCTGAAATTGTTTCAAAAATCATGCCCAGTGATATCTTCTTTTTGCTCTTAGGACTTTCTTCCCCGGAAATGTGAATCATATCCTGCAATTGTTTATGTACATTTGCAACCTCATTTCCGATAATGATCTGAAGCTGGTCCCCTTTATAAACCGCTCCAAAAACCCCTTTTAACTCCTTGATGGCATCCAGTTTTATCACCGATGCATCCTTTAAATTGAAGCGGAGGCGTGTTGCACAATGAGTCAAAAAGGTAATGTTATCCTCTCCTCCAACTTCTTTCAATATTTCTGCAGCTAATTTCTTACAGTCCATTTTTCCCTCCTTATGTAATCCAATGACTACAAGCACCATATTTTTAAGGCTTATTATAAAACTATATTTTTTTGGTGTATTGTAATTTTTGCTTATTTTTTATAAAATATAAGCATGAAAAGGAGGGGCTTTTATGAAAGGTTTAATAGATTTTTGCGATATTTTTTGCCAGACGCATCCTTACCCACTGCAGATCTATCATCAGGGAAACTGCATCTGGAAATATCCGGAGGTAACATTTGACTTGGCACTCCCGCTAAAGGAATTCTTTCTTTCACAGGAGCAAACTGTTTTTCTGCATCAGACCCCGGAAAATTTATTGTTTGGCGGTGTGTTCGATTATGATCACAGCATCCTGCTGCTGCTCGGGCCGGTAGCAATGGTTTCTGTTGATATTTTTCTACTCCACGAAATTATGAAAAGGCATTCTGTGGAATCTTCAGAGAAAGAGAACTTAATGATTTATCTGAGCCGGACTCAAGGGTATACGCTTTCCCACTTTAAATCCATACTCCATCAACTGTGCTTTTTTCTGAATCGGGAAATAGACAGCTCTGTGAATGATGCTTTTTTGTCAAACAAACTGCTTCTTGATAAAATCAATTCACAGAACATTGAATTTGCCAGTGACTATGACAAAAGCAAATCCTTTCAACTGGCATATGAATTTGAGCAAAAATATCTGTCTTATGTAAAAAACGGAAATGTGGAAGAAGCGCACCGGATGATCGCCTCACCCGAAATGCATGTGGGTACCCTGGCATCTTCCGGGCTTCGTCAGCTAAAGAATCAGATGATCTGCATCATTACCTTAGTAACCCGTGCAGCAATCGAAGGGGGACTGGAACTTTCATCAGCCTACCAGCTCAGCGATTTTTATATCCAAAGAGTAGAAAACGCCCTGACTGCTTCAAAAATAAACGAAGTACTGGATACCATGTACCTGGATTTTACACAGCGCACACAAAAGGCTGTATTTTCATCGGACGCTCCGAAAGACTTATCTCAATGCCTGCGTTTTATTCGGGAAAGTATCTATCGCCCTATAAAGATTAAAGATGTTGCAGATTATATTGGACTTAGCGTAAGTCAACTGGAACGCCGTTTTCGTTCAACTCTGGGGGTTTCGCCTGGATATTTTATTACACGCTGCAAATTGGAAGAATCAAAGAATCTGCTTGCTTATACAAATAAGCCCCTCAGCGAAATCAGTCAGATTTTAAACTTTTCCAGCCAGGCATATTTTTCCAATGTGTTTAAAAAGAAATTTGGAATCACACCTAAAGAATTTCGGCAATCTGATCTTAAGAAAGTTCATTACCAACAGTAATCATATTCTATTGTCGAAACAATGCAAAAACCCGGGAGATGCAAATGACATATTAACTATCCTGTCTACTCAACCACCATTTTAACAATCCTATCTCCACAACCTGCCAAATATCCAACCCGTACACTCAACCCTCAGTAAAAAATTTTAATGGACCATTTTACACAAACACTTGAAACGCAAAAAATCCGGGAGTCAAAGCCGCCGTCAAGACAGCTCCGATTCCCGGAAAGCCCTTGTTTCCTACACTTTTTCAGTTTCTTAATCCTTAACCCGTGACATCAATACTACGCACTCAACATGTTCCGTAAAACTAAACATTTCAACCGGCTGTATCCTCTTCACCCCATACCCCTTTTTCGTGAGATAATTCAAATCTCGGGCAAGTGTCTCCGGGTTGCAGGAAATATACACGACCTTATCCGGGCGGAGCTTCACAACCGAAGAAAGGAACTTCTCGTCGCTCCCCGCCCGCGGCGGGTCCATAAAGACCACGTCGGCGTGTTCGCCTTCAGCAGCCATAGCTTCCATAAATTGCCCGGCGTCGCCCTGGCGGAATTGAACGTTAGTAATTTTATTTTCACGGGCATTTATCTTGGCATCACGTACGGCATCTTTATTGAGCTCTACACCAATCACTTCTTTTGCATCAGAAGCGGCAATCAGGCTGATGGTGCCAATGCCACAGTAAGCATCGATTACACGTTCTTTTCCGGTAAGTCCCGCATAACGGACAGCTTCGTTGTAGAGTTTCTCTGTCTGCACAGGATTGACCTGATAAAAGGACTTTGGTGAAATGCGGAATGTTCGACCGCACAGGGTATCTCTTATAAATCCCTTCCCATAAATCACAATTTCCCGTTCACCCAGAACCATACTGGTATGTCTGTCATTGATATTTAATACCACCGTACTTATTTCAGGATGGACCTTGCGCAGGGCTTTCACAAAATTATTTTTGGATGGAAAAATAGGCGAGCCAATCACAAGCACTACCATAACCTCATTGGTACTGAAGCCTCTGCGGACCAATACATGGCGCAGCAGACCGTAGCCTGTATCCTCGTCATAGGTTTTGATTTTAAAGGATTTGAGCATCCCACGAATCGTGCGGATGATCTCCTGGCTTTTTTCATCTTCTATCAGACATTCCTCTATGGGCACTACGCGGTGTGTCCTGGCTTCATAAATTCCGGAAATAATATTTCCTTTGCGGTCACGGTCAAATACAGCGTGAACCTTATTACGGTAAAAATATGGATTCTCCATACCGATAATGGGACTGACCCTGGCAAATTTCTTCAGCAGAGCTTCCACCTGCTTTTGCTTTTTCTTTAATTGTTCCTCATATGGGACACCTTGATATTGGCATCCTCCGCATTTCTTCGCGCTGGCGCAAATTCTCTGCTGTTTTTCGTCCATTGATGATTCCTCGTTTCTCTATATTTATGCTCTCACTTTTCCTTTTATCTGAAGCATTTTTTATATTCTACCAAATCCTCCTTATACTTACAACAAATACCGGCACAGTTTGCGCCGGTATTATCTAGTATTAAGAAAAACGTACCAGCAGCCATCCTCCCTCGAACTTTGCGCCAGCCACGTCCTTGCCTTTCAGGGTATCAGGAACGAGAAAGCGCCTTTTTTCATTTTTCACATTTATGATCAGCTCACCGCCATGTGATGCAAGCTCCATTTCGTCCTTCTGCGCAAATGGCAATGACAGCTTCAAAATCCACTCTTCGCCTTCTTTTTCCACGCTCATAATTTTGTCTTTGAAAAATATCTCCATAGGGTTCCTGTCTCGGTAAACCAGCTCAGCGGCCGCTTTCAGCACAGGGATTCCTAAAAGCTCTCTGTTTTGCAGTTCCAGGGTGAAAACAGGGATATCGCCGAAGCTTTCGCATATCTCGGTCAGACCTTCTTCCTGCAGGGCAATCCATTTGTTGAAATATCCTTCCAGTGCCTGCTGGGGATATATTCGATTAACAATCACCGCATCCACCTGATAACCATATAGGTGGAGACACGTAAAATTATGCTTTGCCTCACTAATCACTATTTTCTCAGGTGTTGTGACTATCCGCAGGCTGACCACATCCTTATTATCCATCAGAGCCTGCATCCTCTCCAGTTTATCCATCAGATAAGTAAGTTCTTCAAAAACATCGTCACTGGGCATTGGTATTTTTGTAAGCTTTTGCACTGCCGGTCCTGCGTATTTTACCATTTTGCGCTTTGCCGGAAGCATAGTTGATATGAAGCTTCCAAACTGCTCAGGGAATTTAAGCAATGACAGTGTCTCCCCGGTAGGCGCACAGTCCACAATCAAAACGTCATACAGGTTCTCCTCGTAAATGTCCAGGATTTTGAACAACGAGAATAATTCCTCCAGTCCCGGGAATACCAGAAGCTCCTCTGCCTCAAGACCATTTTGTGCATGGCTGGTAAGCAGTTTTTTCATATATCCGTGAAGCTTCCCCCAGGCTTTTTCACTTTCTGCCACGGTATCTATCTCCATGGCGTAGAGGCCTTCTGCTACCAATTGGGGTTCACAGTCCAAAGAAACGGACAGTGAGTCTCCCAAACTATGAGCCTGGTCCGTACTCATCACCATAACTTTATTTCCTTCTGCCGCCAGTTTGCAAGCCGTGGCTGCTGCTATGCTGGTTTTCCCCACTCCACCTTTTCCTGTATAAAATATAATGCGCATATATGTTTCTCCTCCTACTCTGCCTTGTACAGTGAATATAAGTATCTGACACATTAACTTGTCTAATTGTTCATCTGCTGCGTTGGTGTACACTCCTTTTCGTTCCGTGCTAAATCGCTATACTAGCCGATGCCTGCCGTACGGACATCTGCCTGAAGTGCAACACCTTAACCGACGCGGTCTTAATCTTTCCTATCAATCTATTTTAACCTTATGGACACCGCTGTTTTCTGTGCCTGTTTCTTTATCCTCATGCTTTAATCCTGAAATCAGGCATTCCTTTACAATCTCGGTTAATTCCTTTTGGATAACCTGCATGTGGGGCTTCACAGATTCCGGAAGCAGGCTGGCAAATGCCAGAGCTTCATACTTTTTCGCTTTCACCATATTTTCCATAAACTCGCGTTTCATTTGATCACCTCTCTTTTTTTGCAAAGGAAATTTCCAGGTTTTGATCATTTATTTTTGCTCCTGTGATTTCATAATCACGGAGTATATTAGGCAAAGCAATATTTCTTTTAAAATTTCCGGCTTTTAAGATAATATCTGTACCAGACTGGTATAAATCCAGTTCCTCCTTTTTTAAACAAGGTATAAAAAGCCGCATTGTGTATCCCGTGTCTGTTTTTTCATACACCTCTCCTGCCTGGTGTACGCGCACCTGGAATACCTCCTGTCCGCTCAGGACTTCATCACAGATTCTGTCCAGGGAATCCATACCGCACAAATCTCGTTCATACCATGGGATTTCCAGCTGCGGAATCCCATGGAAAATAAGTGCCAGCTCCTCCCTGTATTTCTTCTGAATTTCCATCCACTGGGTAAAGAATGGATTATGCAGAGACAGCGGCAGCATGCGGTTTATATATACACCATCCACATGATATCCATAAAGGTTCAAATACATATAATTGCGCTTTGTCTCCTCCACGACCATTTTTTCAGGCATAGTCACAATCCTTACTGAAACAATAGTTCTGTCTTTTAAAAGCTCCTGTAGTTCGATTAAACGGACATAAAGTCTTTCAATGTCCGTCATAGCGGACTTATCCGGCAGTTCGACCTTAAACAGCTTCTTTGACACAGGAGACAGGACGCGCATAGCAATCTTGCCTACAGGGAAAAATTTTTCCATATACCAGCAGAGAAGCTCCGGAAACTTTAAAAGTGCCAGCGTCTCTCCAGTAGGTGCGCAGTCAATAATAATGCGTTCATATTTTTGGCTCTCATACAGATCAAGGATTTTCAACAAAGAAAACAGCTCATCCATTCCGGGAAATTTCAAACCATTATCCAAAACGTCTGCATCCGTGCCGGAAGAGCTCAGCATATTGACAACTGCACGCATCATATCTGCATAATCATGCTCCATCATATAATCCGGATCAGCCTCAAGTGCATAGAGATTTTCTGCAATATTCGTCTCCTCCCGTCCTATTTTCTGTTCAAATAAATCACTGAGATTGTGTGCCATGTCGGAGCTGTACAATAATGTCCGCTTCCCCTCTCGGGCCGATAATCTGGCATGGGCCGCCGCTGCACTTGTCTTTCCCACACCGCCTTTTCCTGTAAATATTAATATTCTTGTCATAGACTTACCTCCTTTTATTTCCCGCGTAGAATAATTCGACATCCGAAGTATTTATTTAAAAAAAGAGAGATGCCGTGTTTCAAATTCCAGACTCTCTCATATTGACAATCGTCTGCTCCTTTCCGGCATCTCTGTAGTTATATTAATTCTCACTCTATTGGAATTTTGCGGATTTTCTTATCCTGCATTGGTTTTTGGGCTTCTGCATACTCTTCACTAAGGGCATTGAAAATCTTCTCCAGAATCTGTTCCCCTATCTTAAGCTCCTCTGGGGTAAGCTTATCCAAAACGATCTGCCCATAGTGCAGAAACTCATTAAGTATGCCTTTGAAACAGGAGAGGCCGGTATCGGTTATGCGGATGGTCACCACACGTTTATCCTCGTCACTGCGCTGGCGCTCCAGCAGCTTCTTCTTCTCCATCCGCGCCACAATCCCTGTGGCAGTATTCAACGGTACCTGAATATACTCGGCAATCTGTGTCATGTTTACCTGCTCTTTTCGGTAAAGCAGCAGCATAACAAAAACTTCATTTTTAGAACAGTCCATTAACACGTTCTCCCAGGTCTGCGGAGACACGAGAAGTTTAAATTTATCAATATATTCAAAAATTCCCTGTTCCAATTCCTTCATTCCCGGGGTCATGTTAGTCATCTCCTTGAAATACTTCTTCGTTCGAAGTATTTTTAGTATATACCTTAAACTATAAAATGTCAATAAAATTATGGAGCTCATGTTGACACATGTTGACACAAAATCATACCTTTATTTTTTCTGTGCTGCTACGATCAGCATCATCGGTCTGCGCATTTCGTCTCTCATTCCCGGAATATCCATCATCTCTTCCGGAGGCTGCGGCTCAATAATGCTCTTTATCAGCAAGCCATTCCTGAGGAGCGAATTGAGATACGTTGTGAGAGTTCTGTGATATTTTGTCACCTGTTCTCCCAGGAAAACCGCATCTCTTTTCCCCTCATAAAAATAGTGATCCACAGGAAAATGAAGTATATTACCATCTGTATCATAATACCAATCCTGCGTTCCATATGAAGTAAATACCGGGTGTTCTACAGAGAATACGAAATCTCCATGTGGCTTAAGCCAGCCGCTGATTTTCTCCACCAATCCCGGGAAATCTTCTACATAATGAAATGCCAGTGAGCTTATCACCACATCAAAGCTCTCCGGAGGAAAGCTTAAATCCTCCATCGCACAACAACGGTAAGTTACCCTCTCATGGCTGTTTCTCTCGGCCGCTGCAGCAAGCATTTTCTGCGAAATATCTGTACCCAGAACCTCAAGAGCACCACTCTGCGCAGCATAAATGCAATGCCATCCATAACCGCACCCCAAATCCAGTACACGTTTGCCGGAAAAATCCGGCAACACCTTCTCTAGCTCGGACCATTCCCCGGCACCTTTTAATCCTTGTTTGGAACGGTTCATTTCGCTGTATTTCTTAAAAAACGCTTCATTATCGTACTTATTTTCTTTCATATTGTCATGTCCTCCCATGCAAAAAATCATAATTTACCTTTTGTGATTAACAACTACACAACTGGACATCCGTACAGTTTACCCACACGTATATACAGGCATAATTATTTTTTATATTTTGCATGGGTTTAGGCAATCTTTTGAGCTATTATCCCTCCGCACATTGCAAACACTCCTAATCATTATAATCTTTACATTTGGATTATATCAGTCAATCCATAAAAGCTCAAACTCGTTTACTCATATTACAAATCTTCACTCGCTATTTTAATCACTGCCTTTACAATATCTGCCTTATTATTTACACTGTAATCCATGGCCTTCTGAGCTTCATCGAGAGTGAAGATATCTGTCACAATTCCCTTAAGATTCACCTTACCGGACGCTACTGCTTCTATGGCCATTGGATAAATATGACGGTAGCGGAACACAGATTTAATGGTCAATTCCTTATCAAGCACAAGACTCATAGGAAGGGTGATTTCGCCTGTCTTACTGTATCCTACCAGTACAATGTTGGAACCTTTTTTTGCCATATGTACCGCCTGGCGGGTGGTGATCTCTGTACCTGCTGTCTCGATCACCAAGTCTGCACCTTTACCGTCAGTGAGCTCTTTCATACGCTCTAAAACATCTTCTTTTGCGCCGTTGATAACTGCAGCAGCGCCCAGTTCCAATGCTTTTTCCAGACGTTTCTCCATAATATCCACTACAAATACCTCTGAAACGCCTCTTGCTTTCAGAGCCATCATAGATACAAGGCCGATACATCCCGCACCCATCACAACTGCTTTTTGACCAAGATGCGCATCGCCCTGAATGGCAGCGTGGAACCCCACAGCCAAGGGCTCGATCAATGCTCCCTCCATGGTGCTCACGTTATCCGGAAGCTTGAAACAAAGGTCTGCCTCATGGGCAACATATTCCTGGAAAACCCCATCCACAGGAGGTGTAGCAAAGAAAACCACATCCGGGCATAAATTGTATTTACCCTGTTTGCAGAATTCACAATGGCCGCAGGTTTTGCCCGGCTCAAGTGCCACTCTGTCGCCCACCTTAAGATGGTCCACCTTTTCTCCCACCTGCACTACAACACCACCCGGCTCGTGTCCCAGAACAAAAGGTGGTTCAACCACATAATCGCCAATCGCACCTGTCTCATAATAATGGAGATCACTGCCGCAAATACCCACATATTCCAGCTTCACCAGAACTTCATTCTCTTTCGGAGTAGGAATCTCCCGTTCCTCAAAACCAATCTTCCCAATCCCTTCCATCACTGCTACTTTCATTGTATTTCCCATGTTAAGTCCTCCTCTATTTTTCCACTTATATTGTTGCTGTAACCCAATACTATGTGTACAGCATGTCTTTTATAAAGGTTTTACAAAAGTAATTCTATTATTATCTACTTATCTGAAAATGTCAATGTACTCTTACATATTCCGTACTTTTTCTATGTTTTCAATACAAAGCCGCACGCTTTTTTATCCAATAACGCTAAAAGGATACCACCATGTTTCATATCACATGTGTGGTATCCTTTACGTAATTTTTATTGGGGATGAACTCGGGGGTGTCTTACTCTTCCACTCTCCCGAAATTCCTCAAGAACATCACCTTATCAATGGCTTTGACAGCCATCCACCAATTCTCGCTCAAAGCGAATTCTTTTGCATATTTTTCTCCCAGGTCAAACCAAGTCCAGGTGATATTCCATACGCCGCCCGGGTTCCTTGTGTCAATCAGGTAATCCAGCTCTGTTGTTACGATTTCCTCATTTCCTTTATAGAACGGACTCTCCGCAGAAGGAATGAATTCGGAAGGCCTTGGTGTGTAAAAAGCCCATTTTTCCGGGTCGCGCTCAATCTTTTGGTTCGCGATCACAGCCATCTTTTCCATTAATCCGGGAGCAGGGAACTCACAAGAAAGACCGCTCTGCATAATATCTCCAAGCAGCATCAGGATTCCGCCTGCGCCCATCTCACCGAGCTCTTCTGTTGTTTCCGCATTCTTTAGAATATTGTGTGTATAGGTGCTGGCCTTCTCAAACAAACTGCTCTCTCTTGGTGCATAGCGTAGGATAAAGGCACAAATGGACGCTGTAAGTCCCATATTTTGGACTTTATTTGAGTCCTCACTATAGCCCCACCATGGTGCATGGGCACAATTATCATTCGATGGGATTGAGAAAAACCAACCACTCTCATCACTTCCATCGCCGCTGTCCAGATAACGGAAAATTCCCTGAACCACCGGGTGCTCGATACCCTTTTCTTCCATAAAACCTATATTTCTCAATATTGCAATTGCATTAAATGTCTGATAAGGGGAGGATTCCGGATTCCAGCAATCAGGCTCAAGACAATTGCCAAAGCCGCCGTCCTCATTCTGATAATAAGCTAACTCCTTTACCACACTCTCCTTATCGCCGTTTTCTAAAAAATATTCCCAAAGTGCCAATTCTAAAGGTCTGGCATTTCTGTGAATCCAGGTGCGTACTTCCTGGTATGCATTTCTGTCAAATTTTTTCATGATGCTTATCCTCCAATGTTTTATATAGTAAGACCAATCGATAACGCAAAGGACAAAAAAGCCGCATCCGGAGAGGTCCTTGTCTGGCTCTTTTATGCCCCTTACATCAAACCATTAGAGTATATCAAACTTTCTCATCCAGGTATTGTAAAAAAACGACATTTGCGTCTCTGCTAATCCCGGCAATCTGCCTTGCCCTTTCCGGTGTCACACCGTGAAACCGCTTAAATTCCCGGAGCAGATGAGCCTGATCCGTATAACCATACCGGTATACGGCGTCCATCACGTCAAATCTGGATGATGTAGCCATTTCTCTCCATACATTCTGGTAACGCACAAGACTTGCCGCCCGTTTCATTGTCAGTCCCACCTGGCTTCGGAACATACGCTCCATGTGCCTTTGGCTGACGCAGCTAAACTCACAGATTTCCTTTACGCCTGCACTTCCTGCGGTATTTATCATGTGGTGGATAGAATTAAAAAGGTTGTCGTTTTTCTCCATATAATTTAACTTATGCAGCAGAAAATCCTCCACATATGCTATCCGTTCCTCTACTCTTTTGATATAAAAAAAAGGTTGAAAAAGCTGCTGCCATTCCTTTTCCAGAACGTTTAATTCCACACTCCTATTTACACTTTCGCAAAATTTCAACTTAAGAAAAAGGTGTGCCGACCAGAAGTGAAAACGGATAGCAAAGCAACTGATTTCATCTTCAGAAGCTCTCTGTACCGTGATCTCCGGCTCATCCTGGATGCCGCAGAGATATCCTGAAATTCTCTGTCTGGTATGATTGATATGTACAATAATGTCCATACAGGTATCCGGATTTACCAGTACTTCTGTCTCTCCGGACGGCTTTTTTTTCGCGCTCATGGTCCAAAAACAGGAAATATACGGGCGCAGGAGCAGCGAGGGCCGGTACTCCATATAGCTTCCGTCAGACACAAAGGGATGCGAGGTAAGCGGACGATATATATTATGAAAATTAAGCATTATGTCTCCTTATTCCAGTCAAAGACCCCGCAGCAGTCGCCAAATGTCCATGCGAGTATGGCCGCTTGGCTCGTTGCTCTCGGGAATAAAAGTTCGTAACAAAATCTGCGCAGATAAACCACCTATTTCAGCTTCGGAAGAATGCGGTCCAGCACCTCCATGGCACCGTTGAGCTGTATAAGCTCCTCCCCTGTAAGCTGCTCCTCTAGCATACGGATAAAGGCCGTATTTTTGAGATAATACTCATCAAGGTAGGTGACAGCTTCCGGAGTCAAACGTATCCAGATAGCTCTGCGGTCGCCCTCATTATACACCCGTTCCACAAACCGATGCATACTCAGAGCATCGATCAGTTTCGTTGCCTGTTGTTTGGGTACCTTTAATTGATTGGCAAGCTGGGTCATTGTCATTGTACCATTTATTTTCAAAGTCTGCAGGCAGTAATATGTTTCCAGGCTCATCTCTCTGTTGAGCGTATCCTTAAATGGCCGCACAAGCTTCGCGTGCCAGTTTGGCATTACCCCCAGCAGGTTCTGCACAAACTTCTCAGAAATTTTTTCTGTCATCTTTTCTCTCCGTTGACAAATCATTATGAAAATGCTATCCTAATAAATTGGTAAACAAAATATGACTATCAATGTTTTGACATCAAAATGAAGTATATGATATTTTTGTAATTTTTGCAACAGCTTACAGGGAGCTTCTGCAATTGAATGAAAAGGAGGCAGTACATTTCATGAAACATTTCAATCTGAAAAAACCTGAAGTAATCCGCAGCAATTTTCGTTTCAGTACCTTAAGCTTTTTGTTTATCATTTTCTATGTAAATGCATTTCAGCTTATTTTCGGTCCTGAAAATTCTATCGTGGGCGTGATTTTCACAATTATGATGTCCGCCTCAATGGCAAGAGATCTCACTGCCACGCCTTTCCGACATTTCGTTATACAAGCCGTGGTGCTGATATGGATGGCGCTCGCTGCCTACGGAGTGGTTTCCCTGCCCGCTCCATTGTCACTCTGCATCAATTTTATCACATTATTGCTCATTTTGTATGCATTTACTTACGAATATTCCACCCACTTGTATTTTCCGTATATTTTGTCGTATTTGTTTCTTATATTTATCTCACCCGTAAGTGCGCAGCAGCTCCCCAAGCGTTTGCTCGCCATGCTGGCAGGGGCGCTCTCCATCATACTTTATCAATGGTTTATGGGCAGGAACAGAGTGGTGGAAACTGCCAGAGATGTACTCACGGAAATGATTGACGAAGTGTGTAAAGCATGTTCTTACAAGATGGGAGTAACTTCAGACCACGCAGATACAGTTGAAATGCGGCGCAAGCTGTGCTCTCTGGGGCATACGGTTTATGACCGGAGGAAAAGCGTATTCAGTATCTCAGACGCAAGTTTTTCCATGATTGCCGCAGGACGTGGGCTGGAGCACCTGCTGGCTCTCATAGAGGAGTTGCCGGATGGTATTTCTGACAAGGAAAAAGCACTGCTTATACATATTTCCGGCCAGCTTGAAATTTACCGCGATTTTCTCCAGCAGAAAACCGGCAGCCTTCCACCAGTGGATGAGCACATCTTCATCAGCGGCGAAAATAACAAGGCGTACAGGCTTTTTTACAAAGACCTTGCATACACACGGGACAGACTCTTGCATATGACTGACCCCAAAAACAAGATCCATTATAAAAAAACGGCCCTGTCTCTGAGAGTACGCCTGGAAACCGCCCTGGACTTCAGCCCCCTGCGGGCAGTCTACGCACTGCGTACGGCTTTACTCCTTTCCCTGGCTACTCTGTTGGTACAGACAATGGCGCTTCCTCATGGAAAATGGCTGCTCTTTACTCTGGCCTCCGTATCACTGCCTTATGCGGACGACGTGCCTGTAAAAATTAAAAAACGTTTACTTGCAACTATGATCGGAGGACTTGTCTCTGTATTGATCTATGGGCTGGTACCTTGGTCAGGCGGCCGAACCGCAGCAATGATGCTTTCCGGATATATATCCTTTTATTTTTCGGACTACTCCCAGACCTTTGCCTGCTCCACCATTGGAGCACTGGGCGGGGCCGTATTTATGAGTACTTTCGGTCTGCACGATGTAGGCATGATGTTTCTTATCCGATGTGGTTACGTTCTCGCGGGAGCGTTTGGCGGATATCTGATAAACTGCCTGGCTTTCCCATATAAAAGGACACATGCAACAAAGCAGCTATGGAAAAAATACACTGCCGTTACAAATCTACTCACGGAAATCTGCCAGGAAGAGCAGTTAGACTTCCAGCTATATTACCACCTTGTAATCCAGGCCTACATGCTGGAAGAAAAACTGGCACAAAATGCACAGCTTGAGGAATGGAAAGAGTTTCCGCAGCTTTTGTCCCAATATCAGGAAAAAATCCGCCGCGCCCACAGAAAGCTTATAGCCGGACGTATGGGCGCACCTGTATTCGACGCATCACATTTGGTTTGATAAAAGGTTGATAGCACTTTACTTATTAATTGCCAGCCACTGTTCTTTTGTAATACAGTTTACATGCTCTGTGCGGATTTCATCCAGAAGTGAACAATGCGCATCCTGAATGGTATGGTGGTACTGAAAACCGCATTTCTGCTGCGCTCTCAAGGACTTTTGGTTGCCTTCGTAATAACCACACCAGATTGTACGAAGCTTAAGATCCTCGAAGCCGTGGCGCATCATTTCCCGCACTGCCTCGGGCATCAGGCCCTGTCCCCAAAAGGGCATTCCAATCCAGTAGCCAATCTCGCCTTCATCCTCCGGCAGTTTAAAGGAGCTTCTTTCACCCAGCATCAGACCGATACTGCCAATCGGTTCCTCTGCGCCTTTTAAAACTAAGGCATAGGTTCCCGGTGCAGAAAGCACATCCCGGATGATCTCCCTGCTGTTCTCCACACTGGTGTGCGGCGGCCAGCCTGCAGGCGGACCAATCTCAGGATTTTTCGCATAGCGGTAGAGCGCTTCGGCGTCAGATTCTCTCCACGGACGGAGGAGAAGGCGCTCTGTATAAAGATGATTGGAATTTATGATGGGTGTGCCGGCTTTTGTATCCGGGATATAGATCATCAGACTGCCGGTATCCATATCGGAATGCTGACCGCTGACAATCACATCAACATATTTCCAGGATTGCTCTGCCAGTAATAACGGATTCAACAAGGAATCCCACCAGTCCGCAAATTCTGTAACTGACTCGATTGTTCCGCCATTTTCCCCCTTGGCAAGGTCACGCTGCACAACACGTTCCCGGGCAGCCTGGGGATCTGTATCTACCCAAATGGAGAAAGATGAAAGTGCGCGGAGCGTTTTTCTGCTGGCTCCCATTCCTTCTATTATAAGTGGTTTATCTGGATCCACATCAATTGTACCGGGACGGTTCTCCTTAACCCAGCCGGACGGCCTATAAGAAACATCAACGCCATTGAGCCAGGGGATCATGATATTGTCAAGCATTTCACCGTCCCAGTGGATGGGGTCAGCGCACCAGCTTACGTCGTCTGTGGAAACAAGATTTGCATCTAAGATTGCTGCAAGCTTCACGGCCAGGGTTGTCTTGCCTGAACCCGCGCTGCCATCAATGAGGATGAGCGGTTTTTGCTTGCTATTTAATATTTTCTGCGCCAGGCCGGACAGGGACTGGCTTGTCCAGGAATTTATATGAAGTGGTGGTAACATTGTTGTCGGCATTTTATGAAACACTCCTTTCAGATTTGTGATGACTATTTCATCATTATAAAGAAATTATGGGGAAAGTGCAATCGTACAGGGCAAATACTTTCTGTATGTACTTTCTCTATTGACACTTTTGTTTTTTCATTGTCACAGTTATCGCATATGAATTATTACATATCAAACAACGCAAAAAGGCATGAAGCTTATTACTCCACGCCTTGCATATCTCATTTTTGCTTTTTATAGACAACCATTCTCTTCCAATACATTTCTGAGCATCTGCACTTGTGATTCATGTAACGGCTGGAAAGGTTTCCTGCACTCTCCGCAGTCCAATCCCTGAAGCTTCAGGGCGGCCTTTACTCCCTTGAATACGCCTACCTTACAAAGAGCTTCTATCACTGCATTTGCTTCGTTCTGTACACTTTGGGCCTCTGTCCATCGATTCTCAGACACAAGCTTTTGTATCTTTACAAACTTCTCTGCCATAAAATTAAAGGTAGAACCGATTCCTGCCTGGACGCCTACTGCGGCTGCGCTTAAGAATAATTCATCATGACCGCAGAAAACGCTTTTTTCGGGATATTCCTCAAGCACTCTCTGCAGCTGAAATAAATCATAACTGGTGTGCTTCATACCAATAATCTTATCGTTCGTAAAAAAGCGCTCAATATCACTGGTTTTAAAGGTGATCCCCGACATCGCCGGTATATTGTAAATGATTACCGGAACCGACACGCTTTCAGCCAGATCATTATAATACTGCACATATTCGTCCATATTAAACGGAAAGTAGAATGGTGGAACCGAAGAGATTGCAGATACACCAAGAGACTCTGCATGCTTCGCCAGTTCAATTCCCTGTGCAGTTGCAAATACACCTATATTTGCAATAATTCGGCCGCGTCCGTCAACTGCTTTTACAACCTGCTCCAGCATATACCTTCGTTCCTCAGCGGTAAGCAGATAGGATTCCCCTGTGCTTCCTCCTACATAAAATCCGTTGACGCCCTTTGCCAGACAACTCTCTACAACCCTTTCCACCATCTCTGCATCAATCCGCCCGTCCTTATCGAAGGGAGTGATCAATGCCGGGAAGATACCTGTAAATTTTTCCATGTTCTCTCCTTGCCAAGCCTGGCTATGATACTATATATTTGCTGCCTCTATTTCTTCGTTATACTTCCTTGTTATCCTTCCTCGTTATACTTCTTCATTGCATATCTGAAAATTATGGATTTCTCCTGTGTTACCTCTTCCAATACGGATGACATACACTCACGGCTGTTTCCGCTCATCTTCTTTCCACCTCCGAAGGGCAGTTCCTGGGCACGGAAGCCACCGGAGCCGTTTACCGCGACCATACCGGTCCGTAGACTGGCCGCGACCTTCATGGCATCCTGCAGGTTGTTGGTAATCACCCCTGAGCTCAGGCCATAATCTGAGGTTTCGGCAATTTCGATTGCCTCTTCGAGAGTACGGAATGTAAATATGGGAAAGACTGGCCCAAATATCTCCATATTTTTGCACACGTCCATATCTTTAGTGCAATTGTCAAGCACTGTCGGCATATAATATGCGCCCCGTCTTACGCCTCCGTACACCAGGGATGCGCCCTGGCTGATGGTATGCTTGACCTGGCTCTCAACCTCAGTAGCTGCTTTCTCACTGATCAATACACCATAATCTGTATCAAAATCCATGAGATCACCTTCTTTGACCGTCTTAAGGCGTTCCTCAATGAGTCTGCGGACAAATTCATCCTTGACGGATTCATGGACAATAAACCGCTTCGCACCGGAGCAGCACTGACCCGCATTACGTGTTTTATCACCGGCCTCATTCACTGCCAGGTCCATATCGCAGTCTGAACAGATAATCAGTGGGTCGTTGCCGCCAAGCTCAAATTTATATGCCGTGAGATTTTCTGCCGCGTGTCTCGCAATTTCTTTTCCTGCTTCCACCCCTCCGGTCAGATTTACCTGGGCAATGGCAGGATTATCCGAAATCCAGTTGCCAACCGTAGCGCCGCGTCCGGTGATGCACTGTACCGCACCCGGTGTCACACCAGCCTCCACCAATAAGCCCATAAGTTTAAGAACTGTCAAAGGATTGGAGCTCGCCGGCTTTACCACGATGGCATTTCCGGCCATAAGTGCCGGGCCTGCCTTGAATGCCCACAATGCTGCCGGGAAATTGAAGGGAACAATACATGCAATTACCCCCAATGGTTCATGGACTGTTACCTGAAGGTCATTGTCATAACCTCCCTCAATTCCCATAGGCATTGATTTTCCATAGTGATGTTTCACAATCTCAATAGAGCTCTCAAAGGTCATATAAACAGAATCGATTTCTCCATAGGAATCAAAGATTGGTTTTCCTGTTTCGAGTGTAAGTGTCTTTGCAAGCTCCTCCCGGTTTTCTTCCAGAAGTCCCAAGAATTTCCGCAGAATTTTTGCACGTTCTCGGACAATTACCCGGTTCCATTTTTTCTGGGCATCGACAGCATCCGCAACCGCTTTGTCTACGTCGGCCTTTGCCGCATCGGGCACAGTATCCAGGAGGCTGCCGTCAAATGGATTGAACACCTCGAGCGTGTCTTCACTTGAAGCATCCACCCAATTACCGCTAATTAACATTTTCATAATATTTACCCACCTTTGTGATTAGTCAGGTCTGCACTGGAGTGTGTCTGAAAATTGTTCTCTGACACGCTCCGGCAGACATATGGAGTTACTTATACAAGTCTGCTTTTCCTACTGTCTCAAACAGTCGGAGCTTATGCTCCACTACCTTCTGCATTGCTTCTATACAGAAGGGCTGGATGATATTCGGTTCTCTGAGGCTTTCATCCTTCAATACCTCTCTCATTTTGTCGTAGTAAGCGGCCTTGATGTCGCTGGAGATATTAATTTTATTGATGCCAAGCTTTACAGACTCATTGATTTCCTCATCTGCATTATTGGAGCCTCCGTGGAGGACCAGAGGAATGTGCACTGCTGCCTTAAGCTCCCGGAGAATGTCAAGTCTCAGCTTCGGTGTCATACCTGCCGGATAGAGGCCGTGGGAGGTTCCGATTGCAACCGCCAGTGTATCAACGCCTGTTTCTTCAACAAATTTTACGGCGTCCTCAGGCACTGTATAAATGATCTGCTCCGCTCCTGCCTCTGCCTGGTTATCGGTAGAGCCAATAGTACCAAGCTCTGCCTCTACAGAAACATTAGCCGGGTGCGCAATCTCAACCACATTTTTCGCCCCTTCGATATTTTGTGCAAAGGGCAGAGACGAGCCGTCAAACATCACTGAGGTAAAGCCTGCCTGGATTGCAAATATGATTTCTCCCATATCCTGGCAATGGTCAAGGTGCAGGCAGACCGGCACACGAGATTTGTATGCACGTTTTACAACCGCATCAACCAGGTCAGTCCCGGTAAACGCAAGCTCTAAGGGATGGATTTCAATAATGACCGGAGAGTTTGTTTTCTCACAGGACTCCATGATTCCAATAAACATGGAATAATCACTGACATTAAATGCAGGAACTGCAAAGTAATTTTTATTAGCGACCTCCAGTAGGTCTTTCATATTCATTAACATGATAATTTATCCTTTACTTTTCTAAGTGTTTATCTGCCATTATTTACGTTCGTTGAAAGCATATCTGAAAACGATTGATTTCACCTGTGTTACCTCGTCCATCACCTTCGACAGTGATTCACGGCTGTTTCCGCTCATCTTTTTGCCGCCTCCGAAGGGAAGCTCTGCCGCCCTGAAATTACCGGAACCGTTTATGGCAATATGACCTGTTTTTAAGCTTTTTGCTGTCTGGAGGCAAGTATAAATATCCTTTGAAAAAACGCCTCCCCCAAGTCCGTAATGTGAATTGTTTGCAATGGCAATTGCCTCTTCCTTTGTGTCAAATCCGATGACCGGCCATACCGGGCCAAACACTTCCATGTCACGGGCAATATCCATCTCCGGGGTCACATCAACCAAGATAGTGGGAGCATAAAAGGCGCCGTTCCGTTTTCCGCCCCGGGCAATTTTTGCCCCTTGTGCAACGGTGTGAGCGACCTGTTCTTCCACCTTTTTCGCAGCACGCTCTGCAATCATGGGGCCCATATTTACGTTCGGGTCCATGGGGTCACCAATCACCAGCTTGTCCAGCTCTATGCTGAGTTTTTTGACAAATTCGTCTTTCAGGGAATTGTGAACAATAAATCGTTTGGAACCGGTGCAGCACTGACGATTGTTTCTTGCCTGGTCCTCCGCCTCCTTAAGTACCAGCTCCATATCTGCGTCTGCGAACACAATAAAGGGATCGTTTCCGCCCAATTCAAATTTGTAATCAGTGAGATGCTTGGCCGCTGTCTGTGCAATACTAAGGCCCGCTTCTGTGCTCCCGGTAAAGTTGACACACGCGATTCTGGGGTCGTCTACCAGACAGTCGCCGACAAAAGCACCTTTTCCTGTGAGACACTGCGCCACACCGTCCGGAAGTCCTGCCTCATGAAGCATTTCGTGGAGTACCAGTAATGTCATCGGGTCAAAGGATGGAGCTTTTACCACAATGGTATTTCCTGCTGCCAGAGCTGCCGCTGTCTTAAACGCCCAGATTGCCGGAGGGAAATTGTACGGTATGATGCATGCCAGTGTTCCCAGGGGTTCATGGATGGTCACCTGCAGATCATGGTCATACCCCGGCTCTGTACCAAGGGGCATGGTTTCGCCATAGTAGTGAAGGGCAACGTCACACGCTCCGCGGTATACATAGGCTACAGAATCAAGCTCCCACACAGCCTCCTTCATGTAAGGCTTACCCGCTTCCTTTGCAAGGATTTCCCCAAGTTCAAGACGCCTGTCCATAACCATATCTGCAAATCTGCGGAGAATGATGCAGCGCTCTCTGACCGGAAGCGCGGCCCAGGCTTCCTGTGCGGCAACAGCGCCGTCTACTGCTTTTTTGATATCCTCTGCGGTTGCACAGGGAACCGTATCAATTACCTCAAGTGTTGCGGGATTTACTATATTTTGAGTCATACCGTCAGAGGAATTTACCTTCTGTCCATTGATTATCATTTTCATTGTTTCACACTCCTTATTCTCTTAATTTCTATGTGACTGCAGATATTTAAAAACCTGCTCCTTGCTCTTCACAGCTCCGTTTGCTCCATACTGGCTGATGGCAATCGCTGAGGCGGCAGAGCCGAAATATAAGGCTTCTTCAAGGCTGAGACCATCCACAATTCCGGTAAGGAAACCAGCCACGAAATTGTCTCCGGCTCCCAGGGTATCCACCACCTTATCGGCTATGGTTCCTACCCGGCAGATTTCTCCTGCACTGCTCGCAAAGACACCTTCCGCCCCCATCTTAAGAACAACTGTTTTCACTCCTCTTTTATGAAATTCCTCCGCAATTTCCTCCGGTGTATCTTTTCCGGTGAAATAAGAGGCTTCATGATAGCTTGGGACAAGGAAATCAATATATTTCAATGCTCCGGAAATGTCATCCAGGGTCATGTACGACTGGTCCAGAACCATGTCTGCGGCAGTCAGCGCTCCCGCTTCTTTTGCTGCCTTAAAGAGCTCTGTAAGGTCCTCATCTCTCTGGCCCTTGCTCCAGAAAAGGCTGGCTACGGAGAGCAGCTTTGCACCTGTAAAATCTATGTGAAATATGTCCTTACTGTAGCGCATATTTCCTGCTGCGCCGTCTTTCAAGGTCATGCAGCCATGCTCACCGCCCGCGCCGACGGTAACCACGGTGGCTGTTGTACCATGCTCCTTATCCCTGATGATTCCGGCCGTATCCATACCGGCCTCTTTTACCATACTCATAAATGCGTTGCCTAAAGCATCGTCACCGATCACTGTATAGAGCTTTACGTCATTACCCATAGCTGCCATACCCGACGCTTCGTTCACTGCATCTCCGCCCAGATACATGTCAATCGTCTCGGAAAACTGCGTCATACCGTCAGGGGTTCTCTCAGGCCCGTTTTTAACAATGATATCCACAACTGCATTGCCTACACATATCACTTTGTTCATAGCATCAATCCTCGCTGATTTTCAGAACCGCTTTTACCATAGACTGTCTGTTGTTAATACAATCCTCAAAAGCTTCCATAGCATTATCCAGCGGATAAATTTTAGAGATGATATCTTTTACATGAATGCGGCCTGAGGAAATGGCTTCAATACATACCGGATAAGCATTGCGGTAACGGAAATTTGTCATGAGGGTCAGCTCTTTGTCACACATCCTCTGAAGGTTTATAGATGTTTCCCCTATCACATTTCCTATCTGCATGATGGTTCCGCCCTTTTTGCAAATATAGACCGCGGACTCGGCGGTATAGCGGTTTCCGGCTGTTTCAAACACATAATCCGGGCCGATTCCGTCATAATATTTCAAAATCTCTGCCACAGAATCTTTATCCTTCGTATTGATCACTCTGGTGGCTCCCACTTCAAGCGCCTTGTTCAGTCTGATGTCAAAAAGGTCCACTGCTGTAATGTCCGTTACACCTGCTGCCTTTAAAGCCATAATGGTTACAAGCCCAATGCAGCCTGTTCCCAGTACAACTGCGCTGTCTCCCACATGAATGCCTGTACGGATCACGGAGCTCATGCCCACTGCCAGCGGTTCCACCAGAGCAGCTTCCAGTGTGGATACATTTTCCGGCAGCTTGAAACACAGCTCTGCAGGGTGTGTAATGTATTCTCTCATTGCGCCCAAGGTTCTGGGTGCGGAAAGGAATTCCATGTTTTTGCAAAGGTTATATTTCCCTTTTTTGCACCACTCACATTTGCCGCAGAAGGTTCCCGGCTCTACGCACACTCTGTCTCCAACCTTAAGATCTGTTACGTCGTCAGCGACCTCTACAACCGTGCCTGCAAATTCATGTCCCAAAATAAATGGATATACATCCGGGAACTCAGGCTCACCGAAGGAATAGAAATGTACATCCGAACCGCAGACGCCGCAATATTCCACCTTCACCTTTGCATACCCCGGCTTCATCCCGGGCATTGGTGAGTCGGCAATCTCTATTTTTCTGTTTTCCAATAATAATGCTGCTTTATTAACCATAATATCGTTCCTTCTTTCCGTGTTATATCAGTCTCAATCAAAAATTTCATGTAATACCGCAGCGTCCTTTCCAAGCAAATCCTCCTCAGAACCCAGGCTGCAGACGGTTGGTTTGTGGTATACATTTTCAATAATCAAACTGCCGTGATAACCGCTGTCTATGATGGCCCGGGCGGTCTTGAAAAAGCCTGAGGTCCCTTCCCCAAGCAAAGAGCCTGAAAGCATGGTTCCAACTCCATCCTTTAAATGAACGCCTCCGATGAAATCAGCCAGTTCCGTAAAATATCGGGCCATTGAGGTTCCGTTAAGAGCGTACAGATTTTGGGAATCAAAGAAAACTTTCACCATTGGAGAATCTACTGCATCAAGAAGATTATGTACCTGTGTGACATTCTGGTTTAGTTCAAGGTGTGTCTCTATCCCTTTTTCCGCTGCTTTTTGGCTGAATTTTTTAATATATTCCACTGCTCTGTGAAAGGTTGGGCCGTCACAAATGTCGTTTTTGCAAAGTACAGGCAGCAGATAGGATTTACACCCAAACACGGTACAAAGCTCTATGGTTCTGTTCACCAGCTCTGCTGCAATCTGTTCCTCCAGCAGGTTCTTCGGCATGGTAAAGCTGTATTCGTCCACAAACTGAGGCGACAGGGAATCGATCCGCACGCCGTACTCCTTGCTTGCTTTTAAATATTCCTCTACCATTTCCTGACTGCCAAGCCCTCTGCCCGCGAATACCTCCTGGCCTACGCCAAGCTGCAAACAGTCCAGCTTCAAGCCAGCCGCCAGAGCGCACAATTTCTCTCCTCTTGCTCTCACTGACCACTCGCATACTCCATAATGAAATCTTCCCATAGCTGCTCCTTACTCTTTATCTTATATTGCAGACATTACATACCTTCCAAGCTGCCTTTTATTATTGCAGCTCTCACATACCTTCTAAGCTGCCTTTTATCATTTAGTTTCCTGCGTACACTTCATCAACCCTATTGTTCATCCTCTTCCGGGAGCAGGATAACTTTTGTGGCCTGTCTGTTCTTTACCAGTTCTATGCCTTCCTCCCATTTTGAAAGAGGCAGGCGGTGAGAAATAAAAGCTTCCATATCCACCTCTTCCTTCTCAAGTAGGGTGAGACAGTTTTTCCAGGATGTGCTGTCATATCCCATATGGCCGATGAGGACAATGCCTTTCAGCGCCAGGGTGTCCAGCGAGAAATCTACCGGATTTTTGCTGTATCCAATCTTAATAATCTTTCCGCCGTTTCTCACAATATCAATGGACTGCCTCAATACAACAGGCGCGCCTGCCGCATCAATGATAATTGCCACTCCCTCAGGACCTGCGATTTCCTTCACTCTGGAAACTACATCCTCTTTATCCGCCACCACAAAATCTGTAGCTCCAAGCTTTTCTGCTAGCGGGAAGCGCACCGCTTTATCCTCTTCCATTCCCACCGCAATGATTTTCCCGGCACTTCCAAGGCGTGCGGCATTCATTGCAAACAATCCCATAGCACCGCAGCCGAAAACTACCACATTCTGTCCCGGAAGAAGATTTCCCTCCTGTATCACAGCCTTATATCCGTTGCACAGCGGGTCCATCATAGATGCTGCCTCATAAGATACATTATCCGGAATTTTGTACAGGCAATTGGGGAAAGCCATGAGCACATCTCCGGGAATCTTAACGTATTCGGCAAATCCGCCGTCCATGTCATTTCCCATACCTTTGCGGTCCGCGCAGAACAGATACTCCCCTTTACTGCAGGCATGGCACACGCCACACACATATCCGGTATTGTCAGACACTACACGGTCGCCTACCTTCCAGCGCGTAACCTTGGGGCCAATTTCACAGATTTCTCCGGCAAACTCATGTCCGATGACAATGGGATACGGGACTTTTTTGCCTTCCACTGTACCATACTGAAGGCCGAGATCCGAGCCGCAGATGGCCGCTGCCTTTACCTTGATCACTACATCATATTCCTCTGCCTGCGGCTTTGGAATGTCTGTATATTCAATCTGAAAAGGGCCATAATCTTTTTTGATAACTGCTTTCATATTCTCTTTTCCTCCTATTTCTCATCATATTCATTGATGAAATCCATGTTAAGTTTCAGGCCCAATCCCGGCAGATCCGGAATTGTCATAAAACCGTTCACAGGCTTCGGCGCATCTAAAAATGTATTTGCCGTAATGCCTTCAAATAGTTTCAGTCTCTCTAAAAACGGTGCATTTGTGTAAGCACTGATGAGATGAATATGGATATTTTCCATTGCATGAGGTGCGAATTTTACGTTAAATGCCTGGGTCAGAGCAGCTATTTTAAGCATCTCTGTGAAGCCGCCCGCACGTGTTCCGTCACACTGAATATAGTCCGCATCTGAGTGGAGCAGGAGGTCTCTGGCGCCGTATTTGGTATACTCATGCTCTCCGGTTGCCAGGGGAAGGTCGGTTGTATTTTTGTACTTTTTAAGCCCCGGCATGTCATCTGCAAACACCGGCTCCTCCAGAAACATAATGTCATACTCCTTGACACGGTTGGCAAATCTTGCCCCTGTGGCCGCATCCCAGCAGTTATTAGCATCCAGCATGATTCCTATCTCCGGTCCTACTGCCTCTCTTACTTTTCTCACACGTACCAGGTCGCGGTTCATATTCATTCCGCCTTCCACGCCGACCTTGAACTTAATGTTGGTATAGCCGTCTGTTTTTACCAGATTCACCATTTCCTCCACAAGCTCCTCATCCGAGTAGGAGGTCCAGCCACCGCTTCCATAAACCGGAACCTTTGTTTCCGTGCCGCCAAACATTTTGTAAAGCGGCATATCCAATATCTTTCCCTTTAAATCCCAGAGCGCAATGTCTACGGCCGAGAGTGCACAGAACATCAGTCCTTTACGTCCTACTCCTCTGAGATAACCAAACATCTCATTCCAGATTTTTTCCGTTTCAAAAGGATCTCTTCCAATCAGCTTGGGAGCAATATTTTTTTCAATCAGCAGCTTGGTTGCCTCTCCGCCGACCTCATGATAGGTAACACCAAAGCCCTCAATTCCATCCTCCGTGGTAATCCTGACAATGGTGAAGCCGATGCATTCAACCTTTCTGGTTGCATCTGCGAAGCCGCCTGTAATTGGCTGTGATACGAGATGTACTTTTATGTCTTTAATCTTATAATTTTTCATATAATCTCCATTCTGCCGCCTTTATGTACGGCTTTTATTAGGCTGCCTGCACGGTCTTAGCTTTTCTGTTATTGGCATATGCATCCAGCATAATGGCAAACAGAAGAACAATACCACGGACAATATATTGAAGTGACGCATCTACATTCATAAGACTCATTCCGTTGTCAATGGCTGCCATGAAAATAGTACCTACAACAGCCCCCGCAACAGTTCCCCGTCCTCCTGTGATGGCAGTACCGCCCACCACACAACCTGTAATCGCAGTGAACTCATATCCGTTTCCGCTTGCTGTCGTGGCGGAACCAAGACGTCCCAGATATACCAATGCTGCTGTGGCAACCATGACTGCATGGAGTGTGTAGAGCTTCAAAATTTCCTTTGACACATTGATACCGGATAGTGAAGCGGCGTTCACATTTCCGCCAATGGCGTATACATACCGGCCAAATTTTGTATTATTGCTGACGTAGGAAACAATCATCGTAAGTACAAACAGAATTAACATGGCATAAGAAAAACCTTTATGCATATAGAGAACGAATGTAACTGCCGCAGCAAGTACGGAAATCACAATTGTCTTAGGAATGATCTTTCCCCAACGAGGTTCTGTGAGCCCCTGCTTAATGTTCTTGTTTTCTTTAAAGAATGTCATTGCAATATATACTGCAATCAGAGCTGCGCCGATAATGATGGTTGTATCGTTGTATGTACCACTGATCGTCGGAATATATCCGTTGCCCATCTGATCAATAATCCCTGTCGCCGGACCGACAATCTTGCCGCCGCTGACAAGCTGATTAATTCCCAGAAATACAAGCTGTGTAGTCAAGGTGATAATAAATGCCGGAAGCTTCATATATCCAATGAGAAAGCCATGTCCCAAGCCTGAAATCAATGCAATTGCATAGATGATAAGTACAACTACAATAGACGGGAGCTTGGTATTTACCTGTAAAAGCGCTGCCACCATTCCAAGCATTCCCAGGAAACGTCCTGCTGAAAGGTCTGCGTTACAGGTAACAATGACCAGGCACATCGTGATTGCAATAATGGAACAGATTGCTCCCTGCATCAGCAGGTTTGAAAGGTTTCGGAATGACATAAACATTCCGTTTGTAAGGACCTGAAATATTAGGAATATTATAATTGTTTCTACTGCCAGACTATTCTTATAAAACAGGCTGAACAAATCCACTTTCTTTTTGATTTTATTTGTCATACCGTGATACCTCCCGTTGCCGCCAGCGCAATATCCTCCTGCGTCAGCTTTCTCTCTTTATTATCAAATTCGCCGCTGATCATACCCTCCCGCATGACGTAAACCCTGTCACTCATACCCAGGATTTCCGGAAGCTCTGAGGAAATCATGATTACCGCAATTCCCTCTTCTGCCATCTGGTTGATCAACTGATAAATCTCTGTTTTTGCTCCGATATCAATTCCTCTTGTAGGCTCATCCAAAATGAGCACACGGGGCTGTGTCATGATTGCCTTCGCCAGACATACCTTCTGTTGGTTTCCTCCTGACAGATTTCCCACCTTCTGCAAAATTGACGGAGTTTTCACGGTAAGCTTTTTCACCATTTCCTTTACGGTACCAAGCTCTCTGTCCTTATTGATAAAAATTCCGCCGTCTGTGAACTTGTCCAGACTGGAAAGCGATGTGTTATATGCAATGTCTGAGGAAAGGATTAATCCGTATTTTTTTCGGTCCTCCGTTGAGTAGAATACGCCTTCTTTGATGGCTTCTGCTGAATTCTTAAAATGCGGCCTTTCCTTCCCCTGGTATTCCAGTGTTCCGGTGACAGCGCCATCCAGTGAACCGAAAATACTCATGGCCAGTTCTGTACGGCCCGCTCCGATCATTCCGGCAATGCCGATGACCTCGCCCTCGTGTACCTCCAAATTAATGTTTTTTACAATCCACTTGTCATTGATCCCATCATAAGCAGACCAGTCAGTTACTCGTAAAGCTGTCTTGCCAATCGGGCAGGTACGCGGTTCAAATCGGGCATCCAACTGCCGTCCCACCATACCGTTGATCAGGGTTTCCTGTGTATATTCCTTTGCAGGTTTTGTGCTGATCGTATGACCGTCACGGAGAATGGTGATTGAATCCGCAATGCTCAAAACCTCACCCAGTTTATGAGAGATAAATACAATACTCATGCCTTTGTCTTTGAGCTCTCTCATAAGCTGCAGGAGGTTTTCTGAATCATCTTCCGGAAGTGGTGCTGTAGGCTCATCCAGAATCAAAATCCTGCAGTCCTTATTCAAAGCCTTGGCAATTTCTATGAGCTGCTGCTGTCCGATACCAAGATTCCCCACTCTTGTTTTCGGGTTTACCTTCAGTTTTAGTTCGTCCAAAAGCTCTCTTGTTTTGTTATATTCTTCATCCCAGTTGATCACGCCGTTCTGACAGATTTCATCACCCAGGAAGATGTTTTCGCATACATTTAAGGTTTCAATGAGGCCAAGTTCCTGATGGATAATGGCAATTCCTGCCGCTTCACTTTCCTTAATTCCTTTAAAGTTGACCTTTTTCCCGTCCAGCAGAAGTTCCCCCGTATAGTCTGTATGTTCACCGCTTAAGACCTTCATAAGGGTGGATTTTCCTGCGCCGTTTTCCCCAACCAGTGCATGTACCTCACCTCTGCGGAGATTCAGATTAACCTGGTCCAGAGCTTTGACTCCGGGGAATTCTTTTGTTATATCATTCATCTGAAGGATAAAATCTTCCATATTTGGAACCCCCTTCTCTTTCTTTTTTATTGTTCCGAGACACTGCTGTACAGCCTTTGTAAACACCAATGTGGATTACTTCCTGTACAGCAGGATTAGGTTTTTATGCTTCTTTAACTGTTTAGAAGATAATATCCCGATATATTATTCCCCATAAACTTCTTCGCGTGTATAAACGCCGGCATCAATAACCGTCTCATCAATATTATCTTTTGTCACAATAATTGCCGGATAGGACATGAATGGCTTTTCCTCACCAAGGCTGTTTGTATCTGTCATTTCAAAGTCATCTTCTGTCATCTCACCAAGATAATATTTAATTGCCGTTTCCGTAAACTGCCTTGCATAATCTATACCGCCTTTACGGATGGTGGATACCTGTGTTCCTGCTACAATCCTCTGGCAGGCTGCAAGGTCACAATCCTGACCACAGACAAGAACTTTCCCATCTAATTCTTCATTCTCAAGAGCCTGAACCGCTCCGCCTGCCAGCCCGTCATTCATACAAAGAACTGCTGAAAGCGTATCGGCATATTCGGAAAGCCAGTTCTCCACATATCCCATACCGGTTGCCGGATCCCAGTTTGCAACGAACTGTTCGCCCACTACATTTACATCGCACGCCTTCATGCTGTCCTGCATACCATCCTTGAAATTAATCACACCGGAACCGCCTGCTGAATCACCCAGCAGATAACAAATATCTCCACTAATATTCATATCAGCGATTGTCTTTGTGATTGCCTGTCCTACTTCATAATAGTCATTACCTCCGGACATATCGAAGTATGTCTCACCGCCAACCTGCTCATAGTAGCATACGAAAACACCTGCATCATGAGCTTCTTTAAGAACGTTGTCCATAGCACCTTTCTCAGGAGCCATAACAATCAGCATGTCGATGTCCTGGGAAATAAGATTTTCAATCTGGCCAACCTGTTTCTGGCTGTCGTTTTCAGAACACTGGTACAGCATTTCGATTCCCTGTTCCTTACATACTGTTTCGATTTCAGCCAGCTCTGTAACCCAACGTTCTTCCTGCATGGTTTTCCATGAAACACCGATTTTGAGGTCCTCACGTGATTTCTTGGTATCCTCTTCAGCCTCTGCTTTAACCACCGCAGCGTTTACCATGACTGGTGTAAAAGCCATTATTGCTGCACACATTCCCACTAAGATTTTTTTGTTTAACATCCCTGTTCCTCCTTTAATTTGGGTAATTTCGTTGTTTGTTTTGATGTATATAAGGTATCATACCTTGCTTATTAAATACATCGAGTCAGGTTACTGAAAAGTATAAAATCATTACCGGAATTTCATCAAAACAGACCCGAAAATTATAAAAGCCATTGCATACAGGCTGTGGTTTCCTGTTCTGCAATGGCTTATTTTTACATTTTTGTTGTTATTTTTTACTTTTTTTGTATTCTGCTACTGATACTCCTGTATATTTTTTAAAACAGGAGCTGAAATAATGTGAATCCGAAATCCCTACCCTTTCCGCAATTTCATATGCCTTTAAATCTGTAGACAGCACAAGATTTTCAGCTTCTTTCATGCGAATCTCAAACAAATATCCGGTGAACGTCGTACCTGTCTTTTCTTTAAACACCCTGCTTAAATAGCTGGGATTCACGTAATACTGCTGTGCCAGCAGGTTAAGGGATATATCCTCTTGATAGTAATGATCTGTAATATAATCCTTTACTTTATGTACCAGGTTTTTCTCCTTATCTGACATCTCAGCTCGGATGGTGATACATGCTTCCTGCACTATTTTTTTAATATACACCCGAACTTCCTCAAATGTATTCAAAGAAAATACGCCCTCAATTACCGTCGGATAATTCAATAATTCAGACTGAATATTAACCTTCAGCTCTGATAATACTTTCATAATTTCTGCCAGTATCTCCACTGAAAAAATCAACACTTTATCACGTTCTCTTCCGGTTTTCTTCAAATAATCTAATGTTTCATCCAATAGCTCTCCGGCTTTCACAACATCACTGATACGAATTGCATTACCTAACTCATGTATGACATCCTCACTCATCCCTGTTGCACTGTCCGTATCATAATAAGGATAAATATCCCGAAAGCAGATAACCATTTCTTCTCCGGAGACAAAACGGCATTTTAAGGCATCTTTCGCTTCCCTGTATGACTCCCGGATTTTATCCAGCTCTGTATATACATTTCCCACTCCAATGCAAACCTGAGCCTCTGTATTGTTTTCCAAGTATTGTTTTAAATCCCGGGCATGCTCATACACCGCAGCTTCTGACTCATTATTCAGCAATATGAGCCAATCCGCTCCACTGTCAAACACAAAGACTCCCGGCATGTCACCATAGTAATCCTCAATAATTTTGCCGGCATGCATTTTCAACAATATTTTATCTTCTTCATAAAGACTGCTTATCTTTGGTTTTATCTCTACCAAAGCGGCCTGAAAAACCGTATTTTTAATCTCGACACCAAAATATGAAAGAGATTCCAGGTACTGCTGAGGGGTCCTGCTGCGCACAAGCGCACTAAGCTGCCTGTCTTTAATGTAGTTAGAATGTTTTTCCAGTTCTTCCTTAAAGCGTTCAAACTCTTTTCTGTGATCGCATTCTTCGAGAATGGCGTCTCTTGCTTTGATTGCCGCATTGCGCAGTTCCCCCGCATTTACAGGCTTCAGAAGATAGTCGAACACTCCAATACGGATTCCCTCACTGGCATACTCAAACTCATCGTGGCCGGAAAGTATCAAAATTTTAATATGGGGATGCTTTTCTAAAACAAGGCGGCTGCATGTCAGTCCGTCCATACTTGGCATCCTTACATCCATAAAAACTATGTCCGGCTCAAGCTCATCTATCAGCTCCTGGCCCATTCTGGCTGAACTGGCCTCCCCTACAATACACAAGCCGATTTCCTCCCAGTCAATACATCTGATCACCATCTGTCTTACAAGCTTTTCATCATCAATCACCAAAACCTTAAGCATTATTCTCCACCTTCTTCCTTCGGTATACGCACTGTTATCACTGTTCCTTTTCCGATTTCACTTTTAATACGAACCAGTTCTTCTTTTTCCTGTTGATAATATAGGTTAATCCGCTGCATAGTACCGAACAATCCAAATCTCCTGCTTGGGTCTTCGGAGGTTTTATTCAGCACCTCTTCCAGCCTCTCCGGTCCCATTCCCGCACCGTCGTCCTCCACCTCAAGTCTCACGTAATCTTTATCATCCTTTGCCCGGATGGTAATGGTGCCCTGGAGTTCATGCTCTCTGAATCCATGATAAATAGCATTTTCTACCAACGGCTGCAGGATCAGTTTAATCATCTGATACGATTTTACACTCTCATCTACATCATAAACAACCTCAAATACATCATCATAGCGGAACGACTGAATAATAAGATAGTTCTCCACAATCTTAAGCTCCTCCATCACGGTTATGATTTCCTGTCCTTTATGGAGACTATTCCGATAGTATTGACCCAGCGCCTGCATCATGGTATAGACATCCTCCGTCCTTCCCATCATAGCCAGAGCACAGACAGAATCGAAAGTATTATACAAAAAGTGTGGCTTAATCTGCGCCTGAAGCAAGGCCAGCTCATACTTTCTCCGCATTCTCTGCTCTTCTATCTTCTGTGACATCAACTCTTCTGTCTCATCCAGCATCTGATTATAGTGCTGCTGCAGATTGTCCATCTCCTGATTTGTTTCAATAACCGGCACTCTTTCCATTTTCCCCTCTTTCACATGTTCCATAGAGCTTAAAATATTAAGAAGAGGACTTTTGATTCTCTGAGTGATAAACGACGCGCCAAACACGCACATAGTCATTCCAAACAGAATAAGCAATACGGTAAATACGGTATATTGCTGCATAATTGAAAGTGTTTTACTTCGCGGTATAGCTCCTATGATACTCCAAGCCTGATTTTCAGCCTCCATGATACCCGCTTTGTATTTTTTTCCACCTTCGCTTACTACTTGATAGAATTCCTTTCCTGATTTTAATGTTTTTTGTGAAACAAGATTTTCAAGCCATTCCCCGTTGGATGAACACACAATAGGTCTGCCCTCCTTATCTAAAATCGCAATCTCTATCCCTGTCTGCGCTGCCACTGAATTAAAAGTTTCCATAATCCGACCCACAGATATATTCATTGCCAAGACCCCCATCACATCCAGGTTGTCAAGATTCCGGATTTGCCGCACAAAGGATATAATTTGCCGATTTTCATCAAGATATGTCTTATAGGAAAAAATAGTAGGACCGCAGGAGCCTGACTCCTGTTCTTTAAGTGCAGACTGATACAGATTAGTATCTTCCAGATGTGCACGGATGGCCTCTATTTCATAGATATTTCCCGCAATATAGGATTCCCCTTCATTGTCAAACAAATATATAGAAGATATCCCATCGCAGCATGCCGCCATTTGAATCACGGATTCTTGAAGTGCCATCTTTTCCTCATAGCCTACAGGGGAATCCATCTGCAGCGCTTCCTGTATCACGTCATTAAAGGCGATTGCTTTGGAATAATCGTTTACATTACCAATTAATGACTCCATGTTACTCTCTACCACCTGAAGGCTGTATTCTAAAGAATTATTTTCAGAGGTAGAAATCAGCTTACGTGCCGCAGCGATGTAAACCACTGCACAAAAAATGAATATGATGAGAAAAAGCAATACATAATAATACTTTATCTGTTCCGAAAAAGTCATTTTATTAAATCTCTTTTTCAATGATATCCCCCCCTACTTCATATGACTTTCCAAAGACTGTACGAATTCCTGTCCGTTTAATTTGCCTTCAAACAGCTTCGAGCAGGTATTAAGCCAGATTTCTGCCTTATCCGGCCACAACAGTGTATCCCACGCAACCCCGCCCTCTGTTTTATCCTTGTACAAAGCAAGTATTTTTTTGTCCACTTCACTTATTTCCGCTTTCTCATCTCCCTTTTCAATATCAAAGGTTGCACTCTGAGGCTGATAACAGCTAAGCTGGTATCCAAGCCACGCCGCAATATTCGCGGCGGTTTCGGGATATTTTGTGTCTGAGGATACCATCCACCCATTGATTGCACCACCGTGATAATCGCCGGAAGCTCTGGCCCCGGGCACAATCGGCATTTTAGCCACCTCAAGTTTATCTCCAAGACGTTCCTCTGCAGAACTTGTATACCAATCTCCGATATAAATCATTGCCGCGTCTCCATTCAAAAACATATCCTCAGCTTCACTCGATGCAAGCTGATACATATCTGAGCAGAAAACATCGGCCGAAACTAAATCCGCGGTCAGTTGTGCAGCCTGCGCCAATATATCATTATCCAGGTTTATCTCTCCTCTGGCCATGGCATTATATAGTGAAGCTCCTCCAAGCTGTATGGTAAAATTATTTATCCACTGCTGCCCATGCCATTTATTCAGCATTCCACATGCAACAGGTTCAATATCGGCTTTGCGGAAGCTTCGGCATACCTCGATCAACTCTTCATAAGTTTCGGGGATTTTCACTCCAGCCCGATCAAATAATTCCATATTACAATACAAGACACCCGTCCAATAAGTAAAGCAAATTCCATATAGCCGGCCATCATAGATGAAATTATTCTGCATTTCCATGTCCATATGATTTGTATAGGAATCATCCAGATACTTGTCCAAAGGTAGTACCTTTCCAGCCTTTACAAAAGGTTCTGAAAATCCCGCTCCATACCCGAACATGATATCAGGCACTTCATCTGATGCCATCAAAACTCTAATTTTGCTTTTATATGTTTGATTGTCATATATTTCCTGGATTAATTCTACGTTAGGAAATGCTTCGGCGAACTTATCATTCAAAATCTCTTTCAAATAGCGTGCAGATGCATCCGTATCTGTATCCCCATAGTAATGCATAATCCGTAAGGTTATCTTCTCATCCCCGCCGCCATCTGCATAGACCATTAACTCCGAACCCAATATACTGACCATTAATATTACTACAATGAGCTTAGACAGTTTTTTCAGCATATAGCACCTCCGCCTCTTTATTCTTAAAGTATAACATTTTTCCATTTTATTGAAATATATCAAAAAAATCCCCAAATGTACATGGAAACGTTTTACTAATATGTGAAAAATTATTACTGAATTAGGCTTAGGAAAGCTGAATATACATATTTTTTAATCTGTCAGCGTATTGCAACCATCGGTTGCGCAATCATACAGCCTGTTATATGGCCTTCTGTATGATAATCTGGTATTCTTAATTCATAAAATCTTAGGAGGACAGCAAATGAATTTTGCAGAGAAAATTTTTAATTTAAGAAAAAGCAGAAACCTCACACAGGAGCAGCTAGCAGAACAGCTCAATGTATCAAGACAGTCCATTTCAAAATGGGAATCCGGTCAGGCCACGCCGGAGCTGGAAAAAGTAGTCGCTATGAGTGAGATTTTTGATGTTACCGTCGATTATCTTTTAAAGCCATCAGAGATTGATGAGTTGTCAGTGAAAACAGAAATTTTAGAAAAACAGCAGCAGCAACTGTTGAACAGAGAAAACCGGAGGAACAAATTGCTCCGATGCGTTATATATTCTTTGGGAGTATATTTAATCTTTTTTGTTGTATTTATTATCGGACATTTTTACTTTGAAATTTGGAATCCAGCTGTTGTACTGGCTGAATTTTTGATTGCAACAGTGGCAGTTCTTTTTATCTGGGCAAAGCTGTGGGTGAAAAACAAAGATTAAGTTTGTAAAAAGCCTCTAAATTTATCAAGCCGGAGCAATATGCCCCGGCCTGTTTTTCTGTTCATTCACAAATATGGTTTACGACTTCACCGCTGGTTTGAGACTGTTTTGTCTGCGGATTTGAATAAGCTTTAATATATCCTCATATACGCTGTCATGGGAATAAACGTCTATCATCAGCCATCGCTGTCCGTTCCCTTCTTTTGTACTGTGATATAAATTCTGAAGTTCCACGGAAAGGCTGGGAAGGATGCGTTCCACTGTTTCTTTTTCCTTGCTGCTGACAACGACAAGCACTGTTAAGTAATCTTTTTTGGGGTAAATTACACAGAGCGATTTCCCCGATTTTCTGAATTTTACGTTCCAACCTTGGGCATACACATCCTTGCTGTATTCGATTTTACAGATTGCTTTGTATGTATCATCCATATGGCGGCAAAGCTCATTAAATAAAGAGATTCCTGTATAATTGCTGATTTCATCCAGGGTTGGCATGTAATTGATGTCTTTTATTAAGTCAGTCATAAAACCTTATATCTCCTTAGATGCACTTATAAATGTGCTTTCGTATTTAGTATACACTCTTTTGAATTTACTCTCTTTTAAATTTACTTTCTTTTAATCACGTCTGCCTGTTTTGATGAATTCGATAAGCTTTTCTACGTCTTCGAACTCGTCATAGTCACCAGAGATTCCCTCACGATGATACACGATTCCGGCTTTTTCATTGGCTTCCAGGCAGTCTAATAACGCTTCTTCTCCATATCTTTTAAGGAATAAATTAAATGCCTGCGGCTTGATTTTTGTCAGCAGGCCTTTCTGGCAATTCTCCTCACAGCTATAGCAATGGCTGATTCCTTTTTCTATGGAACAGCTTCTGTTTTGACACCAGCTCTGCCCCGGACATTTCTCAGAATCACAGCCTCCGCAGGTTTCATTTTGTGCACATAAACAACAGGCAAGTCCGCATCTTGCAATTCCCATTTCTCTTTTCATTGATAGCTTCCTCCGTAAATTTGCTTTTTTTCTTTGGCTCAAATATTACTCTTATCTCTATTTCCACTCCTATTCTTTGTGTGATTAATATCACTATTCTAAACTCTATTCCTGCCCTATTTTTGTTCTGGACGTGCCCTATTCCTGCCCTATTCTTTCTCCGGGTATTCTTTATCCTTCCAATACCACCATTTCAGTTTTTCCGGATCGCGTTGCTCATGTTCCGCATAATATACCGCGCACCGGAACACATAAAGCTGGCATCTATCCTCCTGGAAACCTTTATTTAGGCAGTCCAGTGTGTATAATTCTTCGGGGTCTTTTCCAACCAATTCAGCAACACAGTGAATCCCGATTCCTTTTAAATGCTGGGCAATATTTTTTCCTACACCCGGTATTGTCTGTAAATCGTCTGGCTTATCCTGTTCTTTTGGTAAATCCTGTTCTTTTGCTGTACTATTTTTCTTTATGTTTTCATGTTCAGCCTCTGCTTTTAGGGCCTGGTACTTTCGCAGATTTTCCATTTGGCGGGTAAAGTCCACCTGATTTTCTTCTGGTGTTTTTGTTGGGTCCTCGCGCTCAAAGAATGTACAGGGGAGCATTTCACACTGACCGCAATTGCTATATTTTTTCTTTTTATGGCAGCACTCATAAATATCGCACACACTCTCTCCAGTGTATTCCAGCCAGAAAACCTTCCCTTCTATTTCCTGGCATCCTCTGCATTCTTCAGGATAATACTCACATTCCGAACAGACAGTACCGCAGCAGCTTATCATTTTTTCCATATGTACTTTTATCCTCTTTTCTTGGATTATTTTGAATCTGAACAACCTTCTAATCGAACTTTTTACGTATTTGCCTCATCCCATCCTGCTCAAATTTTTCAGAAAAGGCATGAACGCCTTTTATAAATAATTGTTCACGCCTTTTCCTTATGCAATATTGAACTATTACACTTTCATACTATTTTAGCAGAATGAATACGACAACTGTCTGTCATGTTTTTATTTTTTGCCACTTAAAAATCTGCAGATAACCTCTGCCGCCTGCTCTGCATTGGAAAGAATCGCAGGGTGGTTTCCTCTTGGAAAAACACAGATTTCAGCACCTGTCTCACGGGCTATCTCGCGGTATTCATCCTGGAAATCCTTTCTCGACATTTCGTCCTCCTCACTTCCCATAAGAAGGAGAGGCGCCTTTAGTTCACTTAGAGGTTTGATGAATAAAGGGCGTTTTTCTTTGGCACAGCGGATTAATGCATCTGTGTCCATATCCACCACGCGCTCCCAGTTTTCTCCCTGACACCATTGGTAAAATCCAACACCCATTTCATCTTTCTTGGCGTGCGCTCTTTCCTCAATTAAATTAGCGGCAAAATCATCCGCCAGTGTCCTGCCGTCAAAGCTGTCAGCCACCACACGGCCCACCAGATCCGGCCGCTCCAGGGCAGCATTGATTGCCACCCAGGCCCCTCCGCTGGTACCTACAAGGTTTACTTTTCCAAGCTTCAGATGTTCCAAAAGCGCAACGGTCTGCCGTGCTTCTTCTATCCAAAGATCAGAAGAAAATTTATCCAGGCGATCCGATTTTCCATGGCCTAAAAAGTCAATAAGTATCACATGAAATCTGTCCTCATATAAGGGCAGCAACAGCTCAAACATCCTGGATGATGCGGTATTTCCATGTAAAAATAATACTGGTTTCCCTTTTCCGGATTCTTTGTAATAAATATTTCTAGAATTATAATGAAAATATGACATCCTTTGCCTCCTAATCAGCTGATTGTTATTGTGCTCTTCATTCGCGTACTGATCAGCAAGGCTTATAAAACACTAACGCCCTGCTGTCAGTGTTTTTTCATCCAAATCCCCATGTATCCCAACCTCCTTATCTTAACACCGATTCATTTTAGCACCGTTTCATCAGTCTTACATAAAACTCCACGGTTTTTAAAAGTGTAGGGACCGGCACTCTTTCGTTGTTGCCGTGAATCATGCCCCGCTCCTCCTTTGAAAGCTTCATAGCCGAGAATTTATACACCCGGTCTGTGATGCGGCAATAATGCCAGGAGTCGCTGCAGGCCATCATGAGGTACGGAGATACAAGAGCTTTTGGCCATGTGTCGCACACAGCCTGGGAAAGCTGTCTCCATTCCTCACAAGTGGTATCTGATTCGGCGGACGGATTTCTGCCTTCCACCGTTGCTACCTCAATAGACGGATTGTGGATCACCTTTTCGAGATATGCTCTCGCAGATTCCACGTTATCACCAGGCATCAGACGCAGGTTCATTCCCACGGATGCCTTTGGTGGGATGACGTTAAATGCCTTTCCGCTCTCCATTTTGGTGACTGCACAGGTTGTGCGGAGCATGGCATTTAATTCACCGCCTGACTTTCTGCACACGCTGTCAAAAATGCCTTCCGTACACCAAAGATTTGCAAAAATCAACTTATAGAGAAAACTGGACTGCCTTCCCAGCACATCCAGCATCTCGCGTACCGGCTTAGTAAGTCTGCGGGGGAAGGGATGGTTTTCCACCTCAACCACAGCTTGAGCAAGCTCACCTACGATGGTATGCACCGGAGGCATAGAAGCGTGGCCGCCGTTGCTCTTTGCCCGGAATTCCACATTCATCAGACCCTTTTCCGCTATGCCGATAAGCGCGCATTCCTCATGCACTCCTGGGAAAACATTCTCCACAACAGCTCCGCCCTCGTCCACTACCATGGCCGGGGAAATCTTATTTTCCTCAAACCAGTCCACAATTGACGGACAAGTAGGGCCATTTATTTCCTCCTGGCCGGAAAAAGCAAAATAAATATCGTGCTTTGGCGTAAATCCTTCTTTTATCAGCTTCTCGGCGGCTTCCATAATTCCGCAAAGCGTGCCCTTGGTATCCAGGGTGCCTCTTCCCCAGATTTCGCCATTTTCTACAATTCCCTCAAAGGCCGGCTTGTCCCATTGGGATTCCTCTACCGGAACCACATCGTAATGAGACATCAAAACGGTAGGTCTGCCTTCCTCTCTGCCTTTCAAACAGTAGAGAAGTCCGTTCTCACCCAAGAATTTCAGTTCACAATGCTTATGTATCTCCGGGAATAATTTCGGCAGAAGCTCCCGGAACTTTTTGAATTCCTCCTGGTCGATCAGGGCTGCATCATTATAAGAAATCGTTTTGCAGCGCAGCATTTGCTGCATATCTGTGACGATTTTTTCTTCGTCGAGGTCAACTTTTTCACCGGAGGGCTTGAGCACTTCCTTTGGGGTGAACATTGCCGCTCGGATAAGCAGTATGGCAGCAAATATAAGAATAACTGCCAAAAGCAATAACAATATGATTTTTAACATTGGTTTCCTCCTTACTGCGCGCTGTTTTTGCGCATATTGGTATCCCTTGGGATTTCCTCCTATTGCGCATTGTTTCTGCGCATAATGGTATCCCTTGGGATTTCCTCCTATTGCGCACTGTTTTTGCGCATAATGGTATCCTTTAGGATTTCCTCCTAACCAGTTGATATCTTAAAGCATTCCCTTTTTATAAAGGAATCTTGCCGAGCCGATGGCAATCAGCGCTCCCACCGGGACTAAAACGCCCACTGAGCTTGACAGAGATGGTACTAGTAAAAACAGAACTACCATAAACACCAGCGGCGCAATGGAAATCTTCCAGTTCTTGCTCACATACACCACAGCCAGCGCTCCGAAAAGGGATGGCAGGATATTATCAAATGCAGGTTTTACTGCAGGATTGTCCAAAACAGGGGTCAGCGGCACCAGCATTGCCACACCAAGCGCAATAACAATCGTGGTTACGATAGATGAGGTAGCCACTGCGATGGTAGAAATCACTTCTCCTTCCTCACTTCCCGGCTTCACCCCGGCATTATCCATGGCTGTGAGCGCTGCCGGAACCTTCAGGTTTGTAAGATTTCCGGTGACAAATGCCAGATAAGAGCCCGCCGTTCCCAGCATAGGCACAAAGGTCAGCACCTCGATCAGACCAACTGTCCAGAAAATAGGCGCCACGCCCAGCAGACCCTTCAGTACCGGACCGATTCCGGGCCACGCCCCATAATAAATACAGGTGACAATGGGATAAGCAAATATCATGCCAAGGGCGCTGAGAATCCATATGCGCCCGTATAAATGCGTCATGTCCTCATAACTTCTCTCTTTTCTCATCTTCACCCTCCTATCATCGGCGTAATAAACGCGGCAAATATCATGGCTCCCAGCATACTAATGGGCAGCGCATAATTTTCCAGCCACTTGCATCCGCATTTTTTAATCAGTAATCCACAGATTCCCATAAGCAAGGCGGAAAACAGCAGAACAAAAATAGGAATCCATCCTTTCAAACCCTGCCGTATGTCGGCGAACACCATACCCAGGAATGCAGAAATCATTCCTAAAAACATAGCCGTCATGAACAGGTCTCCCCATTTACTGTCCTTGTTTTTGATTTTCATCAGGCCGCCCTGGATTTTCTTGATAAACAAAGGAACCCAGATAAGTCCCGGGAAAATGCCAAGAGTCATTACCCAGCAGATTGCTGTATATACTTTCGGGTCAGTCACAGTCTGTGACAGGGAAATACCCAGCGCATTGGCCGTGGAAGTCGCGGCCGGGAGCTCGTATGTAATTGCCCCGATCACACTGAGGCGAAGCCATGGCAGCGGCAGTCCCAGAAACTTTGACAGGGTAATCACACCCAGAAGTATTGACACGGCCGGTGCCAGGGTAAATACTGCAGTGGAAATAATTGTTTTTGTCATCTGCCCTTTCTCAATGCCAAGGGTTGTCCCCCGCCTATAGGCCCTCACCAGGAAAAACACCGACTGGGCAATGACAAACAAAATCACCAGCCCTGCCAGGACAAATAGAATTGTACTGTTTGGTTGAAATTTCAAAAAATACCCCCTCCTTTTCGGAAACATATTCTGCTTTCTATTATACGGGCAATTAGTCTAAAAATCCAGATAAATCCTTTGATTTAACAGAAAATATTAAAATAACACGTACGAAAAATCAGTCAGGAATAACACGGTATTTCACATAGCGAGCCTTAAACCAGCAGAAATTTTCATTAATCAACTGGACACACATGTTTTCTTCATCCACCAAATAAATATAGTCATCCTCTATAAGCATTGTAGCTCCGAACCAATAAATATTTCCATCTTCCCGGCTGCGGCTCCTGGTGTCATAAGCCACCTTGCCGGAAAACCACAATTCAATTTTACATCCCCATGTACCGTCAAAAAGGACTCTCAAAACGCCGTTTTCTTCCGTTGCTTCTTTTATATACGCATCATGAAAGCCACCGGAAACCCACATTAAATTCTCAATGTCTTTTTCCGTGGATATATCATTGTACTCCTCGAATTGGTATTCTGCGTCTAATTCCAGAAACTCCTTAGGAGCCTTTCCAAGCCCTACCATTGAAAGAATTTCTTCCCTATTGGTAATGTTTATCTCTCCAAATCCGGATTCCTCATCCATATTCCAGTCCTCATGGCTGAAATCCGTTATCAGGACCAATCGCTCCAAAAATTCGTTTCCGCGATCATAAACATATTGCTTTATCAATGTAGTCTTTTCCGGGTTCAGCACAATATAGAAACGGCTGTATATCCCATCTAAATATTTCCCATAATCATCAGTTGCAGAGACGTTATCATAATGGGCAAAAACAGTTGATGTGTAATATTTTCCGCCGCCCTGGCGAATGATTGCATACATAGTATTGCACCTCCCTTTTGTTTGTCTTTATTATATTTTTGTCTTTATCATATTTCTTCTTTATCGTATTTCTTCTTTATCATATTTCTTCTTTATCATATTTCTTCTTTATCATATTTTTTCTTTATGATATGGATGTTTCTTTAATCTACTCTTCGTAATTTATCGTAGTAATAAGAGTGAGAATGCTTTCGATATAGAAACATATTTTCCTTGAGCTTCCTTTGGTTCCTCGTACCTTACCAGAAGTATAGCATAAATTCCGTAAAAAACGAACTTGTCATTTCCTTTTCATCAGCTTTTCATCAATATTATTTCTTATTTTCTTTTCATAATTGAACATGAGGTTTTCTTTTATCGCTTTATATGTTAGAATCTGAAAAGACTAATTTATTAAGGAGGCTTTTGATTTATGCTTAATCCTATCAATTGCGCTGCGTAGGCAAGGTTTCGCAGCTTAAAGCTAAATATAGTACGTGTTGCGACCTTTGCCGTTCCTAAGAAAATTATATTGAAGGAGCGCAAAATGAGCTATAAAAAAGCAACACATGTCCTTCCTCCGGAACTTTTGGAAAAGGTCCAAAAGTACGTTGATGGAGAGTTTCTTTATATTCCCAGGGTCTCTGACCACAAAAAGGATTGGGGTCATTCCACCACAACCCGGCAGGAATTAAAGGAAAGAAATGCACAAATTTATGAAGATTACCTTTCAGGACAACCCATGGATGTTCTGGCTGAAAAATATTTTTTATCTATCAAAAGCATTCAACGAATTATAGGACAAATGAAAAAAAATGATAAAAATGGGTCAACACAGTTTTAATCACTGTGTTGGCCCATTTCTTATGTTTGGTTATGAAAAGAGTATTAGGTAGGGTTATGAACCAGATAATGCTACAATTTTTTTGCAAATTAAGGGAGACACTTATAAGAAAACATTTAAAAAATGCAAATAAAACAAGGAGACATTCATGAAAAAAAACGTATGGAACATACTGTATCTTACCCCACCTCATGTATTAAGATATTGCAAGAAATGCGGTAAAAAAACAGAGTTTTTCAGTTCCGGTCTGTTTCGGGTAAATGCCCAACGCAAATACCTGGATATTTGGCTAATCTACAAGTGCAATTGCTGCGAAACGACATGGAATGCGACCGTCAGTTCCCGTGTCACACCACAGTCAGTACCTTCTGGTCTACTGGAAAAATACACCAATAACGACCGTGATCTTGCAGAAAAATATGCTATGAATATAGATTTTCTTCACAAAAATGGTGCTGAAATCGTCTTACCTGATTATCGTATTGACGGTGACTGCCTTCAGGACCAGAAGGTACAATTGCTGGAAATCAAAAACCAATTTCCTCTCCCCGTAAAGCTCTCCGCCATTATAAGGAAAAAGCTCAATCTGTCACAAAAACAATATTTGAATGTAATAGAATCCGAAAAAATTAGAAGTGCTTTGCCTTTAGATCTCCATAAATACAAATTAAAAGACAGCATTATTTTGGAAATACATGATTATCCTTTCTGCGATAAAACTCATTCCGAGCCATAAAGAAAGGCATGTCCTCCAGCCTTGATTGTTCTTTCATTTACTATTGGCATGTTAATTCTGTTCACATTATGTTCTCTCCTCTGTACAAATAATCCTATTGTTAATGTACAGAGGATAAACGGTTCTTACCGTGCATTTTCAGGCTATAACTGCAATATTAGTCTCTGACAAGGATAGTCAAATACTGTCACTTTCTCAGCATCTGCAAATCCACAAGCATGATAACATGCCCTGGCAGCTATCCCTTTAGGATCGCCCTCCTGAAAGGTTATCACAGAAATAACATCCCCAGACCCAAACCACCCTGTCATTTTTTCAATCAATCTTTTTGCTACACCTAGCCTCCGATAGTCAGGATGTACAGCAAGAAAAGCCAGCTCTTTTTCACGCTTAGAGCACATGAGTAATCCTGCTAATTTCCCGTCTTCCTGTTCCATAATTGCTTCACCATTGCTGATTGCATGGTACATTGCTTCCAGAAATTCATTCTCTTTATAACCAGCAAAATCATCTTTTACCAGTTCCATCATTTCTAATATTTGCTTCTCATCTTCCTGTGTCACCAGTCTTATCATTCATATACCTTCTTTCAATCATACCATCTTATACTGGTATTGCCGACGCTTTTGTTGCGGACAAAAATAAAACCGTACCCGTTATGTAAGATTCAATATTATTAAATCCTGCCATTTCAAAAAATAACCGAAGTTCCTTTTGGTTATATACTTTTACATCACCTGTTTTACAGAATGGAAATACTACAGTATTGGCAAGCAAACGCACTACCGGAGAAAAAAATGGTTCGGCAATAAACACTTTCCCACTTTTCTTCAATACCCGCATGCATTCATCAGCGAATATCTGGGGCGTCTCAAAATGATGAAATGCACATGACACTGTTATGACATCCATACTTTCATTGTCGAAATTAAGAGGTGTACAAGGCCCCACCGCAAATGTACAATCCGGATATTTTTCTCTTGCGGCTGTAATCATGTTCTCGGAAATATCCACTCCAAAAGCATTGACTTTTGCCTTTTTGCAAAGTTCCCCCAGCAGATGCCCATTTCCGCAGGCAACATCAAGGATATTGTCACCTTCCTTGAGCACCGCCTTTTTCATAATCTCTTGCTTATGAGCCCTTGTGTAATTGCCTTCCGGCGCAGAATCATATTGCGGCGCCATGTCATTGTATACTTGTCGAGACTGTTCTGTTTTATTTGCCAAAATAACTCCTCCGAGGTTCTATATTCTTCGATTGTTTAATAACTCTATTATATATGAAAAAAGCGAACCCGCCAAGACTAACAATTGGTCATTTTGACTATTTTAAAATGAATAAGTGAAAATAATAAAAAATGAAAGGACATCGATGAGTTATCAACATCAATGCCCCGAACTACTTGAATTTTTCTATTTGTAAAACGCAATATAACCTGCTTCTGTCGGATGGTCTGCAAATAAAGCGTCTCTTTCCTTTAATACATAAAAGGCAATGAGCAAATCAGCTCCAGCGGCAATAAAATTGACCACCATAGTCAGTAGCGAAACTGTACCCGGATATATAAAAACAAAAAGTACACTACCCAATCCTAGAACTATAAAAGGTGTCAGAACACCAATCAAATATGCCCTTTTTTCTAACACTACTTTACAAGCACAGCTGGGCATCATTGCATTAATGTTAAAACGAACTGCATTCCACCCCTTACCGCTTGCAATGGCCCAGCCCATACCATGTAATAATTCATGTATGACAACTGAAACCACTGCAATCGCCAGAAACATTACATAAAAAGAAAAAGTGTTTATCTCTAGTAAATATGCCCTTTCAATCAAAAAAAGGCGGTACAATAAGACAACGACTATTACAAACGGAAGCGCATAAACAACGCCTAAAACCATTACTTTTCCGGAAGTAAATGTAACATCTTTCTCTTTATAGCCTTTTTCGTACAATTGTGCTTTTATCTTTTCAAAATTTTCACGGTAATGATCCATCCGTATATCCTCCCCTCTTATGTTTTCTTGAGATGACTATAACAAACAGGAGGTCGAATTATTCATTTTTTACGCAACATGTCCATTTGACTTCATAAACGGTCGCATTTTTATTTAGCATCCTGTTTTCGCTGTGCGTTATACTCTGTTTTGGCTCTTCTGGACAGGGGACATTCTTCTCCATTATCCATAAAGACAATCTGGCGTTTTAAATCCACAATCCGAATGCGGCTACGATTTACTAAAAAACCCCTGTGACACCGCCAGAAATCCTCTCCCATTTCTTCTGCGAAATGTTCCAGAGTGTTGTTAAACTCTAACAGCTCATTATCCAGATGTAGACAGAGTGTGTGCTTAAATCCCAGTGCTTCAAAATAAAGGATTGTGTCTACCGGAATATGCCGGATGGTATCAAACAAACGAATCGTACAATACCTGCCATTCTTTGGCTGTTCGCTGGACAGACGTTCCTGTATACTTGTCAGACATTCTCTTACTCGGACAGTCATTGCGTTATAATCACCTTTTACAATATAATCCAAAGCTTCAAGGCGCAGCCGAAAAGTTTCAAAAGCAAAATTATGATGCGCCGTGATAAATACAATAAAGCCTCGCGGATCATGGAGTCTTAGCTTCTGAGCCAGCTCCAATCCGCTCATCCTGCCTGGAAAATCAATGTCAAGGAAATATACTGCCGGTATTGTATCCTGCATTTGCAGTTCCAATAATTTTTCAGGTGTATCTGTCACACGGACAGGTCCCATATCCCCGTTCAATATGATAATCTGGTTAGTAATAATGTGTACCAGCCTGTCGCTGATTGCCTTTTCATCATCACATATGTATATCGGAATCATTTGTCTCCTCCTATGCTACCGGCAGCCTTAATTCCTGCATAAAATAGCCATCTTTTAAGTAAGTTCTCGCAACACAACCTTTGCATCTGGATACAATCCTCCTGTAGCTTGCAAGACCAGTGCCTCTTCCTTTTCCCTTTGTGGTGTAACCTTTCCTTGAAAGAGTACTTAGCTCTGGCTCTTTATCATAATTATTCGAAACTGCAATATACAGTTCTTTTTCCTCCTGGAGCAGAATAATCCGAACCGTTCCGTCCGTTTGCGGCGCCGCCTCCATTGCATTGTCCACCAGGATTCCCAAGCCCCGGAGCAAATCCTCCGTTTCCATCACAATCTTGTTGTCTACCGGATAGAGTACCTCGATTACTGAATGAATTCCTCTTTTTTTCATATCTGCCAGCTTTGTGGTCAGCAAACTACGCAGAGGATAGAGTCTGATATTATTCAATCCGTCCATCTGCTGAATCTCCTGTCCCAGCTTTTCATCAAAATAACTACTGGTCTTTCTCATAAAATCCTGAATTCCCGCAAGATCACCTTCCTGCGCCTGTAAGGTAAGACCGGAGAACAGATTGGTAAAATCGTGACGGAAGGCGCGTATTTCTTGCTGCAGCTCTTCCAAAAGTGCCATGTGTGCCTGATGCTGTGCAATTGTTTCCTCCTGCGCACGGATTTTATCCTGCCCTGCTGCATACATTGCCAGGAACTGCACCCAGAACAGGGCTACTACAATAAGGGCAAAAAAGAATATGTTATAGCCTATGCCTGGTGTCGTATCCGGATACAGCCAGTCCAGCACCTGCCACACGCACATTAGCAGGAAACTAAAAAGCAGAGTCCCCGCTGCCCATAATTTTCCGGAAAACAAATGTGAAAAATACCGATAAAAACTACTCTTTCTCAGTATCGGCACGACAATGGCGGCTGCCAGCAGCACTGCCAGATGCGGAATATAAATTGTGATAAATGTATACAGATACATTCCGCCGAATGTAGGGCTGTAATACGAGGTCACCTCCATCAGAACAGAGTTCACTGTATATGCAATAAAATTACCTAAAAATGCAGCAGCTAATCCCTGCCAGAAATCAGCTCCTAAAAATCGACGTAATATAAATGCCAGCATAATGGCATGCAGCAGATTCCCTATCGTACCATTCAAAAGATTGATCACATTTACATACACATATTCATACTCATATGCGTCCACCTGTACATAAACCCTAAAGATGCCTGCGAGTATCAATGCGTTTGCAAACAGATAGTAAATCGTATAAATCACACAGGGAAGTGCTTTTATCTTTTTCTCTAAAATCCCTGACGCCAGGGCATATAACCCAATCCCGAAACAAATGTATGAAACGCCAACAGAAAACAGCCGAAAAGAAAGTGGCATAACAAAATCCTCCTACTTATAATCTTCTACAATATTATATCCGATACTTTTGCGCGGTGCAACGTTAAAATAATTACAATAACAAATCCTTTAAAAGCCGAAAAAAAGGACATTGATATGTTGTAAGTATCAATGCCCTTGAACTACTCTGGATAATAAAATGATAATTTTCATTTTAAACGTTTTTAACAATTATAGGCGTCTTTGTGGGGTGCCTGATAAGGCAGCTGATTTTCCATTTACGAATGTATAGAAAATAATGTTAAACGTCATTTTCTATTTCTTTTGCATATGCCAATATCCTTTGGAACTGCTGCTCATTCTGCTCTGCGATTCTTTCCAATACAATAGTATCACTCTTATCATTCAATACGTGTATTTTCCTATGGTAGTTAGGACATACCGCCACCACATTATTCAGTGAATCTTTTCCGCCATCGGCCAATCGCTGCACGTGGTGTTCTTCCAAATATGGTTTCTGACTCATATCATAAAATGGCGCATCTTCTCCGCACATCTGACACTTTCCATCTGCAATCTGCTTCACCATTTCTTTTATATACGGACTACGATAATATACCACTGATTCCGTTTTTTGGGGGTTCTTTGGCTGAACATTAACAACCTGCTCTGCTAGTTTTTCTGGTGACATCTGCTTTGCCAATGCATCTTCGATATCCATCTCTACTTCAAGTTGTGTTTTTACTTCCATACTTTTCGGATCAAGTAATGCAATCACTACTTGCTTATCCTTATCGTTTTTTTGCACAAGGGCTGTCTGCTCAATTATATACTCATACATCACCTTATTTGCATCAAACAAATAACCTGTATTGCCTCTACCCAGTTTATTAAAAGGTGCATCCTTCGTTGGCTGCAATTCTAATAATTTATCCATGATGTCGGATGTAATAATGTGTTCTGGAAATGGTATATATTCTGTATCAACACGCCATCCTTCCTGCTGCCATTCATCCGATAATTCTGTTGGTCTGATTGCTGTATACACATCTCTCTTTGCAATGCTTATTGACATAATTCTTTTTTTGTAGCTATGTATGATAATATCTCCTTGCTTTACTGATTTCATCTTTTCCCAATGTGATACTCTGTTACCACCTTTCCCACGCTTTGGCGCCCATAGATAACCACCTTTATATTCCTCATCATAACTTTTATTTTGAAACACAAAAAAATAATTCAAGTCAATCACCTCCAAAGCATTTTATCGCAAGTTTAATATCGACTGGTGCTAAATTGTATTTAAGTAACTCTTTCTTTTCTACCCATGCAACTTCACTGTGAACATGCAGCTTAAAGGTTTCATTTACTAATTTAGCTTTATATAATGACATTTCATACTCTGACGCATCCACGGTAAATAGTTCTTTGCCAAGATATTCCTGCACTACAATATTTACTGAAAGTTCTTCTTTAATTTCTCTACAAAGGCATTCTGTATCAGTTTCAAAGCCCTCTACCTTTCCTCCTGGAAATTCCCAAAAACCAGCTAAAGAACCATAATTACGCTTTGCAATCATTATTTTATTTTCTTTCATAATTGCTGCAGCAGCTATTTTCCGCATCTCTATCACCTCAAACATATTATAGCATATTTATGCAAAGTCTACGCGACCATTTCTATCAATCCAAGAAAAAGCCCCATCATAAAAAACCTAGGATGAAACAAGGGCTGACCCGACAACAGTTGGGAGCAAAAATAGAACCATACTAAATAGTATCATAACCTGTTGATTCAATGGAATTAGCTGTGTACGTTTTTCCGTCAGAGGCAGTTATTCGAAATTTTCGAATAGCTGCCTCTTCTAAAAACTCACTATCATCAAAAACAGGCAATCAAATCACCGTCCTTGTCACCCACTTATCAATCATAATAAACAATTTTCCTATCTCCGGCACAATTTCACGCAAACTTCTGTATGAACGGTCCCGCCGAACTGGTCCACCGCGCAGACCTTCCTGACTTCATACCCTCTCGCGCACAAATACTTCAAATCCCGGGCGAGCGTTGCGCTGTCGCAGCTCACATACACAATACGTTTTGGCTGCATCGCAACCATGGTAGCAAGCAGCGTTTCATCGCAGCCTTTCCGCGGCGGGTCAACTACAATTACATCCGCGTAGATACCATTCTTCTCATACTCCCGTGGAAGCACCTCTTCTGCTTTACCAACGAAAAACTCCACATTCTCTATCTTGTTTATCCGTGCATTCTCCTGTGCATCCTCAATCGCCGCGGGTACAATCTCAACTCCGCGGACAAACTTCGCCTGCTGTGCCAGAAAAAGTGAAATCGTTCCAATTCCGCAATACAGATCCCAAACCGTTTCCTCGCCATGTAAATCCGCATATTCCAGCGCTTTGGCGTACAATTTCTGGGTCTGACGCGGATTGACCTGGTAAAAGGACAGCGGTGAAATTCTATACGTAATGTCACCAATCTTATCCGTAATATACGGGCTCCCCCACAACAGGCGCAGCTCCTCCCCAAGGATCACATTGCTCTGTTTCTTATTAATATTGATGGTAATGCTGGTCATACCGGGTATTTCCCGGAGTGAGTCTATCAATGCCTCCGACTTTGGCATACTGCTGCCATTAAGGATCAGACACACCATAAGCTCATGTGTATAAAAACCATACCGAATGAGGATATGACGTACCAGTCCTTTACCGGACGCCTCATCGTAAGGCTCAATCCCATACTTCTCCATATGGGCAATCACCCGGTCCAGAACCTCTTTATTTTCCGGCACGCCAAGTGCGCAGTCTCTGTTTTCAATAATCGTATGGGTGCGGCCTGCATAGAATCCGGTCACAATACGGCCTTCTTTGTTTCTGCCTATGGGAAACTGGGCTTTATTCCTGTAGTGGTAGGGTTCGTCCATGCCGATGATAGGTTCCATGGGCAGGTCAGTGAAACCGCCGATTCGCTCCAGATGGCCGCGCACCTTCCGTTCCTTGAATGCAAGCTGCTGCTCGTAGGAAAGCGCCTGGATCTGACAGCCGCCGCACTGGCGGGCATAGGCGCATTTGGGCTCCACGCGGTGGGGCGAGGGTTTGATGATTTCCATGAGACGGCCATAGCCGTAATTTTTCTTTGCCTTAATGATCTTCACCAGAACTGTGTCGCCGATCACCGCGTCTTTCACAAAAACGGTGAAGCCATCGGCCTTACCGATTCCTTCACCGTCAATTCCACAGTCTGTGATCTCTAAGGTTACCATGTCGTTTTTACGATATTCCATAAAGATTACAAGTCTCCTGTCTTTCTAAGATTTGATTCGAAAATACGATTGTAGCCCAGCCATTCTTTTTTGCCTTTATCCGCGGCGAAGATCTCGGTCAGGGTTTCCATCCTTGCGTCCGTGTTATCGGCCAGATTGAGTGCCACTGCCTCGGCAAGGGCCGGCTTCTTCGGGGAACCGTACTCGAGTTCGCCGTGATGGGCAAGGATACAGTGGATGAGCTCATGCTCCAGCTTTTCCGGGAAATCAGGGATTTCCTTTGCCATATCGTGGATCATCTGCGCGCCTATGACAATGTGTCCCAAAAGCTGGCCTTCGTCCGTATAGTCATTGAGTGGAAATGCGGACAGTTCTCTTGTCTTGCCTACGTCGTGGAGCAGGGCTGCCGTGATCAGCAGATCGCGTTTCAAAAGCGGGTATGCGCCTGCCATATAGTCGCAAAGTCTTGCCACGCTTAAGGTATGCTCCATGAGGCCGCCGATAAAGCCATGATGTACGGTTTTTGCGGCGGAATGGCCTTCGAATGATTTTAAAAATTCTTTATCCTCCACAAACAATTTTTTCAGCATTGCCGACAGATATGTATTTTTCACACTTTCTATCATTGCGGTGAGCTGATTGTACATATCGTCTGTGCTGTTGCCGCTCACCGGGAGATAATCCGCAGGATCGTATTCTCCCTCCGCAGCCTTGCGCACACGCTTGACATTGAGCTGCATAGCTCCCGCAAAGCTTGTCACATCACCCATGATTTCAATGTAGTCCAGGGTATCGAAGTCGTCTATTCCCAGGGAATTGGGGTCCCAGATTTTGCCGTCCAATATCCCGGTCTTATCCTGGATTATGATATTTTCATAAGGCTTTCCGTTCTTGGTCACTGCTGCCTGCCTCTGTTTGCACAGATAAATCCCGTTGATCCTGTCGCCTTCGTGTAATTCATTTATAAACCGCATGTTTTCCTGCCTCTCTATCTCTCTTCTATTGTCACTTCAAAGTCCATATCCACGTACTGGCCGCCCGCACTCTTGCGTGCAAGTGTCAGCTTCACTTTATCGCCTGTGTTCAGCTTTTGGAGGTAAGTGGTATAGGACTGCATATTCCTTGTTTTTTTGCCGTTCAGGACGCGGATAATGTCACCGTTCTGGAGCCCCGCCACCATAGCAGGGGAATCATTTTCCACGCTGTCTATATAAATCCCTTTTGGTATATCCATCGCTTCTGCCTGGGTATCACTGATGCTGGCTCCGTGGATTCCCAGATACCGGATGGGCTCACTGTTGGAAAGCAGCTCGATCAGAGGACGGATCTGTGAGATCGCCAAGGCACGGATGATATTTGTCTCACCCTCCTCCTGCTTGACGATAAAGCCGATGACCTTGCCCGAGGTATCCAAAAGCACTCCGCTGCCCTCCGGACTTCCCTGCATGTCAGTGGCCAATAAATTGTACTCTGCATCTGCCGCAGAAAGTCTGCCCGATACAGAGGTCACCATACCGTACACAACAGCGTCATGATCTCCTGCCGGACTTCCGATCGCAATCACCGGCTTCGCCTGAAGCAGACTGTAGGAATTGCCAAGTTCCGCCACGGAAATCGCTTTCTTTGTAGATGCGCTGATTCTTGTCACGGGAACACGTACCACCGCCAGTCCTGTATATCCGTCAGCCTTACAAAGACTTCCTGCCGCCGTACTTCCGTCGGAAAATGTGACCTGTACGCCGTTGGCCTCGGCCAGACCGTCGCCATATGTTAAAATATATAAATGGGAACCTGAATCAAGAAAAATGATACCTTCTGCCCTACCGCAGCTGAGGAATGAATTATCAAGCAAATCAGCGTCATCTGTGATTCCGGAAACCACCACTAAAGCTCTCCGTGGCTCTTTCGACACCTCAAGAACCTCGCTGTAAGTTTCCTCATATTCCTCCAGAGACGTCAATTTCGTATCCGCCGCATACTCCTGCGGAGCACTGCTCTGTACGGCTTCATCCCTGCTTGTTGTAACCTGTCCGGTTTTATTCTGTGTCGTTCCAGTCTGCGAAGATGTCCCCTCATCCGTCCCGGCGGGCGTAATCGCCTGCGTAGGATACACAGTCTGCACCATCTCCGCCGGCGGCGTAAGCAGTTTCACATCCTCCTGTTTCGGGTCTGTGCCAAACTGCCTGCCAAGCTCAGGTACCGTACGCACAAAGACAGCTGCCGCACACACGCCAAAAAGCACTCCACCGCCTATAATTGCGGCAATCTTCACTGCGAGCGCTTTTTTATCTATTGGTTTTTTCTTTATGGTCTCTTTTATGAAATGGTAGTTTTCTGAATCCGGTATTCTATCTTTATCATCTCCCATAACATTTCTCCCATGCTTTCCCATTACAAACTGATAGTCCGAAATTTATTTTATCAAACAGTTATGAACTTTTTATGAATAAACCAGCACTTTTTACTTTTCATTACGAGCAAAATCATGTAGAATGGAAACTAGGTTATTATGCGCATAACTAACTGACACGTTCATATTAAGATAAACAATGCGGCATGATTAAACCCAAATGTGTCAACTACAAAACTTACAGCGTTACAGCGACAGAAATGACAAACAGGAGATATTATGAACCAGAAAGCATATAAAGCATTAGAATACTATAAAATCATCGACCAGCTCATAGAGAAAGCCTCTTCCCCCATGGGTAAGGAGCTCTGCCGTACTCTGGAGCCATTGTCGGATATTGAAGAAATCCGGCATATGCAGACGCAGACGAAGGATGCACTCACACGGCTCTTCCAGAAGGGCAGCATATCCTTTGGCAGTGTCAAGGATATCCGTGGTTCTCTCAAGCGCCTGGAGATCGGCAGTACCCTGGGTATTCCGGAGCTGCTCTCCATCTGTGCACTTTTGGAAAACACCAACCGGGTTAAGGCGTATTCCCGCAGTGAGCGCGGAGATTCTCTGCCCGATTCCCTGGACGGAATGTTTGCAGGACTTGAGCCTCTGACACCTGTCTCCACGGAAATCCGCCGCTGCATTCTCTCCGAGGATGAAATCAGCGACGATGCCAGCAGCACGCTGCGCCAGATCCGCCGGAGTATGAAAGCGGCAAACGATAAAATCCACACCCAGCTCGCCTCCCTGGTGAACGGCGGGGCACGCAATTATCTGCAGGATTCCGTCATCACCATGCGGAACGGCCGCTACTGTATTCCGGTAAAGGCGGAATATAAGGGACAGGTGCCGGGTATGATCCACGACCAGTCCTCCACAGGCTCCACCCTTTTCATTGAGCCCATGGCCATTGTGAAGCTGAACAACGATATCCGCGAGCTGGAGCTTAAGGAACAGAAAGAAATCGAGGTGATCCTCGCGAGTTTAAGCGAGCAGGTGGCCGTGGAACGTGAAGCCATCCGCGCTGACCTTGACATTATGGTGGAGCTTGATTTTATTTTTGCCCGTGCGTCCCTGGCTATGGATATGAACGCAAGCGAGCCGATTTTTAACGACGAAGGACGCATTAAGCTGAAAAAAGCACGCCATCCTCTCATTGATAAGAAAAAAGTAGTTCCCATTGACATCCGCCTTGGCGAGGATTTCGACCTGCTGGTCGTGACCGGACCCAACACCGGCGGTAAAACCGTGTCTCTTAAAACCGTGGGCCTGCTCACACTCATGGGACAGGCCGGGCTTCATATCCCTGCCTATGACCGTTCCGAGCTGGCGCTTTTCCATGAGGTGTACGCGGATATCGGGGACGAGCAGAGTATCGAGCAGTCTCTTAGTACCTTTTCCTCACACATGACGAATGTGGTCTCCTTCCTTAAGGAAGCAGATGCACACTCCCTGGTGCTTTTTGACGAGCTGGGCGCAGGAACCGACCCTACCGAGGGCGCGGCACTTGCCATCTCAATCCTCTCCCACCTGCACGAGCAGGGGATCCGCACCATGGCGACCACTCACTACAGTGAGCTCAAGGTATACGCCCTGTCTACTCCCGGTGTGGAAAATGCCTGCTGCGAATTTGATGTGGAGACTCTTCGGCCCACCTACCGCCTGCTCATCGGCGTTCCCGGAAAGAGTAATGCCTTTGCCATCTCCTCCAAGCTTGGACTGCCGGACTACATCATCGATAAAGCCAAAGAGCAGATCAGCGAGCAGGACGAGTCCTTTGAGGATGTCCTCTCCTCCCTGGAAAACAGCCGTGTAACCATTGAAAACGAACGCATGGAAATCGAACGCTACAAGACGGAGATTGAAACCCTTAAGAACAAGCTTGAGACAAAGCAGGAAAAGCTGGAGGAACGCCGCGACCGGATTCTCCGTGAAGCGAATGAGGAGGCTCACTCTATCCTCCGGGAGGCCAAAGAATATGCGGACCAGACCATGAAGATGTTCCATAAATTCCAGAAAGACCATGTGGACACTGCCTCCATGGAAAAAGAACGGCAGCAGATCCGTGAACGCATGTCCAAAGCTGAAAAAAATCTGACCCTTAAACCGGACACCAAAAAGCCGAAAAAAGAATTAACTGCCAAGGATCTGTCTCTTGGCGACGCAGTGAAGGTCCTGAGCATGAATCTCAAAGGCACAGTCAGCAGCCACCCTGATTCCAAAGGATATCTGTTCGTACAGATGGGAATCATCCGCTCCAAGGTGCACATTTCCGATTTGGAGCTGGTTGACGAGCCTGTGATCACCACAACCACCCTTCAGAAAACAGGGGCAGGTAAAATCCGCATGTCAAAATCAGCCAGCATCTCCACAGAGATCAACCTCCTGGGCAAAACTGTGGATGAAGCCATTGCCGAGCTTGACAAATATCTGGACGACGCCTATATCGCCCACTTAAAAAGTGTGCGCATCGTCCATGGCAAGGGCACCGGCGCGCTGCGCAAGGGTGTACACAATTATCTCAAACGCCAGAAGCACGTGGACTCCTTCCGCCTGGGCGAATTCGGCGAAGGCGATGCGGGCGTGACAATTGTAGAATTCCAAAAATAGTAGGAGGAAAATTATGGTTGCAAAACAAAAAATCCTGATTGTAGACGATGACAATAATATCGCGGAGCTGATCTCTCTGTATCTCACCAAAGAATGTTTTGAGACTAAGATTGTAAACGACGGTGAACAGGCTCTGCGGGAATTCAACCTTTTCCACCCTGACCTGATTCTCCTGGACCTGATGCTGCCGGGTATCGACGGCTACCAGGTATGCCGGGAAATCCGCCATATCTCCGATATCCCCATCATCATGCTCTCTGCCAAGGGTGAAACCTTCGATAAGGTACTTGGACTGGAGCTGGGAGCTGACGATTATATGATCAAGCCCTTTGATTCCAAAGAGCTTGTAGCCCGCGTCCGTGCGGTATTGCGCCGTTTCCAGATAAAACAGCCCATTGTTTCATCTAACGAAAAAAGCGTGAGCTACCCGGACCTCACCATCAACCTGGCCAATTATGCAGTCACCTATATGGGCAGGCAGGTGGATATGCCGCCCAAGGAGCTGGAGCTTCTATATTTCCTGGCCTCCTCACCGAACCAGGTTTTCACAAGGGAACAGCTTCTGGACCATATATGGGGCTATGAATATATCGGTGATACGAGAACCGTAGATGTACATATTAAAAGACTCCGCGAGAAGATCAAAGACCATCCGCGCTGGTCACTGTCCACTGTATGGGGCATTGGATATAAATTCGAGGTGAAAAGTGAATGAAACGTCCTCTGTATATGAAGTTTCTGGCCGGCTACATCCTGATCGGCATCATGGCCTTCTTTCTCGTCACCGCAGGCGGCTCCTATCTGGTGGAAAAATATCTCGAGCGTACGGTCAGTGACGATCTCTACCAGGAAGCGCACCGCATTGCGTCTGATGAGACATTGAACAATGTAACCGCATCCAATCTGGATGTGATACATGAAAACCTATCGGCGATTTCCACCTACCAGGATGCGGCAATCTGGGTAATCAACAGTAAAGGGCAGATCATATTGAGTACCCGCAGAGATATCTCACCCTCCGCTCCCATTACTGTAGAAAATTTCGATCCGACTGCCTGGGGAAGCAACTATTACCAGATAGGTGATTTTTACGGCTATTTTCCGGAATCGCGGTTAAGTGTCATTGCGCCCATCACATCAGAAATGTCGCCCAAAGGTTATATTGCCATCCACTATCAGATGAAGAAGTTGTACCAGAGCCGCAGCAGAATCCTGCTCATCCTGCAGATCATTACTTTGGTCTTTTATGCGATAACTTTCTGTCTGCTTCTGATTTTCCGCCGCCACGTAGACAAGCCTTTACAGCAGATCATCAAAGGTGCTTCTGAATATGCAGGGGGAAATCTGTCCTACCGTATCGCCGTGGATTCAGAGGACGAGATGGGATATCTGGCGAATACTCTGAATTATATGTCCGATGAACTGAACAAAAACGGGGAGTATCAGCGAAAATTCATTGCCAATATATCACATGATTTCCGCTCTCCCCTTACTTCCATCAAGGGTTATGTGGAAGCTATGCTGGACGGCACGATTCCGCCTGAGCTTCAGGAAAAATATCTGAAGGTGATTGCATTTGAATCCGAACGTCTGGAAAAGCTCACCAGGAGTCTCCTGACTCTCAATGAGCTTGATGTAAAAAAGCGTATGCTGCATAAACGCAGATTTGATATCAATGAAATCATAAAAACCACCGCAGCAGCCTTTGAAGGTATCTGTACAGAGAGAAAAATCCTTCTGGAGCTTATCCTGTCAGGCAAGGAGCTTTTTGTGCACGCGGATATGGAGCAGATTCAGCAGGTACTGTACAATCTTTTGGACAATGCCATTAAATTCAGCCACGACAGTTCCTCCATCATCCTGGAAACGACGGAGAAAAACGGCAAGGTGTTTGTCTCAGTCAAGGACCACGGCAGCGGTATTCCCAAAGACAGCCTTGTAAAAATCTGGGACCGATTCTACAAAATCGATACCTCCCGCGGCAAGGACCGAAAAGGAACAGGGCTTGGGCTGGCCATAGTCAAGGAGATCATCAATGCCCATGACCAGCATATCAATGTCATCAGTACGGAAGGTGTAGGCACAGAATTTATTTTCACGCTGGAAAAAGCGAAATAATGTGCTCATTTACACTTCAAACGGGTCTCTGATCATCCTGTCCTCCTTGACTAAATACACGCCCCTGGGGGTGATGCGTATTTCAGGGATTACAGGAAGTGCCATAAAGGAAAGGGTAATAAAGGGATCAAACCCGGCGGGTATTCCCATCTGGCGGGCCTTGGGTATCATGCGGGCCATAGCGGAATTCACGTTTTCATAACCTGCGTCGCTCATGAGTCCCATAACCGGCAGAGGTAACGTCCCGTACACCTGGCCGTTTTCAACCAGAGTGTAACCGCCCTGGGTGCGCAGAAGCTCCTTTACGGCCAGGAACATATCATGGTCATTGTCTCCCACCACGATTAAATTGTGCGAATCATGAGACACGCTGGAGGCAACCGCTCCGCCGCGCAGGCCAAAGCCCTTGACTATGCCCACCCCAATCTTTCCGGTATGTCTGTGGCGCTCGATTACCGCGATTTTCTGGTATGTATCGTCCGGCGCAAAGTACCGGATATTGCCCTCCTCTTTCCAGGGCACTTCATCCACAGAATCCAGTGTGGTGATCTGTCCCTCCTGCATATGGATCACATGCGCCCTGCCGCCCGGGTGAGGCAGACGGAGCCGCTCCTCACTGAAATTCAGGAGATGGACCGTATTCTTGAGCTGAGGTGCGCAGGGCTTGATTTCCACCTGCTCATCGCGTACAATTCTTTTTCCTTTATAATACACATCTAATACATTCAGTTCCTTTAAATCATCAAATACAACCAAATCTGCCTGATACCCCGGAGCAATGGCCCCGAGAGAATTCAGTCCGTAACACCGGGCAGCCTGGATGGTCGCCATTTTCAAGGCCTTTTCCACAGGAAGTCCAAGCTTAACGGCTTTTTTTACATTATAATTGATGTGTCCGTCCCTGCGGATTTCTTCAATGTGCTTATCATCTGTGCAGAAGCAGAAGCTCTCCGTATCAGTATCATGTTCTACAATCCCGCTGACAATGGCATCCAGATTACGCGCAGCGCTGCCCTCGCGGATCAATACCTGCAAACCGTTCCGGCATTCGTTCATGGCATATTCATAATCCACACATTCATGATCCGTGGAAATCCCTGCCAATGCATATGCACATAGATCTCCATCATCCAAAAACGGCGCGTGGCCATCCCGCACACGTCCCTGAAAAAGATTCAGCTTCTCATGCATGGAAACACTGCCGTTTACCACCGACACAGCGTCCATGACCTCTCCCAGCCCCAAGATCCGGGGATGTTCGAGATACGCTTTCATTTTTCCCGCGGTAAGGACACAGCCATTGTCATCCACATGGGTGGCCGGAACACAGGAGGGCATCATGACAAACACGTTAGCCGGCACGTCCTCAGTCTGCTCCAGAATATAGTCGATTCCGTCCGTACCGGATACATTTGCGGATTCGTGAGGATCCACAATGAAGGTGGTGGTACCACACTGAGCCGCCTGGCGGATCAATTCCCCCGGTGTTACCAGAGTGGATTCCAGATGCAGATGGCTGTCGATCAAACCTGGACAGAGATAACGTCCCTCAAGGTCAATCTCTGCCTCCCCATGATATTCTCCCACTCCCAGAATGATTCCGTCCTGCACTGCCACATCCGCTTTTCTAAACTCTCCTGTATGTGCAAGAAATACATTTGCATTTTTAAAAACCAGTCCGGCCTTATTGAGCCCTCTGGCCATCTTTGAATATTCCCGATATTTTTCCAGTTCCATAAACAGCCTCCTTTTTTCTGATTTTTTCATTTTAATTCTAATAGTTTTCTTCATTTTACTTTCTTTTTAATATATTGTAAATATATTATCACTTAACTTTGCCATCCGCAACTATTTTATGAAGAAACTATTTTATGAAGATAAGTTATTCAAGTACACGCCAGCATTCTTGTTGAAAACCGCTAGAGTCTTTCTCTTTTCTCAATATAAAAAGAACCGGGGACTGGTGTGCAAAGTAATGTACTTTGCCCGCAAGTCCCCGGGGCTTTATTTCCAATCGTATTTTGTCAAATGTCCATCCAACTGCATATGGTCGAAATGATGCTGGCGCAATGCTTCGTAAAGCACAATGGCCACGGAATTGCTTAAATTCAGCGAGCGGATATCGCCGATCATAGGAATCCGTATACAGGTATCCTGGTTATCCAGAAGGATTTCCTCCGGTATCCCCGCACTTTCCTTTCCAAACATGATGAAACAATCATCCTCAAATTCTGCTTCCGTATAAATCCTGGGCGCTTTTGTTGTGGCATAGTAAATCTTTGCACCAGGATTTTTCTTTAAAAAATCCTCATAATCCAGATATGTGGTCACATCAAGGTCCTGCCAATAATCCATGCCCGCCCGTTTAATTGCTTTTTCATTCAGGCGGAACCCAAGGGGCTCGATCAAGTGGAGCCTGGCTCCCGTCGCCACGCAGGTACGTCCGATATTCCCTGTATTTGAGGGAATTTCCGGCTCATGAAGCACAATATTCAGTCTTGCCATAAGTCCAATACTCCTTTGATTTCATCTTCCGCAGGGCGGTCCAGGAAACGTACATTTTCCCTGCTGTACAAAAGGCGGTCGTTTTCCTCATTTGTCTGTCCGATGACAGCAGCCATAAGTCCGGTACGTTTCAGCTCCTCCGCAAGCCCAGCCCCCGCCGGGATACCGATGAGGATTGCCCCCTCAGAAAAAAAACGGTAAGGATTGATATCCAGTGCCTCACATACCTCGATGGTCTCCTGACGTATAGGTACCTTGCGCAAATCTGCCCGCAGTCCTACCTGGGATGCCTCTGCCATCTTCCACAGAGCACTTAAGAATCCGCCCCTGCCCATAGCATAACGTGCGCTGGCTCCTGCCTGACCTGCCATCCTCCACTCCAAACTTTCCATGGGAGGCTCGCCCACTCCATAGTCCTGATAAAGGGACATTGCAGATTTTAAAAAGCCTTGGGAAAATTGCTTACTAAGTGCATCATACTTGTGCTCCGCAACCAGCGCCGTACCCTTAAGCGCCACAGCGCCGGCCACTATCAGCTCATCCCCGGGCTTAAGTCTGCCTGTGATCTCTGCCTGGAGTGCTTCCATTGCTTCTCTTCCAAGTCTCATTGTATATTCCTGCTTTCGTCAATAAGTTCACTTACAAGATAAAAGACAATATACCCGGTACAACCATTGCCAATACTAAAATAATCGCGATAACGGCTGTGATGATTTTTCTTTTTTTCGGGTCAAACATACCCATTCCTGCCATAATTTTCACCTCTTTTGAATCATGCAGTTAAGACAGCGTAATCTTTGTTATTGCCGCGTTGTTTGTGAGCGGGTCCCTTCTGCTGTAGTCAAACAGCAGCACTCTTTTATCACGGAACACCTCAATATGGGCGGTCTTAGGAATCGCTTCCCTGCGGCGGTACTCCCAGATTTGTTTTTCATAGGGCTTCTGGGAAAGAGCAAAGGCGGGACGGCTCTTTATGTTTTCCCTGAGATAAAGGTCCAGCATCATACAATCAACTACTTCTTCTGGTGATATTTGTTCATATCCTTCTAAAAACTCCAGAAGAATCTCATATCGCCGCAGCCTCGAATGTGAAAGGCTGCTATAACCTCTCTCTTCATAAAATATGCCCAACGCCTCATAAAAAGAAAACGCGTCTGTAAAATATGGTTTCAGATATTCCAATGTATTTTGGAACTGTCCACTATTATAATACACTTCCACCATACTTTCCACCATTTTCAGCTTTAAAACATCACGGAAAGGCAGCCATTTCGTAGACAACACCTCATACGGCTCCTTTTCTTTGTAAATTATACCGTATTCCGCGGCTGTCTCTTTCATAAGAGAACCTTTCAGTACCTTGAGAAATCCAAGCTGAAGCTGCTGGGGCCGGAGCTCATACACGTCGTTGAAGGAGCGGCGGAAGCTCTCGTAATCCTCATAGGGAAGCCCGGCGATCAAATCCAGATGCTGATGGATATTGCCGAAGCTCTGTATTTCATTCGCCACTGTGCCAAGCTTCGCAAAGTCCATGGTACGGTGAATGGCACGTATCGTGTCCGTATTTGTGGACTGTACGCCGATTTCAAGCTGAATCAGTCCCGGGCGCATGGCCCTCATAAGGGACAGTTCTTCATCCACGAGCAAATCTGCCGAAATCTCAAAATGAAAGTTCGTGATTCCATTATCATGTTCCGAAATATACTTCCATATTGCCATAGCATGAGCATGGCGGCAGTTAAAGGTACGGTCCACAAATTTCACCTGCGGAACTTTATGGTCAAGGAAAAACTGCAGTTCCTTTTCCACCAGCTCCAGGCTTCGGAAACGCAGCTTCTTGTCCACAGACGACAGGCAATAGCTGCAGGAAAAAGGACAGCCACGGCTGCTTTCATAATATATGATGCGGTTATGGAAATCCTCCAGGTTTTCATATACAAAGGGAATAGTGCTTAAATCCATAATCTCCCGCCATCCGTTATGTCGGATCTGTTCACCGTCCCGGTAGGCAATGCCCTTTATATGGGACAATCCAGCGGAAGAACTCTGCTGACATGGCTCATGCTCGTGAGTATCAGGGGGCATAATATCACCCCGGCTTCGTCGCTCCCCCTCCACATAATAACGCACAAGCTCCAAAAAGGTCTGCTCTCCTTCCCCCACCATCACTCCGGTAAAGAACGGATTCTCCTCCAGAAAGGCCTCCGCATCAAAGGAAACTTCCGGGCCGCCCGCCCACAGGGCCGCTCCCGGAAGAATTTTCGCCAGGTCACACATCAGCTCCCTGACGTAAGAAATATTCCAGATATAACAGGACACGCACACAACGTCCGGCTTTTGGAGATAGATATCCCTGAGGATATCATCCTTTAGCTGGTTGATCGTATATTCGCGGACAACGATATTCTGCGCGTATTCCCGGGCGTACGCTCTTAAGCTGTACACCGCAAGATTGGAATGAATGTATTTGGCATTACATGCTGCTAATAATATTTTCATCTCTGCTCCATTATTCTTATATATTCTATACGATAAGGCTTCCCACCTGGAACACCACCACTGCGGCGACATAGGCCAAAAGGAGCTGGAACACCACTAGCTTCAAGGTAAACGCCCAGGAATTGCTTTCCTTTTTGATGGTGGCTATGGTAGCCATGCACGGCGTGTAGAGCAGGCAGAATACCATAAGTGCATACGCATTGACCGCGCCAAAGCCAAACTGGCCCAGAGCCGTGCTCATCCCTGTCATACCTGCCGCGGAATTAATATTGGAAATTCCGAAGAGCACGGCCATACTGGAAACCACGACCTCTTTTGCGGAAAGTCCGGCAATGAGGGCCACAGCCACCTGCCACAATCCCAATCCGGCCGGAGCAAGCACCGGTTCCAGCCAATGGCCGAGAACCGCGCCAAAGCTCTGCTGCACGTCCGTCACCATTCCGTGAATGCCGAAATTTAAAATAAACCAAATTACAATAGAAGCCACAAAAATAGTCGTTCCCGCTTTGCTGAGATAATCCTTTACCTTTTCCCACACATAAATGGCAATGGTGCGGGCATTTGGCATCTTATACTCCGGCAGCTCCATCAAAAGACTTCCCGCACTCTCTCCCCGCTTGATTTTCCCGAGGATCATAGCCAGCACGATTGCCACCAAGAGTCCTAATACATAGAGCGAAAATGCGGCAATGGCTGCGTGCTGAGGAAAAAACATCGAGGAAAACAGCACATAAATCGGAAGCCTTGCCGAACAGGACATAAAAGGCGTCAGAATCATAGTCCGCCTCCTGTCCGCCTCTTTTTCCAGGGTACGTGTAGCCATCACTGCCGGAACCGTACAGCCAAAGCCTAAAACCATGGGCAGAAAAGCTTTGCCTGAAAGTCCCACGCGCCCCATAATACCGTCCATCACATAGGCTACCCTGGCCATATATCCGCTATCCTCAAGGATTCCAAGAGCCAGGAACAGGATAAAGATGTTCGGCAGAAAGGTGAGGATTCCTCCCACTCCTGCGATCACGCCGTCCACCACCAGGGAAATCACCCAATCCGAAGCGTTCAGTCCTGCGAGAAAGGCGCCGGCACCATTCAGCAGCATGTCCAGACCTACCTCGAATACACCTTTCAGGGCATCACCAATCGTAAAGGTTAGAAAGAATACAAAGGCCATGATACCAAGAAACACCGGCACACCCCAGAAGGGATGGGTAAGCAAGGTGTCCACTTTATCGGTCTTGCCCTCCTTTGAAGAATCCTTATAGAAAAGGACCTCCTCCACCACTTCCTCTATGTAATCATATTTTTGGTTAATGATTTCTTTTTCATAACTGCGGTCAAGTATATCCGGGGCATCCAGGGAATATTCCTCCAAAGTTTCCTCATCCGCTTCCAGAAGCTTTACGGCAGTCCAGCGCAGGTAGCGGAGGTCTGGATATTTTTCATGAAGTCTTTGCTCGACGGATGATATCTTCTGCTCCAGGCTGTCGGAATAGACGACTACCTTTTCCTCCACATCCTCTTCATAATGATGCTTCACTGCATGGAGAAGTACATTGAGGCCCATACGCTTTCTGGCAGAAACAGGCACTACAGGGATATGACCCAGCATCTCAGGCAAGCGGTGGTTGTCAATTTCCATGCCTCTTTCCTTCACCACATCCATCATATTCATGGCGAGAATGACCGGCTTGCCCAACTCCAGTAGCTGCATGGTGAGATACAGATTACGTTCCAGGGAGGATGCATCTACCACATTCACGATCACGTCGATATTATCCTCCATCACGCACCTGCGGGAAACCTTCTCCTCAATGGAATACGAGGTTAAGCTATAAATACCAGGCAGGTCCACAAGATTAATCTTCTGGCCTTTATAAGAGGTATAACCCTCTTTTTTCTCGACCGTCACACCCGGCCAGTTGGCAACCTTAAGGTTCGCGCCTGTGAGCGCATTAAAAAGTGTCGTTTTTCCGCAGTTGGGATTTCCTACAAAAGCAACCTGTATGATATGTTCATTTTTCATCATAATCCTCCACCACAATTCCTTCTGCAATATCCCGTCCTATGGCCCAGCGGGTGCCGCGTACACGGATGATAGTAGAACCACTTTTTTTCTGATTAAGTACCAAGACCCGCGTGCCTGTGAGGATTCCCAAAGCTTCGAGACGGCGCTGTACATTTTCCTTCTCTTCAATATTTCTGACCTGATACCACTTACCCTTTTGCGTATTCAAAAGTGTCATATGTGCCTCCTTGATTTTCCTTTTGCAGTGGGGTGAAATTGTACGAATACTTTATTTCTTGTAAGTAGAGAATATATACTCGCTGCTGCAAAAGTTAATTGCGTCTAAGTTTATTATATTCCCGTGTAGGAGGACTGTCAACGGGGATTTTCATGGGACCCCTGGAAAGGTTCGTGAACGGTAAGGAGAAGGAACTGGGGGCGGAGTTTGGTCCTGAGGAGGCAGTTGCACGCTTCCCTTCAACTAATTGCCAACTGCGACTAAGGCTCTCACGAAGAGCGTTCGAGCCTAAGTCTCCGTAGGCAATGGATTTTCAGGCGCGCTTACGCAAAACTGCCTCCTCAGGACCAAACTCCGCCCCCAGTTCCTTCTCCTTACCTTCCTCCGCGTTTCCGTCCCCTTCAAATATGGCTTGTTGCTTTCGCCGGAAGTTGTACCCCACGGGAAGTTGTGCTTTCGCCGGAAGGTGTGCTTCCATGGGAAGTTGTGCTTTCGCAGCAGTCATTCTCTAACCATCTTCCACTTTTTCTCCAAAGGCAATATACTTCCGATGCGATGTATTGCTCGCAAGGGAGAGCTCTTCCAGAGAAAGCGACAGCCTTTAGGAAGGGGTGGAAACGTAGTGGAAGGTGAGCAGAAGGAGATTCGGCGCGGGGCTTGGTCCACGGATGGCCGATTTGCGTAAGCGCGCCTGAAAATCCAGCGGTTACGGAGACTTAGTGTACTGACCCACTTATATCTGGAGAAAATCCGTAGGATAATTTCCCATCGGCAAGGCGGCTGAATGAGTCGATGCGGTGGCATCGGCGATTGAAGCCAACGCTGTCCGATGGAAAATTAGACAAGGAGTTTCTCCAGATATAAGTGGGTCAGTGCACTCAGCCGCGAACGCTCTTCGTGAGCGGCTTAGTCGCAGTTACCGATTAGTTGAAGGGAAGCGTGCATCGGCTATCCGTGGACCAAGCCCCGCGCCGAATCTCCTTCTGCTCACCGTTCAACACCTTTCCGGGGTACCCCTTCCCCACTTGTTTTTTTCGTTCTCATGGATTACAATAATATATAGTGTAACTGAATTAATATTTTCCAGTAATAAGTCAGGAGTTTGATATGAACAGACAAGAATCTTTAGAGTTTTTTAAATCTTTTCCTTTTTGGGAGCATATGACAGCAGGGGAGCAAGAACTGCTTCTTTCTAATACAAGAGAGCTTCATTATGAGGCCGGCAAGGCAGTACAGACAGGGGAATGCCATTGTTTGGGGACTTTGTTTCTGCTCAAGGGGATTCTCCGTGTTTATCTGCTCTCTGCCCAGGGGAAGGAGGCCACGCTTTATCGCCTGAGGGACGGTGATATCTGCACTCTTTCCGGGTCCTGTGTGCTGTCTGCCATTACCTTTGACGTGCAGATTGACGCGGAGACGGACTGCGATGTCCTGCTGCTTCCGGCGGCGATTTTTTCTAAGCTTATGGAGCAGAATATTTATGTGGAAAATTTCTTTTATAAGATGACTACCGAGCATTTTTCCGATGTGATCTCCGGGATTGAGCGTACCTTTTTCCTCAGTCTGCCGCAGAGGATTGCCGCATTTCTGCTGGATGAATCCGCGGAAGCAGGCTCGGAAAATCTTACCATTACACAAGAAAACCTGGCACGTTCCATCGGAAGTGCCAGGGAGGCTGTAAGCCGTGCCCTCAAGCAGCTAAGCCAGGAGGGCTGTATTGAATTGTCCCGGGGAGGTATCTGTCTCCGGGACAAGAGTAAGCTTTATCAGATGCTGAATACTTTCTAAGATATTGTTAACAGTTCAGGAAAGCATGAACTGTTACAAGATATCAGCCTTCAAGAAGCTTAACCAGGGTATCTTTGGGAGTCAGACCCACGAGGCGTTTGACTTCCTGGCCCCCTTTAAATACGAGCAGGGTGGGAATGCTCATCACCTGAAACTGCTGTGCCAGGGCGGGCTGCTCATCCACATCTACTTTACCCACTGCATAACCTTGCTCTGCCAGCTCTTCGATGATCGGTCCCTGACGTCTGCATGGTCCGCACCAGGTTGCCCAAAAGTCCACGAGTACCGGTTTCTCTGATTTTAATACCTCTGCTTCAAAATTTTCTGCTGTTAATACTTTTGCCATGATGATTTCTCCTTTTCCATTCGGTTTTCATTTTATTCAAGTATACTCCCGCCTTTTGAGATGGGAATTTTACCTACTTACAAGATAATATTCAGTTTATTCATTTAAAATATGCATCAATACCGTCGGCAATGCCTTTCACCATCTTTTTCTGGTAGGAAGCCTTTGCCATATTCAGGTCCTCTGTGCGGTTGCTCATAAAGCCCATTTCCACAATCGTCACCGGTATAGTGCTCCAATTGATGCCGCTCATATCGTTGGTGTAAATGATGCTGCGCTTCTTGGCTCCGGTGGCTTTACAGAAGCTGTTGAGTACTTTGGTGGAAAGCTTCTGGCTGTTTTTCACGACCGCCTTTTTCATGTAGGGGTTGTTGGATGCAGGTGCCATGGTCAGCGCGCCATATACAGAGGAATTGTCATCCCCATTAGCGTGGATACGCACCAATATGTCTGCTCCGGCCTTAGCGCTTCGCTGTGCGCGTTGCTTATTGCTAAGATTGATATTATGCTTGCGCCGCACCATGTAAACAGCATAACCGCGTTTCTTTAGTTCTTTTTCCAGCTTCTTGGCAATAGTAAGGTTGAGCTCGTATTCATTGAGCTTTGACCAGCGTCCATAGGTGCCGGAGGATACCTTTTGTTTGTAAATGCGTGACCCCGGACCAATCGGCTCCCGGCCTGTATTCTGGCGGAGCTGGTGTCCGGCATCAATCGCAATTTTGTGCTTCACGGGCTTCTTGGTAGCGTAAACAGCCGTGGCACTTCCAAACGCCATCAGTACTGCCAGGAAAGCCGCCAGGGCCCTTTTCAAATACCATTTCTTTTTCATCGTATTCTTCCTTCGCCTCCTTCGCGTGTGCTGCTCAGGAACCGCTGCGCAGGCTGCGGATGTATTTACCTGCCTCGATGCCTGCCTGGGCTCCCTCGTACACAGCCTTTGCCACCTGGAGAAGTCCTCCGGTGCAGTCTCCTGCTGCGAAAAGGCCCGGAATGGTGGTCTGCATATTTTCATCCACCTTGATGTGGCCTTTGTCCGTGAGCTCTGCTCCCATCTGCTTGGCAATCTCTGTGCTTCCTGCTGTACCGATGGCTACGAACACTCCGTCTGCGGGCATGAAGGATGGGACGATTTCGCCCTCTTCCTGGACACTCATATCTGTCTCCAGCCGGATACCGGCCACCTTCTCCTCGCCTTCAATAGCCTGGATTTTCATGGTGTTGACAGGTATGGGATGTTCTCTGGAAAATCTCGGTTCACGGCCGTCCGTGTAGATAGTTACTGCCGAGGCCAGGTTCGCAAGCTCCTCTGCCTCATGAAGAGCGAAATCACTGTCTCCAAGCACTGCCACTTCTTTTCCCCTGTAGAAAAAAGCGTCGCACACTGCGCAGTAGCTCACACCTTTTCCTTCAAATTCTTTCACACCGGGAATCTTGGGGGCTGCACGCTTGCTTCCTGTTGCCAGGATTACACTCTGGGCCTCGAAGTCTCCCTCTGTGGTGTGCACCTCGAAGGTATCGAAGCCTCCCACTCCCAGAACCTGGGCGTCCAAAATGCGTACCCCTAAGGCTCTCGCCTGGGCTAATCCTGTCTCGAACAATTCACGTCCTGAGAGTGGATGGTCCAGTCCATAATAATTTTCTATTTTTTCGGCTTTTTCTAAAGCACCGATGCCATGGTTGATGACTAGCGGGTCCATATTTCCCCGGGCTGCGTAGAGAGCTGCGGAAATCCCTGCGGGACCGGCACCGATTATGATGATCTTTTCCAATTTCATCTCACCTGCTTTCCTTTGTTGCTTTATAATATACAATTATTTCCTTTATATTTCCGTGATTTAGTCACGCATTGACCGAGTGTAAGTACGTTGGTGACTCAATGCTTCATCCGGCGAAAATACCCCATGCATCGTCTGGCTGCATTTACGCCAGGAGGCACTATCTTTTCCGGGATGCACTATCTTCTTATAATACGGCAGACAAATAACCCGCAAGAAGGCGTGGTAATCCCCCAGTATTTTGTCCAAAAGTATAACATAAGGGCTGTCACACCTATGATTTTTCAATCACTGGTGCGGCAGCCCCGTGGGATAACATATGATGTATGAGTTATCAGCCGTTAAGCGGATATTTGTCTGTGAGCTCTTTTACAAGGGCTTTGGCCTGCTCTTTGTGGTCACGGCTCTTAAGGGTCAGGGCAATGGCCTCCGCGATTTTGTCCATATCCTCAGGCTTCATGCCGCGGGAAGTAACTGCCGGGGTACCAAGACGTACACCGCTGGTCACAAATGGAGACTGCGGGTCATTGGGGATGGCGTTTTTATTGCAGGTGATGTTTACTTCATCGAGAAGGTTCTCCATCTCCTTCCCTGTCACACCAAGACTTCTGAGGTCCACCAGCATGAGATGGTTGTCAGTTCCGCCGGACACAATGTCTACGCCGCGTTTCTGAAGTCCCTCGCAAAGTGCTTTCGCGTTCTCTACTACAAGACGTGCGTATTCTTTAAATTCCGGTGCAAGAGCTTCCTTGAAACATACAGCCTTGGAAGCAATGACGTGCATCAGCGGTCCGCCCTGGATTCCGGGGAATACTGCTTTATTAAAGTTAAATTTCTTAGCGTTTTCCGCGCTGCTGAGGATGAGGCCGCCGCGTGGTCCGCGCAGAGTCTTGTGTGTGGTGGTCGTTACCACGTCTGCATAAGGAATTGGGCTTGGATGCTGTCCTCCGGCAACAAGTCCGGCAATATGAGCCATATCTACCATTAAATATGCGCCAACTTCATCGGCGATTTCTCTGAATTTTTTGAAATCAATGGTTCTGGCATAAGCGCTGGCTCCGGCTACGATCAGCTTAGGCTTACACTCATTGGCGATTCTGCGGACCTCCTCGTAATCAATCACACCATTGTCATTGACACCGTAGGATACCGCATTAAAGTAAGAGCCGGACATATTCGCGGGGCTTCCGTGTGTCAGATGTCCTCCATGATTCAGATTCATCCCCAGAACTGTATCTCCGGGCTGCAGCATTGCGAAAAACACAGCCATGTTTGCCTGTGCACCGGAGTGCGGCTGTACGTTGGCATATTCGCAGTGGAACAATTCCTTTGCCCTGTCGATTGCTAATTTTTCTACTTCATCCACACAGACGCAGCCGCCGTAAAATCTCTTTCCCGGATAGCCTTCTGCATATTTATTTGTAAGTGGGCTTCCCATGGAAGCCATCACTGCTTTACTTACCCAGTTCTCAGAAGCAATCAATTCGATGTGCGAATTCTGACGGGCCACCTCTGCCTCGATCAGCTCCGCAATCTCCTTGTCTACTTGCTCGATTTCCTGTAATGAATACATAATTCATCCTCCTTTAAATATCTTAAGTTACTGACTAAACCAGATTATACCCGATTCCCACTTCCGTGTCAATGACAAAAAGACATCTGTCCGTCCCAGAAGAATTGTTAGCATTTACAAAAATTTTTTTTGACTAATTGTGATATATTTGCTTTAATATAAGGTGATGCAGGGACGACTCCTGTGCCAACACATTTTTGAGCCTTACATCAAAGAAAGCAAACAGATTTACTTCTCTTAGGCTATTCACTTCTCTAAGGGAAGTATGCATAAAGGAGTATGCATTATGAGAAATTTTGAATATTATACCCCAACCCGGGTTTTGTTCGGCAAGGACACCCATCTGCAGACAGGGGCTTTATTAAAAGAACGGAATTATAAAAAGGTACTGATACATTATGGCGGAAACAGTGCAGTTCATTCAGGACTTCTCGACGAGGTGAAGCAAACCCTCGAAGAGGCAGGCGTGGAATACATAACCTTGGGCGGTGTTGTGCCGAATCCCAGACTTTCTAAGGTTCGGGAGGGAATTGCCCTGTGCAAAAGGGAAAATGTGGATTTCCTGCTGGCTGTGGGCGGCGGAAGTGTAATCGATTCCTGCAAAGCAATCGGTTACGGCGTGGCAAATCCCTGGACAGACGTATGGAATTTTTTCCTTAAAACCGAGACTCCAAAAGCTTGTCTGCCGGTTGGCGCGATTCTTACCATCGCTGCTTCGGGAAGTGAGATGAGCAATTCGTGTGTAATCACGAATGAGGAAGGCTGGCTTAAGCGCGGAAGCGTAAAAAGTGACCTCTGCCGTCCCCAGTTTGCAATCTTAAACCCGCGGCTCACCTATACTCTGCCGCAATACCAGACAGAGAGCGGCTGTGTGGATATTCTCATGCACACGATGGAACGCTATTTTGTAAATATTGAAACTATGGAAATCACAGACAGCATCAGCGAGGCTTTGATGCAGACGGTTATCTATAATGCACGGATTCTCATGAAGGAGCCGGGGAACTACAATGCCAGGGCAGAGATCATGTGGGCAGGCAGTCTTTCCCACAATGGACTTACGGGCTGCGGCACGGCAGGCGGCGACTGGGCGTGCCATCAGCTTGAGCATGAGCTTGGCGGGCTTTACGATGTGGCTCACGGCGCGGGGTTGGCTGCCTTATGGGGAAGCTGGGCGCGGTATGTGTACAAGTGTAATCCGGAGCGTTTCGCGCAGTTTGCCACAAATGTGTTTGATGTGCCCTGTGGCGTAGACTTTGAGAAAACCGCTCTGGCCGGGATTGAGGCTATGGAGGATTTCTTCCGTTCAGTGGAAATGCCTACGAATCTCCGTGAGCTGGGACTTGAACTGAACGACGAACAGATCCATGAACTGGCGTTTAAATGCAGCTTTGAGGATACGCGGACGATTGGGGTGTTTAAGCAGTTGAATATGAAAGATATGGAAAAGATTTACCAGATGGCTCGGTAAGGGGGCCCCGGGAGGGTAATGAACGGCGAGGAGGTGGTGGTTGGGGCTGGGGCAGTGGTATTCGGGGCGGCTGATGCTCGCTTGCCTTCAACTAAGTTCTAACTGCGACTAAAGCGCTCAAGAAGAGCTTTCGCGCTTAAGTCTCCGTAAGAACTGGATTTTCAGGCGCGCTTCCGCAAAATCAGCCGCCCCCGAATACCACTGCCCCAGCCCCAACCACCACCTCCTCGCCTACCACTACGTTCCCACCCCTTCCGTAAAGATTGTGTTTTTCACCGGATGGCTTATTTAATGCGGGAAATAAAATTCCATCCGTCTAATCTGCTAAAAAAGCATACTCTGCTTTATGTTTCCCATGTTGTTTTTCTTCAATCATCATTCGTCTTACTTCGTAATATGAATAAACCATTGAATTATTCATCCCTACCGTTCACCCCCTTTCCAGGGGACCCCTTAAGTTTTTAAATTTAGTGTTGCAAACCGTAGAAAAATATGGTAATATCACTCATGTGGCGGTTTTGCCATGTATGCCCAGATAGCTCAGTTGGTAGAGCAGAGGACTGAAAATCCTCGTGTCGCTGGTTCGATTCCGGCTCTGGGCATTGTACGATAAAGGGCCCATGACTTTATGTTATGGGCTTTTCGTATATCATAAGAAGAAAGGATGCGTTAGGATGAGTGATTTTAAATTAGAAACAAAATGCCTGCACGCAGGTTATTCTCCCTCTAAGGGCGAGCCTTGTGCACTTCCTATTTACCAAAGTACCACCTTTAAATATGACACCACGGACGAGATGGGACAACTCTTTGATTTAAAGGCAGAGGGATATTTTTATACGCGCCTGCAGAATCCTACCAATGACGCGGTAGCTGCAAAGATTGCGGCTCTGGAGGGCGGCGAGGCGGCACTTCTGACCTCCTCAGGCCAGGCAGCTAATTTTTATGCGGTATTCAATATCTGTGAGGCAGGTGACCATGTCGTAGCTGCTTCTACGATTTACGGAGGAACTTTTAATCTTTTGGGTGTAACCTTTAAAAAGCTGGGCATTGACTGTACCTTCGTGGATACAGACGCCAGTGCGGAGGAAATCTCTGCTGCTTTTAAGCCGAACACCAAGGTTCTGTTTGCGGAAACCATTGCCAATCCGGCGCTTGTGGTCCTGGATATTGAGAAATATGCTAAGGTGGCCCATGAGCACGGCGTGCCGCTGATTGTGGACAATACCTTTGCTACCCCGGTAAACTGCCGCCCTATTGAATGGGGTGCAGACATTGTGACTCATTCTACTACCAAATATATGGACGGACATGGCCTGCAGGTGGGCGGTGCGATCGTGGACAGCGGAAATTTCGACTGGGAAGCCTATGGAAGCAAATACCATGGCCTTACGGAGCCGGATGAATCCTACCACGGTGTTGTCTACACCAAGCAGTTTGGGAAAAAGGCATATATCATGAAAGCAACCTCCCAGTTGATGCGTGACCTGGGTTCCATCCCCTCACCTATGAACTGCTTCCTTTTAAATATCGGCCTTGAGACCCTTCCTCTGCGTATGGAACGTCACTGCTATAATGCGCAGAAAGCAGCTGAATTCCTCAATGCTCATGAAAAGGTTTCCTCTGTAAACTTTGCCGGACTTCCTGGTGACAAATATTATGAGCTGGCGAAAAAATATCTGCCAAACGGCACCTGTGGTGTTATTTCCTTTGAATTAAACGGAGGGCGTGAGGCTGCCGTACGCTTCATGGACAGCCTGGAAATGGCAAATATCGCAACTCATGTAGCCGCATCCAAGACTATGGTCCTGCATCCGGCCAGCCACACCCACAGACAGATGAATGACGCCCAGCTTGCGGAAGCCGGTGTATCGCCGGGCATGATCCGTTTGTCCATCGGTATTGAGCATATTGATGATATCATTGCAGATTTAAGCAAGGCACTTGAGAATGCCTGAGTTGCACTCTCACAACATCTCTTAAGAAATTAATTTCATAATTATAGAGCGGCATAATTAATTTTTATGCTGCTCTTTTTATATACTAGAAAAGCACCTCAATTTGTTCCATACAATACATCACTACTTTCCTAAGTATACCGAATAATAAATTGCTGATACATTGGCGCAGGTTGATTGCTTCATATGCAAAGCGGAGGAATGAGTCGTAGCTGTGGCTACGGCAATTGACGGTGCTGTGTGCCGGTGGCACACGATTAGAGCGGACCGAAACAACGTGTAGACCAACATAGCAGATGAAGGATCCTGCAAAACTGGTCAAATAAAAAAATATAATCTACACAATAGATTCATATTTGCCTGTTATAATTTTAGGCAGGAGGTGCATCATGTATAAAATTTTAATTGTTGAGGACGATTTATCTATACAAGCATTATTGCATGATTTTATTAAGGAAGCCGGGTATGATGTAACGCTTGCTTCTGACGGTGTGGAAGCTTTTGCCAAGTATTCCCAGGGCTCTTTTGACTTAATTTTGTTAGATATTATGCTTCCAAAAATAGATGGATATGGTGTATGTGAACTAATACGGAAGAAATCGGATGTACCTATCATCATGCTTACAGCACTAGACGGAGAAGAGGCTCAAATAAAAGGATTAGATTTACAGGCAGATGATTATATTACAAAGCCGTTTTCCATACCTGTTTTATTACGAAAAATTGCCGCCGTGCTGCGTCGTTCTTTAAAGCAGAACGGTATACCGCAGACAATATCCTACAAGAATCTTACATTGGATTTAGACGGTTATAAGGTTTATGCCAAGGATAACAGCATTGACCTCACTCCCCGTGAGTTTGAAATATTACGGGAATTACTTCTCCACCAGGGCAGAATATTAACCCGGCAAAATCTTCTGCAAACGCTTTGGAAATATGAGTTTCTCGGAGAAGAGCGGATTATAGATGCTCATATAAAAAACCTCCGCAAAAAACTTGGAACTGATGATTACATAGAAACAATCAGAGGAGTTGGATATCGAATTGATAAAGAAAATAAGAAGTAAACTATCTGTCAAGGTATTTCTTCTGACAGCCATACTAATGCTTGCGTGCTCCTCCATAACTTATCTGTGTATTTTCCGTTTTGCTCCTTATATTTATAAGTATGAGCCATCTGATGTTGAATATCTTGCAAGAGAATTCGCACAAGAGTTATTTAACTATACTCGCGAGGAAAGTACAACTTTCTTCGATAATAACAGCGAAATTTTTTCTGAGCAATATGAGGACGAATATAGACTACATATATTTAATGCCTCCGGGGATGAAATTGCCTTACCATATTTAGATGAAATTACAGGAAAAAATATCATAGACTATAATTCTGTTACCAAAACTGATGCCGTTAATACGTCGTTTGCGAATGATACAAATACCTATACGATATTTATTGCTCAAAATTCACACAAACAGAGCCAGGTTGTTGAAGCACTGTATAAGGCACTCCCTCTTTTAAGTATCATTATTGTTGTTATTTCTGTACTCACTGCTTTTTTCTATGCATGGTACATGACTGCACCAATAAAGAAGGTAAGTAAAATTTCAGAACAACTGGCCAGCCTGGATTTCAGCGGTTTTTGTTTCATGGAACGTACTGATGAAATAGGTGTATTATCTGATAGTTTGAATATCTTATCAAAGAAATTGACAGACGCTCTTTCAGAATTACAAACAGCGAATCAAAAATTACAGGCGGATATCAATATGGAGAGGGAGCTCCAACAGCAAAGAGTCAAATTTTTCTCGGCTGCCTCTCATGAATTGAAAACACCAATTACTGTTATCAAGGGACAGCTTCAGGGAATGCTGTATCAAGTGGGGCGGTACAAGGACCGGGAAACATATCTCGCCCAGTCGCTAGAGGTAATTGACTCATTAGAAAAAATGGTCCAGGAGCTTTTGACCATATCACGTTTAGATTCATCCGGATATACTTGTAGCAAATCTAATATCAATATGAGTAAACTCATAAATGACCGTTTAGATATAAACGAAGATTTATTTATACGAAATGATTTGGCTGTGGAAAGAAAAATCTCTCCTGATCTGTATATTTCAGGCGATTCACTTTTACTTCAAAAGGTAGTGGACAACCTTTTAAGCAATGCAGCCGCTTATTCACCAGCCGGAAATCAAGTTCTTTTAAAATTATGGAAAGATAGTGAAGGAATAAATTTAACACTTGAAAATACCGGGGTACATATTCCGGATAAAGATATTGGAGATATATTTGAAGCATTTTACCGGGTAGAACAATCACGCAATCGGCAGACAGGAGGTACTGGCTTGGGCTTATATATTGTCAAAACAATCCTTGACCTTCATAATGCAGAAATAAAGACAGCCAATACCAAGCAAGGGGTTATTGTGTACATACAATTTCAAAATAAAAATATATTCAGTTCAAAATAAATTCAAACTGCAGCGGTATTCTTAATTTGTACCTGAAAAATGTATAACAAAGAAAGGATATTCCGTTATGAACAAATGTGCGACAATCTTCCTAACTCTATTGGCACTAAACACACTGACTGTATCTGCAAGCCAAGGCGATATTAAAAGTATTAACACAACACCCAAAATCAAGGTTCAGCCGGAAATGAAGCAAAAAAATATGGAAACGGACTCGGTTCCTCTTAACAGCACAAAAGATGCATACACAAGATTAATTGCATATAAGAATGACGGCTATTCCCAAAAGAGCATAGTCGACTTCAATAGTATGCTCATTCCTGATTTATCAGAATTATATAAAGCGTATTGTATCGTAATTGAAGATTTGGATACCAAAGATGAAAATTACGACTTTATCACAATAACACTCAACGCGTCATTAAATGAACTATATTGTGAGTTTCTTAATGATGAGGTTGGCTTTTGCGGAACAGTCAAAAAGGAAGCCCGGCCAATTCAACCTTTAAATGAAGAAGAAAGATTAATCATGAAGGCTCAAGGACAAATTTATGATTTTGTTTTCTGTGCAGATTATACTGTTTACTATGACATTACTGCTCCTGATAAATCGACGCTGGAAGAAAGAGACAGCGCTTTAAAAACATTCAGCACAGAATTTCAAAATTATGTTGATACCGTAAGCGAAGCCAAACTTACCAATAGCAACATTAAAAAAATATTACAGAAAAAAGCAGATGAGATTGCACTCGGGCTTAGCACTGACATGCTGAAATTAAGTTGCTCACTTAACACGATTACCGGTATCAGCTCCGGTATAGAGATTAATAACCAGTACAGCGAATACTAAGTAACTGACAGTAAATATTTTGGGTTATACTAATAATTCTTAAAAAGAGCCGTTCACTTTTAAGGTAACCGGCTCTTTTTACTGCTCTCATCATGGGTTGATGCTGCTATTTTACACGCTTTCTCCGTAGTTTATGAATTTATTCCTCTAGTAAATACACATCCGTGTAGAATACTCCTTTGCTTTCGCCTTCCTCGTGGCTGGCCACGTAGATGTCGATGCAGTTCGTCTTAATTGCTCCGCCGCAGTCCTCTGCAATATAAATCTGTCCGTTGATAACGACCTTGGAGCCATATGGTATCTGGGTGGGGTCTACTGCAATCGTCTTGTTGGTCGTGGCTGTGACTCCGGTGGAGGTGATGCCGTTAGCCCACGGGCCGCAGCAGATGCTGCACGGGCAGTAGTGGGTGATACGGAAATTTCCAAGCGGCTTAAGTACAGCCTCAGAGGAAACGGAAATCGGCGTGCCTATCTGGACTCCAGTTACACCGTTGCTGTCCCCTGTGGTGGCGGTTACTCCGTCCAGCGCTTCGGCGAAGACGCCCTTACCCTCGCTCTTGCTCAAAACTCCGGCCACTGGCTTTTCGCTGGTGGTAGTTTGTGCTTTTGCCACTTCTTTGACATTCTCCTGGCCTTTCAGTACGTTGGTAGGAATGTACCCCACCTGTTCAGTTCCTGCCTCGTCCTGGTAGAGAATCCTGCTCCAGATGGCATTGATCGTGCCGGTACGGGTCACTTCATCCTCCTCAAGCACCTCTCCTACTATCTGTCCGTCTTTTCGTCCGGGATAGTCGAGAATATCACAATCCTTCGCAACCTTGACGGTATCAGTGAATTTCTCCATCTGCGACTCATCGCTTAGAATGCTGTTTTTCACATATCCGATAATCTTGCGCTCGCCTTTTTTCTTAAAGGTGACCTTGCTCCAGCCATTGTCGCACACGGCCACACGCTGCAGCTTGGTCCCAAGAAGAACCTTGCGCAGTTTCTTTCCCTTTTTACCTGGCTTGGAGCGAATGACGGCATCTTTAGTTGTGACATATACGATGTCCGCCTTAGCTACCGCCTGTACGGTCTTACCCGCGCCATTGTCAAGGACAAAGCCAAAGGGCAGCTTATTATCCTGTTTATATGTATTGATCGTCGCTTCATAATTAAGAACATCAGCCGATACGACTGATGGAAATAAGAGTGCTGAACATAGTAGTACTATTAGAAAACTTTTCCTCATAGGTTTATCTCCTCTTTCGGATTTCTTCGGGTCATAGCTTATCATAGCACATACATCTGTATTTTGCAATTTTGGCGCGCCTGTTTACTTTTTTTTAAGAATTATAAACTGTCTCAAGGGTTTTCAAATCACCCCTCACAGGTTACAATAGGGCTATGAAAAAGAGAAAGCATTTAAATCACAATCTTACAAGAGAACAGCGGCGCGCGTTCCGGGAGGCGCAGGTGCGGCGGCAGAAAAAACTGCTGTTGGGTCTTTGCGGCGCTTTTGTCATATTGGCTGTATGGCTTCTGATCAGCCTCATTCCCCGCCGGGAGGATAAGATGCATATTAATGCGGCTTGCGAGGGCTATCGTCCGCAGGTGGAGGAGGTGGCGGCCAGATTCGGCATGTCTGATTATGTGGACTTGATTCTTGCGCTGATGATGCAGGAGAGTTCCGGAAAAGGACCTGATGTCATGCAGGCGGCTGAGGGCGCTTATAATACGCTTTATCCGCAGGTGCCTAATGGGATTACGGATACGGCTTATTCGATTGAATGTGGCATTCAGGAGCTGAAATATGCCATGGATAAGGCTGGAGTGGAGAGTCCTACGGATATGGAAGGGATTAAGCTTGCTTTGCAGGCATATAATTTCGGGGCTGATTCGTATTTCTCTTACCTGGAGCAAAATGGTCACAGTGTTTGGACGCAGCAGAGTGCTGAGGCGTTTGCGCAGATGGCAAGCGGGGGACAACAGCGCAGTGAGGATAATCCGCTGCGGGATCCGGCTGGGCCTTGGGATTATGGGGACCAGAGGTATCCGGAGCATGTGCTGCGGTATTATCATCCGGATGGGGTGGAATGAAAAAGAAAAAGGAAGCGGGAAGTTATTAAAGCAAATTACTTTTAGCACCAACGACAAATTTTTTAAAAAAATTTCAAAAAAGGGTTTGACAAACTGGTTTATTTATAGTAGAATACATCTTGTCGCTGAGGTAAACACCTCGGGAATTAAGACAAATGCGATAGTGGCGTAGTTGGTAACGCGCGACCTTGCCAAGGTCGAGACCGCGGGTTCGAGCCCCGTCTATCGCTCTTGAAAAGCTTCTGTAGAGTGCAGGAGCTTTTTTGTATTATAAAATAATTAATAGGAGGGATTTTATGAAAAAGAGAAAGAAGCTTTTACTGGCACTGACACTTGTGGCGGCCCTGTTTATCCAAAGCTTTAGCTTTGTACAGGCAGCTTCAAAACCTACGGTACCGAAAATGACCTATGTCACGCAGACAGGCTCTAATAAGCTCACTGTAAGCTGGAACTATCAGGGTTATAATTATGGTTACCAGCTATGGCGGTCCACCTCTAAAAATGGTAAATATACGCGGATAAAGACGTTGCAGAGAGGTGAATCCTGTTATACAAACAAAGGTCTTAAAAACGGAACTGTATACTATTATAAGGTACGTGCATTTTTCAAAGACAGTGCAGGTAATCGGACTTACAGTAAATTTTCTAATATTAAAAGTAATCGTCCTGCCGCAAACAGTGAAGGAAAGTCAAAGCTTGGCACATACCGCTATAAATATAATCCACCCTATACAGGGGGCTATTATTGGGTAACCATATCAGCATACTCAAAAACCTCAGTTACCTTCGAGGTCGGCTATATCGGCAGAAATGGTTCACCGTTATATGTAACAAAGCCTGTTACCGCAAAGCTTAATGGTAATACGTGTCGCTTTACCTGGGAAGATTCATGGGCAAATAAAGGTAATGGAACATTGGTTCTGAAATCAAAAGCGGTTACAATTACAATGAAGCCCACCCATTTATCAAGCTGGAACCGTTCCACCCTTGCACGTGATAATTTTACTATCAAATGGACCAATGGTAATACAATGCTATCTAATGCATTTGCATAATTGCCCCAATAAATAAAGTACCAGATATTAAACTATCTGCTAAAAGCCCGTTGCACAAAAAACAGCCCCACAGACGCCGTCTCAGCGTGTCTGTGGGGCTGTTTTATTTATTGTTATTAGTGATGGAATAAGCGGATTCCTGTGAATGCCATGACCATATCGTATTTATTGCAGGTGGCGATCACAGCGTCGTCGCGTACGGAGCCGCCTGGCTCTGCGATGTATTTGACGCCGCTCTTGTGGGCGCGTTCAATATTATCGCTGAATGGGAAGAAAGCGTCGGAGCCTAATGTTACGCCGCTCATGTTGTCAAGCCATGCGCGTTTTTCCTCGCGGGTGAAAACCTCTGGTTTTTCGGTGAAGATATTTTCCCAGGCATCGTCTGCCAGTACATCCATGTATTCCTCGCCGATATATACATCAATGGCATTGTCACGCTCTGCACGGGTGATGGTGTCCTTGAAGGGCAGGTTCAGGACCTTGGGGCACTGACGCAGGAACCAATTGTCCGCTTTCTGTCCTGCCAGACGTGTGCAGTGTACACGGGACTGCTGGCCAGCACCTACGCCGATAGCCTGTCCGTCTTTTACAAAGCATACTGAGTTGGACTGGGTGTATTTAAGCACGATCAGAGAAATCTTCATATCTCTCTTTGCTTCCTCGGAAAGCTCTTTGTTTTCTGTTACGATATTGGAAATGAGTGCATCATCAATGGCAAGCTCCTGGCGTCCCTGTTCGAAGGTCACGCCGTAAACCTCCTTATGCTCCAGTGGAGCGGGCACATAATCCGGGTCAATCTCAATTACGTTGTAGTTTCCTTTTTTCTTCTGGCTGAGAATCTCAAGGGCCTCCTCTGTATATCCGGGGGCAATCACGCCGTCGGAAACCTCACGTTTGATTAGCAGGGCTGTATCTTTGTCGCAAACGTCGGAAAGAGAAATGAAATCTCCGAAGGAGGACATACGGTCCGCTCCTCTGGCTCTGGCGTACGCACATGCAATCGGGGAAAAATTCTTCCAGTCCATATCATCTACCCAGTAGATTTTTGCCAAAGTTTCATTGAGCGGCAGGCCAACGGAAGCGCCTGCGGGGGAAACATGCTTAAAGGATGTGGCTGCCGGCAGCCCGGTAGCATTTTTTAAGTCGCGCACAAGCTGCCAGCCGTTAAATGCATCCAGGAAGTTGATGTATCCAGGTTTGCCGCTGTGCACCTTGATGGGTAGCTCCCCGCCGTCGGCAAGGTAAATCTTAGATGGTTTCTGGTTTGGGTTACATCCATATTTCAATAATAATTCTTTCATAATTCAACCTCCATTTTCTTGTCCCGGTATTGTTATTCCGGTATTATTATTCCGGTATTGTTATTCCGCTATTATTATTCCGGTATTATTATTCCGGCACGCTTCATGCATAACATACATAGCTTACGCACATATCCCATTACTGGTTCTTATTCATAATCTTTGTCTCATAGGTTCCTGTCGCAATATCAATATATCTCACAAACAGAGAAACCTTGTTATCCTCGTTCAGGCTGTTCCAGAGCTGCTCTGTAAAGGTATCCATATCATCGGGAATCGCTACCAGCTTGGGCTCTCCCTCGAAGCTTGGAAGGGGATTTCCGTCGCATTTGTAGGTGTGGATGAAATGTCCCTCTCCTGCTGCCGCGTTTTCGTATGCAAAGGTGTAACGGCTGCATGAATCCGGGTTTCCGTTATTGCTCTTTAAGATGGACATCGCATAATTGAATTTTCCGTTCTCCACATGAAGTACACCGGAGATACGCGGGGTATAGTTTGGCGCGTCCGGCTCAAACTCTCTGCATCTTAAGCTCTGTTCAAAAGTAAGCTGTTTGTCCAGACCTTCATAAATCGTATCGGTCTGGTCGCCGTTAGTTACAATCGTCTTGTTTCCCAGCACACGTACCGGCGCGTAGATGATCAGGCTCGGGTCCGTAAGCTTGGATGGGTCAAAGGCCTGGGTCCTGATTCCTGCCCCTTCCTCCACAAATACACGGTTTCTGCTGTTTTCGCTTCTTCCCATGATGAAATAAGCGGTCACTGCCTTTGTTCCGTCTGCGGAACGTCCGATCACGATTCCTCTTCCCGGATAGGAATTCTCTTTCAGTTCTTTTTCCAGTGATAACATCTCCATAATCTGCTCTCCTTTTCTTTTCGTGGGTTTTCCGTGTTCTTCGCCTGCGTTGGACCATATGCAGCTCAATTCGATTCTGCTCAATTATGGCTGGTATATGCTCAGGCAGACATTGACTTATGATTCATTGTAGCAATATTGTGTAACAGGGATAAAAAAACGCCTGGGAAGCCTTTTCTCCAGGCTGCCCAGGCGGTCGGCACAAATCTCTTACTGCACTCCCCGTAGGTACTCCTACTTCCGCCAGTCATGCAGTCACTATTTGTATAGTACAATACTTTTTTTGAATTTTCAAGACATAAAATTATTTTTATCTACTGATAATTTTTGTGCTGACAATTTTTGCTGGTACTGTTCACTCAGTGGCCAGAAGCGTGTTTCACAATGTACAAAATTTATACATGCTGCATAAGTTCGTGTGTCGTAGCCCTCGGGATTTCCGGTGCATGTACGGAGGAACTTACTCCGCTTGCAGATTCTCCTGCAGCACATAGTCCTCCTGGATGCGGGCGGCAATATCGGATTTCATCTGGGCCCAGGCGTCCGGGTTTTCCACATAGTATTTGGGACAGTTCTTACCTGTCACATCGTAGTGGCGGATTACATCCTCCTCAGTGAGGCCGAAGCGGGTGCAGAGCCAGGCAGTAAGCTTGACCACAGAATCGTATGTGGCATCGTTAAACAGCCCTGTCTCGTCGGGATGACAGCATTCAATGGATAAGGTATCCACATTGCGCTCGTTGGTGGCGTAGGATATCTCAGCCGTAGGAATGCACTGGACAACTTCCCCATCCAGCCCTACTACAAAGTGACTGCTCACCTTGGTCTGCTGGGTGAACGCCAGGTTTTCAAAATAATTGCGGTTGGCTATGGCACTGGCTCCCGGATTCGCGGTATAGTGGATGGCAATATGATCGATACTGTCAATGGCTATCTGCGGCCGGGAATACTCATTGGGGGTGAGAAGCTCTACGTCAATATAAGGAGCACCCTCCTGCTGCCAGCGGACCGGGCCGCTGTCCTCCATGGCCTGAAGCTGTGCGCGCAGATTGAGGTCTCTCTCACGTGCCGCGCGCAATGCGGCGGCGGCGATGATGAGAATCACCAACAGCGCCAGCAGACATCCTGCTAAAACATGGAGATTTCTCTGTCTGGCACGGCCTTTGTTTCTGCTGCCTAGTTTCCTGCCGGGCTTCCTGCTGCTTTTCCTGTGCTGGCCAGACCTTCCGCCGGACACGGGACGAGCCGACTTCACTCTCGGTGTCCTTACCTTTGTATTTTTCTTCCTGTTTGTTCCCTTCTTCTGTACCATAATCCCGCTTTATTCCCGCAGGCAACGAGCCGGGCGGACATGCAGACATGTCCGTATGGCAGCTGCAGGACGTTTATTTATCGTCTACACTGTAGTTCGGTGCTTCTTTTGTAATGTGAATGTCATGCGGATGAGATTCCTTAAGGGAGGCAGCGGAAATCTTAACGAATTTTCCGGTTGTCTTAAGCTTCTCAATATTCTCAGCGCCGCAGTAGCCCATACCGGAACGCAGACCGCCCATAAGCTGGAATACGGTATCCTCCACATGTCCCTTGTATGCAACACGGCCTTCCACACCTTCCGGAACCAGCTTCTTGGCATCCTGCTGGAAGTAACGGTCCTTGCTGCCGTTCTCCATAGCTGAGATGGAGCCCATGCCGCGGTATACTTTATATTTCCTTCCCTGGTATAACTCAAAGGTTCCCGGGCTTTCATCGCATCCTGCAAAGATGCTGCCCATCATACACACATCGGCACCGGCGGCAATCGCCTTGGTAATGTCTCCGGAATACTTGATGCCGCCGTCGGCAATGACCGGAATATCGTAACGGCTTGCCACCTCGTAGCAGTCCATGATCGCGGTAATCTGCGGAACGCCGATTCCGGCAACCACACGGGTGGTACAGATGGAGCCTGGTCCGATACCTACCTTAACAGCGTCCACTCCCGCCTCAATGAGGTCCTTGGTGGCTGCTCCTGTAGCAACGTTTCCGGCAACTACTTGCAAATCCGGGAAAGCAGCTTTAATCTCACGAACGGTGCGGAGAATATTCTCTGAATGACCGTGCGCAGAATCAACCACGACCACATCAACAGAAGCTTTCACAAGTGCTTCTACACGCGCCAGTACATTAGAAGTGATACCTACGGCAGCGCCGCACAGCAGACGTCCCTGTGCGTCCTTGGCTGCAAGCGGATATTTAATCTGCTTCTCAATATCTTTAATGGTGATCAAGCCTTTTAAATTAAAATTGTCATCTACAATGGGTAATTTCTCTTTACGTGATTTCGCAAGAATCTTCTTGGCTTCTTCCAGAGTGATTCCTTCTTTTGCGGTGATCAAACCTTCGGAGGTCATACTTTCTTTAATCTTTTTATCAAAGTCTGTTTCGAATTTAAGATCACGGTTGGTGATGATTCCCACCAGCTTCTTGCCTTCGGTGACGGGCACACCGGAGATACGGAATTTCGCCATCAGATCATTGGCATCTCTTAATGTGTGTTCCGGGGATAAATAAAACGGATCGGTGATTACGCCGTTCTCAGAACGTTTTACCTTATCGACCTCGTCTGCCTGTTCTTCTATAGACATGTTCTTGTGGATGATACCGATACCGCCCTGTCTGGCCATAGCAATCGCCATTCTGTGCTCTGTAACTGTATCCATTCCAGCGCTCATCATTGGAATATTCAATTTCACTTTCTTGGTCAAATAAGTTGTGACATCTACCTGATTCGGAATGACTGTTGAATACGCCGGAACTAACAGGACGTCGTCAAAAGTTATTCCTTCACCGATGATAGTACCCATTGCATTTCCTCCCTTGTGTGTATGAAATTAATTTGATTTTGTTCCCTAGTGTAACAAAAATGAGAATTTGTGTCAATCCAAAAAAACTTTGCTCGGGGCTGAATTTTTCATTGCTTTTGCCAAAGCCTCGTCAGGCTCAATGATGATCTTACATGCTTCATTGCCGTCCCTGGTGATAATGGCAAAGCGGTTATGTTCAGGATTCCCTGATGAATAGTCCAGAATCTTCATCTTCTGATTGCCGTTATAATAGTCCATCCTGTGGGATTTCACCGGCGCCATCAAATCTGCCTCTGCGAGATTCAGGCTCTTGATTCTCTTTCTCTTGGTCTTGGCATAAACCGCGTCAATGTCCATCTCACCGTTGACGAAGAGATACTCATACTCCACGTCGGTCTTTGGGGTGACAAAATAGGTTACCACGCCCAGTGCAATTGCCACGATCAGCAGTATCGGGGTCACAAAAAGTCCGGCAAGTACGAAAAGTACTGTCAGGGCAATGAGACCGTATTTAATAATGCTGTCTTTTGCCGTTTTCTCTTTTTTTACCAGTAATTCAGAATATAAATCGCTCATATCGTCCTCTCCTTGTATTTCCTCACACTCCCTTTAAACAGAGCGCCGCTCCTTTACGAGCGTTTTCATAAGTATAGCACAAAACGGAACCAGCGTCTATGACGCCGGTCCCGTTAATTTATGAAATTTATATGACTTTAGGTCTATTTCGGCAGGCCTTTTTACATCATACCCATTCCCGGGTTTCCAGCAGCTGCTGCCGGGTTATCTTCCTTGATGATTCCTACTACGGATTCTGTGGTCAGTAAGGTGGAAGCAACGCTTGTTGCGTTCTGAAGAGCGCTTCTTGTAACCTTAGTCGGGTCAAGGATACCTTCGCTTACCATATCTACATATGCTTCGTTCAGTGCGTCGAAGCCGATTCCTACTTCAGATTCTTTTACCTTGTTGATGATAACAGCGCCTTCCAGTCCTGCATTGGCAACAATGTGGAACAGAGGAGCTTCCAGTGCTTTGAGGATGATGTTTGCACCGGTCTTCTCATCGCCTTCCAGCTCTGCTGCCAGCTTGGCAACTTCCTTGGATGCGTGGATATATGCGGAACCGCCGCCTGCGATGATTCCTTCTTCAACGGCTGCTCTGGTTGCTGCAAGAGCATCCTCAAGACGAAGCTTCGCTTCCTTCATCTCTGTCTCGGTAGCTGCGCCTACGCGGATAACAGCAACACCGCCTGCAAGCTTAGCCAGTCTTTCCTGTAATTTTTCTCTGTCGAAATCAGATTTTGTCTCTTCAATCTGTGCGCGGATCTGAGCAACGCGGTTTGCAATATCGTCCTTGTTTCCAAGTCCGTCTACGATCACGGTGTTCTCTTTTGCAACCTTTACGGATTTTGCACGGCCTAACTGAGCCAGAGTTGCTTCTTTGAGGTCAAGTCCCAGTTCCTCGGAAATCACCTGTCCGCCTGTGAGGATAGCGATATCCTGAAGCATTTCTTTTCTTCTGTCGCCATAGCCAGGAGCTTTTACTGCAACTACCTGGAAGGTTCCTCTTAATTTATTTACGATCAGAGTTGTCAGAGCTTCGCCCTCTACATCCTCAGCGATGATGAGAAGTTTCGCGCCTGCCTGCACAACCTGCTCCAGTAACGGAAGGATTTCCTGGATGTTGCTGATCTTCTTGTCAGTGATCAGGATGTATGGATCTTCCAGATTTGCTTCCATTTTTTCCATATCTGTGGACATATATGCGGAAATGTATCCACGGTCAAATTGCATACCTTCTACTAAGTCAAGCTCTGTGAGCATGGTCTTGGATTCTTCTACGGTGATAACGCCGTCATTGGAAACCTTCTCCATTGCGTCTGCTACCAGATCACCTACTGTCTCATCGCTTGCGGAGATGGCTGCTACGTTGGCGATCTGCTTCTTGCCGCTGATCTTCTGACTCATCTTCTGGATGGCTTCTACTGCAACATCTGTTGCTTTTTTCATACCTTTTCTTAAGATGATGGGGTTAGCGCCTGCTGCCAGGTTCTTCATTCCTTCGTTTACCATTGCCTGTGCCAGTACGGTTGCGGTTGTGGTTCCGTCACCGGCTACGTCGTTTGTCTTGGATGCAACTTCCTTGATGAGCTGTGCGCCCATGTTCTCGAAGCCGTCCTCAAGCTCAATTTCTTTTGCGATGGTAACGCCGTCGTTGGTGATAAGCGGTGAGCCGAACGGTTTGTCAAGAACAACGTTTCTTCCTTTCGGTCCTAAGGTTACTCTTACTGTATCTGCTAACTGGTTTACACCGCTTTCAAGTGCGGCTCTTGCTTCTGCACCAAATTTGATTTCCTTTGCCATGATTGATCAGTCCTCCTGTTCTATTATGAAGTTAAGTTTTCTATTTAACTACTGCTAAAATATCGCTCTGTCTAACAATGATATACTCGTCGCCGTCTAATTTTACTTCTGTGCCGGCGTATTTGGAATAGATAACTTTATCGCCTTCGGCAACTTCCATCTTTACTTCCTTGCCGTCAACTACTCCGCCAGGTCCTACTGCGATAACTTCTGCCTGCTGCGGTTTTTCCTGAGCCTGTCCCGGGAGTACGATTCCGGATTTTGTTGTTTCTTCTGCTTCTAACTGTTTTAATACAACTCTGTCGCATAATGGTACTAATTTCATGATCTATGTTCCTCCTTTATTTTTAAAAGCTTTTCGATTACTAGCACTCATTTAGGTCGAGTGCTAATCACTGACCTTATATTATTGAATTCCTTTGTTTTCTGCAACTCTTTTCAGGAAGATATTTCTAAGTATATTCTGTTTTTTTCTCTTTTATACAGCCTTATTCTCTTGTTTTCTCACTTTCTTATTTTTCATAAAATATTTGCAAAAAGAAAACCGCCTCTTGCATCTCTCTGCAAGAGGCAGTATCTGCTGTCCATATTATATGCCGTGTCTACGCTTTTTTATTCCGCTGTGCCTTGATTTCTTCCAGCTCGTCGAAAATAACCTCATTCAGAACCTTGATATAGGTTCCCTTCATTCCTGAAGAACGGGATTCAATAACTCCTGCGCTCTCAAACTTGCGCAGAGCATTTACGATAACAGATCTGGTAATGCCTACCCGGTCCGCAATCTTGCTGGCAACCAATATACCCTCATCTCCGTCTAATTCGTCAAAGATATGGATGATCGCCTCCAGTTCAGAGAAGGATAGAGTATTAAATGCTGACTTGACTACCTGCTGTTTTCTATCTTCTTCCGCGTTTTCTTCATGTACGGCCCGCATCATTTCCAGTCCTACTACAGTTGTCCCATATTCACTGACGATAATATCTTCAATATCATATGGTTTATCGTCGCGGTACATAAATACCGTTCCCAGCCGTTCTCCCGCAATATCGATAGGGTTAATGATTCCCTGGTAACTGCTGGACACATGTTCGAATCCCAATGTCTGAAGGTTGACGTTTTCTTTCGTAGACAAAACTCCTAAAAATCTTTCGTTCAATAAGGCGTCTACATAACCGCCCACCTTATCTTCGATTAATTCGGTAATTTCTTCTACGCCCGGACAGAGACTCACACCCAGGACTTTTCCTTTTTTGCTGAGTACCAGGATATTGGAGTTCAAAGTCTCCATCAAAACCTGGCAGATGTCGTTGAAGATTACTTTACTGGAGCTGCTGTTATGCAAAAGCTTATTAATCTTTCTTGTTTTATCTAGCAACTGAACGCTCATTTTGTCCTCCTTTCGCCTTTGTTTGCTTAAATTTGAAATATTGGTAATTATTCAGTATCTTGTTCGGATAGGAACTGAATAGTTACAGATATTGCTACCTTAATACTACACGTTTTATGTGGAAATTACAAGACATTTTTTACTATTTTTCTTTTTAACTAGGCTTTTCTGAAAATACATTTCTTTTATATTTATTATGGAACAAATCCTCAACGCAAAAAATGCAGGGAAAACAGGAAATTCTGCCTGTTTCCCCCGCATCCGGATTTTGTCTCATATTTGCACCAAATGTCCGGTTAATTCTCATTATCCTTTGGCTTCTGCTCCACATAACCACAGGTTTCCTGGCTGCACACAAGCTTATTGCCCTTTTCGAGCATATAGTTTCCGCACACCGGACATTTCTTTGTGGATGGCTTCTGCCAGGACATAAAATCGCAATCCGGGTTATCCTCGCAGCCATAATACTTACGGCCCTTCTTGGTTTTCTTGAGAACCACTTCCTTGCCGCACTTGGGACAGGGAACACCGATCTTCTCATAATACGGCTTCGTATTGCGGCACTCCGGGAAACCGGGGCACGCCAGGAATCTTCCGTGCGGACCGTATTTGATGACCATATTGCGGCCGCAGTTGTCGCAGAGTACGTCTGTGACCTCGTCCTGAATATCTACCTTCTCAAGCTCCTTGGCAGCCTCATCCACGTCCTTTTTGAGGTCCGGGAAGAAATTGCGCACAACAGTTTTCCATTGTACAGTTCCGCCCTCCACGCAGTCGAGAAGCCCTTCCATCATAGCTGTGAAGTTTACATCCACAATACTTGGGAACGCCTGCTTCATGATATTGTTTACCACTTCCCCAAGCTCTGTGACGTAAAGGTTTTTCTGCTCCTTGGACACATAGCGGCGACTGATGATGGTGGTGATGGTCGGTGCGTACGTACTTGGACGTCCGATGCCAAGCTCCTCCATTGTCTTGACAAGAGAAGCCTCTGTATAGTGAGCGGGCGGCTGGGTGAAGTGCTGCTCAGGCTTCAATTCCTTAAGCTTAAGCTTCATTCCCTTCTCCAGGCTCTGGCTGAGTACATTGCCCTTCTTATTGTCCTCTTCCTCAGTGTAAACGCTCATGAAGCCGTCAAACACTACTTTGGAAGCAGCCACGGTAAACACATACTCTCCCGCATTGATCTTTACGGAGGTTGTCTCGTAACGGGCCGGGGCCATACGGCTTGCGGCAAAGCGTCTCCAGATCAGCTGATAGAGACGGAACTGGTCCCTGGAAAGGGATTCCTTGAGCATCACAGGGGTACGGCTGATATCAGTGGGACGGATTGCCTCATGGGCATCCTGTATCTTCTGGCCCTTCTTAGCCGCCTTCTCTGTCTGTGAAACGTATTGTTCTCCGTACTGAGTGCCGATATATTCTCTGGCTGCTGCATCGGCTTCCTCTGAGATTCGTGTGGAGTCGGTACGCAGGTAGGTGATGATACCCACAGTGCCGTTTCCCTTGATATCAATACCCTCATAGAGCTGCTGCGCCAGGCGCATGGTCTTTTGGGTGGAAAAATTCAGTGTTTTGGATGCTTCCTGCTGTAGGGTACTGGTGGTAAAGGGCAGCGGCGGATTCTTCATACGCTCGCCTTTCTTAACCTCTGAGACCTCGAACTCCTGGCCCTCAAGCGCCTTCAGCACTTCATCCATCTCCTGCTTGTTCTGGATGGCCATCTTCTTGTCCGTACCATAAAACTTGGCTGAAAGCGGCTTTTTCTCTCCTTTTACCTGGAATTCACCGTCCAGGCTCCAGTATTCCTCAGGAATAAAGGAGTTGATCTCATCCTCGCGGTCACAGATGATGCGCAGCGCCACAGACTGCACACGGCCCGCGCTCAAGCCCCTCTTGACCTTAGCCCACAGAAGGGGGCTGATGGTATAACCCACCATACGGTCCAGCATACGTCTTGCCTGCTGGGCGTCCACCAAATCCATATCAAGCTCTCTTGCCTGCTTGATGGAGGACTTCACCGCTGTCTTTGTGATTTCGTTGAAGGTGATTCTGTGCATCTTCTTCGGGTCCTCTTTCAGAGCCTGCATCAGATGCCAGGATATCGCTTCTCCCTCGCGGTCAGGGTCAGTTGCGAGGAAAATCTTGTCGGCCTTCTTTGCCGATTTTCTCAACTTGGCCAGAAGTTCTCCTTTTCCGCGGATTGTTATATATTTAGGCTCAAAATCATTTTCCACATCAATGCCGAACTGGCTCTTGGGAAAATCGCGCACATGCCCGTTTGAGGCTTCCACGTCGTAATTCGCGCCCAAAAATTTCTTTATTGTTTTCACTTTAGCAGGTGACTCTACTATCACCAGATATTTCGCCATGTTACCTCTCCTAGTCGTATTCGTTGATTGCTACATAATTCTGTCTGCCCACCTCAGCGGCCAGACCAAGCAGCTTTAGTTCCATAAGCAGGCTGCTTGTTTTGCCCGGCGTAAAACCTGTTTTTCTGATAATTTCATCCAGGTTTTTTGGTCGTAAATCGAGACAACTATACACCAATTTCATATCACTTGCAAGTCTAATCTTGTTTTTTTCCTGTGTTTTCTTGTTGTTTTTCTTGGAAATTCCCCATTCGCCCAGAAGGATTTCCGGGCAGTAAGCGATTCCTGCGCCATCGTAAATAAGCCTGTGGCACCCTTGACTAAGTGCGTCATTGACCGCTCCCGGCAGAGCATAGACAGATTTACCCTGTTCCAGGGCATAATTGGCAGTGATCAGTGAGCCGCTCCGCTCTCTTGCCTCCACCACCAGCACCACATCTGCAAGCCCGCTGATAATCCGGTTGCGCGCAGGAAAAAACATGGGCAGGGCCTGTGTTCCCGGAGGATATTCGCTGATGATCCCTCCGGCGTTTTTGAGAATCCTTTGATAAAGGGAACGGCTGCCTGCCGGGTAACAGACATCCACTCCGCTGCCCAGCACGGCAAAGGTGGGCGTATCTCCTTCCAGGGCACCCTTATGCGCTTCGCTGTCAATTCCCCTGGCAAGCCCGCTGATCACCTGTACCCCGGATCTGCTCAGAAATTGTGCAAATTCGAACGCCTGAATGCGGCCATAGGTGCTGCACATGCGCGCACCCACGATAGCGATGGTGGGGCTGCGGTCCTCCGGTAGTCTGCCTGTATAATAGATGCATTTGGGGCTGTTGGGGATATTTTTTAATTTTTCGGGAAATTCCCTGCTGTTGCGGTCAATACAATGTATGATGCTGTCATGAGTTTCTTCCATATAGAATACCTCCTTTGTTATTATTTTATGACAAGTATCTATTCTTCCACGTATTCGGGCTGCTGCGGCTATACCCAATATTTCTTGTCAAAGGAGCGGTAGGTCAGGGCCTCGGCTATGTGGTCCGCGCAGATTTGTGCAGATTTGTCCATGTCCGCAATGGTCCTGGCTACCTTCAGTATCCGGTGATAGGAACGGGCGCTGAATTCCATTTTTTCAAACGCTCGGCTCATCAGCCGCTCCGCCTCGGGAGACAAAGGGCAGTATTTGCGAATCTGTCTGCCCTGTAATTCCCCGTTAAAGCTTATATTTTCCCCCGCGTAACGGGCAAGCTGGATTTCTCTGGCGTGCTGCACCCGGCTTCGTATGCGGGCCGAGGACTCGCCTTCTGACGGCTGGTTCATCTGGGAGAAGGTCACTGCAGGAACCTCGGTACAGATGTCAATACGGTCCAGAAGAGGCTGGCTGATTTTGCCTATGTAATGGCTCACCTCCCCTGCGGTACAGTGACAGCGGTTCATATCCGGATAGAATCCGCAGGGGCAGGGATTCATGGCCGCCGCCAGGATAAAGTTGGCCGGAAAGCGGAAAGAGCCTCCCGCCCGTGAAAGGCAAATCTCCTTATCCTCAAGAGGCTGCCGCAGCGTCTCCAGACTGCGCCTGGAAAATTCCGGCATCTCATCGAGAAACAGCACACCTCTATGTGCAAGGGTAATCTCTCCGGGTCTTGGATTGCGCCCGCCTCCCGTAAGTGCCAGGGGCGTACAGGTGTGATGAGGGCTGCGGAAGGGCCGGCTGCGGATGAGTGGATTGCCCTCCGGGAGCTGTCCGGCAATACTGTATATCTTCGTTAATTCCAATCCTTCTTCATAAGTAAGCTCCGGCATGATTCCGGGAATGCGCCTGGCTATCATGGTTTTACCCGAGCCGGGCGGACCGATGAGCAGAATGTTGTGAAACCCGCTCACAGCTATCTCCACGGCCCTGCGTGCACCCTCCTGCCCCTTGATTTCAGAAAAATCCGCGTGATTTGGCACACAGCTCTCCTCTTCATAGGCCACATCGCTGCGGAACCGCCCAGGCTCCTCCAGATATGTGATCATCTCCCTCAAAGTACGCACCCCGATTACCTCAAGACCGGGCACCAGCGCTCCTTCTCTTAAGTTATGATAGGGCACCATGCAATAACGGCAGCCAAGCTCCCGGGCGCGCACAGCCATAGGCAGTATCCCGGAAACGCCGTGTATTTCTCCGTTAAGGCTGAGCTCTCCGGCCAGCATCACACCCTCCAGAACATTGGGGCTGATAATCCCCGAGGCAGCCAGCACAGAGGCAGCCACAGGCATGTCAAAGCCGGCTCCCTCCTTCTTAATATCCGTGGGTGCGAAATTCACTGTTACGCGCTTAGGCGGCAGATTGATGCCGTTGTTGCGCAGGGCTGTACGCACCCTGTCCTGCGCCTCTTTTACCTGGGCGGAGGGGAATCCCACCATTGTGAAGGATGGCAGACCGTTGCTCACATCCGCCTCCACCCGGACCGGATATACCTCCATGCCATGAATCGCCGCTGTAAGTACACTTGCAAACAAATTTTCTCCTCTCTGCGGGTCAGGCCCGGCTTAGAATTTAATTTTGGGTAAATAACAATGAAAGAAGTTCATTATTATGTCGAGAATTGTCGAATCTGTTCGAATTTAGACTGTCTAAAGTTTTTTATTGTTTTAGTATAGCCCATTTTGCTCTAGTTTGCAATAGTGCATTTCGTTCTGTTTTATACTTTTTATAAGAGAGGTGAGAATGATGAAATTTCAACGTATTCAAGATTTAAGAACTGACGCAGACTTATCCCAGAGACAGATCAGTGAGATTCTGCACATTAGCCAGCGTTCCTATTCTCATTATGAAACTGGTTCCCGTAATATTCCTATCGAGCTGCTCATCCGGCTTGCAAATTATTACGACACCAGTATTGACTATCTGGTAGGACGCACCGACAAGAAAAAAGCTCCAAAATAGGAACAAAGTGGACAAGTCCTCTGGGGCTTCCTAAATCCCTCACTCATGAGGGACTTGTACACTTTGTGCGCCAATGTGCAGCTGCGAAGCAGCCTTCCTCTGCACATTGTGTGCATCCCCCGGAGGGTTTTTATATCATAGGCAAGTGATATCCTTTCTCATAGAACAAATTGGAGTACTTGCCTATGATATAAAAAATCCTGGCCGTAATGGTCAGGATTTTTCTGTATATGCTCTAAAATTAATTTCCTTCACTTCGCTTCTTCTGCTCCCACTGCGCAATCTTGTCAATGTTAGCAATCTCGTACTCGTTGAAAACAGACTCCTGCTGTGCGTCAAAGCTTTCCGGGTCAATGGTGCCCTGATACCAGGATTTGCTGTTGAAATAGTCCGCAATCCGCTCTGTCACAAATTTTCTGCCATGACGGGCATAGATTTCATTCTTTGCCAGCTCCAGGTCCGAGGACGAATAAGAAGAAAGCTCCTCATCCGTGAGATAACGGCTGTCACTCTCCGGGAAGAAATAGTCGCCGGCCAGTGTTCCGTTTTGTCCTCCCTGCGTGTTATCCGGATCTGGGTTCTCAGGATCTGGGTTTTCAGGCACCGGAGTGGGCGCTTCGGTGGGCTCCGGGATTTCCAGCTCCCATTCCATCTCTGGACGCTCACGCAACATCACTGCATTCACATTCGGGCATACGGAAATACCTTCTGCCTGAGATATCGTAGAAATTTTTGCGGACAGACTGCCGTTGTCGAAAATCAGTCTGCCGGATGCAGTGCTTCCAAAGGAATCCGTAAAGGTAAACTGCGCTGCGTTGCCCGCCACCTCAGCGGTCACATCGGCCTCAGATACTCGGCTGCCTTTTTTATTCGTCTGAGTGAAGAAAAAGGATACGGAATTCTGGTTGAGATCATAAATATCCATACTGGCCAGTCCGTCCGGACTGTACCAAACATCCATGTATTCATCCGGGTTAAAAGCCGGTTTAAGCGTCGGAACCGGAGTCGGTGTGGGTGTAGCCTTAGGCTTTGGCGTAGGTGTAGCGGTTGCTGCCGGCGTGATCGTCACGACCGGCGAGGGCGCCGCCGTAGGCACCTTCTCAAGCGCTGCCAGCGCCTCCTGCTTTTTCTGCTCTTTTTGTAAGCTGCGCCTGTGTCCGGCCAGAAGTACTGCCGCTATGCCAACCATCAGAAAAATAGCAATCAGCGTGATCAGGACAATCTTCAGTATATCTTTATTTCTTCTCATAACGCATCACCCCTGTTTCATTCAGTATGGCTTCCCCATACCGCTACTATAACTCTCTCCGTTCCTCCCCTTGTAATTTACTCTTTTCCGCTCCAGCAATAGGTGCAGAGCTTACATGGCGAAATTCCGATGGATGTGGTAAGGTCATCCAGACGGTGGTATTTTAAGGATGTGAAATTCAGTTCCTTGCGGATATCCTCAAGCATTCCTTTATAATTTTCGGAATCCGGGTTCGCATAATCTGCAAGCACCTTATCATCCACATTGTCGCCCTCTCTCTTTGCGATGGTCCTTCTGGTGATCAGATCCATCTCAGATTTTGAGCGTGAGAAATTCAGGTATTTGCAGCCAAAAAGCAGTGGAGGACAAGCGGGACGGATGTGTACCTCCTTCGCACCGTTGCTGTATAGAAATTCCGTGGTTTCACGAAGCTGGGTTCCTCTGACAATGGAATCATCGATCATCAGAAGGCTCTTGTCCTTGATCAGCTTGTGTACGGGTATCAGCTTCATTCTGGCAATCAGGTTACGCTGGCTCTGCTGTGTCGGCATGAAGGAGCGCGGCCAGGTCGGTGTATACTTAATAAACGGCCGGGCAAAAGGCACACCGGAGCGGTTGGCATAACCGATGGCGTGGGCAATCCCGGAATCCGGCACACCGGCCACAATATCCGGCTCCACCTCCCCGAAATCACGCTCTGCCAGCATATCACCGCATTTATAGCGCATCTCTTCCACATTCACACCCTCATAGGTAGAGGTTGGATATCCATAGTATACCCAAAGGAAGGAACAGATACGCATATCATTTCCGGGTTCACGCAATGTTTCCGCTCCTTCCGGCGTCACAAAAGCGATTTCCCCCGGTCCCAGCTCTTTTAAATCTTCGTACCCCAGATTCACATAGGCAAAGCTCTCAAAGGACACACAGCAGGCATCTTCTTTTTTGCCGATGATCAGGGGCGTTCTTCCCATACGGTCACGGGCGGCATATAAGCCTTTTGGTGTGAGAATCAGCATGGTCATGGAGCCATCTATCATCTCCTGGGCGTAGCGGATTCCCTCCACAATGGTAGGCTTCTGGTTGATCAAAGATGCCACCATCTCTGTGGGATTCACACAACCGCCGCTCATCTCCAGGAAATGAGTGAAGCCGTTTTTAAAGGAATGGGCGATGAGCTCGTCCATGTTGTTGATCTTTCCGACCGTTGTTATGGCAAAATTGCCAAGGTGGGAACGCACCAGCAGAGGCTGCGGTTCGTTGTCCGATATACAGCCAATCCCTAAGCTTCCCTGTAGCTCTGCCACGTCCCGGTCAAACTTCGTACGGAACGGAGAATTTTCGATGTTATGAATCGCACGGTCAAAGCCTTTTTGTGCATCGTAAACCGCCATACCGCCCCTGCGTGTACCAAGATGGGAATGATAGTCAATCCCGAAAAAGAGGTCCAACACACAACTGGACTTTGAAGCTACTCCAAAAATTCCACCCATTTTTTCATTTCTCCTTTTATGCTGGTTAGTAGATTCCGTTATTTCAAGTACGCCTCGGCGTACTTGCTGCGAGCCGCACGTCATGCTCTGCATGACATAATACATCTGTGCGGCTCTGCAATCCGCCGGAGGCTTTATCTTGGAAGGAGATTGGACTCCCACCAAGACAAATTTGCTATTTACTCGCCACCTACAGAGGTGGGAGTCTTATCTGCTTCCAAGATAAATTGTTACGAATGTGCATAAATTACACGGTTTATTATATAAAACTCGAAAAAAGAAGTAAAGCTTTTTTTATTTTTTCTCCTTGATGATACCCTTGCGGTACGCCTCGAGAAGCTGGGTCAGTTCGCCAATTCTTTCCTTCAGCGCCCTACCTGTATCTGTATCTCCCACCAGCCTGCGTTTTGAGGTATACCGTACTGCCACACGGTTTGATACGATGTCATTTTCCTGTGATACAGCCGCCTCCGTGGAGGTAAACGGCTCATGTGCGGAAAGGATCAGTCCGTAGGAATTGTAGATCAGAGTATACCCGGCAATACCCGTCACCTTACGGTATGCCTTGGAGAAACCGCCGTCGATCACAATGACCTTACCGTTGCATTTCACCGGGCTTTCACCGTCGCTCTGATGCACGGGGACATGACCGTTGATGATATGGCCCTCCTCTGCGTTGAGGCCGAATTCTTCCAGCATATGATTGACTACCTCCTCATCCTCAAGCAGGCGGTAGTAGGCATTCTTTTTCTCCTTATGTGTCTCCTCATCCGCGATGAAATAACGCTCAAAGGTGCTCATCTTGTCCTTGCCGAACAGCGGGGAATTGGGGGCAGCCCAGATATACCAGAGGATATCCCTGCCCTTTCTCTGCTCCTCTCTGTCCACTGCATAAAAGGCCCGGCGCACATAGGCCTCAAGTGCGTCGTAGAGCTCCTTTCCCTTATAAACTTTCCCGTAAATCTGTACTTCCTTGAAGGTGCCGTCCTCATTCAGAGGGATGCTTCCGTGAAACAGAAGATTTCCATTATATACCTTATAAAGTCCTCCCTTATCCAACAAAAGGCGCATATGCTTCTGCAGCTTTTCGCAGTTTCGAAAGGCAGAGGCCAGACGCTCCATAACCTCTCTTTCCCCATCTGTAAGCTCATACGGATGCTTCCAGTCGATTGTGGGAAAATGCTTATCTGTCAGGACATATTCCTTGCCGCCCGGCATGGTTATGGTGCCCTTTTCCGGGTTGATCCGGTGGAGCATACAGCGGTCCTCAAGCTGAAATTCCTTATGTCTGCGGATGAGCTGACCTTCAAGTTTAAACTGAATTACCGCAATGGCTTTATGCATTTTGCGGCCCAGCTCCTCCTCCACGGTGCTGTAATTGGAGGTTCCTTTCATCTCAAAAGGCGTACAGGAATCGTCCCCGTAAATCTCCATGGCAAAGGTGGCAAGAGGCAGCATATTGATGCCGTAGCCATCCTCTAGTATGTCCAGATTACCGTAACGGATACTGTTTCGGATCACAGTTGCAATACAGGCCTTCTGTCCTGTGGCAGCCCCCATCCACACCACATCATGATTGCCCCACTGGATATCAAGCGAATGGTATTCCATCAGTCTGTCCATGATAAAATGCGGTCCCGGTCCTCTGTCATAAATATCCCCGAGAATATGGAGATGGTCCACTACAAGCCGCTGGATCAGCTCCGCTAAAGCAATGATAAAGTTCTCCGCCCGGCCGATTTCTATGATGGTATTCACGATGGAATCATAGTAGGCCTCCTTGTCAAGCACCTCTGCTTTCTCTGTGATCAACTCTTCAATTACATAGGCATAATCTGCCGGGAGAGCCTTGCGGACCTTGGAGCGGGTATATTTTGAAGCGGTTGTTTTACATACCTCAATGAGGCGGTAGAGGGTGATCTTGTACCAGTTTTCCATGTCCTCTTCCTGCTTTTTGACCAGCTCCATCTTCTCCTTGGGATAGTAGATGAGCGTGGCCAGGGAGCGCTTATCGCTGTTGCTCAAGGTGTGTCCGAATACATCGTCAATCTTTTTGCGCACAGCGCCTGAACCGTTTCGCAGCACATGGGAAAAAGCCTCATATTCCCCGTGCAGGTCGGACATAAAATGCTCGGTTCCCTTGGGCAGGTTCAGGATGGACTGGAGATTAATGATCTCCGTGGACGCCTTGCCAATGGTGGGATACAGTTCGCCAAGCCTCTGTAAATAACGCAATTCTTCTTTTCTCATTATAACCTCCTTCGCATCCTGAATGTCAACCAGTAAAATCGAATAAGGACATCTGGTTAGAGTTCGGGATATCGCCGAAAAGCTTAAACTCATCCATCAAATCAATGACGGTTTTGCTGACCTTTGTCCTGTCGCGGAAGTCATCCTTGGAGAGGAATTTGCCCTGCTTGGCAGCCTCCACCACGGCCTCCGCCGCCCGCTCACCCATGCCGTCTATACTGTCCAGAGAGGGCATCAGCTTATTGTCTATAATCTGGAACCTGTGGGCTTGTGCTCTATATAAATCAATGGGCATGAACTCAAAACCTCTTGCATACATCTCCTGGACAATACGCATGTCCCTCATGGAATCCTGCTCCTTTTTGGATGCATCGTCGCCCTTTTTCCTGATTTCTTCCATATAAAATTCGAGCCGTTCCCGCCCCATACACATCTGCTCATAGGAAAAAGCAGTGGCACGGATACTGAAAAATGCCGCATAATACGCAAGCGGCTGGAACACCTTGTACCAGGCAATACGGTAAGCCATCATAACGTACGCCGCCGCATGGGCCTTAGGGAACATGTATTTAATCTTCTTACAGGACCAGATATACCAGTCGGGAACACCATGCTCTATCATAGTATCTTCCCATTCCTGCCTGAGTCCCTTTCCTTTACGTACACTCTCCATGATAGTGAATGCCAGGCCGCTCTCCACCCCCATATGAATCAGATAGATCATGATATCATCTCGGGTACAGATGGCAGTGGAAATGGTTGCTTTTCCCTCCTGGATCAGTGTCTGGGCGTTGCCGAGCCACACGTCCGTTCCATGTGCAAGTCCGGCGATACGTACTAAATCTGAGAAGTATTTTGGCTTTGTATCGATCAACATCTGCATGGCGAAATCCGTACCGAATTCCGGCACGCCCAGACATCCGAGCTTACATCCGCCGATGTCTGATGGCTCGATTTTCAGCGCTTTTGTGTTAGCGAAAAGGGACATGACATCCTGCTGGTCAAGGGGAACTGTCTTAGCGTCGATTCCGGTCAGGTCCTCCAGCATACGTATCATGGTCGGATCGTCGTGTCCCAGTATGTCGAGCTTTAGCAGGTTTCCGTCTATGGAATGGTAGTCAAAATGTGTGGTGATGATATCGCTGTTTTCATCGTTTGCAGGATGCTGGACCGGGGTGAATTTCTCGATTTCTTCTCCCTTTGGAAGTACGATAATACCGCCCGGATGCTGCCCTGTGGTCCTGCGGATTCCCGTGCAGCCCTGCACGATCCTGTTGATCTCACAGTACCTTTTATGCTGCCCCCGTTCCTCGAAATAATTCTTCACATAACCGAAGGCTGTTTTCTCTGCCAGAGTACCGATGGTCCCGGCCTTGAAAGTCTGCCCCTTACCGAAAATAACCTCCGTATACTTATGAGCATTGGCCTGATATTCCCCTGAAAAGTTAAGGTCAATATCCGGCTCCTTATCTCCTTTAAATCCCAAAAAAGTCTCAAAAGGAATATCGAATCCGTCTTTTTTCATCTTTTTCCCACACTTGGGGCATACCTTATCCGGCATATCACAGCCTGCCATACCGGAGAATTTCTTTACATCCTCGGATTCAAAATCACTGTATTTGCAGTCCTCGCAGATGTAGTGCGGGGGCAATGGATTTACCTCCGTAATACCGGACATGGTAGCTGCCAGCGAGGAGCCGACAGAGCCTCGGGAGCCAACGAGATAGCCGTCCTCATTGGACTTCCACACCAGCTTCTGGGCAATGATATACATTACCGCGTAGCCGTTTGATATAATAGAATTGAGTTCCCTTTCCAGGCGGTCATGCACAATCTGAGGAAGAGGATCGCCATACATTTCGTGTGCTTTCGCAAAGCAGATATCCCTTAAATCCTTATCCGAATTTTCGATCACCGGTGGGAATTTATCCGGGTGGATGGGAGATATTTTCTCTATCATATCCGCGATTTTATTCGTGTTTGTGATCACGACCTCCTCTGCCTTCTCGCTGCCTAAGTACGCAAATTCATCCAACATTTCCTGAGTGGTACGCAGGTACAGAGGTGCCTGGTCATCCGCGTCAGAAAAGCCCTTTCCGGTCATGATAATACGGCGGTATATCTCATCCTGCGGGTCCATAAAATGCACGTCACAGGTAGCAACCACAGGCTTTTTAAACTGTTCTCCAAGCTTCACGATCTCCTTGTTCAGCTCCATTAAGTCCGCATCGGAATGCACAATATCATTCTTCTCATCCGCAATCATAAACTTATTATTGCCAAGGGGCTGGATTTCCAGATAATCGTAGAAATTCACAAGCCGCGCAATCTCCTGCTTGGGCGCGCTGCGCAAAATAGCCTGGAACAGCTCCCCCGCCTCGCAGGCGCTCCCGATGATCAGACCGTCCCTGTATTTCTCGAAAATACTCTTTGGCACACGGGGCCTGCGGTGGTAATATTTCAGATGAGACTGGCTCACAAGCTTATAGAGATTCACCCGTCCCGTCTCGTTTTTGGCAAGGATAATTGCGTGGTAGGTGGGCAGCTTCTTGATGGTATCTGTTGATACCGCACCCTGGCGGTTCAGCTCATCCACGTCAAGGATATCGCGCTCTTTCAGCATCTCCACAAATTTCACAAAGATATCTGCCGTACAAGCAGCATCGTCCACGGCCCGGTGATGGTTATTCAGGGGCACGCCCACCGCCTTGGCTACCGTATCCAGCTTGAAACGGTTCAGCGCAGGCAGAAGGAAGCGTGCCATACCAACCGTATCCACGTATGTAAAATCATTTTCGATTCCAAGCCTGGAACAATTCTCAATGATAAAGCCCATATCAAAATCTGCATTGTGGGCCACCATCACCGCACCCTCGGAAAACTTGAGAAATTCCGGGAGCACCGTTTCAATCTCCGGCGCATCCATCACCATGCTGTCATTGATGCTGGTAAGCTGCTCGATTCGGAAGGGAATCGGCACCTTAGGATTCACAAAGGTAGAAAAGCGGTCGGTTATAGCGCCGTTTTCCACACGGACCGCACCGATTTCAATAATTTTGCACGTCAACGGAGAGAAGCCTGTGGTCTCGATGTCGAAAACCACGAAGCTCCCATCCATTTTCTGTCCTTTTCCATTCGTTACCATGCCTTTTAAGTCATCCACAAGGTAGGCTTCCATGCCGTAAAGCACTTTGAATTCCGACTCCTTAGGCACACATCCGCCCCACGCGTCAAAGCAGTGGTTTGCCTCCGGGAACGCCTGTACCACGCCGTGGTCCGTGATGGCAATGGCCTTGTGCCCCCACTCATAGGCACGCTTCACAAGCGCCTTGGCATCGGTCACACCGTCCATGTCACTCATCTTTGTATGACAGTGAAGCTCCACTCTTTTCTGCGGGCTGGTGTCCATCCTGGTGCTGGAAAAGTTGGAAATCTTCTTGATTCCTGCCACAGATCCAATGGTAAGCTCACTATCGAATCTGTCAATGGTCGTCACACCGCGCAGCTTCAAAAACGCACCTTTTTTCACAGATTCCGTGACCTCAGGCACCTGTTCGTTGCGCAGGAACATCTTTACTACAATGGAATCCGTAAAGTCTGTGAGTGGGAAGATGAGGATTGTCTTTTCGTTTCGGATTTCCCTGGCTTCTACGTCTATTACCTGGCCGCGGACAATCACCTCTCCCATCTCTCCGGTAATGCTCTCCAGAGTGATGGCATCCCCCTCGAAATCACGTCCATAGATTACGTCAGGACTGGGGTCCTTGCGGTAGCCGCCGCGGAAATCCCCCCTCTGTCCCTTCTTCTCAAAGGGCTTTTTCTCCTGGGCTTTGTCCTGCTTTTTATCAGATTTTCCGGTGCCTTTAGCGGAGCCTGCATCTTTTTTGCCGTCGTCTTTTTTCTGTGTGTTCTTGTCCTCCTGTGCATCACCGGACTCGTCACTGCTTGTGGAAAGCTTGGCGTTTTTAAGCACATTGGCGACCTCCTGACTAATCTGGAGTGCCGCGTTTTTGCGGTATCTGCTCTCCTCGGTTTCCACGAAATCCATCTCCACCTTAAGGTCCATGCCGCAGCGCTCACAGAATACTTTCTGTAAATATTCCACAAGAATGTCGCTTTTCTCTCTGGCGATCACGGAATCCGGCAGTACCATCCGCAGTGTATTCGTCTCCGGAAAGGAGATACGTGCCTGCTTAAAGATGTTGTATTCCAGCATATTGTAATTCTTAAGCTCCAGCTCCATGCTCTGACGATAGATTTCCAGGAAATTTTCCGGGGTGTACTGGGCGGAAAGAGTGAACCTTTCAATCACCGTGACACTCACCATAAGCCCGGGGAAGCACTGGCGCTCAATCTGCTCCTCGAGAGCAAAAATATGCTTTTTATGAATCCAGCGCTCACTCTTGATATAGACCCATATCCTTGTTTTGCCGGGGTTACAGGATACCTTTGTCACATAGACCATATCCAGCAGCTCCTCAAGCTCTGCCTTTACCTTCAAATTCGGAAATACATCAAAAAAATCTTTTTCCATTCAATCATTTATTCCTTCCAATTGAGCAGCTCTTCCCGCAGCGTATCGAGAAGCTTTTCCTCTGGTACCTTCTTAATAATCTCGCCCTTTTTAATCAAAAGTCCTACTCCGACGCCTCCGGCAATCCCGATATCCGCCTCCTTGGCTTCCCCCGGTCCGTTGACCACGCATCCCATCACCGCCACCTTGATATCCAGCGGAATGTCCTGGACCATTGTCTCCACCTTGTTCGCAAGACCAATCAAATCAATCTGGGTACGCCCGCAGGTCGGGCAGGAAACCACTTCTACCCCGCCCTTTCTAAGGCCAAGGGTTTTCAGAATGCGCTTGGCGGATTTAATCTCCTCCAGCGGCGCGCCTGTGAGGGACACGCGGATAGTATCGCCGATTCCCTGATATAGGATAATCCCCAGTCCTACGGCAGATTTGAGGTTGCCGGAGTAGAGAGTTCCTGCCTCTGTGATACCCACATGGAGGGGATAGGAAGTCTCCTTTGCAATCAATTCATGGGCCTTTGCACACATCAGGACATCTGAGGATTTGATGCTGATGACCAGGTTGTCATAGCCTAAATCCTCAATGATTTTTACCTTATCCAGCGCACTTTCCACCAGACCCTCGGCAGTGACGCCGTGATATTTTTCTACCAGCTCCTTCTCAAGTGAGCCGCTGTTTACTCCCACACGGATGGGGATTCCTCGCTCCTTCGCCACATCAACTACTGCTTTAATGCGCTCAATATTGCCGATATTTCCCGGGTTGATACGGATTTTATCTGCACCGTTTTCCATGGCTGCGATGGCGAGACGATAGTCAAAATGAATGTCCGCAACAAGGGGAATATGAATCTGTTTTTTGATTTCCGAGAGTGCTACGGCCGCCTCCATAGTGGGAACGGCACAGCGGATGATCTCACATCCGGCCTGTTCCAGAGCAAGAATCTGCTCCACGGTAGCCTGCACGTCTTCTGTTTTTGTATTCGTCATAGACTGGATCAGCACCGGGTTTCCCCCGCCGATTTTCCTGTCTCCGATGGTGATTACCTTGGTATGCTCCCTATACATCTTCTGCCTCCTCTTTATACTGATACGGTTATATAACGTATGTCTGATTTTATATTTGAATACCCTCTGGCCTGCGTGCCGAACGCCCTGTACTTGCTGCGAGTAAAACGTCTTTCTTTACAAGACAAAATGAGGCGCCGCTTCGTCGGCAGCACCCCACTTTTATTTTTATCAGTGCTGAATCTCCAGCAGCTTGCTCTTCAAGTCGTTTTCCATGCGGCGCATCTCTGCCTCGGCTGCCTGGCGCTTGATTCTTCCCTCTTTCTGAATCTTCATCACATCGTCTAATGTCTGGATCAAATCTGCATTTGTCTTTTTCAGAGTCTCGATGTCCACAATTCCCCTCTCAGACTCCTTGGCAGTCTCCACGGACGCCATGTGCAATGCCTCGGCATTTTTGCGCAGCAGTTCATTGGTGAGGTCAGTCACCTGGCGCTGTGCATAGGCAGCCTCGGTAGAATGGGCAATGCCCAGAGCCAGGACCATCTGGCTTTTCCACAACGGAATGGTATTTACAATGGTGGTCTGGATCTTCTCCACCATACTGGTGTCGTTATTCTGCACCAGCCGGATCTGCGGAGCTGTCTGCAGGGAAATCATTCTTGTAAGCTCCAGATCGTGCAGCTTCTTTTCAAAGCGGTTGCATTTGCTGTCCAGATCCTTGGCAGCCTGGGCATCCTCCGGGAGACCGCTCTTTGCCGCTCTTTCCTCCATGTCCTTAAGCTTGCCGGTTCTCACTATCTCCAGCTTTTTCTTGCCCGCAAGGATATACATGGATAATTCCTTAAAATAGTTCAGATTCTGCTGGTACATCTTGTCCAGCATGGCAGAATCCTTCATCAGACGGTACTGGTGCTGCTGCAGTGCCTCGGTGATACGCTCTACATTCGTCTCAGCCTTGGCGTAACGGTTCTTCATGGTCTCTATCTTATTGGCCTGCTTCTTAAAAAAGCCGAACAGCCCCTTTTCTTCTTCCACATCAAATTCCTTGAGTTCGCCTACAACACCTGAAATCAGCTCGCCAACCTCGCCTAAATCCTGGCTTTTTACATTCTCCAGGGCAGCGTCGGAAAAGTCTGCCATCTTTTTCTGAGTGCCAGCGCCGTACTGCAGAATCTGGTTGATATTCTCAATATCTATCTTCTCCGCAAAATCATCGACCATACGCTGTTCCTCAGGGGTGAGTACAGTCTGGGCTATCTCCTTCTGCGCCTCCTCAAACTCGGCCTTGGTCTCCACAACCTCAGCCACATCCGGCTTCGGCTCTCCGAAATCCGGCTCGAGGGTAAGTGTCGGTGCGGTGTCTGCAAAATCCTTAAATTCTTCTCCCATGTTTTCCTCCTGTACCGCTTAGGTGCGGTAGATTATTGTACTTTCTTGTTCCTTGACTCCTGACGCATCTTGGCGAAATCGTCCTCAGTAAGCCCTTCCTGGGCGAGCACCGTATGAAGCACGGAAATGTCACTTGATACATCCCAGGCCGTGTCCTTAAATATAGAATCTAAAAGTTTCTCAAATGCCAGGTTCAGAGTGTCGAGGGTACTCTCAATCTCACGCTTGGAATTCCTGATATTCTCTCCCTGGATGGGCTGGCTGTCCATATCCTCATACGCGTCGAGAAGCTTGATCGTCATGGGCAGATAATAGTCCATGAGCTTCTTCAGATCCGGGATGATCTCCGGGTGCTCCTTAGCGCGCTCGAAAATCTTCTGCACGATGACTTCCATACGGGATATCTTTGCGGAAATTTCCGCTCCCGGGATGGCGTCGTTGCTCTTGCGTATTTTCACGAGATATTCGTTTCCTTTATCAAGCACCTCCTGTACCTCAGGCGCTATCTTACCGCTTGTCTCGACTTTCGGATCCTCGGCTCTTTTCTTCATTTCCAGCTGCTTCTGCGTCTCTACATACTGGGTATAGGTCTCATTGCTGGTGATCAGACAAGTCTCCTGCTCGTCCACATGCCCCTCCAGAAACCATCCTCTGTGAATCATGGCCTTAATATCTTTTTTCACAAATTTCACAGGCTTGCCCACCACACGGGAAAGCTGCTCAAAATTACAGTAAGTATGCTGTCCAAGGGCCTTCACATATCTCTGGAAACGTCCAAGCCGTCCAAGCCTTTTCAGTCCGCCGGTCAAAAGTCCCGCGCCAGCCACTACGCCTACAGCCATGACTATCGTGGCTCCAAGCCAGGGAGCGCTGGTGTGTCCCAGCACACGCCACAAAAGTGCCACCAAAAGTCCAAGTCCCATACCGCTTGATAAAATCCCGCCGGTCACGGCCATCATCATACCCTTGATATTCTCTCCGGTGGTCTTGCCGTAAAGACTGAGCCTTGTCTCCTCCTGCCGTACTGCGGGCTGACCCGGCGACCAGCTCTGTCGTCTGTCCGGGCGCTGCGCCTGACGCTGCTGCGCGCCAAAGGGCGGCCGCTGGTACGCGTGGTCCTTATGCGTCTCGTAGGCTCTTGCATTGTGCTCGGGATTAAAACCATTGTTAAACGCGTTCTTGATCGCTTCGCTGCCGGTGTCGATAGCCTTATTTACCGCCTGGTTGATACTCTGGTTCATTTTCTGGTAATTCTGTGAATTTACCGCTTTTTCTATGATATCCTGGATTTTGTCCCCAAGATCCTCAAATTCCTGATTTCCCATTTCTTCCTCCAACTGCTGTCCAGGTCTGTCTCTGTTGTGCTTCCTTTTCATCAATATGTTTATTATAGCGGAGTCCATGGTAAAAAACAAGAGAGGGCCGCGGATTCTTGCCCTCTCTTTGTTCAAAATTAAGTACTTTTTAATTTTTGTATTTATTGGCTTTCCCAGTCTGCGGGGTAAGTGACATAAATGAATCTGGCCTTATCCGGTACAGAAAACTGGATTCTGGAGCCCTTGGGTATGAGAATCAGCTCACCGGGTCCCGCGCTTACCTGTCCCTCGCTTGTGATGATGGTAAGTTTTCCCTCCACCACATAGTCGATTTCATCATAGTTCAAGGTCCAGTCAAAGGTAGTCTTTTCCATCTCCATGATTCCGCAGCCAAGCCTGGGGCTCTCTCTGAGGGAAAAGAGATCATGGGTGTACACCTTGTCTCCCGCCTTTTTGGTATCCAGTCTGTCACTTTCCGTTACTTTGATCCTGGGGACTGCTGCCTTTATTACGCCACCTGCAGACTGCTTTTCCCCGTCTGGAGTTTTTCCGCCATTGTTTCCCAGCTTTTCTGCCAGAATCTGCGTGATCAATTCCTCGATTACTGCTCTGTTAATCTCCATGTTCTGCCTCCATTTCCGTACTTTTCCTGCTTTCCGTTTGTCCGCGTGACAGCAGCAGCGCCGCAAAAACAGCAGTGACACCGCCTACCAGCTTACCTACAATCATGGGGAAAATCATATCCTGATTGAAGCCCGCGGTAAATCCCAGATGGTCTCCGAACACAAAAGCTGCGGACACGGCAAAGGCCACATTGATAATCTTTCCACGGTTATCCATGTCCTTCATCATACCAAACATCGGGATGCTGTTGGCAAGGCTCGCCACCATTCCCGCGGCAGCCACCTCGTTCATGCCCAGCACTTTTCCAAGTCCCATGAGTGGTTTCTTAAACAGCTTTGTGATCACATACACAAGGGGAAAAGCTCCGGCCAAAACTATGGAGATATCAGCCACCACCTCAAAGCCCTCGCTGATGGGATTCATCCCGGGAATCAGCACAATTCCGGTAAGTGCCTCCACAATCCCGGCACCAAGTCCCAGCGTGATCACCGCCACCACAAACTTCCCGAAATACGTAAACCCCTTCACCATAGCACTCTCAAATTTCCAGAGTCCAAGTGCGATAAGCACTGCAAAAATGATGATAGGAATCAGATTCCGGAGCACCATTCCCAGCGGATAACCCGCTGCAAGACCTCCCGCAAAGGAGCCGAGAGGTATAGTGATTACACCCGCCAGTACACCGGTAGCCAGGTATTTCCTGTCCGCTTCTTCAATGATTCCAAGCGCCACAGGAATGGTAAATACAATCGTTGGTCCCAGCATCGCACCCACGATAAGGCCGCCGAAATTCCCCGCCTCCTCAGAGAGTGCCAACGCCTTTGCAAGGGGAGCACCACCCATATCATTGGCTAGAATCGAGCCTGCAAACATGGCCGGGTCTGCTCCCAGCAAACCGAAAAGCGGCACGATAACGGGCTTTAAAAGATTGGCAATGACCGGGGCCAGGGCGATGATTCCCACCATGGAAACTGCCAGCGCACCGATAGCCATGATACCTTCCTCAAATTTCTCACCCAGGCCGAAGCGGCTGCCGAAAATACGGTCGATCGCACCCAGTGCCGCGAATATTACCATAATGTAAATAATAATTTCATTGATGCCCATGTAAGCACCTCCGTCTCTTAATCAGTTCCATTTCTGTCCCGGATTTCCAGGGAGTCAATGATTGCAACCACCGCGGCATCCACCGGTGTTCTACCGTCACCCACGATCATTCTGGCAGGCGTTCCCCGCAGTACCAGGACCATATCTCCCACCCCGGCTCCGGTGACATCCGCAGCCACCATCAGCGACTCTTTTTCGGGGTTTCGACTTCTCATAATATCTATGACCAACAGCTTCTGACCGCTGATACCCTCGTCCTTTTTAGTGGCCCACACATTTCCGATTACCCTGCCTATCTCCAATTTTTCACCGCTTCCTTATCTTCTTTTGACTTCCAGGCCGTGGTTAGTGATATAGTCCATAGCCAGGGGCGTCACGATTGCATCCCTGTCAATGAGTACTTCACTTTTCCCCCTGCCGCGCACTCCGGAAAAATCAGACTCCCGCAAAAGTTTTTTACCTGCCAGGTCCAAAGAGTCACCGGAAAAATCGGCTGCTGCACCGGGGGATTCCAAATGACATCCTGCAGCCTGCACAAGCTTTACAGGCTGTACAATACCCAGCTCCTCATTCTGTTTAATTTCAAGAACATTTCCCACAATCCGCACGCCAAAGCCTCCAATCCGGCTCTCGTATTCCTGCAGGAGACGGTACAAAGTCTTGTGAGCTCTGTCTCTGTAGCTTCTATATTCAAGGCCGCGCTCAAGGATGTACACTCTTTTTCCCTGGAGCAGACTATAAAGGATACACGCTGCTTCCTCGTTTCCGGGCACTCCAAGCGCCAGACAGGCCATCGCCTCAATGGAGAGGTGGGCTGATACTAGGATGTCGTAGTCCGGCGCTGATTTTGAGCGAAATTCCACCGGGGTATAGAGAGCGGAAAGAGCTTTTTCTTCGTCTCCTGTGAGCTTACCGAGAATCAAAGCCTGCCGTGCCGGGGCGTATGACAATGTATCTTTCTCCCGGTAAAGCCGTCTTTTTAATTCACGGATTACTTCCTCTACCAGGGCATTTTCCCTGATTTCATCCTGCTTTGTGTTCTCCATGTCCCTCCCCCTCTCATCGTATGATCCTACAGAATGTACCCTTTGTGAAACCGCACGCATTTGCCTCGTCATAGTCAATGTGCACATAGGTGCGGAAATCCTTGCTCACCCTTGCAATAGTATCCTGAAAAACAACAGGCCGGCTTCCGAATACCTTGATGCTCAGTGCTTCTCTGTCCTTCACATTCAGCCTCTCCGCATCCTCAGGGGTGATGTGCATATGACGTTTGGCTATGATCACACCCTTATCCTTGACGATGGATTTGTCTCCCACCGTAATGGTAAAGCCCGGCGTGTTGTCAATATCTCCACTGAGCCGGACCGGGGGCTTGATTCCAAGCGCAAGGGAATCGGTCATGGATATCTCCGCCTGTGTCTCACTTCTCTCAGGTCCCAGAATCACCACGTTGTGAAGGGAACCTTTCGGCCCGGAAATCGTGACACGCTCCGCGCAGACAAACTGCCCGGGCTGGGACAATTCTCTCACCTCTGTGAGCTGGTAACCCTTGCCGAATAGCGTTTCCACGTCCTGTCGGCAGAGGTGAACATGACGGCCCGAAGCCTCCACCTCCACCATCAGCTTCGCCTTTAATTGACTGACAACGGCCTCCACGATTCTGTCTGCCTGATAACTGTTTAATGCTTCCATATCAGTTTTCTCCATATTTTCCCGTAAGATATTTGAACATCATGATCCAGAATAAGGAGGAAAGGCGGTTGAGTACCGTGATAATGTCCTCCCGCTCCACTTCTCCGTCCTCTTTTTTAAAGGCCTTGTAAGCGATAAGCTCTGTCTCCCTTGCCCTGGTACGAAGCTTGTTGAGATAAGCCACGATCTCACCATGACGGTGAGTCGGCAGGAAATGCCGCATACCGTAATACTGACTGGGGTGATGAGAGTGAGCACGCAGCTCGTCCGTGCTTAAATCCTGCAATTTTGTATCACCCACCGGCTCGCCTGATACTTCGCAGCGCAGCAGTCTGCGGATCACACGGATGATTTCCTCTAAATCTTCGGTGAGCTTATCAAGCCCTTTTTGTTCTGTGATTGTCTGAAAAACTATGATTTCTGCCTCCAGGGAGTCAATGGCTCCCCGGAAAGCGATTCTGGGATGGTCCTTGTATACAAGTGTTTCTCCCCGCAGGCAGGTCATGTGTTCCGGCTTTTGATTGAACGCACGGGTCACCGCTTCCGTGACGATTCCGCGGATTTTTTCCCTGTCCTCCATATGGCTTATACCTCTGTGGAATCAGCGCCCGTGTAACGTTCTGTCTGGTGCGGAAGGATTACATCCACCTCTGTGTGAGGACGCGGAATCACATGCACGGATACCAGTTCTCCCACTCTTTCTGCTGCCGCTGCGCCTGCATCCGTGGCTGCTTTTACAGCTCCCACATCGCCGCGCACCATCACAGTCACCAGCCCTGCACCAATGCTTTCCTTACCGACAAGCGCTACGTTTGCCGCCTTAACCATGGCGTCCGCTGCCTCGATTGCCCCTACCAGTCCCTTTGTTTCGATCATTCCCAATGCGTTTGTATTTGCCATTTTGCTTACCTCCGACGTTTATTATTTTAGTGTCTTTATTAGTATTCTGTTTTTCAGATTTTTCATTCCCGGATTTTCATTCAAAGAAGTTCTTTTAATATCCTGTCGACGATTGAATCGATCGTTTCTTTACTTACTCCGGAATGAGCTGCATAGGATCCGCCTGCGGTCTGGCTGCTCATGGAATAGCTGCTTGTAACCCGGCTGCCCGCATACTGGCTTCCCATGGTGCGTCTGTCTGCATCCGTCCAACATGCGCCGCCTGTGTGCGCCCCATATTCTCCACATACTCCGGCCTCTCTGCGGAGTTCATCCAGCTCTTTTGTACCAAAGGCAACCCTTTTGATGTTTATCAGATCCATGGGACCGATGTTATTTGAGGAGGAGCTTCCGCCCACAGCTCCGCAGCCTAAAGTAAGGGCCGGGAATAGTCTTGTGGTAGCTCCGATGCCGCCGAGAGAGCCTGCGGTATTTACTAAAAATCTGGAAGCTGGTATAGCCAGGGCGAACCTGCGGATTAAATTTTCATCCTTGGCATGCATGGAAAAGGTGTGTCCTGCGCCCTCCATGTAGAGGATTTCCACGCATCGTTTCAGCACTGCTTCTGTATCCCTTTCTACGAAAAGACCCAGGATAGGAGCCAATTTTTCTCTGGAGTACGGTTCCTTTTCTCCGACCTTATCCGCCTTAGCCACAAGCACGCGGGCATCCTTTGGAATCCCGGAAAGGCCGGCATATTGAGCAATCTGCGCACAGGTTTTGCCTACGATCATGGGATTCATGGTACCGTTTGCCCGCAGGATAAACTGTGCAAGCTTGGCAGACTGGCTCTCGTCAAGCAGAACTGCCCCCTGGTTTTTGAGCTCCCGTACTACCGTATCCTCCATGGATTTTTCCACGACAATCGACTGCTCTGAGGCACAGATAGTACCGTTATCAAAGGTTTTGGAATCTAAAATCTGCTTCACTGCTCGGGGAACATCCGCACTTTTGTCAATAAAGGCCGGGCCGTTTCCTGCGCCTACGCCGATGGCCGGAGTCCCGGAGGAATAGGCGGATTTCACCATAGCACCGCCTCCGGTAGCCAGGATCAAAGCTGTGTTTGCGTTGCCCATCAGCTCCTTGGTGGCCTGCATGGTAGGTATCGTCACTACTGAAATCGCTCCCTTGGGACAGCCCGCTTTCTCTGCTGCCTCGGCAATGATTTTAACGGTCCTTACGATACAGTTTTTGGCTCCGGGATGAGGAGAAAAAACGATGGCATTGCCGCTTTTCAGAGCGATCATTGCCTTGTAAATCACGGTCGAAGTAGGGTTTGTGGAGGGCACGATTCCGGCGATCACGCCCACCGGAACACCGATATCCCATACCTTATTTTCTTTGTCCTCACGCAGAAGTCCGATGGTTTTCTGATCCTTCACCGCCTCGTAAACGGTCTTGGCGGCAAAGAGATTTTTGAGCACCTTGTCCTGCCATTTTCCGAATCCCGTTTCCTCCTGAGCGTCCTTTGCAAGCGTCTCAGCATTTGCAATTCCGGCCTCGCTGATTGCCTTTACAATCCTGTCTATCTGCTGCTGGTCCATCCCGGCAAGCTCCTGCTGGGCGGCTTTCGCCTTCGCTAGTAAATCCCTTGCCTCCTGGACGGAGAGCAGGTCTTTATCCTTTAACTCCATTAATATAACCTCCTTAGTCATAGTCATTGCACGCTGTACCTCATGCAAGCCGTGCGCCATGTCTGCCCTGTAATACAGTCTTAGCACCACGGCAGCGGTTCATCCGCCACGGAACACACAGCCTGGGCAAAGGCTGAACAGGCTGCCTCGCACGCAGACTGGCTTCCGGTAAGCAGCGCCCCGCCGAAGTTCGTCTCAGACGGCGGACCGTAAAACGCGGCCATCGTCACATCTGCGGCTTTCAACGCGGCATCCAGCGCGTACATTGCCTCCAGCGGCGGAGCAATGAGATATGCCAAAGCCAATCCCTCCTGGATTCCCGCTGTTTTTGACAAATAAGAGCCTGTCCTTGAAACAGTATGGGCATAATACACAATGGAATCATCTGCGTTTGCACTTACGAAGCAGGACCCAGTCTCAATAAAATTGCGGATTGCTGCAAGTCCGCTGCGTACCTCCTCGGGGTTCGGTCCCCCGATGATACCGATCACCTCGCCGGCAAGCTTGGTGCTGGCGTTGGCGGAACCCGCATACATGGACCTTGCGTAAACCACATCCACGTCCGCATCCTTGGTAGCCTCATCCAGAGCGGTATAGGTCACATCGTCTATATCTGCGGTGACGATCCCCACACTTTTATGCCTGGGTCCCAGTTCGAGCGCCTTTGCCAGATCGTCGCTCACGTTGGGAATCATGCGCATTCCGAGAATCGTCGCACGTAATTCGTCATTCTTCATAGTTTCCTCTTTCTCGTGCACTGTATTTGCACATTATGGTATCCCTTTAGGGATTTCCTCTTTCTTGTGCGCTGTATTTGCACATTATTTCAAGTCGATTCCTGACGCCTTTTTCTCTAGCATTTTCACTATCAGTTCTGCTGCGTGGGCTCCTGCTTCCACAGCCGTGGTGCCGCCCTTGTGGATATTGCTGATGACCGTACGTTTCGCCTCCGCCAGTCCGTGACGCGGTTTGTAGGCGATATACGCGGACATGGATTCCGCAGTTACAAGGCCCGGGCGTTCGCCCACTAACATACAGATGACATCCGCATCCGTCACCTCTCCCACAGCATCCATCGCACCCACACGTGCATATTTAATGAACAAAATAGGAGGCAGGGTAATCCCGTACATTTCCAATCCCTGACGGATGGCGGGAATCATATCCTCCACATTGGCCTCAATCGCAGAAGAAGAAAGTCCATCTCCCACGATTACCAAAACCTTGGGATGGTCGCCGCAGGTCTTTCGTATCACCTCCAGCTCCTCTCCGGGGAATCTTCTGCCAAGGTCCGGGCGCGTCAGGTATTCATCCTTGTCCTTGCAAAGAGTTTTCACAAACACGAACCCGCATTTTTTCACAAATTCCTCCGACACATCGCTGAAAACCGCATCCTGAGCTGCCGCGTGGTCAGCGCGGACGCGCAGCATAGTCGCCGTACGGTATCGTGCACCTGCCCTGCCGATGCCAAGTCTTGCCGGGGTTTTCGCTTTCATTGCCAGATAGGATTCCGCATCCTTTGGCTCCTTGACCAATAGCTGTGTCCGCAGGTTAATCTGGGTAATGTCATCAAGACATCTGCCGTCGCCCTGGGGCTCACTCCTATGGCTTCCGCCCCCAGCCGCACCCAAAATCTCCGTACGTTTCGGTCCCGGAATTTCTGTACCCTTAGGGTCCAGCATTTCATCCAGGATTCTCTCGACCATGGACCTTATTTCATCATCTCTCAATTTTTATTTCCTCCTTTTCCGGCTCGAATGCCCTATATAAATTGAAGGGAAACGGACAGCTTCTGCACCGGCCCCTTCTGCTTCTTAAACCTTGGAATCATAGCAGTACAGAAGCGTCCCCCGCTCTGCCTGTAAGTCTGCCCTCCTCATCCACAAATCCCATTTTCATCAGCCATTCATGGAACGGACGGATTGCGGTAAGTCCGAAGATTTCACGCAGTGCCGCGGTCTCCTGGAAGCCTGTCGTCTGATAGTTCAGCATGACGTCATCCCCGTGGGGAATGCCCATGAAATAATTGCAGCCTGCCGCAGTCAGCAGCACAGCCAGGTCCTCAATGGTATTCTGGTCCGCCTTCATGTGGTTGGTATAGCAGGCGTCACAGCCCATGGGGATTCCGGTAAGCTTGCCCATGAAATGATCCTCAAGTCCTGCGCGGCTCACCTGTCTGCCGTCATAGAGATACTCCGGTCCGATGAAGCCCACCACCGTATTGACCAGGAAGGGAGAAAAATGTCTGGCAAATCCGTAGCACCTTGCCTCCATTGTCACCTGGTCTGTATCATGGTGTGCCTCAGAAGAAAGCTCTGAGCCCTGTCCTGTCTCGAAATACATCACATTCGGCCCCTCGGCAGTCCCTTCCTTAAGCGCAAGCTGTCTCGCCTCCTCAATGGTGGCGGCGTTAAAGCCAAAGGCGGTATTTCCAAGTTCTGAGCCCGCAATGGACTGAAAGATCAAATCCGCAGGCGCGCCCTTTCGGATAGCCTCCATCTGGGTTGTGACATGGGCCAGCACACAGGTCTGGGTAGGGATATGGAATTTCTGCTTTGTCTCCTCGAACCTTTTGAGGATTCTGGCGACGCTTTCCGGGGAATCATCCACGGGATTAAGCCCCAGGACCGCATCCCCGGCTCCGTAGGTAAGCCCTTCCAAAAGAGAAGCCATGATTCCATCCGGGTCGTCCGTGGGATGGTTCGGCTGCAATCTGGAGGAAAGTGTGCCCTCCTCACCGATGGTCGTGTTGCAGTGGGCCGTGACCCTGATTTTCCTTGCCCCATAAACCAGGTCCATGTTTGACATCAGCTTTGCCACCGCTGCCACCATCTCAGAGGTCAGTCCCCGGGAAATTCGCCTGATATCCGCACTTGTGGTGTTTTCATTCAGAATCCATTCCCGCAGCTCACATACAGTCCAGTTTTTAATCTCTCTGTAAATCGGCTCATTGATGTCGTCCTGGATGATTCTCGTAACCTCATCAGTCTCATACGGAACAGCCGGGTTATTACGAAGCTCCTCCAGGGTAATCTGCGAGAGCACCACCTTTGCGGCCACCCGCTCCTCCGCGCTCTCCGCCGCAAGACCCGCGAGCTTATCACCTGATTTCTCTTCGTTCGCCTTGGCCATCACGTCCTTCAATGATTTAAATTCATACACATGACCGAATAACTTCGCCTTTAATATCATAATCTTCTCCTTTTCTCCACAATTCTGATGCTGTAAATACTAGTAAATAACCGTACATTTCGCTGGTCTGATTTTCCGATAGCACAGATGTAAAATCCTCAGCGTAGCTAAGAATGAAACACCAGTGTTTTCACTACCACTGGGAGCACGCTGCCCTCTGCCACCGGTCTGCCGATGTCAATATATTCACCCTCTGTGAGGCGAATCCCATCCAGGCAGATGATCTCCCGTTTCCACCCAAGCAGGTGGTACATTGTCTGGCCCAGCACCTTTGCCATATCGTTTTCCACAATCACGATCAGAGGAAATCCGGCGTCCATGAGGGGTGCCATCCCGTCCAGGAGCGCCCCGGCATACTCCTGTACACGGCTGAAGGTGGGGCTTCGTTCCCCCTCAAGCGCCACAGCCAGCAGCTCCTGTCCGCCATCGGACGAAAACCAGGCAAGCTTTTTTCGGATGGCCTGCGCCATGACCTGCGGCTGCTCCTCTTCTCTTGTAACTTTGAGCACCGGGAGATTTTTAATGGGAAATGTATCGCCTGTATAGGTCACGGTGCTGCCGCTGATCTTTGTCGTGTGGCTGCCTGCGCCCACCACGGTCGCCCGGATTGTCTCCGCACTCTCAATCACCTCAAGCTCCCGGAACAACCGGGAGTTACGTATCTCCCGGCCAAGCAGTACGCCGATATCGCCAAAGCAGAAAGGTTCCGTAAATTTCTCCGGATGATACACGGCCTCGGCCACCCCGCCGGAAAAGCTGATACACCGAATATCTCCTGTCCGGTTAATCCCCTGGCTGGTAATCATCCGTTCATAGTGTTTGCAATCGTCTCGAAGTCCGACGCTCTGCTCCAGGACCTCAACCATGATTTTTAAAAGAGGTGTAAGACTCTGCTCGTCCACCACCGTGCCCTCTGACAAGGCCATCCTCTCCTCCCGGATAATCTCGCGAAGCTTGGGGGCTATATACGTGATTTCCCGGCTGTCCTTATCCACCTTGATGAACCTACCGCCGATATCAAGACAGCCCGCATCCTGTGTTTCCCCTCTTTTAAACACAGCAAGATTGCTGGTTCCTCCGCCGATATCAATATTCACGACTGTAAGATTGTGCTCCCGGGAATACACATCCGCACCCGCGCCTTTCCCTGCGATCACACTCTCCAGATCCGGTCCTGCGGTCGCCACCACGAAGTCCCCCGCGAAGCCGCTCAAGGCATTGATGACCTCTCTGGCGTTGTCCTTCCTGGCAGTCTCACCCGTGATGATCACTGCACCTGTGTCAATCTCCTCTTTTTTCACACCGGATTTCTCATATTCCCGGTCCACAATGTCCCGGACCTTCTCGAAATCAATATGAGTCTGGTCCAGCAGAGGCGTAAAGTAAATCTCACTCTTATACCAAACCTGCTTATCCGTGATCACCATCCTGGGCACAGTGTAGCTGGCCGCCACATTTTCCACCGTAAGTCTGGAAAAAATCAATTGGGTGGTACTCGTACCAAGATCGATTCCAACACTTAATAACTCTTCCTTCATAACCTGCCTCCAGCCTCCTGCATCAATCACTCTGCTCCAGAAATTCCGCCAAATCCTTGATTCCTACATCTTCTGGCGTGTCGACCAGAAAAATTGGCCGTGCCTGTGCCTGTATAAGCTCCTGCCTGGCCCGTTCCACCGCTGCTTCACCGACCTGATGTATCTTGGTGATAATTCCAATCACGGTTTTCCCGAACATAGTGGCAAATCCCGGCGGCATTGCACTGCGTGAGGCTGTGGGGTCAGAAACCAGGGCTACGACCTCTGCGTCCACCGCGCTGACGGTAAGTGCGTTATAAAACCTGGGATTCTCCAGATATTCACCGGGAGTATCAATCACGCTGCCCACCCATTCAACCGCTTGGGTCTTACGGTAACGCAAACTCTCCTGGTTCAGCTTTTGACAGAGCGTGGTCTTGCCGCTCCCTGTCTGTCCGATAAATATCACCTTTTTCATTGCGCTCTCCCTACGTCCTCGTAATCGGAGCTTTGGCAAACCCCAGATTCTCTTCCATGGTCTCAAGAATATCCTTCACCGCTGCGGCCACCGAGCTGATGTCTCCGGTAAATAAAAGCGCACCTGTGAAGCGGTCGATAAATCCCAGCCGCACATCCGAGGCTTTGGTAGCAATGTCCGCCGCAATGATCGCGCCCTCGCTTGGCGTGATAGTAAGAATCCCTATGGCATCCTGCTGCTTTGGCTCAAGCCCCAATTTCCGGTAAATATCACTGTCCGGTCCCGCAATCACATGAGCCAGGGTAATCTGTTTCCCGGGCACAAACTCCTGGATAATCCTCTGCTTTTCTTCCAAAACCTGTCACCCTCCTACTTCCTACGAACTCTGATGCTGACCGTGATACGTCTTTTTCAAAATCTCCACAACATCCTCTTTTGTCACGACCCTGGGGTTTGTGACAATGCATTGGTCCAAAAGCGCGCCTTTGGCAATGTCGTCCTCCGCCTCCCTGTACTTATCCGGAATGATGCCGCATTCTTTAAAGCTCCCCGGCATTTTCATCTGGGCCTGCATTCTGCGGATGAGACGGATAAGATTCTTCACACCTGCGCGCACATTCCCGCTGCCCACACCCACAAGCTCCGCTAATACCGCATATTTTTCTGCTGCACGGTTAAACTCTTTTTTTCCAAAATCCCCAAGCTCCGCGTTAAACTCAATCACATAAGGAAGAAGGATTGCATTTGTCCTTCCGTGAGGAACACCCAGCTTCCCGCCGATGTTGTGGGCAATGGCATGATTGAGGCCCAGGGAGGTGCGGTCGAAAGCCAGCCCTGCCATACAGGAGGCGTCATGCATCTGTTCCCTGGCCTCTCTGTCGTCTCCGTCTTTAAAGGAACGGACCAGATACTTAAATACAGTCACCACCGCTTTTTCCGCAAGAGCATCCGTAAAGGCATTCGCCCGCACTGACACATAGGCTTCCAGCGCGTGAGTGAGCACATCCATTCCCGTATCTGCCACAACGGACTGAGGCACGGTTTTCACTAAATCCACATCAAGAATGGCACACTCCGGAAGCAGTGACGCGTCCACCAGCGGATATTTCACCCCCTTATCTCTGTCGGTAATGACCGCGAAGGAAGTAACCTCAGACCCGGTGCCGCTGGTGGTGGGGATAGCGGTAAGTCCAATGCGCGGAAGCTTTCCCATCCGCCCGGCGAAATGTAGGATTGCCTTTGCCTCGTCAATGGCAGAGCCGCCGCCCAGAGCCACGGCAGCGTCCGGTTCAAATTCCAGAAGCTCCTTCACGCCCTTAGTCACCAGTTCCACAGAGGGGTCAGGCTCCACCTCGTCAAAAACCTTGTATTGCTTTCCCGCCAGATGGCGGGTAACCATCTCAATCATCCCGGATTTGACCATAAAAGGGTCTGTGACAATAAAAATCTTGTTTCCTTCTATTTCCCGCAGACTCTCCAGGGCTCCTTCTCCGAATCGAATGGAGGTCTTAATCTCGAACTTTTCCATATGAACCATCCTTTTATTCATAGTGATAATGCTTTTCACGCATATATCCGCTTTCTGATAGAACTAGATTTTGTAATAAAAGCAAAAATTATACTTTCTTTTAAAAAAGGCGAAAAAAAATAAGCCCATGTCTTTTCCAAAAAGAAAAAACATAGACTTATTATTGACTTCTTTTCATTTTGACATCAGATCACTGACATCATGGCAAGTGATCAAAGCGGCTTTATCACCTTTCCATTCTATGTAGCACGCATCAGTGGAAACCCATACTTCCAGGTATGGATTATAGATATTGCGCACACTGCGCACAGTCTCGCCCGTCAATTTTTTAAGCGGACAGAAATCGCAGGGAGTGTCGCTGTAGTAAAATGCTTTGTGGCACGTAATGCCGGCGCTTGCTTGGGGAACCAGTTCCTGGGTCCTTCGGTTTACATAAAGCATCTCCAGCGTATCCGGGCGCACCACATAAATCCAAGCGCTCTGGTTATCAAGAATCGTCTCCAGTGACTGGGCATTATTGATAGCACTGCTCTGGGCACGCATCTTCAAAAGGAAAGTGCTTAAAATCTCCGCTATTAATACAATGGTGCTCACCTGTTCCTGTGTCCAATAACGGTTCACCCTGCACTCGTCAAAGCCCACAAAACCGTGATACTGGCCTTTATCATATATCGCGCACTGCAGCATAGACTTGATGCCCTGGTTTTCCAGGAATTCCCGCTGCTGTGTGGGAAGAGCTGACACATCACGGCAGTAAAACACTCCGTTTTCGTCAAAGTTGCTCTTGTAACCGCCGTTGAAATCCTCCATATAACGCACATGCTGTAGATTCTCAATCTCAGGCATAATGCCCTCATTGCACCATTCAAAGGTATTGATGCAGAATCTGTCGTCCTCCTCGTCATCCTCAAAAATATAGACACGGCTCACGTCAAACTGACGGCCGAGCACTTCAAGAATGGTATTTACAGCCACATCCATATCTGATGATTTATATAAAATCCTAAAAACATATTCAATCAGTCTCAGTTCCACATTTACAGGGTTATCATCTGACTCAATACGCGTATTCACATTGCAAAACGGGTTCGGCAGAAATCCTTCTTCCGGAAGAAACGGCTCAAAGAAGCAATATCTGTTTTTCCCAAGATTTTTCGCCCGGTAAAGTGCCTGATCGGCCCTTTGGTAAAGCTCCTGGTAGGTGTTTCCATGATCAGGAAATACGGCTATGCCGATACTACATGAAAGCTCCATACGAACAGCGTCCTGCACAGCCATCTCGCTTAACGCAGACATGATCTGCCCGGCTTTGCACTTTACAAACTCCACGTCTGTAATGTCTTTCAGAAATACCATGAACTCATCTCCGCCCACGCGCCCCACAATATCCCTGCTGCGGAACTGCTTCTGAAGGATGTGAGAAACCTCAGATAAAAGCGCATCCCCGAATAAATGCCCCATAGTATCATTTGTATGCTTAAAATTATCAAGATCTATGATAAAAAGTGCACCCTTTTGTTCCGGCGAAGCCAGGCTCAGCCATTCCTCCGAGTATTCCCGGCTGGTGCCCTTATTGTAAAGTCCGGTCAGCGTGTCCCTCCGTGCCCGGTCGATAAGAAATTCTGCCTTTTTCTTATCTTCATCAATATCAACGATCACTCCAACTGCCCGGCCCGGCACTCCGCCCTCATCCTCCAGGCCGGAAATACGAACCCGGCACCATACAAGATGACCGTCCGCGCCCACAAAACGCAGTTCCTCCTCCGCATAATGATCTCCGGTAAGTATACGGCTGATCAATCCCCGGAATTTGTCAAAATCCTCATTATATACAGGAAGCACTGTCTCGAAATTCTGACGGATTCCCTCTGCCGAGCAGGGACGGCCAAATTTCTCCTTCCATTTACCGGACAAAATCAGCTTATCATCTTTGATATCCCAGTCAAAGAGAATATCCGTAGTCTGATTCATAATAATTTGGTGGCGTTCCAGAGAAATACGCAGTTCCGATTCAATTTCTTTATTGCGGGTGACATCCACAAGCACACAGCAAAAGCACTCCCTGCCCTCCCGGTCTCTCACCAGATGTCCCTTATCCAATACCCATATGGTTCTTCCGTCCTTACAACGCATCCTGTATTCCAGTACCTTGTCCGGCCCAATTGCCATCTGGCGCTGTACCTCAACCATAGTCGCTTCTCTGTCGCGGGGGTCAATCATTTCCCAAAAACTGTTATCAAAAACACTGGATATCTCATCCTCTGTATATCCCAGCATGGACTGAAATCCCTTATTAACCTGAAGCAGCGTAAGTTTTTTGTCTATCAGGCAGGAAAACATTCCCCCTGGTATATTGTCACTTAAGATCTGGAGTTCATCGAACTCGGTCGTATCTGACAATTTTTCCCTAATTTGATTTCTTTTCTCATCAGGCATATTGGCTCCTTTTTCCGCCCATCTTTGCGTTGTCCCGTAATTAAAATCATTCACACAAACTTTTCTTACATATTAACAAAAATACGACATTCACGCAAGGAATATCACGGGAAAAGGAGCGATATTTATTTATATTTACTTAAATCTATTTTTTCGTATTCAGCAGCATGGCAGCGATTCCGCATATAATGCCGCCCACAGGGAAAACCACCCACCAGGTACCAAAGCCATGGAAGAAAAAACCTCCGATCAGATATATGGCTGCCGCCACCATCATAATTGAACCGCACCACACTCCCAGACGCTTTCCCCGGCGTTTTTCTTCCTCTGTCGGGTTGATGGATTTGTTGTATTCCTCAATGTTATATTTACTTTTATGCATACCTCCATAAACAAGAAGGCCTATTCCCACATTTGCAATGAATATCATGACAGCGATGGACGCATCCTCTGCGCCTGCACCCATCAGGCCGTACAGAGCATGGGTTAATATTTCCTGTATGATGATGGCCCCAATAATCATAGCCACACCGCCTCCGATAAACAATGGAAATTTCTTTGCAGCAAATTCTTCCACCTCTTCCTGCTTGTATATCATAGGTATGTTTTTATATTTCTGCTCAAAATGGCTGTGTTCCAGCCCGCTCACAATAAATATGGTAACTGCCGTCAAGACACATAATAAGAAAAGTGCATTCCCAATGTATTCGCTTATTTTCAGTGCTTCCACCAGCAGCATATAGAATCCGCAGCCTGCAATCAGCAGCATTACACCTGCTGTTGTCTTTTTTATATAACTGTTCATATGCTCATCGTAACCGCTCACATCCTCCACATAAATCTGTTCCAGATCTCCCCGCAGCAGCTCATCCATACTGCTCCCAAACATATCACAAAGCTGCAGGAGCTTATCCATCTCCGGATAGCTGGTATCCGCCTCCCATTTAGAAATCGTCTGTCTGGATACGTCCATGCGCTCCGCAAGATTCTCCTGGGTAAGATTATCCCTCTTTCTCAAAAATTGTAGATTTTGTCCTAAACTCATAATCCCTTTATCCTCCATTCTGCCGTAACGGTACGGCAAATAATTATGTCTGCATCTTACCTAAAAAGCTCCGCACTTTCCATAAACTTTGTGTTGCATTTAAAAAATCCCATGTAAACTTGCGGTTGCATCCCTGTATTATCAAGGTTTTTCCGCTGTGAGGCCCATGAAAAAGCTTATCATAAATCAGAATCCTGCGGACAATATTTTTTGAAAAAATACAATTTTTCCATTGAAGTTAACACATAAAAGTTTTACAATGTGAAAGAGAATATAAGAATCGTGCGAATGGGAGGAATTATTATGGAAAAAAAGAACATCGACTGGTCGAACCTGGGCTTTGGTTATATGAAGACGGATTACCGTTATGTGTCGAATTTTAAAGACGGTGCCTGGGATGAGGGCGGACTCACCACAGACGAAACGGTTGTGATCAATGAATGTGCAGGAGTCCTGCAGTATGCGCAGACAATCTTTGAAGGATTGAAGGCTTACACCACTGAGGACGGGCACATCGTGTCTTTCCGTCCTGACTTGAATGCAGAGCGTATGGAAAACTCTGCAAAGAGATTGGAGATGCCGGTGTTTCCTAAGGAGCGTTTCATCGAGGCAGTCAGAGAGACGGTCAAAGCCAATGCTGGCTATGTTCCGCCATTCGGCTCCGGCGCTACTTTATATATCCGTCCTTACATGTTCGGCTCCAACCCGGTAATCGGCGTGAAGCCTGCAGATGAATACCAGTTCCGTGTATTCACCACTCCGGTAGGACCTTACTTTAAGGGCGGCGTAAAGCCTATCACCATCCGCGTGAGCGATTTTGACCGTGCTGCTCCCCATGGTACCGGAAATATTAAAGCCGGGCTCAACTATGCCATGAGTTTATATGCCATCATGGATGCTCACAGACAGGGCTTTGACGAAAATATGTATCTTGACCCGGGAACCCGTACCAAGGTAGAAGAGACTGGCGGCGCGAACTTCCTCTTTGTGACCAAGGACGGTAAGGTTGTCACTCCGAAATCTGACAGCATTCTTCCGTCCATCACGCGCCGTTCCCTGATTTACGTGGCTAAGGAATATTTAGGACTGGAGGCTGAGGAGCGCGAGGTTTACGTTGACGAGCTTAAGGATTTCGCAGAGTGCGGACTGTGCGGCACTGCTGCCGTTATTTCCCCGGTAGGCAAGATTGTGGACCACAGCAAGGAAATCTGCCTGCCAAGCGGTATGGCTGAGATGGGTCCTGTGACCAAGAAGCTCTACGATACCCTGACCGGAATCCAGATGGGACGGATTGAAGCACCGAAGGGGTGGATTGAAGTTATTGAATAAAATTTTGCTGAATAAATTTATTCTATTTTGTCAATTTTACCAGTAGATTTTTTTAAACAAACGAGTATAATGTAGATAAGCAGATTATATTCAACTGCTCTTTCATACTTGTTAACAAGTGTTTTTTGGCTGACGAGGCCACTAATGAAAGAATAATTTGACCGACGAGGTCTCTCTGGTTTGCCAGAGTAGGGTATGGTTAGCGCCGTACCCTTTTTTCATATATATTTAGACAAGGAGCGCTGTTATTTGAACGAATATTTAAAAGCACAAAATAAAACAAATGATGCTATCATGACAAATGCATTCAGCACTGATGAGCTTGATCGTTTTTCTAAATCTGATTATCGGTGGGCGGATAACAGATTAAAACATTTCAGACATCGAACTGTCAAAAAAGGAGAAATATATCAATTATAGATGGCAATGGTATTTTTTTAATGCTATCTATTGCTGCCATAATTTTGGGCGCTTATATGATTCTAAAGAATGGAAACAAGAAGTAGGAGGTACACCCATGAAAATGATTTCGAATGTGTTTGGAATACTGGCAATCCTATTGTCAGATATTATGTGCGCTGTGGTGGCTTATAACTACTGTGATTTAACCTGGGGCGGCAAATATGCCGGATATAGCACCCCCGCAAGTACAGCGTTTATTTTGGTAATTCCATACCTTATTGGCATAATTGTTTGTGTTGCTCTATTTATCTTTTTCAGAAACAAGCGGCGGCTTTGAGTAATCAAGGCCGCCATTCGTCTCTCACAAAGAAAGTCAGCGCACTTATGCTTTGCGCTCATACTTCACAAATTCGTATTCCAAATCAAAATATGTCTGCTCTTCGCTTCTTGCGGTGATCTCCCACTCAAGGTCTTCGTCAAGATTAGGGAAAAAGCTGTCCGCCTCATAAGCGAAATCAATCTTTGTCACATGGGCTGTATCACAATACGGAAGAAGCTGCCTGTAAATGCTGTCGCCCCCAATGCAGTACACCTGATCAGATTCATATTTCTCCACTTCTTTTAAAAGCTCCTCCAGGGTATGCACAACAATCGCGCCCTTCACCTGATAATTCTCATTTCCGGTGAGTACGATGTTTGTCCTGTTTTTAAGCGGCTGGCCGCCCGGGAAGCTCTCCAGCGTCTTGCGTCCCATCACAACCACCTTCCCGGTAGTCTCCTGACGGAACATTTTCATATCCGCAGGGATGCTCACTAAAAGCCTGTTATCCTTGCCGATCGCCCAATTTTTATCTACTGCTACTATGATATTCATTCCTTCTGCACACTCCTATGTAATACTTTATTCCGGCTTACCAATCCTATGTAATTCTATAATTCCGCTTACCGATCAAATGTAATACTCTAATACCACTTACCAATCAGATGGCAATCGGAATATTCTTAATCTGAGGCCAGGTCTGATAATTCTCCACGATCAAATCGTCTGTGGTGAAATCGTAGAAATTCTTAATCTCCGGATTCAGCCGAACGGTAGGAGCAGGGTATGGAGTCCTGGCAATAAGTTCCTTCACCACCGGAATATGGCGGTCATAAATATGACAGTCGGAAATTACATGCATCAATTCCCCAGCCTCCATATCACACGCCTGGGCAAACATCATGAGCAGAATGGAGTATTGGCAAACGTTCCAATTGTTTGCAGCCAGAATATCCTGGGAGCGCTGGTTTAAAATAGCATTCAGTGTCAGCTTATCCTTGCCCGGCTCCTTGGTCACATTGAAGGTCATGGAATACGCACACGGGTAGAGATGCATCTCATGCAGGTCCTGGTGCACATAAATATTGGTCATAATACGCCTGCTGTATGGGTTATTTTTCAGATCATAGAGCACGCGGTCCACCTGGTCCATCATGCCCTCCTTGTACTGGTGCTTCACGCTCATCTGATATCCGTAGGCTTTGCCGATGGAACCCGTCTCGTCTGCCCAACTGTCCCAAATATGGCTGTGGAGGTCGTTAATGTTATTTGATTTCTTCTGCCAGATCCACAATATCTCGTCCATTGCACTTTTCAGTGCTGTTTTTCTAAGTGTAAGTGCAGGAAACTCCTTGCGCAGGTCATAACGGTTCACAACGCCGAATTTCTTAATAGTGTAAGCCGGAGTGCCGTCCTCCCACACCGGACGGACCTTTTCCCCCTCGGTGCTGGTGCCGTTTTCTATAATGTCCTTGCACATATCTATAAATATATTGTCTGCTAAACTCATCTGCTCCTCCTCCGTTTCTGTCTGTTTACTTGCTTTCTATCCACTATAGCATATTAAGGACTGGTTTTGCAATTATTTAATGCCCTTTATCCTTATCATATCCTAATGCTATAAAGCCCGCAACAACCGCAAGCGCAAGCATAATATCGTGTTTACCGAGCGGCTCTGTCACAATAGAATAAACGATAAACACTGTACAAATCAGCAATATCGTTAATATAATTCCCCTAACGATTTTTCTACTTTTCATCCTCTAAACATCCTCCGTCCCATATCATAAAGCTCTTCCGCGTACACCATGTGCATAGGCTGGTAATAATAAAACCCCTGGATGAGGTCCACCCCGCACTTTTTCGCCAGTTCACACTGCAGTGCCGTTTCCACGCCCTCGCACACTACCTGGTAGGATAATTTGTGAGCAATACTGCACAGTCCATGCACCAGCACCTCCGCATTTTTCTGCTGAATATGGTCCACCAGCTTTTTATCCAGCTTAATATGACTGATACTATGGAAAAGCAGATCACCAAATGTGGATTGGTCTGCACCGTAATCATCCAGATACACAGGAAACCCGAGCTCCTTGAGCAGGACCACATTCGTCTGCACGATTTCCGCATCTGTGAAAGCCGCGCCCTCCGTGATTTCCACTGCAAGACACCACGCGGGGACCCCATATTTTTGTCTGATGCATTCCAGTGAACGGGCAAAATCATTTTTCGTGAAATGTTCGCGGATAAAGTTGCAGGAGACACAGAACATCTCCTTATTGTCCTCCAGACGCTTTTTCAAAAACATGCAAATTTTTTCAAAAACAAAGTAATCAAGCCGCTCCGACATTCCTAATTCTCTGACAGCAGGCAGAAACTCCTGGGGCAAAAGTACGCCGCGAGCAGGATGCTGCCAGCGTATCAATGCCTCGAAGCCTTCGATTTTTCCATTTTCCACATTTACCTGCGGCTGGAGAAAGACCTGGAACTCATCTTTTTTCCAAGCTTCCTTAAGCTCCTGCTCCATATTAAACATACCTTTTACTTCACCTTCCATTTTATAAAAACAAAGGCTGCATTTGCTCCTTAAAAGGATTTCAAATGCAGCCAGTCGATCGTAGCGTACAGCCTTAGACACTTAACTTTGCGTCCCTGGCTTTTGCCAGGTTTGCCTATTTCAGATTATGTCACTATTCTGCCATTTTATACACGTCTTGTCAAGGTTTAATACGCTTTCCTTCTTTACATTCACGGAATAGCGTGCTATATTTAAACCCATGAAAATACTTATCACCTTATTAAAGCCACTTTCTTTTCTCCCGGCAATCTTGATGATGTATCTGATTTTTTCATTTTCTGCCCAGACCGGGGAGGTGTCCGGGGAATTAAGCTATAAGATCAGCTACCAGATTGTAGAGACAAAGAATGAAGTGCTCAACGAAAACAAAAGCTATGATGAATTAGCCGTGGCGGCGGACGGGATTCACTATTATGTGAGAAAAGCCGCGCACATGACTGTATATTTCCTTTTGGCAGTGGCAATCTCCTTCCCGCTCTATGTGTACCGGGTGCGGGGTATCTGGCTCATGCTGCTGGCTGGTATCGTATGCGTAGTGTTCGCAGGCTTTGACGAATACCACCAGTCCTTTGTGGCAGGCCGCGGACCTTCCATAAAAGATGTGGGCATAGACAGCATCGGAGCCTTTATCGGAATTTTGCTGGTGCAGGCCTTCTGCTGGTCAACCATGCATACGCCCTCCGCAGAAAGAAGGAAAAAGCGGCATCATAAGTCAAAAAGACGGTAGCATTCGCAGCAGCAGATTTTCGCCGTGTGCCATATAGTAGCGCAAATACGTCTCAAATCCGCACACCATGGTATCCAGCGCACGCAGACAAGGCGCTGTAAATGCCCGAACAGAAGAATACGGCTTTACCGCTATCTCATCATATACCGTGGGGTCACTGATCAATTGTGCCCTCACGGTTATTTTTTTCTCCGGACAGTCCAGCAGATATCCACCATCCCGCAATTCAAGCGGGACACCATCCACAGTAACAACAAAGTTTTCCTCCGGATCAGCGGCAAGCGCTTCCAGCTTCTCACTGCTGCCATACAGCTTCAGACAGATTGTCTCTTCCCCTGACGGCGTATACGTATAAAGAAAGTTTCCCACGCTGTCTGTAAGCTTGATAAACTGCGGTACTTCTGCCTCCGTTTCATAAGCCTCAATTTCACTGAGCCCCGCCTTTTCTCCCTCTGTCTCTAAAATCTCCACTGTAAAACCGGATGTCCCTTCTGTCTCAGGAGAATCCGATATCCGCACGCTCGTCCCCGCCCCTCCCGGTTCCAGCGGTCCACAAATTACACTCTTCCCGTTATCCATGGTAATCCGGGCGCTGATCACATTGTCCTCCATAGAAGGATTGTCATAAAGCACGATTTCCTCCAATTGTGACAGCTGTGCAAGCCTCACTGTAACTTTATCACCCTTTCGGCACGCCCATACACTATCATATGGGCGATGCTTTTTTTCTTCCACATTTACAGAATCAACCAACTTGAAATCATGAAGCACCGCCGTATCCCCGCCATTGTCCGAACCAAATGCTGCGGTATACAGTACGCTGTCCGTTCTTCGTCTCCAATATACCTTATCACTGTTAATCACCTTTGTCATGTGAAGAATCGCCTTCTGCGAACCATAAGCGCAAAACGCAGGCCAAAGGCCGCTTGCCCGCACCGTATAAGCCAGATCCCCTGACCTCACCGGCAGGCGCAGCCTATTTTCCCAGAGATAGCAGTTCGTCTCATCCATGCGGCCGTCCTTATACCGCAGCACTGTGGAGGGTACATTTTCCCCATAATAGTCCTCCCGCGCGCTCCACGCCGTGCTGTAGGCAAAGCCCTTATACACCTCAGGCCGGTAATCTGTCCCCTCCGATAAAAGAAGCCCCAGCGCCTCCTCAAAAAACAGCCCGGTGGCACGGTGGTCCGGATTGGAGTCCTGATCCACACAATAAATCACATCCGGCCGCTCCCTGTCTAAAAGCTCTTTCATATCATTCACCGCATTTGCCCGGGTATAATCAGAAGAAACACCCGAAACCGCCTGTCTGTACTCCGGGTGGTCCTTCAACCCATAGGTGCTTGTATAGCCAGCATGGGAGGTCACAATTTCCTGCTCCGGGGCATTGTAGAGATGGCCGTATTCCGTGCGATACCGGTCCCCGTAGCCCATAAAGATCACATCCTCCTCCGGCACGCCCAGGGATTTCTGACTGCGGATAGCCTCCTTCTGCCGGTAGGCATTTTTAAATCGGTAGTCTCCATTTGTAAAAAACACAACCTTTACCTGCGTTCCCGCCTCCCGATAGCTGTCAATGACTCCTGCCCCGAGATTGAGATCATCGTCCTCATGGGCCACGATCACCATCACCTTATCCGGAGCCTCATACACACTTTGGATGTAGCTGCCCCAGACTGTGTCGTATTGTCCGCCGCCCACAGTTACCAAAGCCAGAACTGCCGCCGCTGCGAACACACCCGCAGTTCCCACACCTGTGAGAATCCTGGCGGTTCTCCGCGGTATCCGCCCGTAACCCAGACCAAGCGCCAACCCAATAGCCAGCGCAATCCATAAAGTATTCTTTTTCCAATAAACCGATGCGTAAAATAAAATGCAAAAGCTCCAGGCTATTGCTGTATAAATACGAATCCCCGCGTACCGCAGACGGGCGGATGATCGATCGTTCATGCTGTTCTGTTCCCCGCTCCCAAAATGATACCCTTATCATACCACAATCACCGGTATATTACCAAGGTGTCAAAGATTCTATTGACATTTCCACCTTCATCCCCTATACTGTATATATAGATATAAACAGTTCATCTACAGTACATATACAGTAATCCGAAAATCTTCTCCGCCATCTCCACTTCAGAAAGGAGGGCCTGCTATGGCTGCATTACTGGAAGTAACTGAATTAACGAAACGACTTGGTAATTTCACACTGGAGAACATCAGCTTTTCCCTCGCCCCCGGCTACATCATGGGAGTGATCGGAGTCAACGGCTCAGGGAAAACCTCTCTGCTCCGCACCATCTTAAACCTGTACCAACAAGACAGCGGCAGTATCCGAATCGCAGGCTTTGACATGAACACCTCGGAAAAACAGGCCAAAGAAATCATCGGCACAGTGCTTGACGAGGATTTTTTCGACGAGACACTCACCCCGGAGAAAAACGCCGCCATATTCGGACCGTTCTATCCGCGCTTTGATATGGATATCTTCCGCGAAGCGTGCAAAAGATTCGAGATACCGCTTGACCAGAAGGTTAAGAAGCTCTCCCGCGGCATCCGCACACGGCTTCAGTTCGCTTTTGCCCTTTCTCACCGTGCAAAGCTCTACCTGATGGACGAACCGGCCGGAGGTCTGGACCCACGTTTCCGGAGAAGTCTGATCGGATGTATGCAGGAGCTCGTGGAATCCGGGGAACGCAGCGTGATTTTCTCCACCCATCTGACTGAGGACTTGGATAAAGTAGCAGATTACATTCTGATGCTTCATGAGGGAAAAGTCCAATTCTGCCTGGACAAAGAAGCTCTCTGTCAAAACTACCGCCTGATCCGCGGCACCAAAGAGGAAATCGAGTCTTTACCCAAAGAGCAGGTAGCAGGCAAAGAGCACAGCATGTATCACAGTGAGGCACTGATACGCACAAGTCCCGGGAACCCTTCCGGCGGACAAAACTATCCCGCTCCAAAGCTTTCCGAAATCCTCTATTATCTGGAAAGGGGGTATTCTCAATGTGGAAATTGATTCTCAGAAGGGATTTGGCAAACTTGCAAAAAAATGCAGGTAAATATATTGCCAGTATAACCCTATATGTGGCACTTCTGTATATATTTGCCACGATAGCTGCAATGTCGTTTTTGGTAACCAAGGGCATAGGAGAGGTTGACCTGCTGAATCTGCCGCCCCGCTATCACGACTCCCCACCGGTCATGTTCTGGAAAATGTCCATGATCCTGGTAAGCATAGGCATCACCGCCTATTTCATCATGGAAAATCCAATCCGGCTTCCGAAGATGATATACCTTGTCCCCACCGACAGGAATAAAAGATCCCGCTATATCCGGTGTATGTTTCTCGCAAAGCTCCTGTTTATGACGGCCATTATATATCTGTTCGTGCGCATTGGTTTAGGAAGGTTTTTCTACCAATACCGTATTGTTCCTGTCCTGGTGCAGCTTGGTATCTGCCTGTTCACCGTATGGAACCTGATCCTAAAGACTGGTGTCTACGGTGTCAGCTCCAATAACTCACTGGAAGAAAGCCGCTGCCGCCAGGAAGCATTCGTGAATTTCTACTGGATCGTATATCTGCTGCTCCAGCAGCTTGCACTCGGCGGCGGCTTTATGCTCGGCCTATATCAAAAATATCCTGCCCTATGGCTGATCTGGCTTGCCATCCTGGTATCCGACGCGGTTATTGCCAGATACTGCACCCCTTATATCCTCGGAAAAGCAGCCGCCTATGAGCAGACCTATGCGAAAATCTGACACCCGGCAAAAGGAGGCTCCGCCATGTATATTATTCTAAAAGAAGATAGCAATCTGCCCATCTACGAGCAGATTGTCAAAGCGGTAAAAGAAGGCCTGATAGGCGGCACGATCACTCCCGGTGAGATGCTTCCCTCCATCCGCTCTCTTGCCAGGGACCTGCAGATCAGCGTGATCACCACAAAAAGAGCATACGAAGAGCTGGAAAAAGAAAAACTCATCTACTCTGTTCCGGGAAAAGGCTTTTATATCAAAGAGACAAATCAGGAATTTCTGCGGGAACAGCAGCTCAAAAAACTGGAGGACCGGCTTTCCGGCTGGATTGACGAGGCCCGGGGCCTGGGCGTGACAGAGGAGGAAATGCACGCCATGCTCGACGTACTTTGCGAAGGGAGGAAACAGCAATGACACCATTACTTAAGTGCAGTCATCTCACAAAGGATTTCGGCGGTTTTTCCCTGAAGGATATTGATTTTCCTCTGGAAAGCGGGTATCTCACAGGGGTAATCGGCAAGAACGGCAGCGGAAAGACAGCCCTTTTAAAAATCCTTGCCGGACTGGACCAACACTTCGAGGGAGACATCGAAATCCAGGGAATCTCACTAAAAGACGATCCCGCCGCAGCAAAGGAGCTGATTGGTTATGTATCTGACGAGCTTCAGCCTTTCTGGGAAAAGACCGCCCTGGAAAACGGCAGCATTCTCGGCCCGTATTTCAAAAACTACGACGAAAGCTACTATAAAAAATGGCTGGAGCGCATGGGTGTGGACGTAACCCTCCCCATTCACCAGCTCTCAAAAGGAAACCGGATGAAATATTTCTGCTGCCTGGCTTTATCGCACCACCCGAGACTGCTCATACTTGACGAACCCTCGGCCGGCTTCGACCCGGTATTCCGCAGAGAGTTCCTCTCCATCCTACAGGAGCTTCTCGAGGACATGGCCGTTGTGATGGCCTCCCATGTGACCGAAGATTTAGACAAAGTAGCGGACTACATCCTATACCTGGAGGACGGCTGTCTGGTACGCCGGGAAAGCATCGAACAGCTAAGGGCATCAGACTACAAACGCAAACTCTCAGACTCCTTCCTGGGAGACATCCATATTTACGATCTGCTGGATGAAAGATGAGAGGAAAGGAGGTTCCGCAATGGACAAAAACTTTTACCGGAAAGAAAACGCCCGGATCAAAGAAAAAAATTATGTTTATTACGCAATCATAGGAATCTTGTGGGCCTTTAACTTTATTTTGGTATGCACACGCTACCGGACCACCGTTCCTCACTTTAGCGAGCTTCATGCGTATTCCTTTTTTCAATTTTTCGGTGTACTGACTCTTATGAAACGTTTATGTGACAACCTTTTTTACGTCAGAGAGATGGGCGAAAAATCCAGCCGCCTGAAAAAATATGAATGTACCCCCTTATTAAAAAAGCAATGCTGCGCCGCATACGCCCTGATCCTCGGCAGATATACCGCCATTTTGTCCGCAGGCTCACTTGTCATATTTTTCGCAGTCACAACACTCCTGCACACTCTTCGTTTACAACCGCTGACCGGATGGGGATTGGTGACATTTCTGCTGTTAAGCGCAGCTGCCTATTTGTGGATTCTTATACTTAACATCAGAAAAAGCTGCGGGTAGAGCGATTGCCTGAGAATGTTCAAAAAAACCTCTCGGAGCACTGCAATCCGAGAGGTTTTGATATACATTGTATTCCCAGCGGTTAATTTCATTTTCCGGCAACGTTTACCGCCGTTCCCTGACCGTCAAACTTCATTGCTACAGCCTTACTATTATTCCCCGCCATATCTTTCAACATGATCTTATATGTAAAGCTACTGCTTCCTCCGTAAGCAGCCGACTCCAATGTAAATCCATTTTTATCTGTAACCGCACCACACCGGAACCATTTACCATCCAAATTCATAAGAATATATGTACCAATCTCTCCCTTTACAAGAACACTTGCCCCCATATCGTCATTCTTCGTAATCACAGGCGAAGCCGGGGCAACCTTATCTTGCACTTTACGGGCAGTAACTTTACTTCTCTTGTTCCCGATTTTGTCATAAAAATAAAGATATCTGGCATTCTTAGGAATATTCACTTTAATATTCTGATAGCCGTTCTTTGCAAAAACCTGCTGTGCAAGGATTTTCGCCTTGTCATCCTTGACCATGAGAGTTGCATTTTTCGGTGCGCTCACACGGACTGTTGTGGTACGGTTATTAATGTTTTTCTGCACGCTCGGGGCTTTCAGTGTGGCTGACAGCTTCTCCTTGGCAAGGTTGAGAACGGTACGTGTTACCACCTTCCCCTTTTTACCGTAGGACGTCACCAGATAGAACTTCATTTTCGCGCCCGCTTTCTGCGGCTGGATCTTAACATTTTTAAATTCCGGCTTGGAGTATTTCACCTTCGCCAGGCTTTTTCCGCCGCACTCCACATGAAGCGTGGTGTCCTTATAGCCAAAGACAACGACATTGTTTGATTCGCTGTTTACTGGCGAAATCACAGAAGGCGTGTACTTCATTTCCTCCGGCGGAATCTCGTCTGCCATCACCGGGAACACAGGCAACGTAAGCGCAAGGATCACCGCAGTCAGCAATACCGTTAGTTTCTTTAAAAAATTTTTCATAGCGTTTTCCTCCTTTTTCGTTACAAACAACCCGCTCTTCTCCCACTCCCCTGTATGTTCCCTTTCTACTCGAATCCCGCCCATTACAACTATGCCATAAAGTATCAAACATTACCGAAAAGCCTAATAGTTGAATTCAAGTATACTTAGTCTCATGCACTTACAATATCATGCACAACAGTAAATGTCAATATATATAGTAAATACATTTCATAATTCTATATTCCATAATATGAAACTCTACTGTTTTTTAAACTGTTCTTTTTTAAATCCTCTTCTTTTTCATAGACTTTAACCTTCCTTGTAAAATTCTCTCTCCTATCATCACTAAAATAATATTTCCATTTTCCTTCTATATTCGAGTATACATCATACACATTTCCGTTTTTTATTAAATATGTATTTTCTTCATTAAAAGTACCATCTACTCCTGGCGGATCCGGAAACCACGGTTCAATGACAACACACGTCGTTAAAATCTGCAAGCACAAGAAGAAAGTCGCAAATACTATCCCACTTTTCCAATGTGTCCGCCCCTTATCTGCGATTAGCTCCATCCTCTGCTTTAATTCCCTGACATTATTCTTTGTAAATCCAATTGCAAACGCCTGATTCCTTTTCCCAATGCTCTTCGTTACGCTCACCAGACAATTCATATAGCCTATTTTCTCTCCGCTTGTCATCTGTTTTGTAATCCTTAAATCATTTCGTATCTCTATCAATTGAAACATTTCTCTTTTTAATAGATAAAAAACCGGATTCCACCAGAAAAAAGTACACAGCAAATCCACAGCAATCTTCCAAATAATATCATGCGACCGATAGTGCAAAACCTCATGCTTCAATACATAAGCCAATTCATCTTTTTCCCACTTTCTGTCCGAAATAACGACCACAGGTTTAAAAATCCTCATTAAAAACGGACTATCACAATTCGGGCAGACCACTACCTTTAATTTTTCAAGCTCCGGATATCCCTCCCAATCTGCCACACAATCCCGCAAAATATTCTTTGGAATCTCTTCCATGAGCCCAACAATCCTGGATGCTTTCCAATAAGCTGCACACTTTTTAACGATAAGGAACACTGCTCCCGCCACCCAGACAACACCCAGCAATTGATACACAGTTATACAATATCCATCCGGCAAGTCAATCTGGTATCTCAACACGTCACATACATCAGTCCAATATTTTTCCAAATAAATACTATACGTATAGCCAAACTCAACAGGCAGAAACATTCTTACTACAGACACTCCAAGTACCACCAATATCAAACTCGGTCCCCATCGTTTAATCGTACGCGTCTTTTTTACAATCATCCAAAGAAACATAAGCAAAATTGTATTCAGCAAACACGCCGTAAGTACTGTCCTATAAGTAAGCGCCATAGAATCACCTCTCTTTTTGCATATCTGCTTTCCTTACTTTCAGAAGTTTTTCTAATTCTTGCATATCTTTGTCCAGTCTCCTTACCTTTGTTTATCCAAACTGTCATTCTTTTCATATACTTTAATACTCTTCACAAAATTATTCCTATTCGCATCGCTGAATATATATCTCCACTCTCCATCCATAAAAAAGTAGACATCATATACATCACCGTTTTTTATTAAATATGTATCTTTCTCACTAAAAAGGATTCCTTCCTCTTCAGACAAAGGATACCAAGGTTCTATAACAACACATGTCGTTAATATCTGCAAACACATGAAGAATACCGCAAATAGAATCCCTCTTTTCCAGTGTGTACGCCCCTTATCCGCGATTAGCTCCATCCTCTGCTTTAATTCTCTGACGTTATTCTTAGTAAATCCAATTGCAAATGCCTGTTCCTTATTACCAATGCTCTTAGCCACGCTCACCAGACAATTCAGATACTCAATTTTTTCTCCGCCTGTCATCTGTTTTGTAATCCTCAAGTCATTCCGTATCTCTATCAATTGAAACATTTCTTTTTTCAAAAGATAAAAAACCGGATTCCACCAGAAAAAAGTACACAACAAATCAACAGCAATCTTCCAAATAATATCATGCGACCGATAGTGCAAAGCTTCATGCTTCAATACATAAGCCAATTCATCTTTTTCCCACTTTCTGTCGGAAATCACGACCACAGGTTTGAAAATCCTCATCAAAAACGGACTATCACAATTCGGGCAAACCACTACCTTTAATTTTTCAAACTCCGGATATTCCTCCCAATCTGCCACGCATTCCCGCAAAATATCCTTTGGAATTTCTTCCATAAGCCCAACAATCCTGGATGCTTTGCAATAAGCCACACACTTTTTACCTATAAGGAGCATTGCTCCCGCCACCCAAACAAGACCCAGCAATTGATACACCGCTATACAATATCCGCCTGGCAAGTGAATCTGATACATTAATACATCACATACATCAGTCCAATATTTTTCCAAATAAATACTATACGTATAACCAAACTCAACGGGCAGAAACATTCTTACTACAGACACTCCAAGTATTGCCAATATCAACTTCGGCCCCCAATGTTTAATCACCTTTGTTTTCTTCAAAACTAGCCAAAGAAACACAAGCAAAATCGTATTCAGCAAACACGTCGTCAGTACCGTGCTATAAGAAAGTATCATAGAACTACCTCTCCTTTTTCAAAACCGCCTTTTTATCCTCCAGGAATTTTTCCAATTCCTCGATATCCTCTTCATTTAATTCACCCTCACTATCCGACTGAAGAAGCCCCACGACCATACCCTTGATTCCCTTTTTCTTACTAAAAAAAGCAGAACTGCTCAGCCGCTCAAGCTCCTCCCTGATAAACTCTTCCCTGCTGATACACGGGCAAAAGGTCCTGGCATAAACATTGGATACCAGGATATGCTCTCCAACTTTCACCGCCTCCTTCGCAAGCAGACGCTTCATCACCTGAGCCACCGAAGCCGCGCTGATTCCCTCATCTTTCAGGCAATCCGCGATTTCACTGTTCGTCATCCCTCTCTCATTATCCCAAAGTACCTTCATGACCTCCTGCTCAAGCTCTGTCAAACCTTTCACTGCTCTCTTCAAAATAATCCCCTCCATCAATTTTATTTTTACTAATCAAATCAACCTAAAAGCCTAAAAACCGACTTCTCCTGACCAACTTATGTCAGAAACATTTTTGCTACTAATTATACTTACATAATACCATTATTTTTCATAAATTACCATATATATAGTAAATATTTTGTACAACCTAGCGTGGCTTTTTATTCTCCATTTTTAGGAACACTCCCGAGAAGAATACAAACATAGTGGAAGGTGAGGAGAAGGAACTTGGGGGCCGGGGCAGGGGTTGTCCGTGTCAGGCAGATTTGCGGAAAGCGCGCGCGAAAATCCATTGCCTACTAAGGCTTAGACGCGAAGGCTCTCCTGAGCGTCTTAGCCGCAGTTGGCAATTAGTTGAGGGGAAGCGGGCATCTGCCTGACACGGACAAACCCTGCCCCGGTCCCCAAGTTCCTTCTCCTCACCGTTCGACACCCTTCCGGGACACCCACAAAAAAAACCCGAAAGCCCAAGCCGCACTTCCGCCCTACAGCATCCGTACCGCCCAGTCTCCCGGGTTCTCCATCTTACATAAAAAAATCCACTTACTAATCCGAAATCTTCTCATCCGAGCCAGTCTCAGCCACATTCGTTTCAACCGCGTCTGCTTCTTCCGAGTCATTTTCTACTACATCGCCAGCTTCCTCATCCGCAGCTTCCTCAAGCCGCCCCGCTAACCGCGCCCGCTCAGCAATAGACATAGACTTCCGCCCATCGTCCTTAACCGGTTCCACCGCTTTCGGCTCTGGTTTCGGGCCATCCTGTGCATTAGCCGCTGCCTCCTGCGCCTTCTTAAGCCTGTCCGCCCGGTACACACCGCGCAAGCCAAAAAACAACAGCCCTCCGCCGATCACCAAAAACACAATACCACTAAGCATAAACCCAATACTTGCGCCCTCAACACCATCGATCACATTCTTACACAGACGATATCCCGTATACACAAGGTAAATCCCCGCCAACACCCAAAGCATTAAACTTCTGGTTGGCATTCCCGCCGGAGCCTCCTGCTCACTGTCCGACCCATTATCCCCGGCAGGATTCTCCTGCATATCCGTTACATCATGCATCTCCTCCGAATTCTGCGCATCTGTCACTTCCATCTCTTCTTTCTTCTGTTCTTCCATAATATCTCTCCTCTTTCACAGCGCCGCCCCTCAGGATACGGCAAACTGGCTCTCATACAGGTTCGCGTAGAATCCCCCCTGTGCGAGCAGCTCCTCATGTTTTCCCTGTTCTATTATATTACCATCTTTCATCACAAGAATCAAATCCGCTTCCTGAATTGTTGAAAGCCGATGAGCCACAATAAAGCTCGTACGCCCCTCCATCAGCTCCGCAAACGCCTTCTGTACCTTAACCTCAGTTCTCGTATCAATGGAGGAAGTCGCTTCATCAAGAATCAGCATCGTCGGCTTCATAAGCATCACCCTTGCAATACAGAGAAGCTGCTTCTGTCCCTGGGAAATATTCCCGCCATCCTCAGCGATCACCGTATCATATCCCTTAGGCATACGCTTAATAAAGCTGTGGGCATGTGCCTGCTTAGCGGCCTCCACAATCTCCTCCAGCGAAGCATCCGGCTTACCATAGGCAATATTTTCCCGTATGGTCCCCGCCTTCAGCCAGGTTTCCTGCAGCACCATGCCGAAATTACGCCGCAGGCTGTCCCTTGTCATCTCCCGGATGGGATGGCCGCTCACAATGATCTGCCCCTTCTGCACATCGTAAAAACGCATCAAAAGATTGATCATGGTCGTCTTACCGCAGCCCGTAGGCCCCACGATTGCAATCCTCTGCCCCGGCTTCACACGGATGGAAATATCATGCAGAAGCGGAACCTCCGGCCTGTAGGAAAACGAAATATCCTCCACGCTGAGACTACCATCCGCCTTTTCCAGCACGAACGCGCCCGGCACATCCGGCTCAATCGCAGGAGTATCCATAAAATCAAAAATACGCTTCGCACACGCCAGCGCGTTTTCAAGCTCCGTTACCACACCGGAAATCTCATTAAAAGGCTTGGTATACTGGTTGGCATAATTGAGAAAGCTGGTAAGCTGTCCCACAGACATACCGCCCCCGATCACCGTAAACGCGCCCAAAATCCCCACGCCCGTATATACCAGCCCGTTCACAAACCGCGTAGACGGATTCGTAATGGAGGAAAAGAACAACGCCTTGATCCCGCACACACGCAGCTCCTCGTTCACCTCTCCGAACCGCTCCTTAGCCCTCTCCTCATAGGAAAAAGCCTGCACGATCTTCTGGTTGCCCACCAGCTCCTCGACCAGAGAGGTCATCTCCGCCCGCTTCTCGGACTGCTCCTGAAACATACGGAACGTCCTGCTTGCGATAAAGCTTGCCACAAAGAGAGACACAGGCGTCAGCACAATCACCAAAAGCGATATTTTCACACTGATGGACATCATAAATCCAATGGTTCCGAAAATCGTGATCACACCTGTAAAAAGCTGGGTAAAGCCCATGAGCAGACCGTCGGAAAACTGGCTCACATCCGTGACGATACGGCTCAGAATGTCTCCCGGCTGGTTCGCGTCGATATAAGCCACCGGGACCTCCTGCAGGTGCTTAAACGCCTGCCCCCGGATATCCTGCACTACCTTATAAGTGACCTTATTCGTAAGAAGATTCATCAGCCACTGTGCCACCGCGGTCAGAAGCACCACCACAATAAGCTGCATGAGCACCTTGCACAAAGTCTCTGTCCACACCTCACCCGGACCGATGATGGTATCCACGCCCTTACCGATGAGTATCGGTGTATAAAGAGTGAACGCCACGGTGATGACCGCAAGAATGAGCATACTGATAATCTGCATTTTATAAGGGCGGATATATTTCAGCACCCTTTTCATAGTATCCTTATTTTTCATCAGCGGTTCACCTCCTGTTCCGAAAGCTGTGACAGACAGATTTCCCGGTAAACCTCGCAGGTTTCCAGCAGCTCCTTGTGGGTACCTACACCCTTAAGCTCGCCGTCATCCAGCACCAGGATTTTATCCGCCTGTTTGATGGAGGCAGCTCTCTGGGATACGATGAACACCGTCATACCGTCCGTCTGCTCCTTCACTGCATGGCGCAGCGCCGCATCTGTGGCAAAGTCAAGAGCCGAGGCGCTGTCGTCCATGATCAGAATCTCCGGCATTCCCACAAGCGCGCGGGCAATGGTCAGTCTCTGACGCTGTCCGCCGGAAAGATTGGAGCCGCCCTGGCTGATTATAGTATCCAGCTTCTCAGGTTTCCCCTCCACAAAATCTATGGCCTGGGCAATGGTAAGCGCACGGATGATTTCCTCCTCCGAAGCATCCTCTTTGCCCCATTTCATATTGTCACGGATCGTGCCTTTAAAGAGTACGGCATGCTGCGGCACCATTCCCACCTTTCCGCGTATCTGCCCGAAAGGATACGACTGTGCTGCCACACCGTCTATCAGCACCTCTCCCCCTGTCACATCATAAAATCTGGGAATGAGATTCACAAGCGTAGACTTGCCGCAGCCTGTGCCGCCGATGATACCAATCGTCTCCCCCGCCATTGCCTCAAAGGTAATATGGGAAAGCGCCGGCTCCTGGCTTCCTGCGTAAGTAAAGGTCACGTCCTTAAATTCCACCCTTGGCGCTCCCTGACGTTCTTTCTGAGGAACGGCTCCCTCATCCGTAAGAGACGGCCGGGTATCAAATACCTCATTGAGACGGATGGCTGACGCCGCAGCCTTCGTCACCGCCACGATCAGATTCGCCAGAGCAAGCAGCGCCAACAGGATCTGCGACATGTAATTCACCAGAGCCACCACCTCGCCCTGGGTGATCACACCATGGTACACCTCCTGGCTGCCGTACCACAGGATTGCCACGATTCCAAGATTCATGATCACATAGGTTGCGGGGTTCAGCAGTGCAGAAATCTTACCTGCTGCCACCTGGATCTTCGTGTATTTGTCATTGACTTCCCCGAACTCCTGGTTCTCCTCCGCCTGTCTGCCAAACGCACGCACCACTCTCGCTCCCACATGGTTTTCCCTTGTCATCAGGGAAATCTTGTCCAGGGAGGTCTGTACCTTTCTATAAATCGGCACCGTAAGCTTCATGATCAAATAGATCACCAGGGATATGAGCGGCACAGCGATCAGAAAGATCACCGCCACCCGCACATTGATGGTAAACGCCATCACCACCGCACCCACCACAATAAACGGCGAACGCAGGAACAAACGGAGCACCAGATTTACCCCTGTCTGGGCCTGGTTGATATCGCTTGTAATCCTCGTCACCAGGGTAGGCGTGCCCAGCGTATCCAGCTCCCTGTAAGAAAGCGTACTGATATGCGCAAACATATCCCGTCTCAGGGCCGTACTAAAGCCCATTGCAGCCTTGGCGGAAAAATACTGCGCAGTCAGTGAACACACAAGGCCGATCACTCCCAGCAGGACCATCACCACGCACATCCGCCAGATGTATGCCTGATCCCGGTTCTGAATGCCCACATCCACGATCCCGGCCACCACCAAAGGCACAATCAGCTCAAAAGTAGCCTCCAGCATCTTAAACAAAGGCGCCAGCACCGTTTCTTTTCCGTATCCTTTCAGATACCTCAACAATTTTTTCATAAATCCATGCTCCTAAATATACAGCGGCCGCATTCTGTCATAGCCGCCTAAATTCTGCCGTAAAGCTTTGTCATAGCGCGCATTCTCTCAATGACGCCTCCGGAAAGCTGGTTTTTCGTAAGTCTCCATTTCCAGTTATCCCCCAGAGTGGACGGAGTATTCATCCGTGCCTCATTCCCCAGACACAGATAATCCTGGACAGGAATCACCGCCAGCTCCGCCACACTGGCAAGTGCGGTGCGGATAAGCGCCCAGACACAATCGTTGATCTGTCTGTCCTCACACGCGGTATAAGCCCTCACAAAATCCAGGTCATGACCGTAAAGCCCTTCATACCAGCCCTTCGTCGTCTCATTATCATGCGTTCCGGTATATACCACACAATTTTTGTCATACTTATGAGGAAGATATGTACTATCCTCGCTGTTGTCAAACGCAAACTGCAGAACCTTCATCCCCGGGAATCCGGTATCCTTCACCATCTGCAGCACACTCTCCGTAAGGAAGCCCAGATCCTCGGCAATCACTTCAAGATTTTCCACCTTTTCTTTAAGCACGCGGAACAGCTCCAGTCCGGGTCCCTTTTCCCAGTGGCCATACTCTGCGGTCTTGTCACCATACGGAATGGAATAATACTCATCAAAGCCCCGGAAATGATCGATACGCACCACATCAAACAGCTCCATGCACTGGGACATCCGTTGGATCCACCAGCTATAATCTGTGTTCCTGTGATATTCCCAGCTATAGAGCGGATTGCCCCAGAGCTGTCCGGTAGCAGAGAAACCGTCCGGCGGACATCCGGCCACTGCCAGCGGCTTATTCTCCTCATCAAACTGGAAAAGCAGCGGATTCGCCCATGTATCCGCACTGTCAAACGCCACATAGATGGGCATGTCCCCGATAATCTTCACTCCGTTATTATTCGCATAGGAGCGCAGCCAATACCACTGCTTGTAGAACCAATACTGCTGGAAACGGTAAAACTGAAGCTCCTCTCCCAGCCGCTCCCTGGCCTCCTGGATTGCGCCGGGATGGCGGTCCTTAAGCTCCTCCGGCCACTCATGCCAGCCGATGCCCTCCAGATCATTCTTAACCGCCATGTAGAGGCAGTAATCCTCCAGCCAATACCCGTTCCTGCGCACAAATTTACCGAATTCCTCATCTCTGCCGCAGTCATAACGCTCAAATGCCTTTCTCAACAGCATAAATCTGGATTCGCAAACCTTATCATAATCTACGTAAGATTCGCTGCCTCCCCAGTCACACTCACTGCATTCTCTCTCGGAAAGCAGCCCGTCGCGGATGAACACCTCCAGATCGATAAAATAAGGATTTCCCGCAAAGGTGGAGAAAGACTGGTATGGCGAATCCCCATATCCTGTTGGTCCCAAAGGCAGAATCTGCCAGTATTTCTGCCCCGCCGCTATGAGCTGGTCCACAAACGCATAAGCCTCCTTAGAAAAACATCCGATTCCATAATTAGACGGAATACTCGTAATCGGTAATAAAACACCGCTTGCTCTCATCATTCGTTCCCCCGTATTTGTATTTTTTCGGACACGCCGCGCAAGTTTGTCTGCTCATCCCGGCGCTGTCCTTCACATGAATCACAATAGATAAATTATAACAATCCCCACCACCCAGGTCAATGTTTTCTGTATAACAAATAAGAACAGATTGGAGGATTTCCTTAGAGTTCCCCAAAAACAAAGGCCGTAGGATCCTCTCCTACAGCCTCTGTACGAACCAACTCACCTTTTTCTGTCTCCGCGGTGCTTTTCTTGCCGCAGCTCACCAAAAATGCCACGCATATCAGGATCAACAATAGAATCCAGCCGTTTTTTTTCATGCTGCCTGTACCTCCAATTCTATTCTTGTATCTAATATGTGCAAAAAAATCATTTCTTATTCTGACGAATTTACATCAAAAACCTTTCATTTTTATATAAGCTGCGATATCCCGGTAAACCTTGTCTTTCTCTTTTTCATTCAATATTTCATGCCGCATATCCGGGTACAGCTTGCCCTTCACATCCAGATAACCCGCTGTCCGCATAGCCTGCACTGCCTGGGCGAACTGACGCACATTTCCCATACAAGGGTCATCCGCGCCGCTCACAAACAATACCGGAAGGTCCCGATTCGTACAACGCCAATGCTTCACATCATACGCCTGCTTCATAAGCTCAAACAAGGCCAGATAAGCATCGTCGGTAAAAGTAAAACCGCAGTATTCCGAGGACGCATATGCGTCCGCAACCTCCTTATCCGAACAGATCCAGGCTGTACAGCTCTTATCATGCCGGAATCTGCGCACATAATCGGCAAATGATATCCCTTCTAAAAGCTTACTTCTGTGATGAGGTCCCAGCAATGCTTTTTCCACGTGGGCAATCACGGTTCCCACAGGTCTTGCCACATTGTTGCTGGGAGAGCCGCACACAATGAGCATGTCAATGCAGTCGTCATACCTCCGGGTAAACGCGCGTACAGCCAGGGAACCCATACTGTGTCCCATAAGTATGACCGGAAGCTTCGGGAGCTTGTCGTGAATGCCCTGATTCACAGTCTTAATGTCACGGATCATGGCCTCTGCGCCTCCGCCGTACATATAGCCCAAATCCGCCTTACTCTTCACACTTTTCCCATGGCCACGGTGGTCATGGATTACAGACGCAAACCCTTTCTGCGCCAAAAACTCCATAAAGGGCAGATAACGCTCCTTAAACTCGCTCATCCCGTGTACAAGCTGTACAACTCCCCGATACGGCTCCTGATCAGGCAATACTGTCAGAGCGGATATCCGAAGTCCATCCGCCTCAGACAAAAAATAATTTTCATACTTTCTGGCCATCTGCACACTTCCTCTCATTATTTTTCTCCGGTCATACCGGAGGGGTGAAATCACCAAGGCTTTTTACTATATTATCATATAAAAAGCTCTTTGTCTGCCTGATTTCCTCATCACCCTCAGGAGTGCCCATCTGCAGATATACAAAAAAGCTTATAAACCTGGAAAACAATTCAAGCTGGGCCATTTTTTCAGGAACACTGGCCCCGATAATATCTTCGCTGCGGCCCAGTGCCACCATATATTGCAGTATTTTCCGGAACAGCTCTGCGCCACAGTCCATTTGCTGCATCATACAATCAATGCCGGTCCAGATGCCATCCGTTCCCTTTTCCAGTTCACGGGTAAGCTCCACAAGCTGCATGGCGAAACGCTTCCGCGCCGTATTCTTTTCCAGCCACTCAAAGCTGCTGTATACGGCATCCCGAAGACTCTGCTTCCGCCTTACTTCTCCTTCCAAAAGCTGGTACTGCAATATAAAATCATACTGCATCGCTTTTGCCAGCAGCTCCTCCTTGCTACGGAAATATTCATAGGCAGTGCCCTTCCCGATACCGGCCCGGGCCGTGATATCCGAAACTTTGATTTTATGGATGTCATACCCCTCCTCGATCAGAACGCACACAGCCTGATACATAGCCAATACCTTCTCATTGGTTTCCAGTTTCATCTGCTGCATCCTCCAATCTTAACTCATCCTTCTTATATTGTTTGCGGTTGAAAAGATCATAAATACAAGGTACCACAAACAATGTCAAAAGTGTACCATAAATAAGGCCTCCGATCGTAACAATCGCCATAGGCTGAATCATATCGCCGCCCATGCCCATTCCTGCTGCCATAGTGGAAAGTCCCAGAATGGTCGTGAGAGCTGTCATGACAATCGGCCTCAGACGGTCCTTTCCTGCCTGGATAAGCGCAGCCCGCTTCTCCATTCCCTCCATACGGAGCTGGTTCGTATAATCCACCAGAACGATACCGTTATTTACAATAATACCGGATAGCATGATAAACCCGATCATTGCAATTACACTCACCTCTTTGTCCGCTATCAAAAGTCCGAAAAATCCTCCTGTAAATGCCAGCGGAATCGTAAACATTATGATAAACGGTGACATCAATGACTGGAACTGCGCAACCATGATCAGGTACATAAACACCAGAGCAAGTGCCAGCATCAGGTACAACTGCCCCATTGCGTCATTGATGGTTTCATCCTCACCCTTCATCTCCATCGTATAGCCCTTTGGCAGCTCATAATCAGCCAGCTTCTTTTCTAAATCGGCACTTACAAGGCCGATGTTGTAACCCGGTGCGATTTCCGCTGAAACGGTCATATAACGCGACTGGGCATCCCTGCTGATGGACTGGGGCCCTGTGGCACCCTTGAATTTCGCGATTTCACTGAGCTTCACCTCGACCGTATTGCCTTCGTTGTCTGTTGTCTCGATGGTCAGCTTTTTCAGGTCCTCCCTGGTCAGCTTTTCATCCTTTTCATCACGCACATACACGCTGAAATCCTTATCTGACGTGGAAAGTGTGGTGGCGGCGGAAGCCTCCGCAAGTCTCTTCTGTACTTCCTGATATACCTGGGCCACGGTGAGCTTATGCTCCATAGCCTTCGCTTTATTTACGATAATACGTAATTCCTTGTCAGCATCCTCCTGTCCGTCGGAAATATTCTCCGTGCCCTCTGTGTCTTCGACGATTGCAGCCACATCCTTGGCAATGGCAGAAAGCTCATCCAGCTCCTTGCCCTTGATCTGTACCTGGAGACCACTTCCGCCCAAAGCACTCATATCCATGGACTGTGTAGTAACCGCTACCTCACAAGGAATGTCCTTGGTACGCTCAAGGATCTCAGCCTCCAGCTCCTCACCGGAAAGCTTCTTATCTTCCTTAAGCAGGAGGTACATGCTCACAGCATTATCCGAACTGCCTCCCCCCATCATACTTGAGATACTGCTGCCCCCTGCCATAGCACCGATGCTCTCAATATCCTCGATGTCCTCAATGCTGGCGATCACCTGGTCCGCACATGCGGTAGTGTCCTCAAAGCTGGTCCCTTTCTCAGTGGTAATGTTCACCGAAGCCTGGGTGCTTTCCATAGCAGGCATAAATGCGGTTCCTTTCTGGATTGCCATATATGCACTTGCGAGCAATAAACCGAGAGCCAGAAGCAGAACCAGAAATTTCGCCTTCAGCGCACCGCGGAGCAGCAAAGCATAAGCGTTTTTAATTTTATCCAATAGCTTAAATTGCTTTGGTTTACTCTTTCGCAGCAGTCCCGCTGACATCATGGGCACCAAGGTAAGTGCCACCAAAAGGCTGGCGAGAAGGGAATAGGCAATCGTCAGACCCATATCCACAAAAAGCTGACGAGTGATACCTTCTGTAAACACGATTGGCGCAAACACACAGATTGTGGTCAGTGTGGAAGCCGCAATGGCTCCTGCTACCTGTCTCGCGCCCTCCACCGCCGCTTTACGCGCGGGCATGCCCTCCTGACGCAGACGGTCGATGTTCTCGATCACCACGATGGAGTTATCCACCAGCATACCAATGCCCAACGCCAAACCTGACAGCGAGATGACATTAAGGGTAATACCGCTGAAATACATGAGCACAAAGGTAGTGACCACACTGATAGGGATGGAGCACGCGATAACAAAGGTTGGCTTGATGTCCTTAAGGAACAATAACAGAATCAGCACTGCCAGCGCTGCTCCCGAAAGCATGTTCTGCATTACCGAATTCACAACCAGATCAATATACACACCCTGGTCCATGAGCACGGAAAAATGTACATTCGGCTGTTCCTCTTCTATCTCGCTGATACGTTCTAAGAGCCGGTCTGTCACGTCGCCGGTGGAATATCCGGTCTGCTTCTCGATAGTCAGCATTACTCCCGGATTGCCGTTAAGCCGAGCGTAAACCTTATCGCTGTCGTCCTGTCTGGTGATATCTGCCACATCTTTCAGACGGATTGGTTTAAGACCGTCAAGTCCCAAATCCAGAATCACAAGATTTCCCAGATTCTTTATCTTATGGAATTTGTCACCTACGCGTACAAGGTATTCATCATTCCCCTCCTGGATATAACCCGCAGGCATGGAGAAATTCTCTCCGGCAAGAATGCCTTTTATCAAATCTGCAGTGATCAGATTGGAAAGACTGGTCTGATCCTTGGCCTGCTCTTTCGCATCTGCAAGCTGCTCCTTACCGGAATCTATCTGCTCCTCGGCTTCGTCCATCTTAGATTCATTCTGTTCAATCAGGGTGCTGCTGGACTCTAGTTTAGACTGGGCTACACTCATTTCTATGGAAGCCAGGAGTTCCTTCGTATTCATCTGTACCTTACCTGACGTAAGCTGGGATTTGCCTACGGCAGCCTGCTGCTTCGCCTGTTCAAGCTGCTCCCGACCAGCGTCCAGCTGCTGCTGCGCCTGCTTAAGCTGATCCTCACTGCTGCTGAGTTCCTCCAGGCTCATCCAGATTTCCGAGCTCTTATCCGCTAAATAATCCAGCGCTCCCTGGGCAGACTCCTGCCCAAGACCCTGCACCACCTGATCAAGCTGGGCCTGGATTTCCGCCTTACTCTGTGCGATTCCGTCAAGTCCTGCCTGGATAGTCCCGAGAGTATTCTCAAGCTCTGCAAGCTGCTGCTCCAAGGCGGCCTTCGTCTCCTCATAGCCTGGAGCCTCAGGATCCGCTTCCAGATCTGCAAGCTGCTGCTGGATCATCGCAATACCGCCCTGCACCTGTTCCAGATTCGTGTTCAGCTCTGCCTCCTGGCTTTCAATGGCGGAAATGGCCTGCTGAAGGTTCTCAATCCCTGTCTGGGCCTGGGAAAGCTCAGAAAGCCCCTGCTCTGCCTGGGTTCTCCCCTCAGCAATTTTAACCAAGCCCTGGTCAATCTCTGTCTGCTTCTCGTCCAGAGCCGCGATATTTTTATTGATTTCTGCCTCTCCGGCAGCAATCTTATCCTCAGCTTCCGCCATCTGATACTCGCCCTGCGCCAGGCCGGAAACCATCTGGTTCTTGCCGTCCTCAAGCTGCTGCTTACCTTTTTCAAGCTCTTCCTTGCCTTCCTTGAGCTTATCCTTGCCTTCCGTAAGCTCTTTCTCGGCATCCTTTAATTCTTCTTCCTTATCCACAAACTGCTTGTCAAGAGCCGCCATCACCTTCTGATTGGCCTTCTGCACCTTTTCCTCACGGATAAGGACCTCTACACTCTCGGTGATATTTCCTGTAGTGGATACACTGGCAACTCCGGCCACGCTCTCCACCTCGGCTTCAATATGGTTCTTCACATAGTCTGTAACCTCAGTAGCCTCTAAATCATCTATCTGTACGGCAGCGACCATGATCGGCATCATATCCGGGTTGAGCTTCATGATCATAGGCTTACCCACCGAATCATCCCAATAACCACTGATCTGGTCCAGCTTCTCACGCATCTCGATGGTAGCGGAATCCATATCGGTAGTCTCTTGGAATTCCAGGATTACAAGTGACATATTCTCCCGTGACTGTGAGCTCACGTTCTCTATATCTGTTACGGTAGCCATGGACTGCTCAACCGGCCTGGTAACCACCGTCTCAACAGTCTCCGGGCTTGCACCCTGGTATGTAGTCATGATGATGGCATACGGCAGGTTCATACTGGGCAAAAGATCTGTGTTCATCTTCCCAAAGGACACAACGCCCAAAATCAGTACCAGCACGATTGCAACCACCACAGTATAAGGTTTTTTAACACTGTAGCGTGAAATCATAATGCTCTCTCCTATCTGCAAAATCCGGCCTCGCCTCTACCGACCGGCCGGTCAGTCATGTTTTGATTATATGCCATGCAATTGATATTGTCAATAAGTTCTGCTATAATATGGATACTCACCATAAAATCCGTGCAGCAGTACAGACAGGCCCGCCCAGAATATGCGCAAACTTGTCTGAACTGTTACAAATCGGTTAATACTAAAATCAAAATCTTAAGGAGGACATATGGATACACAGAAAAATGAAGCATATGAACAGCAATCCGGCGATATTCCGGTAAACAATATCCCGTCAAAAAAGAAAAAAGGCCGTACCGGTCTCATTATTTTCCTGCTTGTTCTCATCCTCGCCTTAGCGGGCGGCGGAGCCTACTATTTTATCCAGCGTCAGAAGCCCCAACAGACTCTTGACAAATTCCTGGGCGCAATGCAGAAGATGGATTTAGAGACTATGGAAGCTCTTTTACAGAGCAGCGACCTTTCTGCTCTGGACAATGCAGACATCCGGGACGAGGCTTACGCGGAATTCTTTAAAAGCATCAATGAAAAAATGACCTACAAGGTAAAAACAGACAGCTTTGACATTCAGAACGGCACTGCACAGGTCACGGCACACATTAAATATATAGATGGGTCCGATATTTATAAAGAAACCATCAGCGAATTTCTGCGTCAGATCGTGTCCACCGCCTTTTCCGGTGAGGATCTCACTGAAGAGCAGACTCAGCAGAAGCTGGCCGCCATTTTGAGTGAGAAAGCCGGCGCCACTGAGGATAAATTCAACGAAGCAGATATCACCTATCCGATGATCAAGACCGGCGACGAATGGAAAATCGTGTCTCTGGATGATGAGACAGTAAAAATCATGTCAGCAAACTTTAAAAGCGTGGAAGATGAGATTAACAACTCCTTAGACAGCCTTACAGCCGGAGACTCCGGTGAGGGTACACAAGCCCCTGAGGCAGAGGCAGGCGACAAGATCGACCTCTCAACCGAGAAGTTTTCCATCCGTTATACACAGCACAAGGCTGCCAAGGACTTTGCGGGAAATCCTTGTCTTCTGCTCTACTACGATTACACAAACAACGGCAGCACAGCTTCCAGCGCCATGGTCGATGTAAATATCCAGGCGTATCAAAACGGCAAGGTGTGCGATGCGGCAATCCCTGAAACAAATGAGGATGCCATTGACCACTTCATGTCAGAGATTAAGCCCGGGGAAACCGTAAATGTTTGCCAGGCCTTTGCACTTATCGATAATAGCGACGTCACTTTGCAGGCAGGGGAAGCTTTCAGCTTCGGCGGAGGTGAAACTACCTCTCAGATTCTTAAGCTTAAGTAGTACCGTTCCTACACCGCTCTAATGCAGCGGCAGAGAGCACCGCGAAATATCAGATACCGGCAGCTATGACATGGCAATGTAAATTTTAATGTTATCTCTAATGTTGTGAAATTTTTAAAATTTTAGCGTATATTATTTTACAATCCAGAGATACTATCCATAAGAAAGGATGGTGACTTATGGGAAATAAATTCTTACAATACTTTGCACTGACAATTGCCGTCATCGGCGCTATCAACTGGGGATTGATCGGTTTCTTCAATCTGAACTTAGTTTCCCTGCTTTTCGGCAGCATGAGCTGGCTTTCCAGAATCGTTTACGGTCTGGTTGGACTCTGCGGACTGTATCTGCTGACTTTCTACGGACTGGTGGACAGAGAACAGCAGGAGGTTTAGGATGGAAGAAAAGAAATCCGGCCATTCCCGGGAAAATGAAACGGAACACGATAAACATGCGGAAATCGCCGAGATTTCCGAGGCATGCCGTGAGAAAATTACACAATGTGAAAAAGAATTGAATAAACAAGGCTATTGGAATATCGCTCTGGTAGCTTATCAGATGAAAGATTGATGCGGGGAGTGCCTTCGGGCACTCTCCGTTTTTCTTAGTCCCACAAAATCCCCTGACTATCTGGAGCACTTATGCCAATCCGCCGGATACAGATAGTTTCTGCACAAAAAAAGGACCCTGAATTGTCAGAGTCCTGAGAGCGATAGACGGGGCTCGAACCCGCGGTCTCGACCTTGGCAAGGTCGCGCGTTACCAACTACGCCACTATCGCATAAGAGCGGGTGATGGGAATCGAACCCACGTATTCAGCTTGGAAGGCTGATGTTCTACCATTGAACCACACCCGCTTATCGCTGTGTTGCTTGCTTTGTTCGCTGCAACGATAATGAGTATATATGATTTTGAAAGTTTTGTCAACAGGTTTTTTGAATTTTTTTTTTTGATTGTGAATTATGGGATTGCTTTCTATAAGAAACAATGCAAAGTGGTCCTGAGCCATGGCGGCTGACAGGAGCAGGTGAAACTGCGGGGTATTCATTTTCTGCGTCCGATTATCAGCTTCCACGCGCTCGCCTGTCTGTGCTTTATTTTTTATCCGGTGTTTTCTCCGGAATATCCCCGGAGCGCATCAGCGCAAATTTCGCACTGGCCGGACCGATCAGTTCATAAAGCACGGAGGATGCCAGAATGATCGTCAGAAGCAGATCCCCCATTCCAGCCGGAAGCATCCTTTTTCCCAGAAATGCCAGACCAATCGCCACGCCAGCCTGAGGGATGAGGGCAAAGCCCATATACCGGCTGATTTCCTTTGACATATGCATGGCAGTGCAGCTTAAATACGTGCCCAGATATTTCCCCACAATCCGCACCAGGAAATAAACGACACCTACCGCTCCCACTGTCTTTAAGGTGCCGAGATCAAGGCTCATCCCTGAAAGGATAAAGAAAATAGACATAATAGGCGGTGTAAAATTGTCAATCTGGCGGTAAAGCTTTTTATCCTTGGTAAAATTAATATATGTCGCCCCAAATACCATACACGACAGAAGCGGTGAAACATTTACTGCCGCACAAATCCCGGAAATCCCAAGAAGCATAGCCACTGCCAGAATGAGACGGTTATCCTTACTGCGGCTTGGCACCACCAGGAGACGGCTCAGGATTAGTCCGCATACAAACCCCAAAACAAGAGCCAACAGATTATAAAGTACAGGCAGTAAAATGTCCTCTGCCGACAGACCACCCGAAACATTCCCGCTTGCCGCAGCAGACACAACACTGAAAGCCAGCAGGCACACAACATCATCCAGCGCCACCACCTGCAGAAGCACATTTACAAACTCACCCTTGGCCTTATACTGGCGTATAGTCATCATAGTGCTAGCCGGCGCAGTGGCAGTTGCAATCGCTCCCAGGATTAGGGCGAAATCCCAATCCATCGAGAATCCCCAGTATACTGCTGCCGTGACAAGAATTCCCGCAAGCAGTGATTCGCACACCGTCACCAGAATGATCTTCTTCCCTGTCTTTAAGATAACCTCTTTCTTAAAAAACTTCCCTACTCCGAACGCAATAAACGCCAGTGCCATATCGCTCAAAAAGCCCATGTGCCTGATAATATTTCCAGGTATCAGATTCAGGCAGGAAGGGCCTATCAAAATACCAGTGAGGATATACCCGCTCACCTTCGGAAGCTTCAGACGGTTGGTCAGCCGCGTGAGAAGAAAGCCGGCAAACAGAATTACCGACAATACCAACAGAATCTCTGTCTCATCACTGAATTGAGCAATATATTCCCGCATAATGCCCCTCCCCGCGGCCATCCCGCCTGCCTGTCATTCCATTTACCTGCCATCCCTTTGCCTGTCATCCCGTTTACATAGCTGATGCAACAGTCTTATGCACTAAACAGAGCATAGAATCCTGCTAATTTTCCCAGTCCCATACATTAGAAGCAGTCATTTCCTTCCTTGGCTTCTTGATCACCAGCTCCGGGCTCTTAGTATTCACCTTGGTGTTCGCCGGAATTGACTCCGTGATAAAGGTATTTCCGCCGATGATGGTATTTTCCCCTATCACCGTCTGACCGCCGAGAACCGTCGAATTCGAATATACAGTTACATTATCCCCAATGGTAGGATGACGTTTCACATTCGCCAACTGCTGCCCCTGTCTTGTGGAAAGCGCGCCCAGGGTCACCCCCTGATACAGCTTTACATTATTCCCAATCTCCGTTGTTTCACCGATTACCACACCTGTACCGTGGTCAATGAAAAAATATTCGCCGATAGTCGCGCCCGGATTAATGTCAATTCCTGTACGCCCATGGGCATATTCTGTCATGATTCTGGGGATAAACGGTACCTTTTCCAAGTAAAGTACGTGAGCCAGACGGTACACATAAATCGCGAACAAGCCCGGATAAGAGAAAATAATCTCTTCCTTGCTCTTCGCCGCCGGGTCCCCGTCAAAACCGGCCTGCACATCCTTTAAAAGCATTTCCTGGATTTCCGGAAGCTTTTCGAAAAAGCGCGCACTAATCTCCTCTGCCTGGTCTTGGGCATATTCCTGCTTCTGCTCCTGATTCTGGTACAGAAGCGCAATCTCTATCTGCTTTTCTAAACGATCGTAAAGATCATTGAGCCTGTATCCCACATAAAACTCCGGAAACACCCGGGCGTCACTGGTATCTACCCCGAAATAGCCCGGAAAGATCACAGATTTTAATTCTCTCACAATGTCAATCACCGCCGACCTGCTGGGCAGACTGCGCCCATTCTTCGGCATAAAAAGCTCTTCTGTCCGGTAGTTCTTCGTAAGCCTTTCTACCGATTTAAGAACCGCACTCCTCTTATCACTCATACTTACCTCTTTCTTGTGCATTGTATTTGCACATGATGGTATCCCTTTGGGGATTACCTCTTTCTTGTGCATTGTTTTTGCACATGGTGGTATCCCTTTTGGGATTACCTCTTTCTTGTGCATTGTATTTGCACATGGTGGTATCCCTTTTGGATTACCTCCTTCTTACCCAGCTGTAAAGAGCGGGGTAGAAAAATACCTGTCCCCTGAGTCCGGAAGCATAACCACCATTGTCTTTCCTTTATTTTCCGGCTTCACAGCCAGCTTAACGGCGGCCGACAGAGCTGCGCCTGAAGATATTCCCGCAAGAATTCCCTCTGACTTAGCGAGACGCCTTGCCCAGGTGTAGGCATCGCCTACTTCTACAGTATGTATCTGGTCATAAATATGCCTATCCAAAAGCTCCGGAATAAAATTCGCTCCGATTCCCTGAATCCCGTGAGCTCCAGCCTTCCCGCCGGAAAGCAGCGGTGACTCTGCGGGTTCAACGGCAATCACACTGATATCAGGATTCTTTTCCTTAAGGTAGCGGCCCGCGCCTGTAATGGTTCCTCCGCTTCCCACTCCGGCAATGAAGAAGTCAATCTGGCCTTCCGTATCCTGCCAAAGCTCTGGCCCGGTTGTCTCGTAATGAGCTCTTGCGTTCGCCAGATTGTCGAATTGGCCTGGGATAAAGCTTCCCGGAATTTGTGCCGCCAGCTCTTCCGCCTTATCAATGGCACCTGCCATACCTCTTTCTCCCTCCGTGAGCACCACCTCTGCCCCGTAAGCCTTCAATAAATTGATTCTCTCAACGCTCATTGTCTCTGGCATAGTAAGAATCATACGATAACCTCTGGCTGCACAGAGCATTGCCAGACCGATACCGGTATTGCCGGAGGTTGGTTCGATGATTACCGCACCCGGGCCGATGAGCCCGTTTCTCTCTGCATCCTCAATCATATATTTCGCGGCGCGGTCCTTCACGCTTCCTGCCGGATTGAGATACTCCAGCTTCACAAGGACGCGGGCGCCCAGTTCATACTTCTGTTCCAGACGGCACACCTCCATAAGCGGGGTGTTTCCGATAAATTCTTCTGCTGATTTGTAAATTCCTGACATTAAAATCCCTCCCATCTGGTATATTCCGAGCCGCATTTTTATTACGCATTGCAGCCTCCCAATGCTAATCCGGCTCCCTGCCCGGAACAGTACCCGGGCACTTATAATTTATCACTCTATCATATTACAGTATGACTGGTTCGTCAATATCAAAGTCACGCGTACATAACACAAGAGTACCACAAGAATGCCACAAGAATACCACGCATACATAACTTTTTTACGGTATACGAAACATCCTACTCACGGCTTAACCAAGCGTGCTTCTACGTAATTCGACAAAATGGCGATTCTACGTTTTGTCGAATCGCCATTTTGCTTAATTGTATTTACAATTTCATTCACGTATAATAATTGCATATAGAACAGCACTTACCAAAAAGGAGGACGAACGTATGTTAACACCAAGACAAAATTTATTAGAAACTATCCGCCACGGTCATCCGGACCGCTATGTAAACCAGTATGAGGCATTCCAGATGGTTTATGGCACCCCCTACACTGCATCCGCTCCCATGGCCGTAAAGGGCGGACCGAATGTCGTAAACCAGTGGGGTGTAACCATTTCCTTCCCCGACGGAATGCCGGGTCCATTCCCTGTACACGATGAAGCACATATCGTCTGTAAGGACATTACAGAATGGCGCGATTATGTAAAAGCTCCGAATGTCATCTTTACTCCGGAAGAATGGGCGCCGTTTGTGGAAATTGCCAACCAGATTGACCGTGAAAAATATTTCGTAACACCTTTTGTAGCGCCCGGTGTTTTTGAGCAGTGTCATTATCTTCAGGAAATCCAGAACTGTCTGATGAACTTCGTCCTGGAGCCAGAGGCAATGCATGAGCTGGTGGATTATATCACGGACTGGGAGGTTCAGTATGCCCAGGAACTCTGCAAATATATCAAACCCGACGCGTTATTCCATCATGATGACTGGGGAAGCGGAAGCTCCTCCTTTATTTCACCGGAAATGTTTCATGAATATTTTGTTCCTGCCTACAAGAAAATTTACGGCTGCTACCGCGACTGCGGCGTAGAGGTCATCATCCATCATTCCGATTCCTATGCGGCGAATCTGGTTCCTTCCATGATTGATATCGGCATCGACATCTGGCAGGGAGTTATGACCTCCAATAAGCTTGAGGAGCTGATTCCGAAATACGGAGATAAGCTGACCTTCATGGGCGGTATCGACAGTGCTGCCATTGACAAGCCGGATTGGACACGCGAAAATATCGCAGCAGAGGCCCGCCGTGCTGTGGCGCAGTACGGAAGGAAATCCTACATCCCCTGCAACACCATGGGCGGTCCTGAGAGCATTTATGACGGCGTGTACGACATCTTAACTGAAGAAATCGCTAAGATTAACAAGGAAATTCTGGAGGAGGGCGGCTTCTGACCGTTTTTCTCTATCAGTAGGACGGCGGGAGGTTTCCTGCCGTCCGGGGAAGGGGAAGGATTATGGGCGAAAAACACGAAAAGAGGATCAGCTCCTCTCTGAAGAAATTCTTCGGCATCGGTGATTTTGGTTTTACACTGATGTCAAATATTGACACCTTTTATGCCACCTACTTTTTTACCAATATCGCAAAATTTTCATTGGGAATCGTAACCACCATCACTACCATATCCGCGGTGATTGACGCAGTGCTGTCCTGCCTGTACGGCGCCTGGATGAATAAGATCAAGCCGAAAAAATGGGGGCGCTACCGCTCCTGGCTGGTGCTTACCCCGTGGATGGTCCCGTTTCTGTATGCACTGCAGTTCTTTAAAATCAACAACGGCATTTTAGGTATCGTAATCATGACCGTGGCTATGATCACCAGCCGGATTGCCTGGAATATTCCCTACATAGCGAATATTTCCATGATCAATGTGGCGGGCAAGACCACAGAGGACCGCATGGCGCTCTCCTCCACCAGAATGGTGTGGACTTCCCTGGGAAGCGTGGTTTATTCCTACGCGGGTCCAGTTGTAGTTGCATTGTTCGCGGGCTGGCTGGGTGAAAATAACGCTTATGCGGCTACGGCCTTCGTATTTGCCGCATTAATGGCTGCAGGCTATTACGCACATTTCAAAATGTTTGACGGATATGAGGAAACCGGCGAGGAGGAGCTTGCCCGTCTTGCCGCACAGGCAAAGCAAAAGCGTCAGGATAAGCAGGCCAAAGTAAGCGCCTGGGCAGCCATCCGCTGTAATCCACACCTCATCGGCCTGCTTCTTTCCAGCACCACCAAATATATGGTTCTGTTTCTTGTAAACGGTATGGCTGTATATTATTTTAAATACATCAGCCACAACGACGGACTTCTGGCCACCTTTGTGCTGATCACAAACCTTCTGGGCGTAGTGGCGTCCTATATTTCCAAATTTGTGGTTGCCAGGCTTTCCGCAAAGAAAACCGTTGTATTTTCCTATCTGCTCATGGCAGTGGGTATGATCGCGGCGTTCCTGATTTATCAAAGCACCTGGGTTGTCATCGCACTTATGTGCGTAGTGGTCTTTGCCATGACTCTCACCAATGCGTGCGAGCCGGAGCTCTTCGCCAATTGCGCAGGCTACAGCTCAAAAAAGACAGGTTATGATACCACTGGCACGGTTATGGGTCTGTTGACAGTCCCCGTAAAAGTTGGTATTGTGATGAGAGGAATCCTGATCAGCGCAGCCCTGGCAATCGGCGGCTTTTCTGCTGATATTGACCCGGCGGCGGCCAGCGCAGCCGTACAGCGCGGAATCTGCATCGGCTTCATGATCATTCCGGCTGTTGTTATTTTTATAGGCTCTCTTGCACTCCTCTTCGGATACCGTCTGGATGAGAATAAAGCCTGAGTCAGGACCAGTCATGAGGAGACTGTAAGCAAATGATAAGATTTATGCCTGAATCAGGAACCAAGCATAAGGAGGCTGTAATCCGATGAACGCAAATTCTGCCCTGCTTAATTTAGAAATTATATATGAAGCGTTAGTAAAACACGGCTTGGAGCTCGAGTATCACCCGGCTGATGAGATGCCCGGGCTTCGTGACCTCCGGTTTTACGATGCGGACAATAACGCAGATATGGAAGATTACCTCCTTCTCTGCCCCCGGGAGCGGGGAAACCAGCTTCCGGAGGCAGGGTCCCTGCTTTTACTGGGAGAATGGACCTCAGAGGAGTTCAATACCTCTGCTGCCTATCTGCTGATTGATTCGCCCTTTGATCTGTACCATCTCATCAATATTCTCCAGGAGCTGTTTGCATATTACGAGAATCTGGAGGACAGGCTTACGGAAATCCTTTCTAAAAACAGCAGCCTCACAGATATCTGTACCATAGGACTCAATCATTTCAACTGTCCTGTGTTTGTTCATGATGAATATTATTATATTCTTGCATGTCCGCAGCTCATGGAAGGGAAAACAAATTTCGATTACAATGCACAGGCAGGGCATTATATGCAGGACAGCCAGACTCTCGTCCAGTTCCAGACCAGCGTCAATTATCAGGAAACGCTCAAAACTCACGGCGGACAGTTCTGGGACAGTGACTTCAATGACGAACAATGCCTCTATTGCAATATCTGGATTGACAAAATTTATAAGGGCAGGCTGATTGTCCTTGATACCGAGCCTACTCCCGGTAAGCTCCGGGTGGTCACTTATCTGGGCGGTATCATCACCCAGGCGATTCTGAACCGGTATATGGATTACATCCGTGCAGACGGCAACCCACTGCGCCAGATTGTCATCAATGGAGTAGAGGGCACCAAAATCGACTTTCACGCACTTGTGGAGGAAACGGCTAAGATGGGCTGGAAAGTGGATGACCAATATATCTGCGGCAAAATCAACTTTGTGAGCGATGAGCTCTCCCGGCTGATGGTGTTCGGCATCTGCAATGAGATACAGCTAAAGATTAAGGGCAGCTACACCTGCTATTACAAAAATGCAATTTATATCTTGGTAAATATCACGCAGGGAAAGCTGACCCGCAAGGAATTCCGCCAAAATATGTGTGTCATCATCCGGGAATCCCTTCTCCATATCGGTGTGTCCGACGAGTTCAGCAGCCTTTTAAATTTCCCGGAATATATCAAGCAGGCCGATATCGCGCTCACCTACTGCCGCGAGGAGGAAACGCCTCTCTGGTATAACGAATTCAAAGACCACGCTCTGCGCTACTGGCTCACCAGAGGCACCGGACACCTCTCTTTCCGCACAATCCGGGCCGGAGAGCTTGCGCTTCTGAAAAAATACGACCAGGAAAATGCCACGGACCTGTACGAAACCCTGAAAACCTATCTCCTATGCGAGCGGAAAAGCACACTCACCGCCCAGGTACTGGATATCCACCGGAGCACTCTGCCACACCGCCTGGAGCGTATCAGCGAGCTCACCGGGCTGGATTTGGAGGATTTTAAGGTGCGCCTTTATCTTCTCATGTCCTTCGCCGTAGAGAACCCGGAAATCATACCCGGGGCTGGTTCAGTAGTATAATTTTGATTGAATATCTGCTTGACCTTTTTGCTTAATACCGATATAATAAATAACGGTTCCTGAAACATGTCAGGTAATCCAAGAGCCTGGAGATGTACCCAAGTGGCTGAAGGGTCCGCACTCGAAATGCGGTAGGTCGGGCAACCGGCGCGAGAGTTCAAATCTCTCCATCTCCGTCATAACAATAGGTCAAAATAGATGCAGGGTTGAAAAACCCTGCATCTATTTTGTTGCCCAAAACCAAATTTAAGGACTGACACTTATGAAAAATCAGGATTGGATGGCTGACACCAGCGGAGTAATACCATTCATGCTCCTGTATAGAGACCACCTTCCGATAATGCGTTTTCAACCGCCTTCAATATGGTTTTTGAACTCATGGTTGCTCCGGATATTGCATCGACCTCTACGCTTTGCTGCTGCACCACTGTATCAGTGATCACCTCTGCGGCTCTGCCCATACCGTTGTCATGCTTTAAAAGCCGAACCTCGGCAATAGTGTGATTTTTTACCACGACCTCTAAGCGCACTTTAACAAGACCGTTGTCATAGCTGCCTAAATAAGTACCGTCAGCAATTTGTGTCAGATCAAATGCTGCATCGTATGCCTTGACCGGTTTTGGCAGGTTAAAAAGCACAAGGGCGGCAAGTCCCAGAAAGACAACGGCTATAATGGATAGAATCAGTTTTTTCTTTGGTCGTGTCATGTCATGTCCTCCTGCATTTTGTATAAGTTGCCAATGAGTTTCAAAACCACATCGGCTGCCGCCACACATTCTTCCTCGTTAATGCCTGTAAATAGCTTCGTGAAAAAAGGGGCGGCTTCCTGTTCCATTTGCCGCAAAATCTGCCTGCCAAGCTCGGTCAATATAACGCTTTGACTACGGTGGTCTTCAGAACTGTCCTGCAGTGCCACATACCCCTGCCGATGTAAAACCTCCAGCATTTTGCTGACATTCTGCCTAGAAGTGTCTGTTTCTTTCGCCAATGTGGTAATTGTGGGCGGCGGATTGGTGGGAAGTTCGCTTAAATTGCGCAGCAAAAACCACTGTTTGGTGGAAAGTCCCTGCACCATTTTGTCTGCCACCACTTGCAATTTGTTTGCCAGCACAAAGGTGCCACCAAACAGGACATATTGTTTGTTTTCTGGTGTTTTCATTCTATCTACCTCTCTACTCAAAGTATGCAACCTATTGCCTATATTATACGCAATAGGTTGCGTTTTGTCAAGTCCATAGGAAAAGCGCCGATGTTACAAACAATATCAAGGTAATTTACCGCCTAAGCATACCGGATTGCCAACCTGGCCCGGGCTGGTTACAATCAGTACCGAAAAATCCCGGGAAAATCAGCCAGGAAAAGTCAACGAAATATAAGTCCCATTTATCTTGACAAGAGTATCTTCTACATGTATAATTCCAACATAAGCAATTTTTAGGGGATTGGTCAAATGGTATGACAGAGGTCTCCAAAACCTTTAGTGGGAGTTCGATTCTCTCATCCCCTGCTTAAAGCTACAGCCAGTCGATAAATCCGACTGGCTGTTTTTTATATTATAGGTAAGTACCCCTAACTCTTCTGGCGAAAAAGAACACATTGTATTATAGGCCAAAACCCTTGAAAAACCGCCATGTCAAAAAATTTTGACAGGCAAAAAACAACGATATCAAAGAACTTTGATAGACATTCATCCCCGGATATGACATGATAACACCGAAAGCGAGGAACAAGGTTATGGAAATTGGAAGCAAGTTAAAGACCGCACGGACAGCGTCGGGATACACGCAGGAAAAAGTAGCTGAGGAAATTCAAGTTTCCCGCCAGACCATCTCCAATTGGGAGAACGAAAAATCTTACCCGGATATTGTAAGTGTGATCAAGCTAAGCGACCTCTATAATATCAGCCTTGACGAACTGCTGAAAGGAGATGTTAAAATGATCGAGCACCTGGAAGAAACCACGAATATAGTAGAAAGCAACCGTAAGCTGCTGATTGCCGTGGGAGTCAATGTAGCGCTTATGATCCTGTTTATCCTATTTAACAGCTTAATCGCCAGGAATAAATACCTCATTGCCGTGTGTGCAACCCTTGCTATCGTGGGTACTACCACCCTGTTTTACCAGATTATCAAAAAATTTTAGGAGGAACCAATATGACCTGGTATATTGTTGTTTTCGTATTTATTACATTGTTAGGAGCCTTTACACTCTCATACCAAATTTATAAGCTGACAGAATTAGATGCCTCATGCCGCGGCCTCAAGCACCCAAAATTCTGGGGTGTCTTCGCTCTGGGTGGAAATAACGGCAGCGGCGGGCTGCTGCTCTATCTTCTCGGCCGCCGGAAATACCCCGCCCAGATCAGCGAGACAGACGCCCTGGAAATGAACTCCCGCAAGAAAAAGGCAAGCGTCAGCCTTATCTTTATCGCGGTTGGTGCGGTCTGCCTCATAGTGACGGTGGTTTTCACGATGTAAGTATCAGACTTGGCTTTCACACGCTGTTAGTGCCGCCCGGCGTAAATACACTATGCATTGTCGGGAGGCACTAGTGATAAAATGGACAGAACACTCACCCCTTCACCGCACCGCTCATAAGCCCGTTTTCAATTTTATCCTGGAAAAATACATAAGCAATGATCACCGGTATGGTAGTAAGACAGATTCCCGCCATACTGGCACTGTAATCGGTACTGTACTCCCCGAAGAATGCCAACAGCCCCATGGAGATTGTCCCCTTATCCTTGTCTGAAATAAAAATCAAAGGAAACAGAAGATTATTCCAAACCTGGATAAAATTAAAAATGGACACACTGATAATTCCCGGCATGGATAAGGGCAGGATCATCCTGTAAAACACCTGGTAAATACTGGCTCCGTCAATCACCATAGCTTCCTCGAGCTCCGTTGGTATGCTATTCATAAACCCAGTTAAAATGAGGATTGTCATAGGAAAACAAAAGGCGGCATACAACATGATCAGCACCGGATAATTATTCATAATCCCCAGCTTCCCAAACAAGTAGGACAGAGGAATCAGGACTGCCTGTATGGGAATCATCATTCCTGAAATAAAGAGCAGATACATCTTTGATTTTCCTTTAAAGGTAAACCGTGACAGGATATAAGACGCCATTGCCCCAAAAAGCCCGGCAATCCCCAAGGTTCCCACCGCCAATAGAATCGTATTGAGGAAATATCGTCCAATCCTTCCCACTTCCCAGGCAGTAACATAATTCTCAAAACGGAGTCTTTTAGGCAAAGCCGTGAAAGAGGAGAAAATCTCCAGATTCCCTTTAAAAGAACAGAAAATCGAAAATATCATAGGATAAACATTTATCACCGCCACAATCGTAAACAGTACAAAGGCGATATAGTAGCCGACTGTATGTTTTTTTCTTTTCGTCATCATTTTCCCCCCTTAATATTCAATGCTTTCCCGTTTGTTCATCAGCTTCAGGCTAAACACGGAAACCAGTGCGCTCAACAAGAAAATAACCGTTGCAATAGCACTGCCCGTCCCATAATGCCCATAGCGGTAAGCCTCATTGTACATTAAAAGCGCCGGGACCACCGTAGAGTTATTGGTTCCGCCTGTAGGTGTCAATATATATACGGTATCAAATATTTTCAGAACACCTGTGATAACCATGATGGTTGACATCTTAATCGGATCCCAGAGCATGGGGATGTACAGATACCGGATTTTTTTCCAGCCTGTAGCGCCGTCAAGCTGCCCTGCTTCCATGACAGACTCCGGAACCGAAGTCAGCCCTGCCAGACAGATGATCATATAATACCCCACACTTGTCCAGGTACTCACGATAATAAGGCAGAGCAATGAGGTTTTGGGATTTACCAGCCATTGCTGTGTGAAGCTCTGTAATCCGATTTTAATAAGCAGGCTGTTTAAAATCCCTTTTTCCGTAGGAAAGTATATAAAGTTCCATAAAAGCGCCACTGCTGTCACAGACAGAATCATAGGAATGAAAAAAGCTGCCTTGAAAAATCTCTGTCCGCGCTTAAAATGGTGTATGAAAAGTCCCAGTCCAAACCCTAACGGTACCTGGAGTAAAACACTGACAATCACATAAATAAATACGTTTTGCAGAGATTTTAAGAACACCGCATTCTGAAATAAATTCCTATAATTTTCCAAACCCACAAATTTCAACGGAACAGCCTGTATACCCGGCCAGTCATTAAAAGAAAAAAATATGGACATCACCACCGGTATCACTTCAAAACACAGATAAAGTACAACTGCCGGAAACAGGAACAAAATAATGGTTTTCTTATTTTTTCTTATTTTTTCCACTTATAGCCCTCCTTTTATTCAGCAAAAAGGAAGGGTGCGGACACCCTTCCCTGTTTCATTCTGCTCACGGGCGGTTTGCATCAATGTCTGCCTGAATGGCTGCTGCCGTATCTTCTGCTGACTCAGACAGCATCATATTCAGTATTCCGTTTCTGGACGTATCCACCAATGTAGAGCAAGTGTCGTAATCAAAGTACTCTCCCACGGATTTTGTAATTGTCCCTGTGTAATCCACCATATCCTTAAATATTTCCGGTGCATCCTCCGGCGCTGTAATATCCTTATATGGAGCCACGCGCATTGCCGCATCCATACGTTCCTGGATTGCTTCGGGAGTGGTCATAAACTTCACAAGCTTTAAGGTTGCCTCTTTTTCTTCCTCGCTCATAGTACCGGAAAGCATCCAGCCAGAAGTATAAATCACATGTGTGTCCTCAAATTCCGGCTTATCCTCAAAATACGGGAACGGGAAGAAAGAAATATCATCGAGAATCTCCGATTCACTCGTAAACATCTCAGGGATAATAGGACTGCTATGAGAGATCATGGCAACCTCTCCTGTGAGGAACTGATTCATCTGTGTATTATAATCCATTCCCTCAAATCCCTCAGCAAAGGCTCCCTTATCCTTCAAATCCTTTGTAATCTGAAGACATTCCACAACATCTTCGTCTGTCCAGCTTTTCTCCCCTGTTCCCAGTTGGATAATACCTTCTGTTCCAATACGCTTTGCCAGTATATTGTTGAAAATATGTCCCATGACCCAAGTGTTTTTTCCCCCAACCCCAAAAGGTGTGATCCCCGCCTCATTCAGCTTGTCTATGGCGTCATATAGGTCATCCATTGTCTGGGGAACCTCCGTGATTCCGGCTTTTTCAAAAAGTGCTTTATTATAGAAGACAGCATCCACATTCAATTCATTTGGCAATGCATAAATACCTTCCGCACCATAGGCGCTTAAATCATAAGTGTCCAAAGCCCCCTCAAGAAAGGTATTCTTCCACTCCTCATCTGCACTGAGAGAATCTGTCAGATCAAGGAGCACCCCGTTCTCGGCCCATTCTGTTAAGCCTGCAATAGCCGGATAATAAAAGATATTAGGAGTCTCCCCTGTAGAAAGTGCTACCTTCAATTTATTATTGTAAGCAGCCTCCTCGTAAATGGAATCATTTTGAACCTCAATCTCAGGGTTTTCCTCCATAAAGCGGGAAATCTGTCCCTCGTAAACCTTTGCTATAGGAGTATCACCACTGTCACGGCTCATGAACGTTATCTTCACCTTGTCCCCCGATGCCAAAACAGGGGTAACCATTGTTGCTGCCAAAGCAGCCGCTAACGCCACGCTTAAAATTTTCTTACTCTTTCTCATGTTTTAAATCCTCCTTTTTTCTTTCATTTTCTTGTATAAAACAAATGGCTGTCATATGGTGGCCATTTACTTCCGGGATTACAAAGAATACCTGACTGCCCTCCTGAGTGAAAGGAATAGGCGCCTTATCAGGAACACTGTATATTTCTTTTACCTGCCTTGGAACTTCCATGGTGATTCTTAAATTGTACAGTGGAATCACATCCTCAACAATCTCCAAATTTTTACATTTTTTCACAGGCACATAGTGTAAGGTATGTAAAACCACACGGTCTTCCCGTTCCTGTGAAAGAAGATTCAATTGTACGGTAGAGGGACCGTCATGCTTTACCAACGGCTTGGGCAGGAGCCTTGCAAGTTCATTGGCAAGAAGGCTTTTATACCACTTTGGAGCCCAATTCTGATATGTGGTAAATATGGGATGGATAAAATAAGCGGTGCGGTCTGTCTCCACAATCCCCGGGTATTCCTCCCTCCGTCCTGAGGGCGAATGTAGGTGGGAGCAGAAATGCTCATAGGTTCTGTTAAATACCGGAGGCATCACGTTCTGGACAAAACGCACACCTTCTCCCGCTTCCACAAGGGTTCCTCTGTCATACATCACATGTTCACCATCCGCCATACCTTGGGCCAGATGAGCCTTGGGCCAGATAAAATCCGGGCTGTAGGGTGCTTCTCCCAAATATGTGATTCCAAGGTCGGTGAGCGTACATTTCTCCTTTTGCTTATCCAAACCGGAATGCCAGGAGGCCAGCAGCTTCCCCCCTGATTTCACATACTCCCCCAGCTTCTCTGCCAGTTCTTCATCCACCGGAATCACATCCGGCAAAACCAACAGACGGTATTTCCCAAAGTCAAGAGTGCTGTCAATAAAATCAAACTGATGACCAAGCTCTGTCAACAGTCTGGCTGCACCTTCAGAGGCTCCCGGGATATCCCCTGCTGCCCCTGTGGCAAAAAATTCTTCTGCGGTAAACACTCCAATCTCCGCCATAGGAACCGCATTTTCACACCACGGCTCCTTTTTCTCCACAGAACCGTAGATCCGGCCAATCTGCTTATACATATCCTTATTCAGCTTACCCCAGTAATCCATCTGGTCCCCAATGGTACATTTGCATCCCTGAGCCAGCATAGAGAAAACCTCGTACTCCATAGCCGCTTCATTACGGAACGCATGAAAATCACCCCACTCCGTATGGAATCTGCTGGTAAGTCCCAGGCACTCCTTGCCGAAATTTCTCATGTATTTTGCCGATACGGGAAAGTCCAGATATCCCCATTCCACTCCCGGAAGGGACTCAAAGGAAAAATAGGAATATTCATCCTTCACAGGCTTGTCCAGATACCCCACATGCCCTTTGTTATAGCATACATGGAAATCAGGATCATAGCTTTTGGCAAAGCTTGTCAAATCTCTCACCATATCATAATAAGTCCATCTGGCAAATGCCTGCCGGTCCTCTTTGTTTGCAGGATCCAGACCCTGTTCTCTCATAAGCTTTTGGCAGGCCGGGCAGCAGCACTCATTCATAAAAGCAGCATCATACCACACCCCGTCTCCAGGAATCGTCTCCAAAACCTCTCCAAACTGTTTTTTCAAAAAATCACGGTAAGGTGTATTTACACACAGGTTCTTATAAAAACCAGGTTCAAAATATCCCTTTCCCTTATAATCCTGAAGCGTCCCCTTTTCGTCTATGCAGATCCACTCCGGGTGAAGGTCCGCCACCCTCTTATTCCACCGGATCGTGGTATACAAATTCACCTGTATCTTCCGCTTTCTCAATGCTTCTGCCTGCTCTCCGAGAAGATTCCTGTGCGCCAGATGAGGATGAACCATCTCCGGAAACAGCTTAGAATCATAATATAAATTTCCATGATGCCCACAGCTAAATAGGGTCACTGAGTTTACATGGGCCTCCTCAAGTATACCGGCAAACTCCTCCGCATCAAATTCCCCGCATACGCCTTTGATGTCCTCACTTGTATGGAAATCAAGATGAATCTGCCGGAAAGGTATTTCTTTTTCTGCCATCTCTCTCCCTCCTGTCTCTCTGATGAAAGTATCTTACCATTTTCCTACTCCCGCGTGAATGTAGATATTTTAGACTGACAGGAAATTTTTTAGATTAACAGAATTTTTTGTGTATTAGACTTCTTATCAGACAAAATCTGAAACATATAAAAACTCCCGGTCAAAAAGCTTACGCTTTCTCCGGGAGTTTCTATTAATTTCCTATCTCTTCCTGATATTTCGATGGGGTAATACCATAGTGGCTTTTAAAGGTTTTACTGAAATAATATACATCCCCATAGCCAATCTTCTCAGCGATATCCGCCAAGGTCATGCCAGGATTCTTTTCCATCCACCGCTTCCCTTGCTCCAGTCTTACATTCGTAAGATACCGGCTTAAAGAACAGCCGCATTCTTTTTTGAATATATTGCTCAGATAGCTTGGGTTAACCCCTACTGCCTCTGCTGTCAGGTTGAGACTCATATCAAACCTGTGATAGTTTTTGTCAATAAACGCCTTGGCATCCTCCACTTTTTTCTTTGTGGCAGGAAGCCTTCTGTTCTCAATCATGTCCTGCCCTATAGCCACAAGCCCAAGAAGAATTTCCGCCATTTCCTGAACATTGCCGTTGTCCCCTTGGCGGGTAAGCTTCCTCTGCCCATCCTTGGTCTTACCGGAGAAATCAATTCCAAGCTCTGTGAGGTACAGAGAAAAATGGACCAAAATATCCATGGCAACATAGTAAGCCCCCGGCAAAAGGATGTTTTCCTCATCCATTTTAGAAAAGTAATCCTCTATGGTTAACCGGAACGTTCCATAATCCCTCTTTCGCAAAAGATACATCAGTTTCTCAGGTTCATATCCCACCTTTTGAAGGAATTCCGACATTGACAATGGCTCATAAAGACACAATTTTCCTAGCTTCTGCCCCTTCTTCCCTGCCGCATAGGCTTCCTGGTAAGCTTCCCTAAGTCCTTTGGCACCGCTGTGCACCAGACTGACACCTCCGCAGAAATCCCCTCTTTTATTCATTTCTTCCTGCAGATAAGTATATAAAAACTGAAGTTGAAGCTCCATATCCTTTTCGCCAAAAATCAGGAATACGGAATCCCTGTGAATCGTAAGTTTCTCAAAGCATGGAAAATAATCCTGAACCATTTCCTCGACCTCTTCTTCCCGGAGGTCCGTAGCTTCTCTTTCAGGTATTTTCACATAAATTACTGCTATAGGCCGGTCATAAAAAAGTCCCATACCCTCCCACATTTCCCTGTCTGTCACAGGCGGTACAATACCGGAAATCTGTTCCAAAAGAAACTGCTCCTTCTGTTTTTGTCCGATTTCCTCTTTCATTCTCCTTATAGACTTTTCCTGAATCTGTATTTTCTCCAATTTCCCCCTGCACTTTTGCAGTTCCTCTGTAAGCTCCCTGGGATTCACAGGCTTCACCACAAAACTTACCGCTCCAAAGGCCAGGGCTTCCCTGGCGTACTGGAATTCTCCGTAAGCGGTAAGAATGATAATCTGAGTATCCGGCAGAACAGCCTTCACTCTCCTTGACACCTCTAGCCCATTGACATAAGGGATGTTAATATCCATGATCATAATATCCGGCTTTATTTCAAGGGCTGCCCGCAAAGCTTCCTCTCCATCCTCAGCTTCTCCTGCAACCACCATCCCCAATGTATCCCAGTCAACGGCCTTTTTTATCAGCTCACGCTGCAGATATTCATCATCTACTACAAATACTTTCATTTCTCCGGCTCCTCTCTCTGGAAATCCACAGGTATCATTATTGTCGCTGTAGTACCTTCCCCTGGTTTGCTGTCCAGAAAAAGCCCATACTCTTTTCCGAAATAAAGCTGCAGCCTCTGCTGAATATTAAATAAACCATAAGATGATTCTCCTCCGTTGCCGGCGTTTTCCAAGAGTCCCTTAAGCTTATCCTCAGGGATTCCCACGCCGTTATCTTTCACCTGTATTAACACACTGTCTTTCTCTCTAAAGCCCTTGATGTGTATTTCTCCCCTTCCCTTCATTTCCTTAATCCCATGGTAAATGGAATTTTCCACTAAAGGCTGAAGGGTAAGCTTCACAATCCACTCCTTCAGGATTTTCTGGTCAAAGGATATATCATAAGTAATCTTGCTGCCATAACGGATTTTCTGGATTTGGATATAATTTTCAATGTTTACCAGTTCCTGTTCGATAGGAATCAATGTTTTCCCATCACTAAGCGAGGTCCTGTAAAACATACCTATGGCATGAATCATGGTAAACGCTTCCTCGGGGCAATCCATTTTAATCAAAGAGCACACACTGTTTAATGTATTATACAAAAAATGGGGATTGATCTGCGCCTGAAGGGCAGCCAGCTCCGATTTCCTTTTTGAACGCTGTTCCTGATATACTTGGTCTACCAGGTTCTGAATCTGCTGGGCCATCTTATTAAATTCCTCAGAGAGCATACCGATTTCATCCTGGTATTGCACAGGGACATTCACTGACAAATCCCCTTTTCCAAACCGTTCCATAGTCCGGGCAAGCTTTGTCAGCGGTCTAGTGATACTATGTGCCATACGGAAGCTAAAATAAGTGCTCAATAAAATTGCCAGAAATCCGACAATGTATAATATACGTATAATCATATCACCCTGCCGGGTAAGCTGCTCTACAGGGGTAATTCCTATCATCAGCCAGTCAAGAGTAGGTATGACAGAGGCAGTCACCAGATAGCGTCTGTTATCCATCCGAAAAACTTTTCCTCCTTCCTGTTCCTTTGACGCCCATTTAAAAAATTCCTCATCTCCAAGATAGATGCTGCTGTCCTCATCGTTATTTATCTTTACATTCCCATCAAGGTCCGTAATAAAATAGCTTCCTGAATCCCCGTAATTTATATGGGTGAAATTATTTACTAGAAGTTGAGAACGATACTCAAGCATGATATATCCTTTTATCTTGCCTGAGGTATATTCCCGGTAGGAACGGATATAAGCGATTCCCTTTTCCTGGTACCCGGGAATTTCAAGATCATATAAATCCAGCCACTTTTCTCCCACATCCATCTTCTGAATAATGTCAAAAAACTGCTCATACACAGAAGCCTTTGCCCTTATCGGATTACTGTTCACCATATTTCCCTCCCAGTCAAAAACCGAGATGCTACTATACTGGTTGTCCGGATAGAGAGCATCCAAATAATCCAGCCTTCTCTCAACCAGGATTTTCTGATTCAGCCGCCGGGCCGTATCCCTTTCCTCCTCAAGGAACCAATCCTGAATAGATTCATCTGTAAGAAGTACCTTAGCGATTTTTTCCGCATCCTCCAGAATCTCCTGACTGCTCTCCGAGACAATATCAAATTTCTGCTGATATCCGTCACTGGTAATCTCCAAAACCGACTTTTCAAAAAATATCCGGATTACAAATGTAAAAGCCAAAATGGATGAAAATATGATTAAAATGCTTAAGAAAGAAAATTTCTTAGCAAGTGAAAGATCATGATATTTTTCTCTCATAGTAACAACCCCTCCTGCCATCTATCTGGTTTCTATCATAACATCCGTATATTTATGTGCGCAATGTAAAAAAATTGAAAGCCACTGACAACACTGTTTTATTGTCAATGGCTTCTTTTTTTAGATACTGATTTGGCCTTCCAAATCCTGCATCTTCCTTTTTAATTCTTCATTTTCCTTCTTAAGCCTTTGGTATTCTTCATTTTCCTTCTTAAGCCTTTGGTATTCTTCATTTTCCTTCCTAAGCCTTTCACATTCTTCCTCTGCCTTCGCTCGTTCCGCTTCAAGCTGGCGTCCCCTCTGTTCCAATTCATCAATACGTATCCGATATTTATCCCCGGGCAGCTCCATTGCTCCTTCCAATAATGGCTTCATTTCCTCACAACCTCCTATCTCAAAATAATGCGCATAGAGGTGGTCATACAACTGGCGTGTCAATTCCCGCAGCTGATCTGCATCCTCCAAAGTAATATTTCCTACCTTCAAGTTCGCTTCTATACTGTAGATTATATCATTCTGAATAAGCTTCTGCAACTTTTGGAAATTGTCTCTTGAGGGATTTTTACTGATAATATTCTTCAATCTCAGTAATTGAAAAGGGATAAGCACAACAAGCTTCCGCTGGTTGATTTCAACTTCACCGACGCATCCATCTTGCCGGTTCATCCATCTTGCCGGTTCATCCATCTTGCCGGTTCATCCATCTCGCCGGTTCATCTATTTCACTGTACTAACTGCCATTTCGTCCAATGTACTTTTTATTTCCACACCTCACTCACAGGATTCACATGCACCATACAATGCTTGACTTCCTCAAAGTGATTCTCTATAGCATGGTGAACTTTCTCCGCGATGGCGTGCGCCTCGTTAAGCGGAATGCTATCCTCCGCGGCAATCTCGATATCCACATACATCCTCGAGCCAAACAATCTGGTACGCAGTACATCAATACGCTCCACCCCCGGCACCTCCAGTATCACCTGTCGCATATGAGACGTCGTAGCCTCGTCACAGGAATGGTCCACCATCTTATCTACTGCATCCTTAAAAATATCTATCGCCGCTTTGCCGATGAAAAGACAGATCACCACACTGGCTATAGGGTCCAGAATCGGATAACCAAGTCTCGCCCCCAAAATACCTACAAACGCGCCCACAGAGGATAACGCATCCGAACGATGATGCCAGGCGTCTGCCATCAAAGCTCCGGAATTAATCTTCTTAGCGGCAGCCCTTGTGTACCAAAACATCCATTCTTTCACCACAAGAGAAACGACAGCGGCAACTAAGGCCAGAACACCTGGCGTAAGCAAATCCTCACCGGAGGTTCCGGCAATAATCTTCTCAATCCCGCTGATACCAATTCCCACACCTGTGAGCATCAAAAGCCCTGCCAACAATATCGAAGACACACACTCCAACCGCTCATGCCCGTATTGATGCTCTTTATCCGATTTCTTGTTTGACATGCAGACACCGATGATCACCACCACCGTGCTCACTACGTCAGATGCAGAATGAATCGCATCCGAAATCATTGCACCCGAGTGGGCGATAATACCGGCCAGCAGCTTAAACAACGAAAGCGCTACATTCACAAAAATGCTCACACCTGATACGCGCATTGCCAACTGCTGCTCTTTTGTATCGTTACCTGTTTTCTGTTCCATGTGTTCCATAATAGGACCTCCTTAATTTTTTCGGCTCTTCTTATGGCACATGCATTTCAACATTTCACTTTCCACATGGGTAAAAAAAGAACACCTGCGGAACAAAACTGTCCCACAGGTGTGCAATCATACTACCACATCTGCTGCCACTCACGCGGCCCGGCCCCATGCCATGATCGGCATCGCCTGCTCAGTTTGTACTGTTGATCGCTCATTCTAAAAAGAATGTAATGCAGTGCAAAGAGATTTACATGATAATACTATATTCATATGCAATTGTCAAGGAATGTGTGAAAAATCAGGCATTGATCTCTGCGGGCTGAAGTGAAAAGCTTATTTCCACTTTGAAAGGGGCAAAGTGGATTTTATTCTTTCACCTGATGCCCTGTCCACAAATCTGGAATCAGCCGTTATTTAAGATACGATATTCTGCAGCCATACACCCTTCTTAACCAGCACAAAACCAATAATACATTTCACAATATCCCCGACCTGTACCAATATAAAAATACCAACCACAGGCAGACTCGTAAAATGGCTCAGTGTAAAGGCAATAGTCACACTCACACACCACACAAACACACTGTCAAACAGGAAAGTAACAATCGTTTTCCCTCCCGAGCGCAGAGTAAAGTATGCGGCATGCAGAAACGCATTCTGAGGCATGAAAATCGCCGCAATCATAATAAAATATTTCGCCAGCTCCCTTGCCTGCGCATTCGTATTATAGAGTCTCGGGAACAACGGTGCCAAAACCAGCATCATCAGGGCCACACCCGTACAGCAGAACACAGAAAAGGCTATCATCTTATTGTCTGTATCCCTGGCCTTCTTCATATCACCCGCACCAAGAAGCTGTCCGACCACAATAGCCACAGAATCTCCCAGCGCAATAAACACAATATTAAATACATTATTGATCGTGTTGGAAATATTTAAACCAGCCACCACATTTAACCCACGGATAGAATAACATTGCGTCAGCATTGCCATTCCTGCAGCCCAAAACGCTTCATTCAGAAGCAGCGGCGTCCCCTTAATAAGGATTTTCTTAGTGAGCCGCAGCGGTACCTTCAGCGTGCTGTACAGCCCTTGGGCAAAAGGATTCTCCTCCTTATGCCTGTGAGTCCAGCTGACAACAATAATCACCTCCACATATCTGGAAATCACCGTTGCAATCGCCGCCCCCTGGACGCCAAGCGCCGGGAAACCAAATTTACCGTAAATCAATATGTAATTAAAGACAAGGTTTACAAGTACGGCCACAACGCCTGCTTTCATCGGCATAACAGTCTCTCCGCACTCACGCAGTGTACTGGCATACACCTGTACCATCATAAACGCAGGCAGCCCGAGCAGCATAATATATAGATACTGCTTTCCATATAAAAGAGTGGAAGCCAAATCCGCCGCACTTCCCTCTCCATGCAGATACATATTGATGAGCTGTCCACCAAAGCTGAGGAACAAAATCACCGTTGCAATCGTCAAAATCAGCACCATCCACAGCTTATAGCGGAACGTCTGCCTTACACCCTCATGGTCCTTCTGACCAAAATACTGCGCAGTAAAAATCCCCGCTCCGGAAACTCCTCCGAAAATACATAAATTGTAAACAAAAATCAACTGATTGACAATCGCGGCACCGGACATCTGCTCGGTCCCGATGCGTCCAATCATAATATTATCCAGAAGGCTCACAAAGTTGGTAATGCCGTTCTGAATCATAATCGGAATCGCAATCGCCAGTATCATCTTATAAAACTTCTTGTCACCTATAAATCTGCTTAGAAATCCCGTCTTTTTCCCGGTCATCTCCATTTTATGCTCCCCCTTTCTCAAAAGCGCGTTATAATAAGATACTACATATTCCACTATTTTTCAAGCACTTTTTACTTTTTATTTGTACAATTATTTTGTTTATGTAACAGTTCAGACGAGCCCGAACTGTTAATTGTTTCCGTTTCATTAGCTTATGTTGATTTTATGGAAAACTTTTTTATTCCTCTTGACTTTTCCCAGAATTCATCCATACTTTTACATATGACATAATCCATACAGTTACTTCCTATTATAATCTCCAATTACATACTTCAACATATAATACATTAACCACATTACACAACACTATTTATTACTGATATAATGTACAAAATCCTCTTCTTTAAGAAAGGCGGGCAACATGATATATTATTCTCAACTACTTCCTGATGAAGAATTATCCCTCCTCTTGTCTCAGTATCCTGCAGGCCTGGAGCTGATTGACTTTAGCGTTGGAATGAATTTAGATCATCTTTCTCCCCTACTCAAAAGCTGGCAAAAACGACTTGATGCGCTCGGTTCCCCAGCGCTCACCCTGCACGGTCCATTTCTCGACCTAAATCCCGCAAGCTTTGATTCTCTGGCTGCTAAAGCAGCGCGGGAACGTTTCTCACAGACATATGAAGCAGCACAAGTCCTCCACGCAGACAAAGTCATTTTCCACACCTGCCGGATTCCTCTGGTGTGCTATATTGAAGGGTGGGCTGAGCGCATGGCTGATTTTTGGAATACATTTCTGGACAAACACAACGAAATTCCCATAGCGATTGAAAATGTATTTGACGAATCACCTGAACTCATGGCTGATTTTGCCTCACGTATCGAGTCCGGGAATTTTTCCCTCTGTCTGGATCTCGGCCATGCAAACTGTTTTTCAAAATCCTCTCTTTTAAAATGGTTCGATGTACTTGCACCATGGATTACGCATCTGCACCTGCATGACAATCGCGCTGACTATGACGCCCACCTCGCACTTGGAGACGGTTCTATAAACTGGAAAGAAGTTGGAAAACAGATAAAGACACTCCCTAAACTGGACGGAGTGACAATTGAGAATAATTCCTTGAGAGATTTTATTAAATCAAGAGAAATTTATGATAACATCGCAGATTTTTCACATTAGGCAAGCAAATTGGGCAGAGACATTTGGCGGAGACATTTAGCAGTCACATTTAGCAGTCATATTTGACAGTCATATTTGGCAGACTGGCAGACCGGAAAATCCACAATTCACCAAACAGAATATTACAGATTTCCCAGCTTTGCCTGTTGCCAAAAGCTTTTACACAATTCAACGCTCAACAATGGCAGAACATCCCATTCCACCGCCGATACAAAGTGTGGCAAGCCCGCGTTTTGCATTTCTTTTTTTCATTTCATATAGAAGCGTAACCAGAATCCTGCATCCGGACGCGCCTACCGGGTGTCCCAGAGCAATGGCTCCGCCATTCACATTCAGCCTTTCCACTGGAAAACCCAGCTCCTTTGCGACTGCCAGTGATTGAGCAGCAAACGCCTCGTTTGCCTCAATTAAATCCATATCCTCTATAGTTAAACCTGTTTTCTCCAATACTTTAATGGTAGAAGCCACCGGTCCAACCCCCATAATAGCAGGATCAACGCCTCCAAGTGCACCTGCTGATAAATAAGCCATAGGCTCCACACCTAATTCCTTCGCTTTCTCCTCACTCATTACCACAATCGCTGCTGCTCCGTCATTAATACCTGAGGAATTTCCGGCTGTCACTACACCACCTTCTTTTCCTGAGCAGCATTTTAATTGAGCAAGTTTTTCTTTCGTTGTACCAGGGCGCAGACCTTCATCTCTATTAAAAATAAATTCTTTTTTTCCTTGGCGCACAGTAACCGGAACAATTTCATCTTCAAACCGCTCTGCATTCGCAGCCATCTCACATTTGTGCTGGCTCTCTGCTGCAAAAGCATCTAATTCTTCACGGGTAAGCCCCCATTTTTCTGCCACATTCTCTGCTGTCATCATCATGTGATACTGATGAAATGCATCCCATAGAGCATCATGAACCATGGTATCCACAAGTTTTCCGTCATTCATTCTGTATCCGAACCGGCCATTCATCACTGCATACGGGGCACAGGACATGTTTTCCATTCCCCCTGCAACTACCACGTCTGCATCCCCGGCCTGGATCATCTGTGCTGCCATATTCACACAGTTAAGGCCTGAACCGCACACGACATTCACCGTTACGGCCGGGGTTTCATTGGGAAGTCCGGCCTCGATTGCTGCCTGCCGGGCTACATTCTGACCAAGCCCGGCCTGAAGCACACATCCCATGTACACGTGATTCACTGCTTCTGCAGGAACGGAAGCTCTGTGTAAGGCTTCCTTTATCACGACTGCCCCTAAATCTGCTGCGGGAATATCCTTCAGCGCCCCGCCCATTTTACCGATTGCCGTACGGCAGGCGCCTGCTAAAACAACTTTTTTTCCCATCAGACTGTTCCTCCAATCTTACCTGTATAACAGCGTCAAATCACGTTTTCTGCCTTCATCTCTGCAAGCTCCTCAGACGTATATCCCAGCATTCCTTCAAAAATTTCTTGATTATGCTGACCCAATGTAGGTCCGGGATAATTGATGCGGGGCATAGTTTCCATTAGCTTTACAGGACAGCCGTTCACTTTCATTTTTCCGATGATCGGATGCTCCACTTCAACAAACATCTCTCTGGCACGCGCAATATGCTCATCCTCTGTAATCTGTTTCACATTATAGATAGGTCCTGCAGGAATCCCTTTGGAGAGCACCTTATCTACCACCTCGTCCACGGAGTAATTCATAGTCCACTCTTCAATATATTTTTTCTGAATCTCATTGTTTTCCACACGAAGAGGTACTGTCAGAAATCTCTCATCCGTAATCATCCATGGCATATCCACCACTTCATTACAGAAGATTTCATACAGCTTTTGGTTGCCGCAGGCAATGACCACATATCCATCTTTTGCACGGTAGGTATCATAGGGAGCTATGGACGCATATGCGTTTCCGTTTCTCACCGGAATCTCTTGTGACTTAAAATAACGTACATAAGCATTCTCCAAACTTGCGACTACGGAATCCACCAGAGAAATATCTACCCTTTGACCATGCCCTGTAATATTTCTGGCATTGACAGCCGCAAGCACACCAATCACCATATTCATACCGCCCAGAATATCTCCCATCGCATTACCGGAACGGGTAGGTTCTCCGCCCTTACAGCCTGTCACACTCATCAGACCACCCATTGCCTGCGACAAAATGTCATATCCCGGCCTCAGCGAATATGGCCCATACGAACCAAATCCTGATACAGCGGCATAAATCAGCCTGGGATTAAACTCCTTGAGTACATCATACCCCAGACCAAGCTTGTCCATCACACCCGGTCTGTAGTTCTCTATCAATATGTCAGCTTTTGCCGCAAGCCTTTTAAATACTTTTTTACCCTTTTCTGTCTTGAGATTTAAGGTGATTCCCTTTTTATTCCGGTTCAGATTGGCATAATACATACTTTCTCCATTTTCATAAGGACCGTATCCGCGTGCGTCATCACCGTTTCCCGGAATTTCGATTTTAATCACATTCGCTCCCAAATCTCCTAATAGTGCACCTGCATATGGTCCTGCAACTACTCTGGTCAAATCCAGTACTGTAAGATTCTGCAATGCCTGTACTTCTGTTTTTTTAATCTCTGCTTCCATCTCTATTCTCCTCTGCCATTGTATGTTCCAAAACTACAGCAGGCCCTCCTAGCCCCATTTTTAACCTACAATCTTGCTTATATTTCTCCGTCTTCCACATGGATTTTCATTCTCATCACAGCGCTGCCCATAGATTTCCCCAGAGAATCAAGCCTGAGACTCATTGTCGCACCGCCGCCCAGTGCATGCTTCATCACAAAATTAAATCCACCAAGGCTTGGAACCTCATATCTTATAATTTCTCCTTTTACCATATCCCCAAAATGCGCGTGAAGCTTCTCCGGTGTGACTTCGCGCTCAATAATTTTGTAGTACTGCGGCTTTCTGGCATACACACATACATTGCTGGTATCTCCCTTGTCACCGCTGCGCCCATGCGCAATATCATTTAAATATATTTCTGCCATCCTTACACCTCCAAAATATGAGACTGAATATCTAATCCATCTCTCGGGATCGTAGTGGGCCAAAGTGCCATGACCTCCTGTACATGTGCTCTTCCGCCAAAGAAAGATGCTCCCGGAGGTCCATTAAGCTGAAGAGGACTAATCTCCGGAATGATTTTTGCACATTCGTTTTTATCCTCACTAAACACAGCAATTCTCATCACACACTCGTTGAGATTCTTTAAGGCTTCCTCACTCATGTCTGCAACGCCCAGATGAAGACTGTTAAGACCAATGTAGCTAATATGGACATCGTCAGCCTTCATACCTCTTTTTTTCATCTTTTTCATGATAACTTCCGCACAGTATTTTGCCTTCTCATATGCATCCGGCCAGGCAAAGCTCAGCATGGAAACTGTTTTCCATCCTTTGTGGTAGCCTACGCAAAGCTTTAATGTATCCGGGCGTTTTTTGCCATGGATATTTTCAATCCGCACTCTGTCCGGTCCCGCCTGGGTAATCGTCGCTTTACTGATATCAACATTTACATCCGGGGTTATGTAATTGGCCGGGTCCAGCACCTCATATAAGAATTGCTCCTTACAGCTCTGTTCGCAGATAATTCCGCCTGAGTTCGGAGTTTTGGTAATCTCAAAGGTATCCTGTGTAAGCTCCGCAATGGGGAAACCTAAATCCTCCATTTTGGGCACATTTCTCCAGTCGTACATATAATTGCCGCCTGCGCCCTGACCGCCGCATTCGAGAAGATGACCTGCCATGATTCCTCTGGCCAGATTATCCCAGTCATCATCTGCCCAGCCGAATTCATGGGCAAGCGGAGCCAGAAAAAGTGCGCTGTCAGCAGCCCTGCCCGTGACAACAACATCTGCGCCCCCCGCTATACACTGTTCAATCCCCTCATGTCCGATGTAAGCATTACAGTTATAAATTCTGTCTATAATATCTCGAAAATCTCCGTCGTAATCAAAGTTTGGAAAAGTCCAGCCTTCTTTCAAAAGCTGGGGGATTTTATCCTTGATGGAATCCCCTGTCACATATCCTATCTTATATCCCTTCATCTGCTCTGCTTCTGCAAACTGTTTAATTGCTTCCACACAGCCGGAGATGTTCATCCCGCCTGCATTTGTACAGATTCGAATATTTTTCTCCCATGCTTCTTTTCCTGCTTCTTTTAAAATTCTGGTAATAAAATCCGGTGCATAGCCTTTTTCCGGATTCTTAAGCTGCTGCTTTGCCATTATGGATAAGGTCAGCTCAGCCAGATAATCGCAGGCCATATACTGAATATTGCCGTCACGTATCATCTGCACGGCCGCGTCCGGGGAATCACCCCAGAAGCCCTGGCCGCCGCCAATTGCTATTTTTTTCATGTTCATTCACTCCTCGTTTATAATTTATCACAGTTAATTTTGAGGCATCATTCTATATACATCGTCTTATATGTATCGTCTTATATGTATCGTTTTCTAAATGATTGGAATTTTAATAAAAGATTCATCATATCCGCCAAAATACACCTGCTGCACGGCCACTCGCACATTCTTCTGCTCCGCCCAGCAACCGGGATAGTTACTGTGTAAACTGTATTGCGGAAAATCAGAAGAAGTAAGGTCAATTCTGAGACGCGAGCCTTTCTTTATCATCCAAGCCAGATCCCAGGTGTCAATCGTTATCTGAACCTTGTCTCCCGGCTCGTAAATTTTACGCCTGTCACTGTGATTACGATAGGCAAGTGTCGTAATGCCGGTACGCATATTGTATGCTTTCCCATCCTCTCTCACCTCCATGATTTTTACAACAAAAGCAGTATCCTCCACATTTGACGCAACAGTAAGAACCACCTGCATTTTTCCAAAAACGGTCACACTTTCTGTGAACGGCTCAGAAATACAGCAAATCACGTCGTCCCTGTACCCCGGCTCAGGCTGTAACAGGCTTCCCTGCTCCTCCTTCGTCGCCAAAAGCGATTCCGCGCCGTGGGACATAACCGGATTGTCAGGATCATATTTCCATGAAAGCATGCTTTCCTGAGTATCATTACTTTCTTTCAACGCATAGGTACTTTCGACGGAGTTTGCGATATAAAGACATAAATGTTTTTGATTCTCTAATTCAAACTTCTCTCTTCTATGCCAGCAGTCTGCGCCAATGATATAGTAATCAATCGCAGCCTTTGGTGTCTTTTCTTCTTCCAAAAGCTCTTGAAACCAATTGAAAGCTCGAAGTATATCGTCATTTTCAAAATGAGTCCCTTCGCAGTCTTGAAGCCTTATATGGAAATCATGCATCCATCCGCCAATCAAAAAACGGCTCTTCTCTTTACTTTCCTCCGAAAGAGAGCGATAAGTCTCAATGGCAGAAGCTAAGTGATGATCGTACCATCCTCCTCCCACATACAGTGGAATCTTTACCCGCGAGGGAATATCCTTTAAAAGCTTCCAAAAACCTGTGTTCCAATATTCAGCCTCCCGGTCCGTGTTCGTAATCCAGTCACGATACCACGGAATTTTCCTGCCCCATACATCTTCATCCACGGATACATGCGGCCTGTACTTACATGATTCCAGATAATCAGCTGTGACCGGATAGCCCGCATTCTCCATTGTCCAGGCCGTAAGCACATCATGCCGGAACATACCGTCCTGATAAACGGATACAAATCTCTGTGTTCCGTAATGGGTAAGATACATAGTCTTTACCTTTTCCGGCAAAATATCCGCAATCATCCATCCGGTCAGTGACAGATAAGAACATCCCCAATACCCGATATTTCCGGTCCATTCTTGTTCCGCAATCCAGTCAATCGTCTTTTTACCGTCAGAGCGCTCATTCACATTTGGCTCCCACACGCCTTCTGAACCGCCGGTTCCCCGACAATACTGATAAATATAGCTGTACCCTCTTCTGCAGTACTCTTTTGCCGTGGCCCGGTACAGGTAATCATTATTGGGATAACAGCTTCTTACCACGATTGTGGGTAAGGGCCCCTCCCTGTCCGGCTTGTATATGATCGTACGAAGAGAAACCCCATCATCCATCTTCAGCATTTCTTCGTAACAATCTTTGATTTCATACGCTGGTACGACTGTACACTTAGCAAATTCTTTGCGGACTCTCTCAAGTTCCATTTTTTCTTCCTGTGTCAGTGTGACGCACCTCCCTGTTCATATAACGTACATGCCACAAAATGCCCTGGTTCTACCTCATTGAGCGGTATATCACGACCTCTGCACTTCTCAGTTGCCTTTGGACATCTGTTTGCAAAACGGCACCCCGGCTTCGGCTCAATGGGACTGGTGAGCTCTCCCTTCATAACCTCCGTTGCCAATTTTTTTCCGGTCAGGTTCGGTACCGGTACTGCATCAAGAAGTCCCTGGGTATACGGATGCATAGGCTTTTTAAATAATTCTCCGGTTTTTGCATACTCTACACATTGTCCGAGATACATGACTACAATCTCATGACTGATATGCTTTACTACACTCAAATCATGCGTAATAAAGATGTAGGTTAATCCTTTTTCCTCCTGAAGATCCATAAGAAGGTTCAAAACCTGTGCCTGGATTGACACATCAAGAGCAGAAACGGGTTCATCACAGACAATAAACTCCGGATTCATGGCCAAAGCACGTCCAATGCCAATTCGTTGTCTCCGGCCTCCGTCCAGCTCATGGGAATAGCTCTCCTCATAACGCTGTGCAAGTCCTACGGTCTTCATGATTTCACGGACACGCGCCTCATAGTCTGCCTTGTTCTTGCAAACCTTAAAATTCTTCAAAGGTTCTCCTATTAAATCCCTTACATTTTTTCTTGGGTCCAGGGATGCAGATGGGTCCTGGAAAATCATCTGCATACGTTTCCTTATATCCATAAGCTGCTTGGCTGAATAGTTTGTGATATCTGAGCCATCATAAATAATCTGGCCTGAAGTAGCCTCATGCAAATGAAGAAGAACTCTTCCTAAGGTAGATTTCCCACAGCCTGATTCCCCCACTACTCCAAGTGTGGTTCCCTTTTTTATCTTAAAATTCAGTCCGTCGACAGCATGGAGCATCCCCTTAGAGGTTTTGAAATATTTCTTTAAATCTCTGACTTCGATTAATACTTTGTTTTCCATCTACGATTCCTCCCGGGCTGTCAGACCTTTTTATCTTGAAATAAATGACATTTAATATAGTGTCCCTTTTCTACCTCTACTAACTGCGGCGCCTTTTTACATTTTTCCATGGCATATTTGCACCTGTCTGCAAAACGGCAGCCTTCTATTTTCACGGTCGGGTCAGGAATCAGGCCCTCTATTGTCTCCAATCGATGCGTATCCACATCCAGCTTTGGTATCGCATTAAATAATCCCTGCGTATAAGGATGCAGATGCTGTCCTCCGAATATATGCTCAGCCAAACCGACCTCTACAGCTTCTCCTGAATACATAACCGCTACCTTTTCACATGTCTGCGCCACAACGCCCAAATCGTGGGTTACAAGAATCATGGCTGTATTCATACGCTTCTGAAGTTCATTGATCAGTCCCAGCATCTGAGCCTGGATTGTCACATCCAACGCGGTTGTCGGTTCGTCCGCCAAAATAAGCTTGGGCTCGCACACAAGTGCAATTGCAATCACAATCCTTTGTTTCATACCGCCGGAAAATTCATGGGGATACTCATTTTTACGGTTGGCCGGTATTCCAACCAGCTCCATCATGTTATCCACAGCCTTTTCAAGCTCATCTTTATTCATATCTTTATTATGAATCTTCAGAACCTCTTTAATCTGGTCGCCTACCGTCATTACGGGGTTCAAACTTGACATTGGGTCCTGAAAAATCATGGAAACAGTGTTTCCTCTCAAATCCCGGACCGTTTCTTCCGGCAGGGTCATCATGTCATTTCCGTCAAGCATGATTGTTCCTTCTGTTACCTCTCCGATTCCCTCTGGCAGCAGCCGCATCACACTCAGACATGTGGTAGTCTTTCCGGCCCCGGTTTCCCCAACTAATCCCAGTGTCTCTCCGTAATCTAATGATAAGCTGAGCCCGTTCACTGCATATACCGTAGCAATTTCCGTATTATATTCCACACAGAGATTCTCGATCTCCAGTAATTTTTCTGCCATAATGCTTATCCTTTCTGCTATGCTGTTTCCTTTTTCCTTGATTTTTTCTTTTTGCCCAGGGTTCCGCGGAGTTTAGGATCCATCGCGTCACGAAGCGCATCGCCCACCATATTAAAGCAAAGCACAACGATCATAATAAACACACCCGGCGCAATCGCAATGACCGGATTAGAGCTCATATATTTATATCCATCGTTTACCATGCTTCCCCAGCTTGCTGTAGGAGGATTAATACCCATTCCTAAAAAGCTTAACGCTGCCTCATTTAAGATTGCATTTCCGAGATTCATTGTCATCAATACAATATTAGCGGAAATACAGTTGGGAAGGATATGTACTAATGTATTCTTCAGTTTTGACGCTCCGCAAAGCGTTCCCGCTGTAATATAGTCCATCTCACGCACTGTGAGCACTTGTCCTCTTGTTACACGGGCATAACTTGGAATCATACTGATTCCAATGGCGAGACAAATATTTCCAAGGCCCTTGCCAAGAATGCTTCCCAGGAACAATGCCATAATGATCATCGGAACAGACATCATCGCATCTGTGACACGCATGATAAACGCATCAATGATTCCGCCTGCCATGCCGGCGATCAGTCCCAGTATCATACCAATTCCACCTGCTACAAGCACAGAGACAAGACCTACGATAAAGGATACACGGCCGCCATAAATAATGCGCGATAGCAGGTCACGCCCCATTGGGTCTGTTCCCAGCCAATGTTCCGGAGAAATGCCAAGCAGCATACTTTTCAAATCCTGCTTATAAGGATCGTAAGGTGAGACAAGAGGGGCAAAGACAGCAGACAAAATCATTAATGCCAGAATGATCAAACATACCACTACTGCCTTTCTGGCAAACAGCACTTTTACAATCCGGGAGTTTTTTATTTTCTTCCATATTTTTTTCATTGTATGTATCTCCTTCTGCTGTCTGCATCAATCATTGCGGATTCTGGGATCGATTATTCCATAAAGAATATCCACCACTAAGTTACAAACAGCTACCGCAATCGCAATGATCAGAACTCCATTTTCCACTACCATGAAATCACGGCCTTTAATTGCTGTAATCATAAGATTGCCAAGGCCCGGAACCACAAAGATACTTTCCACTAATACAGTTCCGCCGATCATGCCGCCAAGCTGGACACCCATAACTGTGATGATTGGTATCAATGCGTTTCTTAACTGATGTCTGAACGTAAGTGCCTTCTTTGTTACTCCTTTCGCCTTTGCAGTCGTCACATAGTCCTGTCGTATGACCTCCAGCATAGAGGAGCGTGTCTGTCTGGTGAATTGGGCCAATGGTCCCATGGCAAGTACGGTCATAGGCAGTATCAAATGGGAAATATACTGCCACATTCCATCCGCTTTATTTCCCAGACCGGATGTAGGCAGGATTCCAAGCTTTAATGCAAAAAGCATGATCAGCAGCATACCGAACCAAAACATAGGCATGGACATACCGATATTTGCAAAAAATGAAATAACTGTGTCAAGTCTGCTTCCTCTATTTTTAGCTGCCAAAATTCCAAGCACCACTCCAAACACGACCGCCAGTACAAAGGCCGGAAGCACTATAGAAAGCGTAACTCCAAGTCTCTGAAAAATAACTTCCGTAATATCCTTCTGTAACGCTACCGAACGTCCCATCTCTCCATGGAACAGACCGGCTATCCATTTGCCATACTGTACTAATGCCGGCTGGTCATATCCAAACATCTCTGTATAATGGGCAATCTGCTCTTCTGTGGCGTTCGCTCCCAAAAAATTAACAATGGGATCGCCCGGTACAAGCTGCATCAATAAAAATACAAGCAAGGTAACGATAAAAAGTACGATCACAGACTGGACAATACGCTTTCCTATCATTTTGAATAATTTTTTATTCACAGAGAAACCTCCAATTCTAAAATGTGGAGGCGGCTATTCACCGATGCCTCCACATTCCACTATAACTGCTTAGTACAACGCCTCCATTTTGCCATTTACTATCTACTTGTCCAACCAGCAGTTCTCAATACTCCAGGTTGCTACGTGATCCACGCTTCTATTATCGTCCTTTACATAGTCGTACTTCAGAACCGGCTCATTCTGAACATATAACGGCTGTCCGAATAATGCGCTTCCTGTATCCGCATCATAGATGAGCTTCTGCATTTCATATTCCAGCTTGATTTTCTCTTCTTCTGTAGGAGCAACACGGATTTTCTCCAGCAATTCCATATGGTCCTCGGGATGCTGGATACCTTTTGCATAGAAAGCACCGTCTACGTCTAAGTGACGTCCCATATAGAGACCAAGGTCAGGAGCTACGGATGCGAAGTGTCCCATAATGCCTTCCCATGTACCAGTTGAATAGAGATTTACCTGTGCACTTTCATCAACAAGATTTACCTCACAACGGATACCGACCTCTGCCAGCATATTTGCCGCTGCTGTAAAATAATCTTTACTTCCTGCGTCTGTTGTAAAGGTAGTATCAAATCCGTCCGGATAGCCTGCTTCAGCTAAAAGCTCTCTTGCCTTATCCGGGTTATAAGTAATACCGTTGAGATTTTCATCAAAGGTAGGTGTTCCCGGTGCTGCCCACTGGTTCAAGGTTTTCAGAAGTCCATATCCAAACGCATCACTTAAAGCCTGGGTGTCAATCGCATAACACATTGCGCGGCGTACACGCGCATCCTGGAAAGGTCCTTCCAGAGCACTGTTTGGAATGATACCGGTCATAACAAGTCCCTGACCGGAAGTATTGCTTTCCACAACATACTTATCCTTTGAAATCAGATCATTGGCTACTGCAAGGTTATTCATAAGGATAATGTCATATTCTCCAGCTTCGAATGCAGAAGCTCTTGTTGTGGGTTCGTCAACAACATACATTTCTACTCCGTCAAGGTAAGGCTTACCTTCCTGCCAGTAATTCTCATTCTTTGCATATTTCACAGACACACCCGGTTCAAATTCTGTTACCTGGAAAGCACCTGTTCCACAGGACGTATTTCTCAAGGTATCTACATCCTTTAAGGCTTCCGGAGACATATAATAAACGAAAAACCCGACTGCCTCCAAGGTGGAAGAGTTCCAGCTATTAAGGACCATCTTAATTGTATAGTCATCAACTACCTCACAGCTTGCCACATTTGCTGTCTCGTTTCTTTGACATTTCTGATATTCTTCGATGTTTATCTTCACTGCTTCTGCATTAAAATCAGTGCCGTCTGCAAATTTTACGCCTTCGCGCAATGTCCAGGTGATGCTTGGTTCCTCTGCATCTGTTTCCCATTCAGTAGCAAGTCTTGGGATAATTTCACCTGAAGAATTATAATAAATCAATGATTCATAGGCTGTATTCAAATAAATCAATGATGCATTATTTGAATTCTCCGGTGTGTAACCTGGTGTGGATGTAACATTATGGGAAGCATACCTTACAGTTCCACCATAAACAGGCTCTTTTGTTTCCTCCGCAGAAACAGTTGCCGGTGCCAGGGCTGATGCCACAACTAACGTTAATGATAATGCCAAGCCTAACAGTTTTTTCTTCATTTCCATTCCTCCATATTTTAGTCTTATTTTTGTTACAACGTTGTACTAAAACGTTGTACTTATTATATCATAATAGCACTTTTTGTCAATTAACCAAATTTGACATAATATTTGTAGTTTTTTTGTACATATATACCAGTAAAGTTGCGAATTTTACAGATAACTTATGCGTTAGATAAACCATGGATTTTAAGCAAGAAAAAACCGCCCTATAGTGCGATTAACTATAAAGCGGTTTTATTTAAGACGATTTGTAGATGTTCTCTCAAACAATTCTGTATGAAAAAACTTTACTGCGGGTTCTTCCTGAAACGCATACATCCCGTCAATGAGAAACTGACAGCACTGTTCTGCCATCTCCTCTATAGGCATATTAATTACAGTAATCGAAGGAGAATTATATTTACTGCATTGTGGATCGTTATTGCCTACTGCAATTACACCGATTTTCTCTGGCACTAAGCTCTCTTCTGCCCAGGCGTTTACTAAACCTAAAGCAATAAAATCAGAGGAACAAAAATAGCAATCAGCCATTTCTGAAACATTTTTACTGATAATCTGCTTGCCACATTCAAATCCACCTTTGATGGAATTACCCGCATAGATAATCCGATTTTCTGGAATCTCGATACCGTATTCCTCCAAACGTTGAAAAAAGCCTGCCTCTCGCATGGTTGCACCTGGAAAATTCTGTGTACCATGTATGACTGCCGGATGCCTGTATCCTTTTTCATATATATGCTCGGCAGCCATAATGCCGATTTTTTTATCATCCACATTAACAGAGGAGTATCCCTGCAAAAGACGGTTATACAAAATTATGGGCATCCGAAAGCTGCTGTGACTTAGGTATTCCAAATCGTCCTGATCAGCATTTGCGATAATCGCCGCATGAAATTCACCGTTTACAAAGCTTTCTTCTTCCTTTCTGAGATTACCCGTCTGATATGGATGTATTACAATACTCATATTTACATTTGCTTCTGTGATACGCTTTTGCACACCAAATAGAAAGCGATGCATCATCATACTTCTATAGTCAAAATTCCAAAACAATGCGACTATATAATTCTGGGACTCTCCCCGCCGCAATGATTTAGCTGATACATTCGGAATATAGTTTAAGGCACTCATAGCCTTCAATACTTTTTCCTGTGTCTTTTTTGATATTTTACGCTCTTCCGATTTACCATTTGCTACAATAGATGCTGTGCTGAGAGAAACACCAGCAAGCTCTGCAACATCTTTAATATTTGCCACGTATTCCTCCGCCCTTCAAATTTTATATGATAATCCACTCCTACGATATCTGCGCGCTCTTCCATTTTGAATCAGATTTACAGCGTCGGGACTATCTTTAACCATCTACTTTGATGGCATTAATTGGAATTTCTACTATATAATTTAATGCTTTGCAATATCTTTGTCAATTCTTTTTTATTTCTTTCTCAGGCTTTCCCAGGCTATAACAATTTTCTCCCCGCCAAGCAGCTCCGCCTCCTTTTCCTGATGCGTAGAAAAAATAAGGGTCCTCCCCCTGCGGTACTTTAGAATAAATTCTATCACCTGATCTCTTGTTCCCTCGTCCAGCCCGGTAAGGGGTTCATCCATAACAATAACATCCGATTCTGCAAGCATAGCACGGGCTATGGCCACTCTTCGCTTCATGCCGCCGCTGTATTCCCCGACTTTCTGAATTAAAGCTTCCTTTGGCAGGATTTCTGCGAGGATTTCATTGATTTCTTCGATTCCTTTGATTACTTCTGTTCCCTCTGTTTTTTTGATTTCCTTGTCCCTTTCGGTCCCTTCAACTTTTTGCTTTTTTTGTTTTTTCCGTATTTTCCTTTGTACTGCTAATATATTCTCCGCTGCAGTTAAAAACTCAAAAAGCCGATTTTCCTGAAAGGCCGCAGAAAAATGCTTTCCCTCCACGCCCTCCATAGTTCCTCCGTCTTTCTCGACAATTCCCAACAGGATATGAAGAAACGTAGTTTTCCCACACCCCGAAGGTCCCATGAGCGCATAAATCTTCCCATCCTGGAAAGTAAGGCTCCATTGGTCCAGTACCTTATGGTCTCCATAGCTTTTCGTAAGCTTCTCTATATTCACTTGCCCGCTTCTCCCTTCCATGCTTTTCCTCCAAGACTTTTCAGTATGAGCAAAAACACTTTCTCAAATATCAGGCTTAGTAAAATGATTACCAGCGTCCAGGCAAAGAGGCTGTCGGTATTCAGATAAATCTTCGCCATATAGAGCCGTTCTCCAATGGAATGAGCCGGCACTCCGATAATCTCTGCAGCAACGCCTGACTTCCAACTCATACCCAGTGCTACTCTGCAGCTACTGACGAGAAAAGGCAAAAATGCAGGCCGGTATATATATAGAAATTGTTTCCACGGCCTCATGCCGAACACCCTTGCCACCTCCAACATTTTCTTGTCCACATGCGCAAGTCCCTGTCCCATATTAATATAGATAATGGGAAAAACCATAAGCAAAACTATGTATACCGACAGATTCCCTGACCCGGCCAGAATCAGAAGCAAAACCACAAAGGAAGCCACCGGCACGGATTTTGCCAAAGTAATCAGCGGTTCCAGAAGAATCTTAAGCCAGTTATACCGGAATGCAAGACCTGCCATCAGCACTGCGCCGAAAAAAGCAGCCAGAAATCCTCCCATAATCTTCACAATCGTATTTTCTACTGATACCCAGAACTCTTTTCCCAGCATCTGCTCCCAGAGAGATTGAAGCATTTCCACCGGACCCACAAAAACAATAGAATCCTTCATGAATACTGCCACAGCCTGCCAGAGAATCAGCCAGAAAAGAATTGCCGCAGCTTTCTGCCACATTTGTTTTTTCTTCATAACCATCTCCCGAAAACTTTTTTACATAAACAACCATGGACAGCGGATTCTTTCGCTGCTACGATTTTCAATCGTAGAAAAAGGAGGGGAAACTCTGCCCCTCCCAAATCTTTCGATTAATCGTCAAGTTCTTCCGCTTCCATATAGTAGAAGTCATCCTCAGGAAGGCTTCCCCCCACTGACTCCGAATTCTGATTGAAAAGCACCTCCAGGTATCCGCTCAAAGCAGTTTTCATTTCCTCTCCGTCCAGATATTTGACATTACATTTCGGAAGTGCTGCCTCCGCGATAGGAGCCTTTTCTACAATTCCCGCAGCCGCTATCAGCTCTGCAGCTTCTGCCGTGTTTTCTGCTGCAAACTCGATGGAGCTCTCATGCTGATCCAGGAAATCCTCAATAACTTCAGGATTCGCCTCGATATAATCCTTTTTTGCTATAGTAACACCGGTGACAAGCGTACCTTTTCCTGTTTTATCCCATTCCTGGGTCAGATCGCAGACCTCTTTGAGCTTCTCATTCTGTTTGCAGGCCACTGTTGCAAATGGCTGGGGAAGAATGCCGATCGCGTTCTCATCCTGTGCCAGGGTGGAAACTACCTCCGTTGCTTCGGACTTATATTCCACTGTCACTTCATCCTTAGAAATCCCGTTTGACTCCAGAAGAAAGTTCAGAACATATTCCGGTGTCTGGCCTTTACCTGTAGAATACACGGTTTTACCTTTCAAATCAGCCACACTGGATATAGAATCATCCGCAGTGACCATGTAAAGCACACCAAGGGTATTAATGTCAATGACCTGGATATTCCCCTTTGTTTTGTTGTAAAGAATACTTGCCATATTTGCCGGAACCAGCACAATGTCCATCTCTCCGGTAGTAAACTTGGCAGTCAGTTCATCCGCTGCTGTTACCATCTCAAATGTATATGACTCGTCTGCATCTTTTTCTGCCTCATCCATGAAATGTACCAATCCCATGGAGGTAGGCCCTTTCATGGAACCAACGCGAACCTGCGCCTGCGCCGAAACTGTCACTACCCCTCCTGCAAGTAAAGCTGCTGACATTGCTGCGGCTATTAAAACGATCATTTTCTTTTTCATAAGTAATTCCTTCTTTCTGCTATTCGCTGAATTTCGTCCTTATCGGCTTTACATTCAGTATATCATTACAAGAACATGCATACAAGGAAAAAGATACTTTCCCAATATTCAAAGACCATAACAGCTCAAAATGCACCGGTACCATTTCCCGGTGCATTTTGGTTCTTAAAGATGATACTCTTTCAAAAGTTTTTCCTGAAGTTCCCTGTCCGTGACAGAGCGCTTTAGCTCATCCATTCGGTTGTCACGGATAAGATTCTCCACCAGACGATTGATCTTCTCTGTCGCTATTTTGATGCCCTCTTCCTTTAGTGTTTTAAAATGCAGCTCTTCATCATATTCTTCCAGAAACATAGATACAACCTCCTTGCGGTTTGCCTTTAACACATCCGTGAGGACATTTTCCATAAGACATTGCTCGACTGCATTATCAACTGCTATCTCCAGGGAATCGCCTGCTGTCATATTCTGCCGGATATAGAAAATAAACCTTGAATAATCTAATAACGGCTTGCACTTTTCCAGTAACTCCTGATTCTTTCCATAGTTAATGTTCAAAACTAATGCATTACATTCTAACGCGGGAACTGATATCCCTCCTACCGGATGCTCCGGAGTCACAAATGCATCTGAAAGATGGAGAATTTCCCGCTCTGCTCTGTCTTCTAAGCCGTTATAAAATACGATGTACTGGGGATAAGGTAATTCTATTTGACTTGTACTATATAAATCCAGTGCAAACATATCGATAAAATCCTTATAGAGTCTGGCAAAGTATAGGACTCCCCGCAACGGTATATTGGGATTCCAGGTCGATTGATGTTCGATCAGGTATAACAGCCAATCTAATAAAAACGAGACATCGTTCTTATATCCCAGATAAATAACATTTTTCAATGTCGTAATGACAAGTCCACTGGTATCCTCATATGATGTGTCATTAAGGGCGTTATATAATTGTAAAAGTTTCTTTTCATCCCGAAATATGAACCGGAACAATGTATCTTTATGTGTTCTCTGCACATATGTGCCTTTATCTGGAGTAGAAAAAGTTTGTCTTTTTCTTTTTACATGGTGCTTTTCTTTCTTTTTGCTCATTCCATGTACCTCCATTATATTATGTTCTTCAAAGAATTAAAAGATTTTTAGCGGCAATATTTAAAAAATATCATGATGCTCACCACCTTTTTCTTATTTTTGATTAGTTTTTCCACCTGTAGCGGTAGACGAATCCTCCCTTGTCTCGTTGAATTTTATAGTGGATCTTCCGGTGAATTACCGGTATAGAAAATAGAAATAATATATTATAGGATAGCACACTTAAACAAATCTGTCACATTAACTTTTTATAAAAACGAAAAAGCATAAAACAAAAAAAGCAACCTCTTCGGCTGCTCTTACTCATTGCACCTTCAAAACTACATACATGCTAACATCCTTGAGAATCAATCTTCCATTGCGTGCCTGTGAGTCGTTTCTCACTACTCCGAGCGGTCACTTCGCGACTTCGTCGCTCAGTGCCTTTTGCTTCGCAAATGTTCAATCCACTCGGCCAACCTCTGTCCGCAAGCAAGCTTGCTCCCAGCTGTTGTCCTCCTGTCTTGACCGCTCTCTCAGGCTATTTGGTCAAGCCCTCACCCGATTAGTAGCAGTCAGCTCCATACATTGCTGCACTTCCACCTCTGCCCTATCTACCTCGTCGTCTTCAAGGGGGTTTACTTCCTAAGAATGGGATATCTCATCTTGAGGGGG
>JNKJ01000010.1 GCA_000702025.1 Blautia schinkii DSM 10518
TAGGTGTAAGGGTTCTGGCGCAGTATCAGCATCTGCTCATTGGTAAAGGGTTTTCTGCTCATGATATTCCTCCTATTGTTCTTGATCTAAGAATACCATAGGGACGGTGGATATGTCTAAAGAAAACAGGGCCGGGGCAGAACTCCGTGGGGCCAGTCCAAAAAAACGGGTACATCTGCAGGGGGTGTACATTATAAGGGGACGGGAATGCAGGGGGATGTTTAGATTTAAGGGTCAGACGAGAAGGTCTGTCTAAAGAGAGGGGCCCCCCACTTTTCAATGTGTCCACACTTATGGGTACATTATATAGAAACCGCCCCCGGCCCCCAAGTCCCTCCCCCTAGCCGTCCAACAACCCTCCGGGGTCCCCATATCCATTTTTTTTTGGAGAGTCCAATAAGAAAAGACTATTTTTTTCAGCTGTAATGTGGTAAAATTTTAACCTAGTAGGATGAATTTCCAAAACAATCCTAGTACAATGATTTCATTGTGCTAGTACCAGAAAAGGATTGAACTGGAAGAACAATACGGGAGGATTTGGACAATGACTTTAGAGGAAGCAATCGCGCAGATACAGCCGCTGGATGAGGATGCGATGGCCGCGGCACGCAGACGTTGGGACAGTATAGCCAAGCCGCTGCATTCTCTGGGGAAGCTTGAGGACCTGCACATCCAGATTGCAGGCATTACCCGCACCCAGGATGTGGATATCAGTAAGCGTGGGTTAGCCGCCATGTGCGCGGACAATGGCGTGGTGGAGGAAGGGGTGACCCAGACAGGTCAGGAGATTACGGCACTAGTGGCAAATAATTTTCTCCTGGGTATCACCACAGTATGTGTGATGTGTAAGCAATGCGGGGTGGATGTTTTCCCGGTGGATGTGGGCATGGTGACGGATACCAATGTGCGCACGGATCTGAAAGTTGCCTATGGGACAAAAAATATGACCAAAGAGCCTGCAATGACAAGAGCGGAAGCGCTCAAGGGAATCGAGGCCGGTATTGCTGTGGCGGAGGAATTAAAGGAGAAAGGCTACAAGCTTCTCGCTACAGGTGAGATGGGAATCGGAAATACCACCACCAGCAGCGCAGTGGCCTCCGTTCTTCTCAATCAGCCGGTGGAAAGCATGACAGGACGGGGGGCAGGTCTTTCAAGCGAGGGGCTGACACGTAAGATCAATGCTATTAAAAGGGCGATTGAGATTAATAAGCCTGACCCGGCAGATCCGTTGGATGTGCTTGCGAAAGTGGGCGGCTTTGATATTGCGGGCATGGCGGGTGTGTTTATCGGCGGAGCGGCTCTTGGGATGCCGGTGGTGATGGACGGCTTTATTTCTTGTGTGTCTGCGCTTATCGCCATGAGGCTTTGTCCGGCGTGCGGTGATTATATGATTGCTTCCCATGTGTCCAAGGAGCCTGCGGCTCATCTGATTCTGGAGCATATGGGCAAGGAACCTGTGCTTCATGCCGATATGTGTCTTGGCGAGGGAACCGGAGCAGTGGCTTTATTCCCGATTTTGGATTTAGCGGCGCAGGTTTATAACTCTATGAGTACCTTTGATGATATTAACATGGAAAAGTACGAGGAGCTGAAATAAAATGATGGTGTTGGTTACAGGCGGAAGCGGCAGTGGGAAATCTGCCTTTGCCGAGACAAGAGTGCTCTCTTTCGGAGATGCAAGAAGGATTTATATTGCAACCATGTTTCCTTTTGATCTGGAGTGCCGCAGGCGGATAGACCGTCACCGCAGGATGCGTTCGGGAAAGGGTTTTGAGACGGTGGAGCGTTATACGAATCTTAAGGACTTGGTTCTTCCGAAGGACAGTGTGGTGCTTTTGGAATGTATGTCAAATCTTGCGGCCAACGAAATGTTCCAGGATGGAGGCGCGCACGAAAAGACAGTGGACGAGATTCTTTCCGGTGTGCGTGAGGTGCTTTCTCAGGTGAAACATCTGGTCATCGTGACCAATGAGATATTTTCTGACGGTGAGCTTTATGAGGAGGAGACGAGGACTTATCAGAAGTATCTGGGAGAAATCAACCAGGCGCTGGCTGTGATGGCAGATGAGGTAGTCGAAGTGGTGTACGGCATTCCTGTATATCATAAGGGAGGCGCAGACGCATGAAAAGTGTGTGGAACAGCTTTAAGGTTGCGTTTGCCATGTTTTCCAAGATTCCTATGCCCCGGGCTGACTGGACGAAAGAGAATATGAAATACATGTTCTGTTTTTTTCCTTTTATTGGTGGGGTGATTGCTGCTCTGACGCTTTTGGCTGCGTACGTGGGTGAGAGGTATTCCTTTGAGCAGGGCTTTGTTCGGGTGGTGCTGGTGCTGATTCCGGTGCTGGTGACAGGCGGAATCCATGTGGACGGACTGTTGGATACTTCGGACGCCATGAGCTCCTGGCAGGAAAAAAGCCGCAGGCTGGAAATCCTTAAGGATTCCAATGCGGGGGCATTCGCGGTGATTACTGCGTGTGTGTATTTCCTTTTGTGGTATGGCGCGTACAGCCAGATTGGGTATAACCGTACTGCGTTATTTCTGATGGGAGCAGGATTTATGGTGTCCAGATGCCTTTCCGGGATTGGTGTGATCACTTTTCCAAAAGCCAAGGCGGACGGAACCGTGGCGGAGTTTTCGCGTAAATCAGAGGATAGGACAGTGAGAAATGTGCTTGTGGCGTTTCTTGTCCTGCTATTTGCTTTGATGGTATGGCTGCAGCCTGTGGGCGGAATTTCGGCGTTTGGAGGTGCGCTTTTGATTTTTGCGTACTATCATCATATGGCGCTTAAATATTTCGGGGGGACTACCGGGGATTTGTCAGGATGCTTTCTCTGTCTGTGTGAAGTGGGGATGGCATTGATTTTGGCGGTGGTGTCGAATTTTGTGGTATTTTAGTATAATTGCGGTGTGAGGATAGTTATGCGTCGGCGCTCTTATGTTTTTCAGAGTGTTGTGTATGAAAGATACGAATTATATTTTTATTTAGGAGAATTTTGTTATGGAAATGATTATCGGCGGCGCTTTTCAGGGAAAGAGTGCTTATGCACGCAAAGAGCATCCGAGGATTACCTGGACGGATGGGGAGGCGGCGGATGAGACAGCGCTTCTTTCTGCCCGGGGCGTGCTGGGATTTGAGAAATATATCAGGAAAGAGCTGGCGGCGGGACATAATGTGGCAGACTTGGCAGAGAAGCTGATTGCAAAAAACCCGGAGGTGGTGCTTGTATCCGAGGAGGTGGGATACGGCGTGGTTCCCGCAGATGCGTTTGTGCGTGAGTACCGCGAGGCTGTGGGCAGGATTTGTACGAAGCTTGCAGCTCATAGTACAAAGGTTACGCGGGTTGTGTGTGGTATCGGGACGGTGATTAAAAATGCTTAAATTATGGCTGATCCGCCACGGTAAGACAGAGGGAAACAAGAAAGGGCGTTATATCGGTGTGACCGACGAGCCGCTTTGCAGGGAGGGCAGGGAGTTTCTGAGAGAACTGGATTATCCTTGGCCGGACGCGGTGTATGTGAGTCCTATGAAGCGGTGTACGGAGACTGCGCAGATACTTTTTCCTGACAGGAAACTCCATATTATAGAGGAACTGGCGGAATGTGATTTTGGCGAATTTGAGAATAAGAATTATCTGGAGCTGGCAGGAAATTCTAACTACCAGGCCTGGGTTAACAGTGATGGAACCTTGCCCTTTCCGGGAGGGGAGAGCAGGGAGGACTTTAAAAGGCGTAGTATGATCGGCTTTGAGAAAGCGGTGGCAGGGTGTATCCGGTCGGAGATTTCCTGCGGAGCGCTTGTGATCCACGGCGGAACGATTATGAATATTATGGAAGAATTTGCGGATATGGAACGTCCTTTTTATGAGTGGCATGTGAAAAACGGCGGCGGGTACGAGGTAGAGCTTGACCCCAAGCTTTGGATCAAGGGCAGGCGCGTGCTATATGTGCGCACCGGAGTCCAGGAGGGATGAGTATGACAACGAATTGGGTAAGAAGTGATTTGAAATGGCGGGCGAAGGATGCTGTGCGCAAGAACTATTGGGCAGCAGTGATCGTGAGTCTGATTTTGGCGATCGTTGTGGCTACAGGCAGCGGCGGGGCATCCAATGAGGCGGCCAGCCATGCGACCAGGGATTATCAGTACCAGTCTCAGACTTTTCAGTACGGGGCGTCGCTTGGAGGACGGATTTCGGATGTTTGGGGACAGGTTACGCGCTCTCCATGGGGCTTTGCTGTGGCAGTGCTGGGGACGGGAATGCTGATCATTTTTGTTTTTCTGGCGTTGTTTTTCCATTATTTTATTGGAAATCTGCTGGAAGTGGGAGCGAGGAGATTTTATATTGAGAACCTTTATTCCAGACCGGGAGTAGGGAGCATTCTCAGCGCATTTCGTTCCGGGTATTATTGGAATGTAGTGAAGGTCATGTTTTTCAGGGATTTGTTTGTATTTTTGTGGAGTTTGTTGTTTGTTATTCCGGGGATTGTGAAATCCTATGAGTACCGGATGATTCCGTATCTTCTGGCAGAATACCCGGATATGTCGCGGCAGGAGGCATTCGACCGCAGTAAGGAAATGATGAGCGGGCAGAAATGGGATACCTTTGTGCTTGATCTGTCGTTTATTCCGTGGCTGTTTCTTTCAGCAGTGACGTTCCGGATAGTAGGGGTATTCTATGTAAATCCTTATATCGATGCGACACGTTCTGAGCTGTATGATGTACTGTCTAGACGTATGCAGGGCGGCGGAAACAGTGGTTACGGCTCTGATGGGTATGGTGGTTACGGCACTGGTGGATATGGCAGCCAGGACAGTGGTTACGGCCCCGGCGGGTACGGTGGCCCGAATAACGGCTATGGTCCGAATGGTTATGACGGCCAGAATGGTAGTTACGGCCCGAATGGCGGTAATGGTCCGGAGGGATATTGAAGTAATGTAATTAATTGTGTTACGGCGGAGCAGCTTTGATGAAATGGCAGCTCCGCCGTATTTACATAATTACAAAACGATGAAATTTCTTAACAAATATTTAAAGAATGGACTTGGATTTCACATAGATTTCACATTCTTTTTTTATAATCTAACAATCACCCTATCTGTAATACAATCTTCCAACTTCCCCATATTACGGAACGTCTGTGTAAGCAGGCGTTATGAATGATACTTTAGAACAAATGAGGTTAAAGAACATGACGGTAAACACATTACCTTTTTTTGCGTGCCTTGCTATATCCGCAATGCTCTATTATGCCGCGCCCAGGAAATACCGTTGGATGGTGCTTTTAGGTGTCAGCCTGCTTTTTTATCATTGGATGGGTGTGGATAATTTCTTATATGTATTAATTACGACCGCGACTTTAGTGGTTTCTACCCGCAGGATGCAGGCGCTTGATGAGAAGGCTGCAGCGAAGCTTCGGGAAAATCCTGAAGGGCTGACGCGGGAGGAGAAAAAGCAGATTAAATCGCAAACCAAGGCGCAAAAGCGTCTTTGGCTGGTGTGCGGAGTTTTGCTCACTAATCTGGGAATTCTTCTTGTCTTAAAATACGGCAATTTCTTTATCGGAAATGTGAACCGGATTTTTGAATATGCGGGACTTAATACCATCAACCGTCTCGGGCTGGCGGCACCCTTGGGTATCTCGTATTATACACTGCAGAGTATCGGATATGCTCTGGAGGTCTATAAAGGTAAAACGGCTCCGGAGAAAAATCCTTTTAAGGTGCTTCTGTTTGTGACTTATTATCCGCAGATGACCCAGGGGCCGATTGGGCGGTATCCTGATCTGGCACCGCAGTTATTTGAGGGGCAGGAGTTCCGCTACGAGAATCTCACGATGGGCTGCCAGAGAATTCTATGGGGCATGTTTAAAAAGGTGGTGATTGCTGACCATATGAAGCCGCTGGTCACCACAATCTTCGGAGCCTATGAAACAGCCAGTGGGTTTACGCTGTTTATGGGCTGTGTGTATATGGCGCTGCAGATTTACGCGGATTTTTCCGGGTATACGGATATTGTACTGGGGGCATCCAGAATCTACGGGATACGGATGTCTGAGAATTTTGAACGGCCGTATTTTGCCAAGTCTTTGTCGGATTTCTGGAGACGGTGGCACATGTCGCTAAGCTCTTGGTTTCGTGATTATGTGTTCTATCCTGTATCGATTTCCCACGGTGCGGTGAAGCTTAGTAAAACAGGCAAAAAGATTTTCAGCGCACGGCTTCGGAAGCTTTTCCCCGTCATTCTGGCTTTGGCTGTGGTGTGGTTTTGTACGGGATTCTGGCATGACGCGAGTTGGAGATACATATTCTGGGGAATCGGAAACGGAGGCGTCATCGCCCTTGGCCTGATTTTGCAGCCGCAGTTTGACTGGATGAAAAAGAAGCTGCACATTCGGGAGGATGCCTGGTGGTGGCAGGGATTTTCCATGCTGAGGACATTTCTGGTCGTTGCGCTTCTTAAGGTTTTTCCGGGGGCGGATTCCACTATGCAGTCACTTGCAATCGTCAGACAGATGATGTTCCATTTTTCGCCTGCCCTTACAAGAGAAGCACTATTTCCGGGAATGCGGTTATATGAACTGGCGTATATCGCGTTTGGTCTGCTGCTTCTGTTGGCAGTGAGTCTTCTGGAATGTAAGACGACCATATACGAGTGGCTGGCACGAAGGCCGCTGGTATTGCGCTGGGGTATTTACCTTTGCTTGATTGCGGCAATCATTGCTTTCGGGGCATTTAATTCTAAGATGGCAGGAGGGTTTGAGTATGCGCAATTTTAGAAGAATTCTTCTGTCCGCACTGGTGATCGTGGTGTTTCTAACGGCGTTTGAAGCAGGCACGAGGTTTGTTTATCAGGACCCTGGAAATTTAATTATTTATACGAAAAATGACCTTAAGGAACATAAAGGCGAGATTGACACGCTGATGCTCGGGACTTCCCTTGTGCACTGGGGAATCAACGGGCAGATGCTGGGAGACGCTTTGGAGAGTACGACTTTTAATCTGGCAACTGCAGCCCAGCCTCTGAGCGGGAGCTACTATCTGCTGAAGGACCAGAATAAATACAATGATCTGAAGAAAGTTTTTCTCGGGGTGCATGTGTCGTCCCTGACACGTGATTACTCAGAAGGAATTAAAATAAGAGAAGGAATTTTCGACCGGCTTTTGTCTCCTATGGGAAAGCTTGAGTATCTTTACAAAACCGCGGACTGTTCGGAATACCCGCAGTATCTGTTCTTCCTTGCCAGACAGGACAATCTGTTTGAGTTTGAGAAGGTAGAGAAGTATGTGACGTATAAGCTGACGGACAATTTTAAGAGTAATATTTCTCCGAGTAAAAAGAAATATGTTTATCAGACTATGGGGAATGACAACACCCGCGCCGTATATAAGGGAAATTATGCGGAAAAGAGTCTGCCTAGAAAGTCCGTGTGGAATCGAAGTAATATTATGGAGGGTAATGAGGAATATCTCCAGATGATCGCGGATCTTTGCAGAGATAACGGGATAGAGCTTAATCTTGTGATCATGCCAATGGTGCCGGAGATTACGAAGCTCATGGGAGATTTCGACGATATGCATCAATACTACCAGGATTTTTGCGACAGAAACAATGCAAAGCTTTTTGATTTTAATCAATATGAAAATATCTATGGAATTCTGCCGAATAAGTATTTTCAGGATCCAAAGCATTTAAATGCCAGCGGAGCAACGATATTGACAGGACTTTTGACGGACTGGTATTTAAACGGAATCTAAACGGTATTTCAAATGAAACGGAGCTTCCGGTAAGCTGACGTGTTGAATGACTTAACCATGTACAGTAGTGCAGTGATAACAACGGTAAAACAGTTATCACTGCACTGTTTTTTTGTGTCAATCGGCAAATCCGCCAAAAGGCCAGGCCCTTTTTTGTGCGTCTTTCCGAACAAAAATTACTTGACTACAAAAACTTTGAGAATACCAAAAATATTTTGTATTTTCCTATTGAAATCCCGGAGGAAGTATGATACATTGATAGTAGAAAATCCCCAAAGACAAGGGGCAAACCTGTCCGGGATTAGGTAATTTTTTACAAAGCAAAAGGAGGATACCATATGCTTATTATTGGTAACGGAAGAATGATCACACGGGACGCATCCAACGCATTTATCGAAAACGGTGCTGTTGCAATGGATGGTAACACCATAGTTATGGTGGGGGTAACTGAAGAGGTTAAGAAGGCTTATCCTGATGCCGAATTTGTGGATGCGAAGGGTGGGGTTATCATGCCCGCGTTCATCAATGCCCATGAGCATATCTACAGTTCTTTTGCAAGAGGATTGAGCATCAAGGGATATAACCCGCAGGGCTTCCTGGATATTCTGGACGGCATGTGGTGGACCATTGACCGCCATCTGACTCTGGAGCAGACGAAGCTTTCTGCATATGCGACATACATTGATTCGATTAAAAACGGTGCGACAACCGTGTTTGACCACCATGCAAGCTTCGGACACATTACCGGTTCCCTGAACGCCATCGAAGAGGCTGCCAAGGACCTGGGTGTACGTACCTGTCTCTGCTATGAGATTTCTGACCGTGACGGCATGGAGAAATCCAGAGAATCCGTGATGGAGAATGTGAACTTTATCAAACACGCACTTGCGGATGACAGTGACATGATCGCCGGAATGATGGGCATGCACGCATCCTTTACCATTTCTGATGAGACGATGGCTCTGTGCAACGAGCTGAAGCCGGAGGGCGTAGGCTACCATATCCATGTGGCTGAGGGAATCTATGACCTGCATCAGTGCCTGAAGGAGCACAGCAAACGTATCGTAGACCGTCTCTACGACTGGAACATTTTAGGACCAAAGACCTTACTGGGCCACTGTATCTATATCAACGAGCATGAGATGGAGCTCATCAAGGACACAGACACCATGGTCGTACATAATCCGGAATCCAACATGGGCAATGCCTGCGGATGTCCTCCAACCATGGCGCTGGTACACAAGGGTGTGCTTACCGGTCTTGGGACCGACGGCTATACTCACGATATGCTTGAGTCCTGGAAGGTTGCCAATGTGCTTCACAAGCATCATCTCTGTGATCCGAACGCGGCCTGGGGCGAAGTTCCGCAGATGCTTTTCGAGGGCAATGCAAAGATTGCCAACCGCTACTTCAAGAAAGAACTGGGCGTGCTGAAAGAGGGCGCTGCAGCAGACGTGATCGTACTTGATTACAACCCGCTTACACCGATGAACGCAGACAATGTAAACGGACATCTGATGTTCGGAACAAACGGCAACAGCGTTGTCACCACCGTAGGAAACGGCAAGGTACTGATGAAAGACCGTGAGGTTCTTGTGTGCGATGTGGATAAGGTGATGGCTGACTGCCGCCAGGCAGCGAAAGAGCTGGCTGATGATATTAACAGCGGAAGATAATTGGGTAATTGTGTTAATTGAGGAAGACTTATGAACCGGCAGCAGAAGACAGATGCTGCGCAGGCTAATGAGGCTGGCACAATGAATCCTTTCTGTGCATATTTTCAATACAATGAACGAAATGATACCGCCGGGCTGTTCCGGCGGTAATACCGAAATATCTTAGGAGGTTTTATTTATGAGTGATGTTATGACCTGTATGCCCTTTGGACAATTAATGGACTGGGTTTTACAAGAAAAAAATACAAAAGGTACCGTATTCGGTCTTCACAGACCATACGAAGCCGACACAAGCAAGAAGCTGCATATTTTTGACCGCAATCTGGAAACACCCATCGGCCCGGCTGCCGGACCGCACACCCAGCTTGCACAGAACATTATCGCATCTTACTATGCGGGCGCACGTTTCTTCGAGCTGAAAACCGTACAGAAGATGGACGGTGCAGAGCTTGCAGCCTGTGTGAATAAGCCCTGTATTCTGGCTGAGGATGAGTGCTATAACTGCGAGTGGTCCACCGAATTATACGTTCCCCAGGCAATGGGAGAGTATATTAAAGCATGGTTCATCCTGCATGTGATGGCGAAGGAATTCGGCCTCGGCGACGCAGACGGTTTCCAGTTCAATATCTCTGTGGGCTATGACCTGGCAGGCATCAAGGAGCCGAAGATAGACGGCTTTATCAACAGCATGAAGGATGCAAAAGACACAGAAATTTTCAAAGAGTGCAGACAGTGGCTCCTTGACAATGTAGATAAATTCCAGAAGGTGACAAAAGAAGATATCGAGGCAATCCCGTCCGAAATCTGTAATTCCGCCACCATCTCCACCCTGCACGGATGTCCTCCCAATGAAATCGAGAGCATTGCGAACCATCTCTATAAGGAAAAACACCTGAACACCTTTATCAAATGTAATCCGACACTTCTCGGCTATGAATTTGCCAGAAAGACCATGGATGAAATGGGCTACGATTACATGATGTTCGGCGATTTCCATTTCCTGGATGACCTGCAGTATAAGGATGCAATCCCGATGTTCAAGCGTCTGATGGCTCTGGCTGACGAGCTTGGCCTTGCCTTTGGCGTGAAGATTACCAACACCTTCCCGGTAGATGTGACAAGAAACGAGCTTCCGAGCGAAGAAATGTACATGTCCGGAAAATCCCTGTTCCCGCTGTCCATCTCCCTGGCTGCCATGCTTTCCAGAGAATTTGACGGCAAGCTTCGTATCGCTTATTCCGGCGGTGCGGACTACTACAACATCGACCGTATCGTAGGCTGCGGCGTGTGGCCGGTAACGGTTGCCACAACCCTGCTGAAACCGGGCGGATACCAGAGATTTACCCAGATGGCAGATAAGGTTATGGCTGACGGCGTGAAAGAGTGGAACGGCATTGATGTGGAGGCAATCGAGAAACTGGCTGCCGATGCCAAATGTGACGCTCACCATGTGAAGAATATCAAACCTCTTCCAAACAGAAAGAATGAGAAGGATGTACCGCTTCTGGACTGCTTCTTCGCACCATGTATCGAAGGCTGCCCGATTCATCAGGACATCACCAACTATATTAAGCTCTCCGGAGAAGGCAAATACGCGGACGCTCTGCGTGTGATTCTTGAGAAAAATGCGCTTCCGTTCATCACCGGAACCTTATGTGCCCATAACTGTATGAGCAAATGTACCCGTAACTTCTATGAGGAGCCAGTCAATATCCGCGGCACCAAGCTCATCGCGGCAGAAAACGGCTACGATGAGGTTATTAAAGAAGTGAAAGCTGGAACAGGCTGCGGCAAAAAGGTTGCTGTCATCGGCGGCGGCCCCGCTGGTATCGCTTCCGCATACTTCCTCGCAAGAGCGGGCGCATCTGTGACTATTTTTGAGAAAGACGCAAAGCTTGGCGGCGTCATCCGCTACGTGATCCCGGGCTTCCGTATTCCGGACGCATCCATCGACAAGGACGTTTCTTTCATCGAGAAGATGGGCGTGGAAATTAAGACAAATACAGAGATCACCTCTGTGGCTGATGTAAAAGCACAGGGCTACGATGCAGTGATCGTGGCAGTGGGCGCAAGCGAGCCTGGAACCCTGAAGCTTGAAAAGGGCGAGACTGTCAACGCACTGAAATTCCTCAGAGATTTCAAGGAAGCGGACGGCAAGCTTGACCTTGGCAAAAATGTGGTTGTCATCGGCGGCGGAAATACCGCAATGGATACTGCAAGAGCAGCGAAACGCACAGAAGGCGTTGAGCATGTGTACTTAGTATATAGAAGAACCAAACGCTACATGCCGGCAGCAGAGGATGAGCTTCTCGAGGTGCTGGAGGAAGGCGTGGAGTTTAAAGAGCTTCTTTCCCCGGTCAGCCTGGAGAACGGCCGTCTCCTTTGCAAGAAGATGGAGCTTGGCACCATGGACGCTTCCGGCCGCGCAAGTGTGACCGAGACTGCGGAAACAGAAGAAATCCCGGCTGACACCGTAATCGTGGCAGTAGGCGAGAAGGTTCCCACCGCATTCTATGAAGCAAACGGCATTGCCGTGAATGAGCGCGGAAAAGCAAAAGTCAACGACAAGACTCTGGAAACAAGCGTGGAAGGCGTATACCTTGCAGGCGATGGAGCATGCGGCGCAGCTACGATCGTGGAAGCAATCCGTGACGCCCAGCTTGCAGCAGAAGCAATCCTCGGAGCAGAGGTTGTGAAGGACCAGCCTGTTGTAGGCGAAAACGAGAAATGCTTTGGTAAGAAGGGTACTCTTGTTGAGAGCAAGGACGTGGAGAAGGAAAGCGACAGATGTCTCACCTGTAACAAGGTTTGTGAGAATTGTGTGGACGTTTGCCCGAACCGTGCAAATATTTCCATTGTAGTTCCTGGTATGGAGATGAACCAGATTATCCATGTGGACTATATGTGTAACGAGTGCGGCAACTGCAAGAGCTTCTGCCCGTACGCCAGCGCACCGTACAAGGATAAATTCACCCTGTTTGCTACCGAAGCCGACATGGTTGACAGCACCAACGACGGCTTCGTGGTACTCAACCGCGAGACGAAGGAGTGCAAGGTACGTTTCCTGGGCAAGGAAGCAGGCTGCAAGGCAGACGACCCGGCAGATAAGCTCTACGAGGGCCTGCGCCGCTTAATCTGCGCAGTGATCGACAGCTATTCCTATCTGCTGCCGTAACGGACTTTCATAGTAATTAAATATCGGATTCTTACGTTATTACCGGCGGTTTCAAACTGCCGGTAATAATTATAAAATCCCTGAACGGAGGGTACTTATGTTCAGTTTTTTTGTCAATGGTAAAGAATATCACGAAGAGAAAGATATGAAGCTTCTTCCCTTCCTGCGCAATGTGTGCGGCCTGAAGTCCGTGAAGGACGGCTGCAGCGAGGGCGCCTGCGGTACCTGCCATGTGCTCATCGACGGCAAAGCCACGAAAGCCTGCGTACCTAAGCTCTCCAAGCTGGAAGGCAAGCACATCCTCACCATCGAGGGTTTTGAAGAGGAAGAGAAGGAGATTTTTGTCCGCGCCTTTGGGGAGGCGGGAGCCGTGCAGTGCGGCTTCTGTATTCCGGGTATGGTCATCAGTGCCAAGGGCCTGATTGACAAGAATCCCAACCCGACCCGGGCGGATGCAGCGGAGGCCATTAAAAACAATATCTGCCGCTGTACCGGATATAAAAAGATCATCGACGGCATTCTTCTCGCCGCACAGTATAAGCGTGAGGGTCTGCCCGAGGAGAAAGAATATTCCTGGAAGCTTGGGGAGAGAGTACCGCGCGTAGATGTGCGGGAAAAGGTCTTAGGCTACGGAGAATACCCCGACGATGTCGAGGTGGAGGGCATGATTTACGGCAGCGCCGTCCGTTCTGCATATCCCCGCGCCATTGTCAAGGCTATCCACACCGAAAAGGCCAAAGCCCTCCCGGGTGTGGTGGCAGTGTATACGGCAGAGGATATCCCCGGCAGTGTGAAGGTAGGCCACCTCAAGCATGACTGGGATGCCCTCATTCCCGTGGGCAAAACCACCCACTATCTGGGCGATGCCATTGCACTGGTAGCCGCAGAGACTCTGGAAATCGTGGAGGAGGCCAAGAAGCTTGTCGAGGTAGAATATGAGGAGCTTCCCATGGTGCGCAGCCCCTATGAGGCTATGAAGGAGGATGCTCCGTTAGTTCATGAGGACGGCAATTTGATGGCACATTTCCAGGTGAGCAGAGGAAATGCAGACGAAGCAATCCGCAATTCCAAATATGTGCTCAACGATACCTTTCAAACTCCCTGGACCGAGCATGCGTTCCTGGAGCCGGAGTGCGCGGTAGCCCTTCCCGACGGCGACGGAGTGCTGGTTTACTCCACAGACCAGGGCGTGTACGATACCCAGCATGAATGCATGATGCTTCTGGGACTGCCCGCAGAGAAGGTGAAGGTCCGCAACAAGCTTGTGGGCGGCGGCTTCGGAGGCAAGGAGGACGTGACCGTACAGCATCACGCTGCCATGATTGCCTACCTCACGAAACGTCCGGTAAAGGTGAAGCTGACCAGAGCGGAGAGCATTCTCATCCATCCAAAGCGTCATCCCATGGACATGGAATTCACTCTGGGCTGTGACGAAAATGGTATCATCCAGGGCGTAAAAGCCACGGTCATTGCAGATACAGGCGCTTACGCATCACTTGGAGGACCCGTGCTGCAGCGTGCATGTACCCATGCCGCAGGTCCGTATAATTATCAGAACTTTGAAATCGACGGCAAGGCATACTATACCAACAATCCGCCGGCCGGGGCATTCCGCGGCTTCGGCGTGACCCAGACCTGCTTTGCCATGGAGATGCTGCTCACGAAGATGGCGGGCGAGGTTGGCATTTCCCCATGGGAAATCCGCTACCGCAATGCCATCCGTCCGGGCCAGGAGCTTCCCAACGGACAGCTTGTGGATGATTCCACCGCCCTTGCGGAGACGCTCGAGGCCGTGAAGGACGTCTATGAGAAATATCCCCGCACAGGAATCGCCTGCGCCATGAAAAACGCAGGAGTGGGCGTGGGACTTCCCGACTGGGGAAGAAGCCGCCTCTATGTGAAGGACGGCCGCGTGGAGATTCATGCCGGGGCCTCCTGCATCGGCCAGGGACTTGGCACCGTGCTGGTACAGATGGTGGCTGAGACGCTTGGTCTGAGCCGTGAGCAGATATACTATGATGCTTCCAACACCTACGATGCGCCGGATTCCGGCACCACCTCAGGTTCCCGCCAGACCCTGATTACAGGCGAGGCGACCTTAAGAGCGTGTGCGCTTCTCAAAGAAGACCTGAAGGAGCACACACTGGAGGAGCTTTCCGGGAAAGAGTATCTTGGCGAATATCTGGCAAAGACGGACCCCATGGGTTCCGATATCAAGAATCCTGTGTCCCACGTAGCTTACGGCTACGCCACTCAGGTCTGCATACTCAATGAAGAAGGAATGGTGGAAAAAATCGTGGCGGCCCATGATGTGGGAAAAGCGGTCAATCCATTGTCTGTAGAGGGCCAGATTGAGGGCGGAGTAATCATGTCCTACGGCTTTGCACTCACAGAAAAATATCCGATTACGGATTGCAAACCTACCGCCAAATATGGTACACTAGGATTACCAAAAGCAAACAAAATTCCTGAGGTTGAGAGCATTATTGTAGAAAAAGAAGGGCTGAATGTAGCCTGTGGTGCCATCGGTATCGGAGAGATCACTTCGATTCCCACAGCGCCCGCCATCGCCGGGGCGTACTACAGGCTGGACGGAGAGTTCCGAAACACCCTCCCGGTCAAAAATACTCCATACGAGAAGAAATAAGGTAACGGTTCGGGTCCGCCTGAGCTGTTGCGAAATAAGCTTATTGCTCACTCCGCGACCAGCATCATGCTTGGCTGGTCTTTAGGAATAAAATAAGAAAGTAGCATGGTTCGGAGCCGGACACCAGTCCTGAGGGGAACACAAGATTCCTTGGGATTAGTCCGGCTTCTTTTTTATAAAATTATAAGTAAAGAGGTGAAACAAATGATTGGAAAGAGTGTTCCAAGAGTTGACGCTTATGAGAAGGTCACCGGCCGCGCGAAATTTACGGACGATATGATTCTCGATAAGTGCCTGGTTGCAAAGGTGTATCACGCCAGAATCGGCAACGGGATTGTGAAATCCATCGATACCAGCGAAGCAGAAGCCTTGGACGGCGTAGTAAAAGTCGTGACTTTTAAGGACGTACCGAATCATTGTTACCCCACCCCGGGGCATCCATGGTCGGTAGAGCTGGCGCATCAGGACGTTGCGGACCGGAATATCCTCACAGGAAGGATTCGTTATTACGGCGACGACATTGCCGCTGTGGTGGCGGAGGACGAGGTCACGGCTGCCCGGGCTTTGCGGCTCATCAAGGTAGAGTATGAGGAGTATCCGGTGGAAATCCATCCCCGGAAATCCATGTGGGGCAGCCGCCCGCCCATCCATCTGGATAAGAAGGATAATGTACTGGCGCGCTCCAATTTCTTTATCGGAAATGTGGAGCAGGGGTTCGAGGACTCGGAGACGGTCATCAAGAGAAGCTACAAGACCCCCATCGTCCAGCACTGCCACATTGAAAATCCGATTTCCTACGCATATCTGGATAAGGGCAGGGTTGTGATCGTGACCTCCACCCAGATTCCTCACATTGTCCGCCGCGTGGTGGGCCAGGCGCTGGGGATTCCCTGGGGCAAGGTGCGGGTGATCAAGCCTTATATTGGCGGAGGCTTCGGAAATAAACAGGATGTTCTGTACGAGCCGCTGAACGCTTTCCTTACCATGCAGGTGGGCGGAAGAGTGGTGAAGCTGGATGTGAGCAGGGAGGAAACTTTCTGCAATACCAGAACCCGTCATTCCATTGAATATGATTTAAAAGCAGGTGTGGATAAGCAGGGACGACTGGTCGCCAAGGACATGATGTCCATCTCCAACCAAGGTGCGTATGCATCCCACGGTCACGCCATCGCTGCCAACGGGCTGACAGCCTGGAGACTGCAGTATGCCTGTCCAAACATCCGCGGTGAGGCTTATACAGTGTACACCAACACGCCCGTGGCAGGAGCCATGCGTGCTTACGGAATCCCTCAGGCAGCGTTTGTGATTGAGTGCTTTATGGATGATATTGCCCATGAAATCGGCATGGACCCTCTTGAATTCCGCAGAAAGAACCTGATCCAGGGTTACTATGAGGATGCTTATCTGAAGCCCATTGCTGCCAATACAAACGGCATTTTCGAGTGCCTTGAAAAGGGTGCGGAATATATCCACTGGGATGAGAAACGGAAAGCATACGCAGAGCAGACCGGAGACATCAGGCGCGGCGTTGGTATGTCCCTGTTTTCGTATAAGACAGGTGTGTGGCCCATTTCCCTGGAGATTGCAGGAGCCAGGATGAGCCTGAACCAAGACGGCAGTGTCCAGCTTCAGATTGGAGCCACGGAGATTGGTCAGGGCGCAGATACCGTATTTTCCCAGATGGCTGCGGAGACTTTACATATGGATGTTGAGGATATCCATATCCAGACAGTCCAGGATACAGATGTGACGCCATTTGATACAGGCGCGTATGCATCCCGTCAGTCCTTTGTGACAGGCACGGCAGTGCGCGAATGCGCAGAGCTTCTTTTAGAAAAAATCCTGGCATATGCGAAGACGCTGCTTCCCGAAGAGACAAGAGCGCTTTCTTTGGACCACGGCTGGATTTTTGCAGGAGAGGACCATGCTATTTCCCTGGAGAATCTGGCGCTTGAGAGCTATTATAGTCTCACCAATTCCTCTGTGATCACCGCAGAGACTTCAAAACAAGTAAAGAAAAACACGCTCGCCACGGGCTGCTGCTTCGTGGAGGTAGAAGTAGACATAAAGCTTGGAAAGATTAAAATCCTTGATATCGTCAATGTGCATGACAGCGGTAAGCTTCTCAATCCGCAGCTTGCCGAGATGCAGGTGCATGGCGGTATGTCCATGGGGATGGGCTATGGGCTCAGCGAGCAGCTCATCCTGGATGAAAAGACAGGACGGCCTTTAAACGGCACGCTTCTTGACTATAAGCTCATGACCACCATGGATACGCCTGACCTGAAAGCAGACTTTGTGGAGCTGGATGATCCCATGGGACCGTACGGCAATAAGGCTCTGGGCGAGCCTCCGGCCATCCCGGGCGCTCCGGCCATCCGCAATGCAGTGCTTCACGCCACAGGTGTGGCCTTCAACGAAAACCCGCTGACACCGCAGAGGCTTATCAAAGGCTTCAAAGAAGCCGGGCTTATCTAGTGCCGCCCGGCACAAATACAGCGGGCAGGTATGCAGGAGTATACCTGATTGAAAGAAGGGAGAGTGCGGAATGTACGATATTGAGAATTATTATAATGCAAAAACCATCGCCGAGGCGGTGGAGCTTCTGAACGAGCATCCGGAGGCAAGGATCATTTCCGGAGGAAGCGACGTGCTCATCAAGATCCGCGAGGGCAAGATGGCCGGGACTTCTCTTGTATGCATCCGTGACATTAAGGAAATCCAGGGAGTAACACTCATGGAATCCGGAGATATTTATATAGGAGCAGGGACGACCTTTTCCCATATCACCAATGATCCCATTATTCAGGAACACATCCCTGTGCTTGGTGAGGCTGTGGATCAGGTGGGCGGACCTCAGGTGAGAAATATCGGAACCATCGGCGGAAATATCTGCAATGGTGCGGTGAGCGCCGACAGCGCCCCCACCGTGTTTTCCTTAAACGCCATGCTGCGTATCGCAGACGGCAAGGGAGGACGCATGGTCCCGGTGAAGGATTTCTATCTGGGACCCGGCAGGGTGGACCTGCATCAGGGCGAGGTGCTCACCCATGTGGTAATCCCGGCCAAAGAATACCAGGGATATCATGGGCATTACATCAAATATTCCATGAGGAACGCCATGGATATCGCCACCTTAAGCTGCAGTGTGGTGAGCAAGGCTGACATGGAGAAAAATATCCTCGAGGATGTGCGCATAACCTTTGGCGTGGCTGCTCCTGTGCCCTGCCGCTGCGTGGAAACAGAAGAAGCGCTGAAGGGCATGCCCATCGGGGAAGAATTATATCAGAAGGCCGAGGAGCTGGTGCGCGCAGAAATCAATCCCAGGGATTCCTGGAGAGCGTCAAAGGATTTCCGCATCCAGATTGGCGGGGAAATCGCGAAACGGGCCCTGATCCGTACGATAGAGCTTGCAGGAGGTGACCAGTGATGAAGAAAGACATGCGGTTAGTGCAATGCACAGTAAATGGAAAAGAAGTGGCGGAATACGTGGATGTGCGGGAGTCTCTCCTTGACATGCTCCGTAACCGTCTGGGCCTGACCTCTGTAAAAAAAGGCTGCGAGGTAGGCGAGTGCGGTGCCTGTACAGTGATCGTGGACGGCGAGACCATTGATTCCTGTATTTACATGGCTGTCTGGGCCGAGGGCAAAAACATCCGTACCCTGGAGGGACTGGAGAAAAACGGCGAGCTCACCCGCATTCAGGAGGCTTTCATTGAGGAAGGCGCGATACAGTGCGGTTTCTGCACACCCGGATTTGTGATGTCTGCCACCGTCCTTCTGGAACGGGGAGAGAAGCTGACCCGGGACGCCATCAAAAAGCATATGGCCGGAAACCTGTGCCGCTGCACCGGATACCACAATATTGTGAATGCGGTGGAAAAGGTAAATAACGAGCAATTGGAGAAAAAGTAGGAATGATGGATGAAAATGTGATGGCATCAGTGATCGTGGTCCGGGGTGGCGGCGACCTGGCAAGCGGTGTGATCCACCGCCTGCACCGCTGCGGCTACCGGGTGCTGATCCTTGAAAGTGAGAAGCCAAGCGCAATCCGCCGGATGGTTTCCTTCTGCGAGGCCGTGTATGACGGAGAGGCCTTTGTGGAGGGCGTACTGAGCCACAGAGTTGAGAGCCTGGAGGAGTGCGCCGCCGTGTGGCAGGCAGGAGAAATCCCCCTGCTTGTGGACCCCGAGTGTGATTGTCTGCGGAAACTGCATGCGGCTGCTAAGGGCGAGCAGTGCGAGGCTGCTGTGGGCGAGCTGCATCCGACCGTCAAAAGTGAGCTGTACCCAGTCGGCACAAGCGAATTGCACCCAGCCGCTCTTGTCGATGCAATTCTGGCAAAGAGAAATCTGGGTACAACGCGTGGCATGGCTCCCCTCACGATTGCCCTCGGCCCCGGCTTCGAGGCCGGGGAGGATGTGGACTATGTGGTGGAGACCATGCGTGGTCACAATCTCGGAAGGATTATAGAGGAAGGCTCCGCCCTTCCCAATACAGGCGTGCCGGGCATGGTGGGCGGTGTCAGCCGGGAGCGGGTGATTCATTCCCCCGCCGCCGGAAGCATCCGCAATGAGGCAAAAATTGCCGATTTGGTTGAGAAAGGTGACATGATTGCCTATGTGGGCGAAGCTCCGGTGGCAGCTACCATCACAGGAGTGCTGCGCGGAATCATCCGCGACGGCTACCAGGTGAAAAAAGGCATGAAGATTGCCGACATTGACCCGCGTACAGAAGAAAAGCAGAACTGTTATTCCATTTCCGACAAAGCACGCTGCATTGCCGGGAGCGTGGTGGAGATACTTTTGTCACAGGGAGTTTTACCCGTACGGGCTGACAGGTGAAGGAGGTGTACTATATGGCACAGGCAGAGAGCTTTCTGGAATTGTTGAAAATAGATACAGACAGATACAATGTAATAGCCGTTGTAGGCGGAGGCGGCAAGACCAGTCTGATTTACCGCCTCAATGACGAGCTGCTTGCCATGGGAAAGAAAGTGATCATCACCACCACCACACATATGGCATATGAAGCCCGGCGCCCGTTTACTTCCTGCAGGGACATGGAGGAGACAGACCGTCTTATCAGACAGTACGGCTATGTGGTGGCAGCGGAGCGGGAGGAGAGCACAGGCAAAATAAAGGCCCTGTCCCCTGAGATTCTTATGACACTGAGAGATCATTGTGACGTACTGCTCATAGAAGCGGACGGCGCACGTCAGATGCCCCTTAAAGTACCGGAAAGCTGGGAGCCTGCCATACCTTCTATTGCAGAGCTTGTCATCAGCGTTGTGGGCCTGGACTGCCTGGGTAAGCCCATCAGTGAGACGACCCACCGTGTGGAGCGCACTGCGGAATTTCTCAAAAAAGGACTGGATGCGCCTGTGACCACTGAGGATGTGATTAAGATTGCGTCTTCCATCTGCGGCCTGTTTAAAAATGTTGAGGACCGTGTTTACCGGGTATACTTAAATAAGTCAGACGTTCTCTCGCAAAATGAGCCTGCGGAAGAAATCCTGCGCGGGCTGGAGGAACAGCATACGGTGGCTGCGTACGGCAGTTTGAAAGAGACATGCGCGCCAGATTCTGTATCCGCCATAGAAGAGAATGCCGCAGAAGTCAGGGAGGCGCGCAGTATATGAAGATTGAAATCATCATGCTTGCAGCCGGAAATAGCAGACGCTTCGGCTCCAACAAACTGCTCCACCAGATTGGCGGATTGCCTATGTATGCCCATATCCTCGGGCAGCTTAAAGAAGCGGCGGAGCTTTTAGAAATAGAGATTGGGCTAACCGTGGTCACACAGTATGAGGAGATTGCCGAAGCCGCCCGCGCAGCCGGGGCAGAAGTGCTTTATAATCCCCATCCGGAGGAAGGTATTTCCTCCTCGCTGAAAATCGGCCTGAAAGCAAACCGTACGGCGGACGCCTGTCTGTTTGCGGTGGCGGACCAGCCCTGGCTGAGGGCCGGAACCGTGGCACGCCTTGTAACTCTGTTCCTGGAGTCCGGTAAAGGAATGGCTTGCGTGTCTGCGGGTGGTAAATCAGGCAATCCATGTATTTTTTCACAAAAATATTATCCTGAACTTATGGAGCTTTACGGGGATATCGGGGGAAAGCATGTGATAACCGCCCACAGGAATGATACCGCAGTGCTTGAACTGGAAAATACAAAGGAACTTACAGATATAGATACACGGCACAGTATTGAATAAATACTATGCCGTTTTTACTTGCATTTTGTCGGTATCTTGCCGAAATTTTGTTGATTAATGGAAATGTTTCCAATATCTTGCCAGTATTTTGCCAGTTATCGGAATGGCTTCCGGTATCTTCCCGGTATTTTGTCAGTTGTTGAAATTGTTATTGGTATCTTTGCCAGTGCTTCTATCAACATTTATGGCAACAGGCGCATATTTTCTTTTGCTGTTGTCTGCGGACATGGTAATAGAAAAACTGCAGGAGCAGGATACCAATGGTGGAAACCAGATACAAGAGCCGGATATTGGCAAAGGGGATGGCTCTTGTCAGTACAGTATTCGTTTCCAGTCCGCTTTTGATCAGCCCGCCGAGCATAGGCCCGAGGATGAAACCGATTCCGATAGCGGCAGTATAAAAGTTATCATAGACAATACGGTTTTCCTTTGGCATGAGCTCGTACCGCCTGTTAAATACAGAGACGACAAAGCCTGCATTCGCAGCTGCAGAGATTAAAAAGGCCAGGGGAATGAATACATACCAGCTTTTGGGCGAAGAGAAGCACAAAAAGAAGGTTTCCCCGGCAAAGAGCCACAAAGAGGTTTTAAGTACAAACTCATGTCCTTTCCGGTCGCTGATTTTACCCCATGCTCCGAGAAGGAAAACCTGTGGCAGAGACATCACCATACTCATGACAGTGACCGTGCGGTATGGAAGCGCCAGATATTTAAGCATATAAACCGTAGTAAAGCTGTCAGAGATATACAGAAGCAGGTAAAAGACCATGATGTACGCTACAAAGCCTGCATATCTCCGGTCTCTGAGTGGAAGCACTGCAATGTCCTTAAAACGGCTGTGTACGGCTTTCGGCTGCAGCGGCTCACTGTCCGGGGTGCGGAGCAGGATAAGAATCTCAAATACGCTCATCAGTCCGGCCGCCGCAAAAAGTAAGGCGAATCCCATATACCCGCCGTTCATGTGGTCCATCCATGAGCCGCTGACCAGGGAAAGCACAACCGTGATGGTCAGAACAAGAGTCTGACGCAGTGAGATATAGCGGCCGCTTTTGTTTTTATCAGTAAAGCTTACCAGCCATTGATTGAGAACTACGGCAGCCTGAGCCTGCAGAGCAAAAGCAATCACCACGGCAGGGACAAAGAATACAAGCTGAAGCTTTTTCGGCGCAAGAACTGGTATGAACACAAGAAAAAGCGTAGCTGCTCTGGATAGTGCGGTGAGTACGATCGTGAGTCGTTTACGGCTTTGGAAACGTTCCAGAAATGCCGAAAAAGCAAGTATCAGCACACCACAGATATTGAGTATAACGCTGAGATAGCTGGTAAGCACATCTCCCGCACCCATCAAAATTGCCAGACCGCTTAAAAATACGCCGCTTGTCAGATAAGTAAACGCAGCTGTAAATCCAGCCTGGTAAAAGAAACAAACCCGAGGCCTGGAATCTAAAACTTTTTCTTTCACATGCTCATGTGTCATAATTATCCCTTTCTAAGTTGAATTTCGTCAAACATTTTCCCTGCGGTCAAATATGCCATACCACTTAAGTAATCGCTCCACACATGAGGGGAATAGAGGATTTCCACGAACATACCGTCCGGCAGCAGTGAGTAAAGTCCGTCATTTATGGGGCCAAGGCAGTCCTCCGGAAAATCCGGGCCGCCAAGTACAATATACTGTGGATTGAGAATGCCGCAGATCCAGGTAAGTGTTTCGATGATCAGTTCTGTGTATCGGGGCGTGCCGTAGGCCTCGCCAAGGCAGGTGTCAAGAAACTCTCCGTTTTCTCTTGGAATCAGGCCCAGCTCACCGGCGAAATTGCCGAAGCCGCGGATGATTCTGCCGCCGGCAATAATGCCTGCACTGATACAGCCCTTGTTGAAATGGATGTATACCATATTTGTATATTCCGGATTTACATCCGGATATTGCTTTTGGTAACAGCGTCCGAAGCCGATAGCAGTGGCATTGATATCATTTTCCAAGATTACCGGGAGTGCGTATTTTTCCGCAAGATGTGAGCCGATATCATATCGGTAAAGCTTCCCGTCACCCTCATATTTTTTCCAATATTTATCCCCTTCAACCACGCCGGGAATACCCAGACCGATGGACTTGATTTCCCATTTGGAGAGCATTTCATCCAGACAGGAATACACAGCCGGTTCGTAATTGTTCTTTTCTACTTCAATTTTTTTTGATTCCACAATTTCGCCGTATACATTGACCAGCAGAGCATGTGCTTCATCATCTGAAATACAGATTGCAGCGCTATAGTAGCAGTCCGGGCGGAATCGGTAACGCTCGGCCTTTCTGCCGCCGCTGGATTTGTCATGGCCCACACTTTCGATTTCGCCGTTATCCAGCATTTCACAGAGCAGAGAGCGGACAGTGGTGGAACTGATTTTCGTTTCCTCTGTGATTTCAGCCCGGGTGGCGGTGCCCTTTTCGATGATCGCTCTGCGGATCAACGTGAGATTGGCCTGCTTGAGAAGCCTCGGTTTTCCGGTGAGGTTCGCTATATTATCCATATGGTATGCTCCTTTCAACTTTTGTAAATAACTTTTATAAGTTTATGATAAAAGTATATACGAACCAGGTGGTAAAGTCAATGGAATTTTGTGGATTTTGCTTTACAGAATCAGTATGGAATTCGTTATTACATAATCTGGTACGAAATGTGCATTTTTAGGGATATTGTGTTCTGTAGCGATTTGTAATACTTAACTAAAAATGTTAACATATACTTAGTAAAATATGCCAAATTATTGTTATAGAAAAAGCCGGAAGTTCCTGTTTCTTAAGGCGAAAATACAGCGGATTTTTCGTAGGAGGTACAAGATATGAAGAGAAAAGAAATATTGAAAAGAGCCATAGCCCTGACGGGTTGTATGGTGATGTGCGTGACATCCATGCCCGTCAGTCTGTTTGCTGATCAAGTAGAAGAGACAGTTGTACAAACAGCGCCAGATGGTGGCAGCAGTACAGACAGCGGGGCAGAACCAGGCGGAAATAGTGGCGAATCCGAAAGTACCAATTCGGGTGAGAACGACGGTGAGTCTGATAATACTGTGCCGGGCGGGAACGGCGGTGGGGCTGATAATACTGTGCCGGGCGGGAACGGTGATGGGACTGACGATACCCTGCCGGACGGGTCGGGTAGTGAATCCGGCAATACTGTGCCAGATGGAAACGGCAGTGAATCCGACAATACAGATACAACAGGACCTGACGGGAATTCAGGCGAACAAGGTCAGGGAGGAAACTCAGGTGGAGAAGACCAGACAGTCACAGACGGTAATACCGATGAACAGCCGGAGGATAAAGAAGAGAATAAGGATGAGGAACCTTCCGCAGATTCGTCTGAACCGTCTCGAACAACAGTAATTGACTGGACTAATAATATGGATGTGTTGGGTGTGAGCCTGAACCAGATAAACTGGGAAGCAGAAGACAGCTCCGGAAGCTGTCCGCGCAATACCCAGGGACAATGGGATTTGACGTCCTTGTATGAAGCAGCAGAGACAGTGACATTAAGCTATTCCGTTTCTATGATAAATGACAGTAAGGAACCCCTGCTGGCCGGAGATACCTTTTCTATCGCCCTGCCCTCAGGGCTGTTTGCCGTAGAGCCGGATTCCGGGAATTTAAACCCTGAGAAGGAAAAGCCAGAAGCCAGCTATAGTACAGGCTCTTCCAGTGTGCAGGTTACATTAACAGATGCAGTGGAGCAAGAAGGTTTTAGCGGCTTTCAGGCAACTCTTACGGTAAAGGCAGTACCACTCTCCTATGAACCGGGGGAGACTGAGCGTATTGAAAATATAGTGATGCAGAGCATGACTGATGACGGTGGAAATCTGATCAGAGAAAATAAAGAAGAATTTTTTCTTCCGGCAAAAGCTTCTGAGGAACCGGATAAGGATGATATCGCACAGGACAAGCCGGATGGAGAAAAAACCGAGGACGAAAAAACAGATGAGAAACCAGAGGCAGAACCCAAAGATTTGAGCGAAGCGATTTCAGTGGATTTAGCCGAAGCAGAACTGGAAGTGGCAGAGGATTATTCGGTAGAGCTTCCAATTATTTATACGATTCCGGAGGCTACGGAAATCCAGCCAGAGGATAGTTTTTCATTAAAAGTTGATGGAATTTCACTCGTTGACGCGACAGCTACAGCAGCCACAGCAGTGGAGGAGGCATCCTCTGTGGTGCAGACATTAAGCGCAGCAGATGTTCCCCAAGGTGAACCTGTGGAGTCTGAAACAGACACAGAAATTATAGAGAAACCTGGGGTAAATACTGATATACCGGAAACGCCAGCAGATCCTGTAACACCAGAAGACCCTGTAACACCAGAACCCCCTGTGATACCAGAAGACCCCGGAACCTCGGAAACACCAGGAGAGCCAGAAAATCCAGGAACACCGATAGAACCAAGAACACCGGGAACAGACACGCCTGGTAGTTCCAATAACGGAAACGGAGATGTAAAAGAACCCGGGACAGGCAGCGATACACAGCCGGAACTGCCGGTGAAGACGGAGATTTCCGTTGCAGCGCCTGTTGTGGAAGAAAATCAAGTTACTACCGTATTCACAGAACAAGGCAAGGCGGCCGCAGAGCTGCAGGGAACCATTCAGCTTCGCGGAACCGTGACAGAAGAGGATGTGAAGAACGGCGAGGCCACATTCTCTATCCAGGGAGCAGCGTACGCAGTAGCGCTGCTGGCACCTAAGGCGGATGAAAATAGTACGACAGTATCCTTTACGAAGGAATGGATTGGTGCGAGCCCCAAGGATAAATATCCTGATTTGTTAGCGAAAGGGATGATGAAAGTTTATTACGCCCTGGAGGATGGCGAACCTACAGAGTGGAAGCAAGGAGATTTGGGAATCGATAACTGGGAAAAGAATACGGCTGGAAATATTGGCAACTATACAGTGGTTTCCCAAAATCAAGGCGTCGGTTTTGAGACTTATACATTGACAGTGCCGAGTATTTGGAAGGGAAAAGAAGTAAAGTATAGTTTTGATGAAGATAGAGGGCGCGTAATTGATAACTCTTATATTCCGGCCAATACAGATAGTGATATTGAGGCTAATACATTTTATAATATTGAAAAAACAGCTTTTAATGCAAAATTGGAAATACGTGACGGAGATGTGACAAGAGATTTTGATGAATTCTTTAAACCACACCTTATTTTATCAGGGAAAGATATTGATGGAACGGAGAAAAATTGGCCGCTTTCAGACTTTTTTGAAGCAGATGTATCTGTAAAAGGTAATATATTGACAATTGAGAATCTTCCGTCTTTTACAAAAAATCAGGAAGAAATTATTTACAGTTTAAAAGTAAACGGAACAATTCTCGTGGATGACGGCACAGAGGATTATTATGACCCCACTTATGATAACCAGAGTGCACCAAACTTCGGAGATGTCACAGATACCTGCCATAATGGAGGTAAGCTGGTTCTTTTGCTGAAAGGAGAAACTTCCTATACGGGAACAAAGGAGTGGATTGATGACGGATCAGATACGACAAAAGCTTCCAGACCGGATGCAACTCTCTATCTATGGAGATATTCCGGAGCAGGCTCGGATTATACGACTGCTTCTCAGGTAAAAGATCCGGAGAATGAGAAAGATAATGTAAGCTGGCCATTGCACCCAGCAGAGTACAATGAAGAAAAAATTACCAAAGATAGCTTACCTAAGTATGACCCAGAGGGTAATAAATATACATATTTTGCAAAAGAGATTTTGTCCGGCAATAATGTTGGAGGTTATGAACAGGTATTGGGAAAAATCACCGAAGGTTTTAATGGACAGGCAGTTATAACTGATACCTATAAAGGTCCGAAAGTTGATAGACGACGACCGGACGGTGACGATTCCTTATACGATACCGGAGTTTTAAGTAACAGGCGTGTGGGAACAATCCCTCTTGAGGTTACAAAAAAATGGGAGGCAGCATCTTTCCAGGACCAATTAGAAGGGATTACTGTTAAGATGACACTGCAAGCCAGACCTGCGGGGTCAGAGGATGAGTGGAAAGACGTTGGAGCCTATGAGTTAGGTGGCTTCTTTGCCGAGCAGATGACGAAAACTTTGACAATAAGTGCCTCTCAATTTGACGAATTTGGAGAAGAATTGGAATACCAGTGGGCAGAGTCCGGCGTGGAACAGATTATCAATGGAGTTCCACAGGAGAGGGATTTTGATACAACTGATAAAACATTTACTCTTTACCAGAGTGAAGAAGGAGAATTTGGTGACGTACATTATCAATCAAGCTATGATGACAAGGAACAAGTAATTACGAACCGTATCGTGGAGACTACGGATTATACCGTAGAAAAGCATTGGAAAGGTACTGCCGGGGATAAAATTCCTCCGGAACAGAACCCTAATTCCGAAGTTACAATTATCCTCTATAGAAGTGATGATGATTCCAAACCATATGCAGAATTTACTATGGACGGAAATATAGAGAGTGTGAAAAGTAGCCTGGGAGATTCAGTAAAAGGCTATGGACAAGAAACGGCTCCTTATCTCATGCAATTTACCGACCTTCCCAAGTACGATGAAACAGGGCACAGGTATACTTATATTGCGGAAGAGAAACCCTTTAGCGTCGAAGGTCAGCCTTGGCACACCACATATAAGTATGATGTGAAAGCGAGAAAAGCGGATATTACCAATGAACCTACCGGAAAAGGTCCTATCATCCGCGTACGAAAAAAATGGATTGATGACAGCGACGAATCACATCGTGTCCCTGTTAAAGTTCAGGTTTATAAGAAAGGCACAGATGTAGCAGTCGGCAATCCGGTAACTTTAAACAGCTCAAATAATTGGTGGGCAGAGGTTTCAGTGGACGAAGATACTACGACAAATGATTACTATATCCGTGAGCTTCAAACGAAAGAGTTATGGGGCCAAAATGGAAGCCAGGAAGATGAAATAGGGCAGCCATTCGTTAATGAGAGCTATGCAAATTCGGCCCATCATAAATATGTGGTTACATATGATGATAAGCCGGATGAGCGCGGGATGTTATGCGTAACAAACCGGAGAATTGGGCTTGTTAATTTAACAGTAAAAAAGGAATGGGTAGATAAGGATAATAATAATAATCGGCCAACTGATTTGCAGTTGAAGTTATATTGTCAGGAAAAAGAATGGGAGCAGGCAATTGACTATGATCATGGGACCATAAAACTTGGCAACGATGTTATGCAGATAATGACAGTTGGTGCCGATGGTAATTTAGTATCAGGTAAAGCAATACAACCTGTAGAACATGATCAAAGTAACAATACCTATACCTATTATTTTTACAATCTTCCAAAGTATGATGATAAAGGAAAAGTTGTCCATTACTATATTGCAGAGGAAGAAAAAGATAAATCAGGTTCAATTGCTGCCAATGAGTATGCGAATCCAGTCATTAGCTACGGTGATTATAATCCGGGAAAAAACAATGATGACCCTGATACCCAGGAGATAACTGTTACCAATAAAAAAAGCGATATAAAACCCATAAAGTTTTATAAATTATGGAAAGATGTCTATTCTTATGAACAGGGCAAGCGTCCGGATATTTATTTGGATTTATGGAAAATAGACAGTGAAAGCAATGAGCCGCAGAAGGTTACAGCAAATTATCTGTGGACACGAGACGACAATCCATCAAACAGTGATTACAAGTGGACCTGCGATTTTAGCGAGCTGCCCAAATATGATGCAAACGGAAAAGAAATCATTTATTACGCAGAAGAAAAAACTCATGTGGAAGCGGGGGCCCTGGACTATGATACTTCTGTGAAGGCTGTTTTGGATACGGATGGGGAATATATATCAGAGTATCCCTCAAACTCCAAGTCGAAAAATGAAATAGCTACGGTAGGAGAAAAAACATTATTAAAAGAGGGCGGAACCTTCGTCAATAAAATGAAGGGATTCATTACAATTAATGGTAAAAAAGTATGGAAGAATATTCCTTCTGGAATGCCCTTTGAAGATTTTCCCGGACTGACGATTAATGCCAGTCGTTCCATTGAAAAACCAACGGCAAATAAAACCACCATTGATGTACAACAGCTCGTAAAATTGGTTAAACCGGGAATCAGGCCATTATTGATAACACCTATGCAGACAAACTTTGCCAATTCCACTTCGGGTTCCTGGGAGGAAATCGCATGGACGGAATTAACCAATGAAGACAGGGTGCATGGAACCAATGATTTTACATTTAAAATGGATAAAAAGGGAGACAATAATAATCCTGATATAGTAGAATCCACAGATAAGCTGGAAAAATATGATAAAGACGGAAACCTCTATTACTACAAGGTGGAAGAAACAGTAACTGATGCAAGTAATTTAAATGGAACAACTTATGAAGAATTGCCAGGTAAAGTTAATAATTTTATCATTACCAATGTCTATAATACGGAAGGAGGGAATACAGGAACTTTAACAGTAAACAAAACCTGGGAGGGAATCCAGGGGACTGACCTTAATGTAAAGTACCAATATCCTACAGTAAAGTTTACCTTATGGCGTAATTACGAATCAAATGCGTCTGACAGCGACAAAGTAAAAGTCACGTCGCAAGATGAAGAAGTAGGCAGGGAATATCTTGGAACCAGTAGTGGTGCGTCAGGGAATGTAGAGTTTACGGATTTGTTAGTTACAGCTCCTAACGGTAAGAAATATAACTATTGGGTAGTAGAAGAAGTGCTGAATGGCTACGAAACTACAAATGGAATCGACACTAGTATTATAGAAAAATCGACACCCGTAACATTGGAAAAAACAAACACCGATTTAACTTCTGCTGAATATGCTGCAAGTGTTACTTTTAAAAATGTCTATGAGCCCAAAAAAGAAAAGGTTTCTCTGACAGGTAAAAAGAAATGGGATGACAATAGCAATGCCTTTGGTACACGCCCATCTCCGGAGGCGTTTAAGAAGAACTATACAATTTACCGTTACGCGGATAAGCAGAGAGGCGAGAATGGGGCACCTGCAATAAAGGATGAGGATATTACCAATAGTCTACAGGGGACATCAGATACGGCTGATTATTATCTTAAGTGGGAGGAGAATCCAGATACAGACCCAGATACTTGGACATATACCATTTCAAATCTGGAACGCTATGCGCCCAACAGTATGCCGTGGAAGTATAAGATTGTCGAAAAGAAGGTCGAAGGATACGATAATTCGGATAAACTGACCATAGACTCTGAAAAAGGATCATTGGATGAGAATGGCAATATCACCATGCCTACATGGACGAACAAAAATCTAAAGTCTGCAAAGATTGTCAAGCAGTGGGATAAAGATGATTATGGTTTGCGTCCGAGAACAATTGAGGTGGAGCTTTGGATACAATTAAGGGATGCTTCTGAATCTTCTAAATCTTCTGAATGGAAAAAGGCATCAGCGGTATTTGGTGATTTTGGAGACAAAGGCAAGAAAATAACCACAACAGCGACAATTAATTCTGGGGGCTCAGACACATGGGAGTATACATTTGAGAATCTTCCTGCATATTTAGAAGAATCAACCGGCAAAACAATAGTATCCTGTAATTATCAGATTGTGGAGACAAAAGTTGGAAATTATATGGTAAACGGGTCAGATGGGAAAAATACGGAAGTTTCAGTTTCCAACGATGGTGTAAGTTATCCAAGGGTGGGACCGTATCAACCCCAAAGCGGTAAGCCAGATTTGAAACAGGCACTTGATACGACTACTATAACAAATGAGTATGGTGCGGATACGAAATATGTGAAGATTACAAAGTCCTGGGTAAGCGATTCAGAGAACTATTATTCTACAAGACCAATGGACGGGAATGCTTGGTATGCGGACTTTGCTCTATTGTATAAAACAAAAGACAGTCAGGATGCATGGTCGCAGTATCAGAATGAGGCGGGCAATGATATTATCCTTCGCGTGAAAGGGGGAAATAACGAAGACATAGTTTCAATGAAATTTGGACCATTTCCGAAGTATGATACCGACGGAAATGAATATAGATATGCTGCGGTAGAGATAGACCCTAAGACGAAAAGCAATTATACAAAAAAGGAAATCATTGAGGCTGATGGCACCGATGTAAGTTCTGATGTAACACTCACAAAAGAGCTAAATAAGAATGTACCAGTTTCAGGAACAGAAATTGACGGAAATGATATAAGTACATATCCAACAACAGTTTCCACTACGAATACTCTGCAGACAACCAAGCTTATTATTACGAAAAAATGGTCAGATGATACAACGGAAAAATTCCGTCCGGAGAACATTGAAATCAGCCTTAAAAAGAAAATTAAAGATGACCAAGACGGGAAGCTGACAAATGTTCCTATGAAGCAGCTAAACTGGGAGAAGAAAGAGAATACCTGGACGGCAACCATAGAAAATCTTCCAGCATACGATAAGGATGGAAAGCGTTATGAATACATTGCAGAGGAAACACCATTATCTAATTATCAGTCCCCGGTAATTTCTGACGTAACGGTAGATACGAGCATTGAGACAGGTGAAACCCTCACCATTACTAATACAATATCTGAGTTTAATATAGCGAAGATATTAAAGGATGGAGAGAATGAAGCGGAACTGCCTGTAGGTGCAAGGCTTGAGATTTACAAAGCATCAGGAGGCACCGCTAATGGTGAGGCAGTGGCTACATGGGAATGCATTGGTGATGGTAATAATTCTGCAAAAGTAATCACAAAAGTGTATAAAGACAATGTAACCATATGGACTGAGACAGCTTCTATCAGCGCTGCCCCTGCCAAGGGTGTTATCAAAGGCTTGGATGCAGGAACTTATATCCTCCGGGAAACAAAAGCCCCGGCAGGCTATGAGACAGCCGCAGATATCTCGTTCAGACTAGAGGCAGACGGAAAAACAATAAGTTCTTCAACGACAAATACTGTATCTAAGGACAGCAATGGTATTTCCTGCATTAGTATGACGGATCAGAAGGCAGCAGTCAAAATAACAAAGGTAGACCTAGAAGAAGAGGAATTGAAGGATGCGGTATTCACCATTACGGGCAAATTTGCCAATAATGAGGGCGAGCAGGATTTATCACCAGATGCGGCAAATGCCGCAGGCTACTTGATTTCTTCTAATGCGTTAAATCCGGAGCATATTTACACCTTAACAGAGACAACAGCTCCAGATGGCTATATTAAGGGAACTCCTATCACTTTCTGGGTAGATAATGATGGCGAGGTGTATATTGCAGACTATAGCGACTTGTCCGACAACAAACCGATTGCTACAGTAAAGGATAGTACTTCCGATACAATCATCTATCGAAACGCTCCAATCCAGATATCTCTTGAGAAGTATGGAAAGAGTGGGGAGACAACAGGGCCTTTAGCTGGCGCAGTATTTACGCTTATAGATAAAGGAACGAATGGAAATGGTACAGATATATTGTCGGAGGAAGTACAATCAAGTAATGAAAAAATTATTTTAAAGGACCTTATCCAGGGACACCACTATACTCTTAAGGAGACAACAGCTCCAGATGGTTTTATCCTCCCGGATGAAGAGTCCAACCGCACCTATAGTTTTAAAGTGACCGAGGAAGGAAAGGTTGAAGAACTTCATGGACCTGAAGGTTTCTACGAACTGAACTCTGATAGTACTTTGATAAGGGTTTACAATAATCCTATTAAAATTAATTTAGTAAAAAGAGACAAACCCAGCGGAGAGGGAATTAAAGGGACAATCTTTACATTGAAAGATACCTTATCTACTGGAGATGGCAAGAAAGTAGAAACAAACGCCAACGGAGAGCTTACATTTGGAGGGCCGGAAGATGGCTTAATTCAGGGACATACCTATACACTAACAGAGACACCTGCAACCGGCTATGACTTGCCAGAAAATAAATTTGTCATTACATTTAATGTAAAGGCAAATGGAACAATTGAAATAACCGAAGTAATAGATGGAAATGGAAAAAAAGAAAACGTTATTGATACCGGTGTTTCGGGGGAAGGAAATCCAATTATTTATGTAGAAAACGTGAGACAGCAAGGCACTGTAGAAATCCTTAAGGTGGATGCGGATGACATTAGTAAAGAGCTTTCTGGAGCGGTATTCCAGCTTCAGAAGAAAAATACTGATGGAGTATATGTAAATATTGGCGACGTTGTTACTACAGATAATGATGGTAAAGCACGCATCGAAAACCTTGAATGGTGCGAGTATAAAATAAAAGAAGTGACACCCCCATCTGGATATGCCCTTAGCGAGACTGAGTTTGCATTTACTATCAGTGCGACATCTCTGCATGCTTCTTATACGGATGCCGCTGGAAATAGCGCTTTCAAAAATGAAAAAACAAATGTACAAATTTGCAAAAAGGCAGAGGAGGGTGATAGTGATTCATCCCTGGATGGTGCAAAGTTCGCAGTATACGAGTTTGATAAAGAAAAGAATGAAATTACGGGGAATCCAATTTGGCAAACCCAAGAGGATTCTGCACCCGGAACTACGCAGTTAAGCGGTATCCTTTCCGTAGATACCTATTATGCTATCGTAGAAACAAGTGCACCAGAGGGCTATGAAAAGCTTGAAAACTATGTAGTTATAAAACTCAACAAAAAAGGTGCATGTGAATATTTTGATAATAGCGGAGAAAAACGCTGGACAGTGAATCCGCCCGTGACTAATGCAGCAATGCAGCGAGCAGTTGCTCTTGTTACAGTAACCGCCACGGATACCCTGTTCAACGTAGACCTGTACAAGGTGGCAGACGGGAAAACTCAAGAAAATAAAACCTTCCTGAAAGGTGCAGAACTGACAGTTACCGGAGTATTTAAGGACTATGAAGAACCTAAGCTTACTGCCAAATCAAAGACTTCCGCAAACCCAGATGTTACTGCAATTACTATTAATGCGGAAAACTTTGATAAAAGACCACTCAAGGATAAGCTCCTTGCCGATGAAACTTACACTATTACGGAAACTACTGCACCCACAGGCTACACCAGATTCACAGGAACAATTACCTTCAAGCTGAATGAATATGGACGGATTTCTGAATGCAAGATTACGCAAAATGGAAAAACGGAGGACTACCAAACAGCTAATTATTCCGACAAAGCTATCTGGATTCACGATACACCGTTGGAAACAGCCAATGTTCATCCGCAGATACGCAAGATGGATGATGCAGGCAAGCCTATACAGAATATTTCTTTCACTTTGAAAGGAAAGCTTAACGGTTCACCTACAAAGCAGAAATTAACCTCTGACGAAAACGGTAATCTCCTGACGGATGAGCTTCTGGCAAAAATGCATGTAGGGGAAACCTACACTTTGGAGGAAATCTACACAGAATCCTCCCCATATGAAAAATTAACAGAAGCTATACAATTCCGGATTGAGGATGACGGAACCATTAAGCTTGTGAAGAATACTCAAAAGGCAGCAAAGGCTGTGGAAAATGTTCTGGAAATTGAGAATATCAGAACAAGCTTCAATATCAGCAAAGTTGACGAAAACAACCAAGCACTTACCGGAGCGGAACTGACTATTTATACCAATCATTCCAAGAACGGAGTGGAGCAGCCCAAGGATATCGCAAAGGATTTAGAAGGAATACAGCTTCAGTGGACAACCACAAAGGCGCCGAAGACAGTTATCGGACTTGCCGTAGGAACCTACTGGCTGATAGAAACAAAGACCCCAGATGGATATCTGACAGCAGACCCGGTAAAATTTGTACTCAAAGCTGACGGAACGATTTCTTCGGTAAGTACAGCAGAAAGTACAACAGTTATTGCAGAAAATAGCCTGAGCATTACCATGAAGGATAAAGAAGTACGGGGCCATGTAACACTTACTAAAAAAGAAACCGGAACAGAGACAGGAATCAATGGCGCAGAATTTACCCTGTATAAGCTTACTAATGAGTCAAAGAGTCCCAATCCTGACGAAGACCTGAAGATTGCAGAAAAACTTACGACAGCAGACGCTACAGTATCCCCGGGAACAGAGCAAAGAGCATTGACGGATTCATCAACGTCTGGTATCTGGAGCAGTCAGAATAGTGAAACGACAAATAGCGATACAAATAAGCCGCTGAAAGAAGGCCTACGTGCAGGAACCTATTATTTTGTAGAGACAAAAGCTCCTGACCACTACCAGCTCGACAGCACACCGTCAAAGATATTCACGATCAAAGGAGACGAGACGGAGACGACATTATCTGACAGTGTACGCACAACTGTTGTTACGAATCCCACAGAAACAGTGGTGGTGGAAATTACCAACAGCCTGATATCCGCGCAAGAGCATCAGCGTTTCCTTACCATATATAAGGAGGACGCAGAAAACCAAGAAGCACTGTCTGACGCTGTATTTACTTTGGAAAGAGTCAAGGACATGGACGGAAAGGCCTTGGAAAATCCAGAACCAGTAATGGTTAATGGCATGGTAGAAGTAAAAACAGTTATCGGAGCAGAGGGGAAAGCATCGATTACCTTTGGTCCGCTGACAGACAAAGGAACTTATCGACTGACAGAAATAGAAGCTCCGGATGGCTATGCATTAGAACGGACAACACGGGAATATGATGTAATAGTAACCGACCACAAGGCAGGAGACTTAGAGTCTTGGGAGGGTAACGTAAGCGGTGATAAAATCCAGTTATTCCTTCTGGAAAAAGATACTAAAAATCCGGTAAAGGATAATACACTCAAAAACCAGCGTCTAACCGGAAGTGTAAGCCTGAAAAAAGTAGATGAGGACGGAAAAACAGGACTTAATGGTGTAGCCTTTAAACTTCTGTATCAGGCAGAAGGTGCAGCAGACTTCCAGGAAATTAAGAATTCCTTCCTGACAGGCAAGTCCTATAGCCTCACGGATGGAACGACTTGGGATATGGAGACTGTACAGTCAGATGTGCAAGAGGAAACTCTTGAAGAGAGCGAAGCAGGAATGCTGAAGATTTCTAATCTGGCCTGGGGAACCTACCGTCTGCAGGAGACAAAGCAGCTTCCCGGCTACATCAACAAGTCGGAAGTCTTTGAATTTAAAATCGGAGAGAAGCAACCACCAGCTAATGACGGTCAGAAGCCAGCTAACACCGGCCAAGAACCAGCCAACGGTGGCCAGGACACAGCCAACGGCCCTCACCACATTCTAAATGTGACAACAGGCTACGGCACAGACGGACAGCCCACATGGGAAGAGAGTACCAAAGGCAATACACTATGCATCACAAATGAAAAGACAAGAGTATCCTTCATCAAACGTATGAAAGATGAGACAGAAGGACTGCCAGGTATGACAGGCGCAAAATTTACCATTGAAGGTAAATTCGCAGATAAGCCTGAGGAGAAGGCTGCAAAGGAATTTACAACAGGTTTGACAACGGGCTTTAATGCAGACGGAGAGCCGGAAGAAAGTCAAGAGGCGGATCCGACGGTATTAATCACAGGCCTTCTTATCGCAGGAGAGCAATACACCCTCACGGAGACGAAAGCCCCCGAAGGTGCAGTTCCGGCCAACAATTTCCAGGTGACCTTCACCATGAATGAGGACGGAACCCTGACAAAACTGGATGAAAAGCAGCCGGACAATACCAAGTCTGATGCTGTGGCAAAGCTTACCACCTCTGCAGATGGTTCTGATCCGGCAATGATCACAGTGTCTGATGCTCCTGTCACCATGAAAGTATTTAAAATGGGAACAGATACGGTGGGGAGCGGCTCAGACAACGAGCCACTCCTGAAGGAATGTACCTTTGAAGTGACCGGACGATTCGCACCTGACCGCGGACTTTATCAAAAGCCACAGAAGGCAATAAGACTGGCAGGCGTCAGAGCTGCTTCAAATGTATCTGGCAATCAGGGCGGAGAGGAAACCATCACTGTAACCACGACCGGAAATGACGATGAGGAAGTTTACAATGCACTTTCCGGAAGGCTGATTATCGGAGAAACCTACAATATTAAAGAAATCACGCCTCCTGATGGCTATGCTGTCGGTATGGATGTAAACTTTACTATTGGTAAGAGTACGGATGACACCGGGAAAGTAACTACGAAAATCGAATTGGACAACCAGAATAATAATTATGAAATCACCCAGGATAAAGATGGAAATCCTGTCATTACCCAGCGTGACAACCCAGTAGGGCTTAAGCTTCACAAGATAGGAAGCAACCGCCCGGATGGCCTGAACGGAGCTACATTCACCCTTACAGGTGTGAAACTGGTAGATGGTAAACAGACGGAAGAACTGGGATCTCAGGAGTTAGTATCCTCTGCAGTGGAGGATGAATCCAAGGAAAAGGATGGATGGATTGACCTGACAGGAAAGGTAAATGAGACAAACACGGTAAATGGAGTAACCACAGAATACCGCTATACTCTTAAGGAGACACAGGCACCATCCAGCTACAGCAGGGCAGAGGAGTTTACGTTCCGTCTGGTGAGCGTGCAGGGAGAGGGAGATAAAATCCCTGAAAGCCGCTTCGAATTGTTGGATAAGGATGGAAATCCTGTCAGCTACGGAAGTGATGGCAAATACCCGGCACCATATGCATATCTTACAAGAACCGCCGAGACAGTAAACTTGAATGGCAAGGATGTGCAGATTGATGTTATCTCAATCACGAACCAATACAATCCGCCCGTCTATGTGGACAGCCACACGGTGGAAAAAGTATGGGATGATAAGGATAACGAAGCCGGCAAGCGTCCGGGCAGCATCCAGGTGAAGCTTCTGGATGAGAAAAACCAGGATGTGTCTTATGCACCTGTAGCTACATTGGATGAAAGTAACGGTTGGAAATACACCTGGTATGGACTGTCGAAATATAACAGCTACCAAGCAGTAGAGGTGACGGATCTTAAAGATACGGGATATACGGCAGAGATGGATACGCAGGGGAATAAGACTGTGATTATGAATACTTATAAAGCTGCAGAGCTAAGCCCCATTCCGACACCGGAAATTACGCCTACGGTCAAACCGGAGCAGAGTGTAACGCCGACACCGACTCAAAATCCAGCAAAACCTACCGCTACACCAACGCCAACCAATAAGCCAGGGAAGCCTACGGGTACTCCGAAACCGTCAGGCGCGCCGGGAGCAACCGCTACACCAACGCCGACAACAGCCCCAGGCTCCTCCGGCGGAAATGGAAGTGGAAACGGAAGCGGCGGCAGTGGAAACGGCAGCAGTTCAGGAAACTACTATGGAACGGACAGTGGCAGCACTACAACCCAGAAAACCCCGACAAAAACAGGGGATGAGACAAACACGATGCTTTATCTGTTTCTGCTTCTGGTTTCAGGAGCAGCCATTACAGGCTTTCGGCATAAAACACGCCGTAATGAAGAAAAGTAAGCATAGTACAAAAGAGCGCAGCTCCTGAAGAATAGGAGAAGCAGAAGATACCCTGATAACAAGACACACGAAGGACATAGTGTTACGTTATCAGGGTATCTTTGAATGGAAGTAGGAGCTTGTATGCTGCATAATCTGTGCCGCCTGTAGGCCACATATTATACTGCTGCATGATATGTGGAGTAAATTACGCAGGTATTTATTGTATATAGATAAAGAATTTGTTATAATTGTTAAGGTTCTATTTGGAAAAATTTCCCTGATAATGTATGAAATCAAACCAGCAGGGAAAACAGTATTGACGGAGATGTTTGATGAAATTATTTGATTTAAAGAAAGTCTGTTCTACACTATTATTCTGTTTTATTGCCGTACTAATCTTTTATATTTTTTGCTTCAGCGGTCTGAAAGATGATTTGCCTGTAGAACAGCTTGTGTTGGATACAGCAGATTCCTTTCAGGAGGATTGGCAGAGGCAGGAGGAGGGGAAAAGTGTTTCCTTTTCCAATAGGCTGCCGCAGATAACAGGTGAAGATATGAAGCTGGCGTTCCGGAATTTTAATTGCGGGATTAAGGTTTTTGTCAATGAGGAGCTTGTCTATACCTTTGCAGTGGATGAGCAACCGTCTCTGGGTAAGGTTTATAGCTCGAGCCTTTGTATGGTATCACTTCGGGAAAATCAAAGCAATGAGGAAATACGCATTATCTATAACCCCTCGTCAGCGACAGGGCATTTAAAAGCCGTAGGCGATGTGTATCTGGGAAGCAGAAATGAAATTGTCTGTACAATTCTTTGGAAGAATCTGGATATGATCATATGCATTATCTTCATGATCAATATAGCTGCCGCGGCATTGATATTATTTATGATGCAGCTTCTGCAAAACAGAAAAGCCGTGGACTGGATTTATTTGCATATTGCTATATTCCTTGGACTTTCTGCAATATGGGTGTTTACAGATTCTCTTGTAGTGCAGATGCTCACAGAAAAAACACTGCTGTATGGCTGCATTGTGTCGTTCCTTTCACTGATGCTCCTGCCGCAGCCGTTGCTGAAAATTGCCGCCAATTTTTGTCCCAGTGGTAAAAAATATTTTTACTGTGTGCAGATGGCATTGGGAGTATATATGGCTGCAGCATTGGCTTTCTATATTGGAGGCGGACCTGATCTGATGCGGACCTTACCGGTTCTTCATGTATTAATGATGCTGACAGGCGGAGGGATTGTCTTTTTCTCTGTGAAAGAATACAGGGAGAAAAAGAACATCTATGCGAAGTATTGTCTTTATTCCGTTGGATTTTTGACTCTTATGATGGTCGTTGAGCTTATACTTTTTTACTCTGGCCACCATACGGATGTCAGCAAGCTATTCCGGTATAGTCTGTTAGTTCTGACTGTATGCTTTATGATCATGGGTTCTAAAAGGATTAAAATATCCATTGAGCAGAATTCAAAGATTGAGCTGTACAGAAAAATGGCCTATCTGGATACAATGACAGGGCTTAAGAACCGCAATGCCTACATCACACAATTGGAATATATGAAATCCCATGGGGACAATTACGATTTCGTGGAAGTAGTTATGATTGACATTAACAATCTCAAGAATGTAAATGATGAAGATGGTCATGACAGCGGCGATAGTCTCATTAAGCATACGGCAGCCCTGATCAGAGAGCTTTTTCCGGGGGAGGAAATGTGCTACCGTATTGGAGGTGATGAGTTCATAGTTTTTATTTGTGACAATGAAGTCGATGAGCAAAAGCTCCGCCGCTATGTCAGCGATATCTGCAGACGATACCTCAAGTTGGAAAAAGTTCCTCTTTCTGTTGCCGTCGGCTGTGCCGGAGGAAAATTAGGCAAAATGGGAAGAACAATCGATGAGCTCATAAAAGATGCTGACAATAATATGTATGATGATAAAATAAGGTTTAAAGAATCGAGGGACATCCGGCCTTAACGGCTTTGGGATGCCCCTCGAACATAATCCTTTCTGGATACAGAATTTAAGTAAAATAATTTAAGTAAAGCTGTGCTTCGCAGCGTCCTCCTCGACCAGACGGACAGTCTCGTCTGAAGGATTCGAAATCACAGCCGCAGCTATGATTTCGCAAGGTGGGTTCTCACGAACGCTGTCCACAGCTGCAGTCACTGCTGCAACGCTGCCGCTTAAAAATACCGTGGTATGTCCGCCGCACTTGCTATGCCAGGTGCGGAAATCAACTTCTGAGGTCTTAAGCATCTGGTCGACAACTGTGACCGCATTACTGCTCCCAAGGACCTCTACAAGTCCGAATGCTCCATATGTCATAATTATATCCTCGCTTCTTCTCTCGTATGATTATTTATTGATGGTCATCTTAATGGCGGTTTCAGTGTCCGCTGTGGGAGATGCGATGACCGTATGGTGTACTACCTGGGCCAGGGGTTCTGCTGTACGAAGCGCTACCTCCATGGCCGCGTTTACATCGGAGACAGTTCCGCGCATTTTTACGCACGCGCCGCTTTTAAGACGGTTACGCTCCACACCCTGGATTTTCACATTTGCCGCCTTGGAAGCAGCGTCAAGAGCCACATAACAGGCAACCAGATTGTCCAATTCAAAGATGCCGATTGCCATGCCTTCATAATTCTCTGCCATAATACCTCCTGTACAGTTTTCTGCTGTTGTATTTTGAAAAAAATTGGTTTCTTTAAGTATAACTTTTTTCATTAGGAAATTCAAGGAAATTTGCTTTAGGTTGATAAAGGGAAAAAAATATGGTAGTATAAATGTACGAATTTGTTGAGGTGACAAAAATGAGGACACATCAGACGGATTTTTCCAGTGGAAGTGTGTACAAAAATATTTTGGAAGTAGCTGTGCCGATGACGATCGCACAGCTTTTAAATCTTTTATATAATATTGTAGACCGTATGTATTTGGGCAGGATACAGGGCACAGGGGCATTGGCGCTCACAGGAGTGGGACTCTGCTTCCCGATTATTACCCTTATTGCCGCATTTACTCTTCTTTTCGGAAACGGAGGCGGGCCGCTGTGCGCGATTGAGCGGGGGCGCGGTAACGAGGAGGAAGCGGAGAAGCTGATGGGAAATACGTTCACCATGCTGCTGCTCACAGGTGCCGTGCTTACGGTGCTGGGACTTTTAGTTTATAAGCCGGTGCTTTATGCTTTTGGGGCCAGTGACGTGACATTTCCCTATGCCGGAGCGTATATCCAGATTTACCTTCTGGGTACTGTGTTTGTGATGATTTCTGTGGGTATGAACCCGTTTATCAACAGCCAGGGCTTCGGAAATATCGGGATGCTTACCGTGCTGATTGGTGCTGTGCTTAATATTATACTGGACCCTTTATTTATCTTTGTGTTTCATATGGGTGTGCAGGGCGCGGCAATTGCGACGATTTTTTCTCAGTTCTGCTCTGCAGTGTGGGTGCTCAAATTCCTTACCGGAGAGCGTGTGTCCCTGAAGCTTCGCAGGGCAGCGATGAAAATCTCCTGGGAGCGCGTGGGCAGGATTGTGGCATTGGGTTTTTCCGGTTTTATCATGGCGTTTACAAATGGTCTGGTACAGATTGCATGTAATGCTACATTGCAGATTTACGGCGGTGATCTGTATATCGGTGTGATGACGGTGCTGAATTCTGTAAGAGATATCTTTACCATGGTGGCCCAGGGTATCACGAACGGAGCTTCACCTGTGATGAGCTTTAATTACGGGGAAGGGCAGTATGGCAGGGTGAAGCAGGCCATTCGTTTTACCACGGGATTTACTGTGGCATATACGCTTCTTGCCTGGGGGATATTGAGGATTTTCCCGGAGTTTTTTATCCGGCTTTTCAATGCGGATGCGGAGCTCGTCAAGGCAGGTGTGCCGGCGCTTCATATCTATTTCTTTGGATTTTGTTTTATGGCGCTCCAATTTTCCGGACAGTGTGTATTTACTTCACTGGGAAAAGCGAAGAAAGCCGTGTTTTTTTCCATCTTCCGCAAGGTGGTAATTGTGGTTCCGCTTACACTTCTCCTGCCGAGGTTCGGAGGTCTTGGAGTGGATGGAGTGTTTTGGGCAGAACCAATCTCAAATCTGATTGGGGGAACTGCGTGTTTTGTGACAATGCTGGTGACAGTTCTGCCAGAGCTTAGAGCGGGGGCTTTACAAGGAGGTAACAGCTGATGGCTAATATTTTTTTTGAGGAACCTCATCATATATTTACATGGAATAAGCTTGGAAATGTGAAGGAAGGGCGGACAGATTTAGGTGAAGAGATGCCGGTCATTGTTTACCGGCTGCTAGAATATACCATGAATCATGTGCTTGCGCAGGAGTTCGGTGTGGAAAAGGCTGATGAGCTTTTTCGAAAGGCAGGATATTTAGCGGGAACTGAGTTTGCAAAAAATGTCCTCGATTTAACTCAGGGGATGGATGCGTTTATTGCAGAGCTTCAGAAATCCCTTAAGGATCTGCGGATTGGGATTCTACGTATTGAGGAGATGGAAGAGGACGGAGCGCATATTGTGCTTACTGTGGCTCAGGATCTGGACTGCAGCGGACTGCCGCCCACCAATGAGGTGGTTTGCAACTATGATGAGGGATTTCTTGCAGGAATTCTGGAGGCTTATACGAAAAAGCCATATAATGTAAGAGAAATTGACTGCTGGGCAAGCGGGGACCGTGTGTGCCGCTTCCGCTGCAGCGCGGCAGACTGTGAAGGATGCAGGAGGTGCGCGCCGGATGGAGGAGACAGCGGAAATTCTTTTTGAGTATTTAAAGAATATTTTATATGACCCCACACATGCGGAGATTAATGTGAGCGCTCTGCCAGATGAATTTCAGCGTCTGGGCAGAGGGTTAGAGTTTTTGGCCGATTGTGTGCGGGAGAGCCGTACTTTTGCAAAAGCCCTGGCAAAGGGTGATTTGTCCGTACATCCCCCGGGGGCGGAGAATGTACTGGCAGCGCCTGTGAAAGAGCTCCAGGGTACGCTTCGCCATCTCGCGTGGCAGACCCGGCAGGTGGCTAAAGGCGATTACAATCAAAGCGTTGATTTTATGGGCGAATTTTCAGAGGATTTTAACACCATGATCCGCCAGCTTAAGGAGCGCCAGGAGGCTCTTTTGGAAGAAAAGAAAAAAGTGGAGGCGAATAACCGTGAGCTTGAGCGGAATCTGGAGTTGGTGATGGCGCTTACGAATTTTACCCATAATTTGATCCTGGTATTCAGCCTCGAGGAGCATGAGCCTATATTTTTTAATGATTCTGCTAAATGGTTCATACAGAGCAGGCCTATGGATGCACAGAGAATGCTGGAGCAGATCCGTTATAATGAGCAGCGGATTCCCAAATCAGATGCGGTGTGGGATATGGAGCTTGAATGTGAGGAAGATGAGAGCGGGGCGCGTGTGCGCTATTTCAGCGTAGAATCCTATCACATTTATTGGAGAGGCAGGATGGCCGCCGTGCATATTGTGATGGATGATACGGAACGCAAGAATAAAGAAAACCTGATGTATAAGCTTGCCTATGTGGATCCGCTTACCGGGCTCAATAACCGTCTTTATGCCATGGACCTGATGAGTCAGTGGATGGCACAGAATGAAAGCTTTGTCATGTCGTTCATTGATATAGATTATCTTAAATACTGCAACGATACTTTCGGACATAAGGCCGGTGATGAATACCTCGTGCGGACGGCCAATGTGCTTAAATCTATGGGCTGCGAGGTGTGCCGCATCGGCGGAGATGAGTTCATCATGATGCGGAAAGGTGTGACATCCAGTTATCAGGATGAAAGGCTTAAAGAAGTGCGGGGGATACTGGAAAAGGAAAGCGGGAGCGGTTATCCGCAGAGCTTCAGTTTTGCTTCTTCTGAGGTTCCGGCCGGGACTGAGCTGAGCCTGGAGGATTACATTAAGATTACGGATGCGAGAATGTACGAATATAAAATGAAAAATAAAAAGCCTCTGGATGATATCTTCTATAAAGACCAGAGATTTTGAAAACAGACCACCCGGCGTTTTTGTATAAGAGCGCCGGGTGGTCTTCTTTGAAAGGAGTTTTGTCAACTATGGGTTTATTATTATAAGTGAATTTTTGTACCTGTTCTGCCCTGAATGCCGTCTTTGGCTTTTTCAAGCAGAGTGATCATTGCCGTGCGTCCTGCGCCGGAGCCGGCAAAGTCTACAGCTGCCTGTACCTTAGGAAGCATGGAGCCTGCAGCAAAATGGCCTTCGTCAATATATTTCTTAGCCTCAGCTACGGTGAGGTCATCGAGCCATTTTTCATCCTCTTTGCCGAAATTGATAGCAACCTTTTCTACAGCAGTAAGGATGATGAGCATATCTGCGTCGAGCTGTTTTGCCAGGAGGCAGCTTGCGAAGTCTTTGTCAATAACAGCAGAAGCGCCTTTTAAATGATCTCCGTTTAAGGTGACGGGGATTCCGCCGCCGCCGCAGCAGATAACAATTTTATTGGCGTCTACAAGGCTATTGATCGCATCTTGTTCCACAATCTCAACAGGCTTGGGGGAAGCAACTACGCGGCGGTATCCACGTCCTGCATCCTCTTTCATAATATGTCCGTAAGCTTTTGCCTGATAATCTGCCTCTTCTTTGGTAAGGAAGTGGCCAATCGGCTTGCTTGGATTCTCAAAAGCGGGGTCATCCGGGTCTACACGTACCTGAGTAACTACGGTTACGACCGGGGTACGCATAAATCCACGCTTTCTAAGCTCTTCTCTCAGAGCGTTCTGGAGGTCATATCCAATGTACGCCTGACTCATGGCCACACATACGGAGAGAGGGGTGTTTGGCTGGCTCTGGTCTTCGCGGGAGAGCGCTGCCATGGCGTTGTTGATCATGCCGACCTGCGGGCCGTTTCCATGTACGACCACTACCTGATGGCCTTCCTCAATCAGATCACAGAGTGCCTTTGCGGTAGTTTTCACAGCTACCATCTGCTCGGGGAGTGTGTTGCCTAAAGCATTGCCGCCGAGTGCAATGACGATTCGTTTTCTTTTATACATAAGAAATCCTCCTTATTTTAGGATTCTTGGGGCGGCCTTTACTTCGAGTTTTTTCAGGATGTCCTGGGGTTTCTCGAATTTGGAGAGCATGATCATGGCGGCGATTACGTATGGTTTGAAGCTTGCTTCTTTGTATAACGGGATTCTGTAGCGGTCGAATACGGTGGCGTCTACTTCGCCTGTTTCGCAGCTTACGCCGGTGATGTCGGCCGGGAGACAGTGGAGGTAGAGGGCTTTGCCGTTTTTGGTGGTTTTCATCAGTTCTTCGGTGCAGGCCCAGTCTTTGTGCTGTGCGTTTTGTGCCAGCAGTTCTTTTTCGAGTTTGTCAATTCCGTCGAAGTCGCCTTCGCCGTAGAGGTTGGTTCGTGTTTCCATGGCTGCGAACGGAGCCCAGCTCTTTGGATATACGATGTCGGCATCTTTGAATGCTTCTGCCATGTCGTTTGTTTTGGTGAAGGTTCCGCCTGTAGCAGCTGCGTTTTTCTTTGCGATTTCTTCTACTTCGGGCATTACGTCATAGCCTTCCGGATGTGCAAGTACTACGTCCATGCCGAAACGTGTCATTAAGCCGATTACGCCCTGAGGAACGGAGAGGGGTTTGCCGTAGGAAGGAGAGTAAGCCCAGGTCATGGCGAGTTTTTTGCCTTTCAGGTTCTCTACGCCGCCGAATTCGTGGATGATGTGGAGCATATCAGCCATACACTGGGTAGGATGATCTACGTCGCACTGTAAGTTTACAAGTGTCGGTCTCTGCTCTAAGATTCCGTCTTTATTTCCTTCGGTAACAGCATCCATAAATTCTTTCTGGTAAGCATGGCCTTTGCCAATGTACATGTCGTCACGGATACCGATTACGTCAGCCATGAAGGATACCATGTTGGCTGTCTCGCGTACGGTTTCGCCGTGAGCAATCTGGGATTTTTTCTCATCCAAATCCTGTACTTCCAGACCAAGAAGGTTACATGCAGAAGCAAAGGAGAAACGGGTACGTGTAGAGTTATCCCGGAAAATAGAAATTCCAAGTCCGCTCTCAAATACCTTCGTAGAAATATTGTTCTCTCTCATAAAACGCAGAGCATCAGCAACAGTAAATACAGCTTCCAACTCATCATCAGTCTTATCCCATGTCCAGAAAAAGTCATTGTTGTACATTTCCTTGAAGTTTAAGCTGTTCAGTTTATCAATATAATCCTGTAATGTTTTCATAATTTTAATCTCCTTCATAAATTTTAAATTTTCTTATATTAATCTTATATTAATTTTAAATTATCTTGCTATACAAATTTTTTTGGAAACCGTAGCGCACTACAAAGTCCCTTCACTCATGAGTCCCTCCCGCAAGTACGGGAGGCGTGCCCAACAGGGGGAGCTCGAGGGGGCATGCGGGCTTCGCAACTCCGAGCTTGCCCCCTCGAATATTATTTGCAGTACACGGTAGGCAGAGCGGCATATACTGCAGCACATCTTACAAGGTCGTCTTTCCAGGTCTTCTCATTCGGAGCGTGTGCCTGAGCTTCTGCGCCGGGGCCGAAGCCGATGCATGGGATATTGTTGCGGCCCATGATGGAAACGCCGTTTGTGGAGAAGGTCCATTTGTCGGTAAGCGGACGGGCTTTTCTCATTGCCTCTGTTTCAGCGTTGCCTAAGCGTTCTTCGCCGTAAAGTCCTTTGTATGCTTCCTCAAGAGCAGTAGTCACTGCGTGGTCTTTCGGGATTACCCAGGTCGGGAAGTAGCATTCAATCGGATAAACAAGCTCAGTCCAGGACGGACGGGAGTATTCATACATGGAAACCTTTACGTCTTCGCCGTATTTCTGAACAGCGGGAAGAGCACGAATTTCATCCAGGCAGCTTTCCCAGGTTTCGCCTGCGGTCATGCGGCGGTCAAGGGATACGGAGCAGGAGTCGGCAACTGCACAGCGGCTCGGGGAGGTGAAGAAGATTTCGGAGGTGGTTACGGTACCGCGTCCGAGGAAACGGGCTTCTTCCCACTGAGGATTGAATTTCTCATCGAGCATTTTTACAAGGCCTTTGATCTCGGTTGCTTCTTCGGCATCGTTCTCATTTAATGCGCGGACATCCTGGAGAATGTCGGCCATTTTGTAGATGGCGTTGTCACCGCGCTCCGGAGCAGAACCGTGGCAGGAAACACCTTTTACGTCAATGCGGATTTCCATACGTCCGCGCTGTCCGCGGTAGATACCGCCGTCAGTCGGCTCGGTGGATACGACGAAGTCCGGGCGTACCTTATCTTCGTTGATGATGTACTGCCAGCAGAGGCCGTCACAGTCCTCTTCCTGTACGGTGCCGGTTACCAGAACCTGATATTTGTCATTTAAAAGTCCTAAGTCTTTCATAATCTTAGCGCCGTAAACAGCAGAAACGATACCGCCCATCTGGTCGGAGGTTCCGCGGCCGCCGATTTCTGTATCGGACTCAAAGCCTTCGTATGGGTCGAATTTCCAGTTGTTGATATTGCCGATGCCTACGGTATCAATGTGAGCGTCAAAGCCGATTAAGGTTTTGCCTGTGCCCATGAAGCCGAGTACGTTTCCCATGGGGTCGATCTCAACTTTGTCGAAGCCAACCTTTTCCATCTCTTCTTTGATGCGCATGATGTGGCCTTTTTCTCCGCAGCTTTCGCCCGGGATGCGAACCAGGTCGCGCAGGAATTTAGTCATATCAGCTTCGTAAGCTTTTGCTGATTCATTAATTTTGTTATAATCCATGATGATTTCCTCCCAATAAATGATATAGATTTGTTTGATATGTTATATTTACTATTGCCTGGCGGCAATTTAGGTTACGTTTGTGTCTGTAAGGTATTTGCTGAGTATTATTCGCTTAAGGTTTCGTCGGTGCCGTATAAGCCGTCCCATACGATCTCGCGGTAGCGTACCGGATCGGTGTCGCCTTCGGTGGAGATGACCAGAACGTTGGAGTTCTCGTCAAGTTTGAGTGCTTCCTTTAAGTCCGCGGCGTCCAGATCGTGAAGAGCGGTGTAAGCCAGGCCGAGGGGTACGGAACCGGATTCTCCGGAGATGATGTGCGGATCACCCGGAAGCGGGTTCGCGTAAATGCGTGTGGCCTTTGCGCTCATCCAGTCAGGACAGGAGGCGAATACGGTCACATGATTCTTGAGGATATCCCAGCCGATGGTGTTTCCTTCGCCGCATGCGAGGCCTGCCATAATGGTCTGAAGATCTCCGGCTACATTTACAAGTCCGCCGGTCTTCGCTTCTGCGGAACGGTAGAGACAGTCTGCCGCGCTTGCTTCACATACGACCATTACCGGAGGATTGTCGCGGTATTTGTTTGCGAAGTATCCAACCACAGCGCCTGCCAGGGAACCAACGCCTGCCTGCACGAAAACGTGAGTGGGGCGGTCAGTGCCGTCGGCCTTCATCTGCTCGTCGGCTTCCAGAACCAGAGTTCCGTATCCCTGCATGATCCATGCCGGAATCTCTTCGTAGCCGTCCCAGGCTGTGTCCTGAACGATGATGCCGTGCTCTGTCTTTTCTGCTTCTGCGGCTGCCATTCTTACGCAGTCATCGTAGTTGACTTCCTCGATGGTGACGGTGGCGCCTTCTTTGACGATATTGTCAAAGCGGGTCTTGGTGGTGCCCTTAGGCATTCTTACAACAGCCTTCTGGCCAAGACGTTTCGCTGCCCATGCAACTCCGCGGCCATGGTTGCCGTCGGTGGCAGTGAAGAAGGTTGCCTGACCGAATTCTTCTCTTAATTTATCGGAGGAGAGTACGTTATATGGCAGTTCGCTGACATCACGTCCCAGTTCCTTTGCTATGTATCGTCCCATCGCATAGGAGCCGCCCAGCACCTTAAATGCGTTGAGCCCGAAGCGGTAAGATTCGTCTTTACAATAAATATTTTTTACCCCAAGGTATTTCGCAAGTGAGGAAAGCTTCTGCAGGGGTGTCACGCTGTACTGCGGGAAACTCTTGTGGAATTCATTGGCCTTTCTCACGTTCTCTTCGGACATCAGGTCCAGATATGCATCCTGGGATTTGGGGACTTGGTTCACTGTCCATTTCAGCCCTTCTGTCATAAAACAACCTCCCTTAAAAATTTTGTTTTTTTGGACTAATTCTTTTTGTTTCTAATAACATCATACCATAAAAAATGGAATTTGCAATAGGAAAATACAAAAATTTTTAGGTTTTTCAAAAAATATTTAGGTGCGTTGCCAGAGGGCTTGAAATATGGTAAAATAAGAAGACATTTTTAACGAAATAAGTGAGAATTCTCCACCTCTACAGGTGGCGGGATGAATCACCAAAAACAAGATTAACGGCAGTGGATTGAAACAATGAATGGATGAGAGGAGAAATAGATATCATGGCGGTATTTCAAACATTTCGCGCATTGAGGCCGGCGCCGGAAAAGGCTGCGCTGGTAGCGGCACTTCCCTATGATGTAGTGAGCAGGGAGGAGGCACGGATGATCGGGAGGGAGAACCCGGATTCGTTTCTGCATGTGGACAGGGCGGAGATGGACCTGGAGCCAGAGATTGACCTGTATGACCCTAAGGTTTATGAGAAGGCCCGGGAGAATTTAGGGCGAATGGAAGCAGAGGGTACGCTTATCCAGGATGAGCAGAGCTGTTACTATATTTATGAGCTAACCAGAAATAATAAAACACAGACAGGGATTGTGGGCTGCAGTGCTATTGATGATTATCTGAGCGGCGTGGTGAAAAAGCACGAGCTTACCAGAGAGGATAAGGAGCTGGACCGTATCCGCCACGTAGATGTATGTGACGCGAACACAGGGCCTATTTATCTTGCCTGCCGTTATACCAAGACTTTGCTTGACCTTCTGGAGGGATGGAAGAGTTCCCATGAACCGGAATATGATTTTACGGCAGAGGACGGCGTCATCCACAGAGTATGGGTGATCGGCGGTGCTTCCGAGATTGAAACGATCCGCCGGGAATTTGACGGGATTTCTTCTATATACATAGCGGACGGACATCACCGGGCAGCTTCCGCAGTGAAGGTGGGGCTGAAGCGCAGAGAGGAGCATCCGGGTTATACGGGACGGGAGGAGTTTAATTTTTTCCTGTCGGTGGTATTTCCCTTTGACCAGCTTACGATTCTGCCGTACAACCGTCTGGTGCAGGATTTGAACGGCATGGAGGAGCGGGCGTTTATCGGCAGCATGAAGTTTAATTATGAGCTGATGCTCATGCCGGGCTTTCCCTGCAAGCCTGTGGAGAAGCATTGTATGGGAATGTATGTGGCCGGGGACTGGTATCACCTTAAAGCGTGGCCGGATATTTATGAGAAAAAGGATGTAGTTGGACAGCTCGACGTGTCTCTTCTGCAGGAGAAGGTTCTGGGGCCGGTGCTTGGCGTTGAGGACCCGAGGACAGATCAGCGCATCCGGTTTGTGGGCGGCAGCACGAAGCTTACGGAACTGGCGGCGATGGCGGATGAGACAGGAGGGGTGGCTTTTGTGATGTATCCGACTTCCATGGAGGATTTGATGGAAATCGCGGATGAAGGCAAACTGATGCCGCCGAAATCTACCTGGTTTGAGCCGAAGCTTCGCAGTGGGTTGTTTATTCATAAGCTGAGATAAGTTGCTGTGAGAAGTTATATACGATTGATATGTTAGAAAGTATGGAATAAAATAAGATAGAGCATGGTCCTGCGGGAGACGCTCTATCTTATTTTTGGATGTCTGTTTTTTATTTGTGTTTTTATTATTTGTCTTTTTGTACGTTTCAGCGTACTTTGCTGTCATTGATCATACTTCCACAATATGTCCGGTCTCTTTGTCATAACGGCAGTATTTACCGTTTTCGGAGATGAAAGGCTGGTAGCTGCTATTCTTAACGTCCTTGATGTACACGATGCCGGTGGCAATCATCTGTACCAGAGAGAAACGCTCGCTGAGGCTGGAAATCCACTCAAATGTCTTGTTTTTGGAGGAATCGGCCATCAACAGGTTATAGCCATTCTCACAGGCTTCCAGAGTAAAATAGACCTTCTCAGCATTGCTCGGTTCAGCGAATACCTGGCTCTCAATATAAGAAGAAAAATTCTTTTTCACGAAGTCGTGGAATGTGTCAGGGGTGTATGTAATCTTTGAAACTTCGTCGGTAATCTTGTCTCCGCGGTCCAGCCGTGTCTTGATCACTTTGAGTACCTCAATTGACCAATTGATAAAAGAGATGCTGCTGTACTGCATGCTTTCCAGCAGTTGTTCGATTAGCCGCCGCGATAAAACGTCGGAGCGTACGGCTTCATTGTACAATTCTTGATTCATAATTTTCTACCTCTTCCTGGAATAGTATTTCTGTTTTCATTATAAATCCATAGGGCAGAGAATGCAAGGAAAAGTAGGGGCTTTGCAGGCTTTTGCAGACATTTTTGCGGGCTTTACATTCAGGCAGAATTGTTGTATATTTATTTTACAGCAGTTCTGCTGTTTCTTTTTACAGGCCATTCGGCCGAAGTTACCCAATACGTTGCTTATGAATGTTTAGGAAGAGAGTATTGCACTTGGATAAGGTAGTTTTAGTAAAGATAGCCGGGAATCGATGATCGGACAATGATAATTTGGGGGAATAATTCGATAATGAATATGCCCGCGCAGGCTTTACATTTTGCAGGAATCTTCCTATAATGAAAGGAGAAAAACTGTATGAAACCTAAAAAATCATTAAAGGACTTGAACCTTCTTGACCGTTTTTTGTTTGCAGAAGAGATGGAGGATCCGGATAATCTGCGGATTTTGCTGGAGATTATACTTGGGAGGGAAATTGTGCTTAAGTATGAGCCGCAAGTGGAGATGGAGAGACGGAATTCGCCTATGTACCGTTTTATCAGGCTGGATGTTTTTGCCCGGGATATGGAGCGGACGGTATATGATACGGAGGTACAGAAGCGAAATACCCGTAATCTGCCCAAAAGAAGCAGATTCTATCAGGGTGTGGTGGATGGCAAGCTTTTAGAGCCAGGAGAAATTGACTTTAATAAGTTGAATGATGTGTATATAATTACCATAGCTCCATTTGATATTTTTGGAATGGATAAGTATATATATACCTTTCGGATGACTTGCGAGGAGGTGCCGGGATTGCGGCTAGAGGACGGGGCGGTTAGGATATTTTTAAATACACATGGTAAAAATCCTGATGAGGTCAGCCCCGAGTTGGTAGAACTTCTTAACTACATCGAAAATTCTAACGAGCAGACGGCAAACGGATGTAAAAGCCAGCGGATTCATGAACTGCAGAAACGTATTGAGGCAATCAAGTCCAGTGAGGAAGTGAGTGTGAAATATATGCAGGAATGGGAAGAAAGAGAATTGGAAAAAAATGACGCCAGGGATGAAGGACGCCGGGAAGGGCTTCAGGAAGGGCGCCAGGAAGGACTTCAGGAAGGACATCGAGAAGGACGCGAGGAGGGTATCAGAGCGCTGATTTTCGATAATTTGGAGGAACAAAAGACAAGAGAGCAGATTATCGGGAAGTTGATGCGCAGGTTTTCTTTAACTGAGAAAGAGGCAGGGGATTATTATGAGAAGACTGTGCCGCACTGAAGGAGCGGACGGTTCTAGTGCCTCCCAGCGTAAATACACCATGCATTGTCTGGCTGATTTTCCCATGGCTGTCGTTGCTTTCAATCGACGATGCCACCGCCAGTTTATGGAAATTTTAGGATTAAAACAGGAAAACCTTAGATTTTCTATACAGATTGCTCACAATTTTGTGGTAGACTATTAGGGCAGCAATCAGGAAAGAGGGGTTTTGATGACAAACGAACAGTATTATGACTTTATCCAGCCCTATCAGAATGCCGGGCAGATGATGTATACCAGGCTGGAGGTGCTGAATAAGAGCCTTTATTGTAAATCAGCTACATCACCGATACATAACATTCAGGAACGGATCAAGTCGAAGAAAAGTGTGGAAAAGAAACTGCGGAAGATGGGATACTCCGACAGTGTACAGAATGCGAAAGACTTTTTGCAGGATATTGCAGGCATCCGTGTAATCTGCTATTTTATAGATGATATCTATAATCTGGTAAACGCGCTGAAAAGACAGAATGAGCTGATATTTATCAAGGAGAAGGATTATATCAGGAATCCTAAGCCAAACGGTTACCGGAGTTATCATGTGATTATCGCAGTTCCGGTGTATTACCTGGATACGATGGAATATTTCCCCGTGGAGATACAGTTCCGTACGATGACCATGGACCTCTGGGCGAGTATGGAGCATCGTGTATGTTATAAAAAGCAGCCGGAGCACCGTTCGGAGCTGGCGGAGGCTTTCTGCCAGTATGCGGATATCCTGGGGAAGATTGAGGAGCAGTTCGAGGCCTATAATGAGACGGGAATGTTGGAGGAGATTGAATAGCGATGGAGATTGAGGAGGAATTTATCTCTGGCTTTTGCCGGACCTTAAACGGGACGAACACCGTATGCTGTGAATACACAGAGAAGGACGGGGAGAGGGTCCTCACATTTATGGATTGTGCCCATGATGGCTGTATGCATCACGGTGCGTGTGAGATTTACAAGGAAGCACAGAGACTGGCTGCTAAGTAAATTGTGGTGAGGAAACATAAATACAACAAATATAAATAAAGAAAATATAAGAACAGCCCGAAAACAGCAGCACAGCAGATGCGGCAGTTTTCGGGCTGTTATGGATGGTATGCCTTTATTTGTTGACATCAATGTAGCTGTAGAGTGTGTATTTGGAAATTCCAAAATAGTTGGCTACCTTGTCACCGGATTTGGTAATGAGGAAAGCACCGGAATCATTGAGAAACTGAATGGCCGTGACCTTGTCCTCTTTGTTCATTAATGCTACCGGTTTCCCTACCAAGGCAACGGATTCTTCAATGAGGTGGTCCAGGAGATCATTAACATTATGTGTGATTTCTTTCGGCTTCTCTTCTTTATCCTCTGGAGTTACCAGGGAGTGGAGTGCGCTTTCTACCATGGTCAGCTTGGTGATATCGTAATTGATACCGAATACATAGTGCAGGGTTCCGTCATCGTCACGGATGTAGGAAGTGCTGCATTTGAGAATTTTGCCGTCAGAAGTTTTCATAAGGTAGCCTGTGTGGTCCTCAAGGTCATCTTCCTTTTTATTCTGTTTGCGGATTACGTCAAATACCGCATTGGATGGACCGTCCCCAATATCACGGTTGGTGACATGCCCATTTACGATGTAGACAATGGAATGCTCCGGGTCGTTGGTCTTGAGGTCATGAATCACAACCTCACAGTCTGAACCGAATTGAGAAGCGATATCCCGGGCAATCTGTTTTAAAACGGTAAGCCGTCCCATCAAAAACTCCTCCTCACTTAGTTGGATTAGCCATCTAGGCTGCTAAATATACTATAGCACAGTTGAAACGAAATAAAAAGGATTTTAACAAAAAAATTGTGAAAAGCTAAAAGAAATTGTATAAAGTTACGGGGAATGGTTGATGGAGTAGTTTAAAAGTGGTATATTTGAAGCAGAAAGAAGATGAAAATTAGGCGGCTGGCAGGGATTAAGCGGATGACAGTTGGCGAAAACATTGCTGCAGGGCAGCGGATAAGATTGGAGGAGAAGGATATGAAGTATTTGTTGAAGAACGGCACGCTTGTATCTGGTGAGAGGTCTGAAAAATTAGATGTACTCATTGAGGATGAAAAGATTGCCGCTGTGGGCGAGGCGCTTGAGGCAGACGGGGCAGAGGTGATTGATGTTTCGGGGAAGCTGCTTTTCCCCGGATTTATTGACGGGCATACGCATTTTGACCTGGAGGTTGCGGGTACGGTGACCGCGGATGATTTTGAGAGTGGGACGAGAGCCGCGCTGGCAGGAGGCACCACGCTGGTGATTGATTTCGCTTCCCAGGATAAGGGAGGACACACCCTGAAGGAGGGGCTGGAAAAATGGCATAAAAAGGCCGACGGAAAGTGCTCCTGTGATTATTCCTTCCATATGTCCATTGTAGAGTGGAATGAGGAGACAGAGCGGGAAATCCAGGATATGATCGATGAAGGGATTACGAGCTTCAAGCTGTATATGACTTATCCGGCAATGATCGTGGATGATTGCGATCTGTATAAGATTATTAAGAAGCTCAATGAGCATGGCTGCTTCGCGGGAGTGCATTGTGAGAATGCGGGAGTAATCGATGCCTTGATTGCGGAGGCAAAGGCAGCCGGGAGATTTGGTCCGGAGAATCATCCTTTGGTGCGGCCGGATACTATGGAGGCCGAGGCAGTGCACCGTCTGCTGGTGATTGCAAAGGAGGCAGGTGCACCTGTGATGGTTGTTCATCTCACAAACGAAAAGGCTTACCGGGAGATTATGATCGCGAGGGAGAACGGACAGAAGGTATTTGCGGAAACCTGTCCGCAGTATTTGCTTTTGGACGATAGTGTGTATTCCCGCCCTGATTTCGATGGTGCGAAGTTTGTGTGTGCGCCGCCCATCCGCAAAAAGGAGGACCAGGACTGTCTTTGGAAGGCATTGGCCGCGGAGGAAATCCAGACTGTGGCAACGGATCAGTGCAGCTTTACGCTGGAGCAGAAGGCTATGGGAAGAGAGGACTTTACGAAAATTCCGGGAGGACTGCCGGGCGTGCAGACGAGAGGGACCCTGCTTTATACCTATGGAGTGCGGGAGGGGCGCATCACCCAGGAGCAGATGTGCCGGCTTCTGAGCGAAAACGCGGCGAAGCTCTATGGGGTTTACCCAAGAAAGGGTGCAATCCGTGAGGGCAGCGATGCGGATATCGTGGTGTTTGACCCGGAGAAGCAGAGCGTAATTTCTGCGGAGACTCATGTTTATAATACAGATAATAATCCGTTTGAAGGGTTTGCGCTTCATGGCGGGATTGACAAGGTATTTCTGCGCGGAAACCTGGCCGTCGAGGACGGAGAGGTTGTTAAGGAGAAATTAGGCAGGTATGTGAAGAGAGGAAAGAAACAAATCTGAGACGGAGGCTAATACCCTCAAAACTGTTGAAATTGAGAGCATGAGAGCACAAAATAACGGCCGCCCCGGTGATTTACTCACCTGGGCGGCCGAAAGTTTATTACTCTGTAGAATTAAAGGTCAATGCTGATATGCTGTTCTGCGATATTGTGCTTCTTGGCATATCCGGTAAGCATCAGGGTCAGAGCACCGTCACCGGTTACGTTGCAGGCTGTACCGAAGCTGTCCTGCAGAGCGAAGATGGTGAGCATCAGTGCTGTTCCGGCATCGTCAAATTTCAGAACGCCGGTGATGATTCCTAAGGATGCCATAACGGTACCGCCGGGAACACCAGGTGCTCCGATAGCGAAGATACCAAGGAGTACACAGAAGAGAACCATGGTTCCAAGAGACGGCACGGAGCCGTAGAGAATCTTGGAAATTGTCATACAGAAGAATACTTCTGTTAAAACTGAACCGCACAGATGGATGTTGGCAAACAGCGGGATACCGAACTGTACCATATCTTTACGTAACGGTGTTGCTTTATCCGCACACTGAAGTGCAACTGCTAAGGTTGCTGCGGAGGACATGGTTCCTACTGCTGTGATGTAAGCAGGTCCGTAGTGCTTTACAACTTCCATCGGATTTTCCTTGGAGTATGTACCTGCGAGTACATAGAGCAGGGTCATCCAGATAAAATGTCCGATCAATACGATGACGATAACCTGTAAGAATACAGGAAGCTGTTTGGTGATAGATCCTTCATAAGCAAGGGCACAGAATGTGAAGCCGATGAAAATAGGAAGGATTGGGATGATAACTTTGGATACCAGAGAGAGTACGATCTTCTGGAATTCATCCAGCACTCCGGTAATGAGCTTCGCCTTGTTCCAAGTAGCGGCAAGACCGATCATTACAGAGAATACCAGGGCGCTCATAACAGACATGATCTGCGGGATTGCCAGCTCAAATACAACGTCCGGAAGAGTCTTAAGACCTTCTACATCTGTTACGATGGAAAGATGCGGGATCAGCGCATATCCGGAAGCCATGGAGAACAATGCTGCTCCTAAAGAGGATGCGTAAGCGATGCAGATTGCAACACCCAGCATACGGGAAGCATTATTGCCAAGCTTCGTGATAGACGGAGCGATGAAACCGATGATGATCAACGGTACGCAGAAGTTGATCAACTGACCGAGTATGTACTTTAAGGTAACCACAATGTTAAGAATTGCTGTTGTCAGCCCGGAGCCGTCTGTGGAATTTAAGATAAGACCAATCACAATACCGAGCACTACGCCTACCAGAAGTTTAAATGGAAGGCTGGTGAAAAAACTGTTTTTCTTCATAGAAATAATCCCCCTTCTAAGGTTTCTACCTTAATTAAATTTATGCTGACATTCGTTTGTTTATCATAACAGTTCAGATACTCTGAATTGTTATGCTTTATCAGCAATATGCTCAACAGTCCTGATTGACATTTACGCGGTCGATCATGACGTTAAGTATCTCTGTATCGGTGGCACGCATGCCAACCCTGCCGATGTAGCCCATGCTCTTGATGGTTTCCTCCACATCGCCCTTGATGATTCCTTCGCCGGGAAGGAAACTCTTATTCTGGATGCTCAGATGGAAAGCGATCAGAGCAGCATCAACAGAAGAAGCAATCTTGGCTGCACAGGACGGTTTCGCTCCGTCGCATACAATGCCGCCTACATTGCCTAAGGTATTAATGATAGTGAGAGATACCTGCTGGTAATTCCCTCCGTACATGTAGGTGATTCCTGCGCCTGCACCGCAGGCTGCACTTACCGCACCGCAGTAAGCAGAAAGACTGCCAATATAATATTTCTGGTGAATGGCAATGAGATTGCTCACTACCAGTGAACGGAACAGTTTTTCTCTGGATACTTCCCATTCCTCCGCATAGGCGATTACCGGAAGAGACACGGTCATACCCTGGTTGCCGCTGCCTGAATTGATGACAACCGGCATGGAACAGCCACCCATACGTGCATCACTGCCTGCTGCCGCGCGTGCACACGCTCTGGTTGTCACGGCCTTGCCCCATACGTGCATCAATGTCTTACCGATTTGGGCGCCGTAGTTATTGTCAAGGCCTTCCTGGGAGATTGCGGTGTTCATCTTTACCTGGCGGTCGATGATCTCCTCAATATCCTCCATTTTTACCTCGTTGGCAAAATCCAGGATGTCTCTGACAGTAAGCGTGGATTTGTCAATTCCGGCGTCCTCTGCCTCTGCCTCAACAGGCTGGTCAAGAAGGACTTCACCGTTTTTCACAATCTTCGTGATGTTGGTGTGCTGGTTGACGATGGTAACTTCAGCGTAATGTTCGCCTTTGCTTACTTTTGCCGTAATGTAAAGATTGGCTACTCCCTCCACAAGGGTACATGAGCAGATGCGCTTTTCCACTAACTCCTTAGTGCGTTCAATGTGCTCCGGGGTGATACTCTCCAGAACCTCCAGGGCCTTGTCGGCATTGCCGCCTACTGCACCGAGAATGGCTGCCACATCGATTCCTTTTAATCCGCCGGAATTGGGGACTGTGACACCTTTTACATTCTTGATGATGTTGCCGCTGCAGCTCATCTCAATAGTGTCGGGGAACTCTCCCAGCACTTGAACGGCTTTGGCAGAGGCATAGGCGATGGCAATCGGTTCGGTACAGCCAAGGGCCGGAACCAGCTCATGCTTCAAGATGTTCAGATAGTTTGCATAAAGTGCAGAATCCATCTTTTCTCTCCTCTCCTTTGTTGTTACGCGGCGCATGAAAAGTGCCAAATTCCAAACGCGCGCGCTATGCAATTATTATAATATATCTTTCAGAAAATCTCAATCTTTATTTATTATTTACAAAAAATAGTTTATTTGGTATCCTTATACAAAGTAAGAAAACTGAATTATAGTGCGCTGATGGAACAATTTAAAGTGCTAATATGTTACCATAAGAGTTCTGCCAAGTGATTATGTGGAATTAAATATTACAACTAATCACTAGAAAGATATTTTAGGGAATTAGACAGAGAGGTAACTGCTGGAAAATTTCGAATAGTTTAATATGAAAGCATTTAATATAAATGTGAATATTAGAAAATAGATATATATACTTCGCAAAGAATATGAGGAGGTTGAGAAATGTATCAGAAAATATATCAATTACTGGACGTCCGTGGCAGGGTGAAAACTGCTGTAATTATGGATGGTCCGTTTGCGGGGAGCAAATGCATTGTTGCTGACGGAAAATGTATTCCTTGTAATTTAAAGCAAAACGCTTCGATAGATGCCGCAGATCCGGATTGGGAGCGCTATGAGCCGCAGCTTGCTGCCTGCGAGGAAACCGGAATGCACAGAATCCAGGATACGGATATTTTTGTGGAAATTTATTTTAAGAATCCGCACCTCATTCTTTTGGGCGGCGGACATGTATCCTGCCCGGTGGCGCATATCGCCAAGATGCTTGGCTTTCAGGTGACAGTCATGGACGACAGGGAGGAGTTTGTCACAAAAGAGCGGTTCCCTGACGCGGATGAGCTGGTTTTAGGCACTTTTGAGGAGCTTTCGGAGAAAATTCCGGGATATGAAAATGCATATTATGTGATCGTTACCAGAGGTCACGCGGGGGATTCGCTCTGCGCAAGGCAGATTCTCAGACGTCCCTATGCTTATCTCGGGATGATCGGCAGCAGGACGAAAGTGAAGCTTACCAGGGAAAAGCTTCTGGAAGAGGGATTTCTTGCGGAACAGCTGGATACCATACATGCGCCCATCGGCCTGCCCATCGGCGGACAGATGCCCGAAGAGATTGCTGTCAGCATCATGGCAGAAATCATCCAGGTAAAAAATCAGCATTATACAGCGTACAGTGACGAGAAGGTAGAGCAGGCTCTCAGAACCGGCAGACAGGGAGTGATGATGACCATTGTGAAAAAATCCGGCTCCTCGCCCCGGGGCGTGGGCAGCAAAATGTTCGTGGATGATGAGGGAAACACTTATGGAAGCATCGGCGGCGGCAGCGTGGAATATGAGGCAGTGCGGCACGCGTCAGAGGTGAAGGATAACGAGGTACAGTGCTATAATCTCTCTGTGAGCGACAATCGGAATTTAGGTATGATCTGCGGCGGAAAGGTAAGCGTGTTTTTCGAGCGTGTCTTGGCACAATGAATACTAAGTACTAGGAATAGTTTACCAAAAATGTCACATAATTATTGGATAAAACCCACAAAAATTCGATATTTTTCAAACCATGGTTGTCCTTCTCTGAAAAGAGTGCTATGATTGGTATATCTTGTAAGTGTGCCGGAGCGCACTTGCAATCAAACGAACCGGACTTTAAAGGGTAATACCTGAGGAGAATGGACAGTCAGAATCATTTCATATCAGATGAAGGAGCAGGCTTAGGCCTGTATTTTCTCTATGCATGAATCGGCGTCCGTTCAGGGGCGCCGTTTTTTTTTCGGTCTTATTCGACTAAAGGAGGACAATATATGCAGACCAGAATAGCCGTGATCGCAATTATTGTGGATGACCGCTCCAAAAGCGAGGAGCTGAACCAGATTCTCCACCAGTACGGAGAATATATTGTAGGAAGGATGGGCGTGCCATACCGCCCAAAGGATGTCTCTGTCATCAGTGTGATCCTTGACGCGCCGCAGGAGAAGATCAGCGCGCTTTCGGGAAAGCTTGGCATGCTGGAAGGGGTAACGAGTAAAACTGTATATTCAAAGCTTTCGGAGAAAAGTGTATGAAGTCGATGATTTACGAGCTGATCGATAAGCTATATGAGACAAACACTTTAAGCAGCGCGGAATTTTATGAGCTTTTTACCGACCGAAGCGAGGAGACAGATACCTACGCCAAGCAACTTGCGTGTAAGGTGCGGGAGGAAAACTTCGGTAATTCTATTTATATCCGGGGGCTGATCGAATTTACGAATTATTGCAGAAATGACTGTTACTACTGTGGAATCCGAAGGAGTAACAAGAAAGCCCAGCGTTACCGTCTGGATAAGGAGGACATCCTTACGTGCTGTGAGATGGGGTACGGATTGGGCTTCCGCACCTTTGTGCTGCAGGGCGGCGAAGACGCTTATTTTACGGAGGAGAGGATGACAGGCATCATCCGTGCAGTCAAGGAGAAATATCCTGACTGTGCGCTGACTCTTTCCATAGGAGAGAAACCGCTGCATACATACGAAGCTTACAGACTGGCGGGTGCGGACCGTTATCTGCTACGCCACGAGACAGCAGATGACGAGCATTACGGAAGGCTTCATCCGCCGGAGTTGTCAGCCGCTTACCGGAGAGAGTGCCTGCAAAATCTGAAAAACTTAGGCTTTCAGACCGGCGCGGGCTTTATGGTCGGGTCGCCGTACCAGACAACGGAGACACTGGTGAAGGATTTTCTTTTCTTAAAGGAACTGAATCCGGAAATGGTGGGCATCGGCCCCTTTATTTCCCACCACGATACGCCTTTTAAGGATGAAAAAAGCGGAACACTTGCAGATACTCTATTTTACCTGGGGATTTTACGGTTGATGCTTCCCTGTGCGCTGCTTCCTGCAACAACGGCGCTTGGCACCATCCATCCCACGGGAAGAGAACTAGGCATATTAGCAGGCGCAAACGTAGTGATGCCCAACCTTTCACCGCTTGCGGTCCGCAGAAAGTACTTGCTTTATGATGATAAAATCTGCACCGGCGAGGAGGCAGCGGAAGGGCTTGCTAACCTGCAAAAGAGAATGGAAGGCATTGGATGCTGCATTGTTGTTGACCGGGGCGATTATCCTGCAGACAGATAAGACGCGGTATAACGTGCGGCCCGCAGCAAGCAGACGGGACGGCTTCGCCGGTAGATAGTAGATAAGAGATGGCATGATGTCTGCCCGCAGCTAATGTGCCGGGCATACGGAAAGAATAAGAAAGCGAGGAATAGAAAATGTATAATGTTAATTCAACAAAGGCAACAGAATTTATAGACCATCAGGAGATTCTTGACTCATTAGAGTATGCGAAGGCCAACAAAAATAATAAGGAGCTTATTGAAAGCCTTATCGAAAGAGCAAGAGACTGCAAGGGCTTGAGTCACAGAGAGGCAGCTCTTCTTTTGGAATGCGATGACCCGGAGCTGGTGGAAAAGATGTATAAGGTGGCAAAGGAGATCAAACAGAAATTTTACGGAAACCGTATCGTAATGTTCGCGCCTTTGTATCTGTCTAATTATTGCATCAACGGATGTGTATACTGTCCTTACCATGCGAAAAACAAGCATATCCGCCGCAAAAAGCTTACCCAGGAGGAAATCCGCCAGGAGGTCATCGCACTTCAGGATATGGGCCATAAGCGTCTTGCTCTGGAGACAGGTGAAGACCCGAAAAACAACCCCATTGAATACGTGCTGGAGAGCATCAAAACTATTTACAGCATCAAGCATAAAAATGGTGCCATCCGCCGTGTGAATGTAAACATTGCAGCCACCACAGTGGAGAATTACCGCAAGCTCAAGGAAGCCGGAATCGGAACCTACATTCTTTTCCAGGAAACGTACAATAAGGAGAGCTATGAAGCGCTTCATCCCACAGGCCCCAAGAGTGATTATGCTTACCACACCGAGGCCATGGACAGGGCGATGGAGGGCGGAATCGACGATGTAGGCTGCGGTGTGCTCTTTGGTCTGGAAACCTACCGTTATGATTTCGTGGGCATTCTTATGCACGCAGAGCATTTGGAAGCACGCTTTGGCGTAGGACCGCACACCATCAGTGTTCCGCGGATCTGTCCGGCAGACGATATTGATACCGCAGACTTTTCCAATGCAGTACCGGATGATATTTTCCAGAAGATCATCGCGGTCATTCGTATCGCAGTACCTTACACAGGTATGATCATCTCTACCCGTGAGTCTGTCAAATGCAGGGAAAAGGTGCTTGATCTCGGTATTTCTCAGATTAGCGGCGGTTCCCGAACTTCTGTAGGAGGTTACGTGGAGGAGGAGACTGAGGATGAGAATTCGGCACAGTTCGACGTGAGCGACAGAAGAACGCTGGACCAGGTGGTGAACTGGCTTCTGGAGCTTGGCTATATCCCGAGCTTCTGTACCGCCTGTTACCGGGAGGGCCGCACAGGCGACCGCTTCATGTCCCTGGTTAAGACAGGACAGATTGCCAACTGCTGTCATCCAAACGCGCTGATGACCTTAAAGGAGTATCTGGAGGACTATGCATCCCCCGAGACAAAGAAAAAGGGCCTGGAGCTGATTGAGCGTGAAATTGCGAATATTGGCCGGGACAAGACAAGAGAAATCTGCCTCCAGCATTTGAAAGAGATTGAGGAAGGAAACCGTGATTTCCGTTTCTGAGATTTGACGCCATAGTTATACGCCATAGGTATATGCTATAGTTACATGCCATAGTTTCACACCATAGATTTTAATGAAATTTTGAGACGGGAGCCCGTATCACTGGAAACAGTGATTGGGGTGACCGGCTCTGTCTGATTAGCTCCAGCTTTTTCTTTTGTAAAGGAGCGCGCCGAGACTGCCGCATACGGCAAGAACAAGAAGGAGTACGAGGATGTTCTGCCAAAATTCCTGATTCGGTGCATGATGGAACGAGGCTTGCAGCGCATCCACCGCGTAGGTGAGCGGCAGTGCTTTGGATATTTTCTTGAGAGCATCCGGGAAAAGCTCTCGGGGAATGGTGGAGCCGGAAAGAAAAATCATGGTGAAATAGCAAAGATAGCAAAGTAAGTTACAGATTTTGATATTTGGGGCTATGGCAGTGAGAAAGAACCCCACAGCGTACACGGCTGCCATAGACAGAAACAGAGCAAGACACACGGCGAATGCGCTGCCTGTAATCTGAATGCCGTACATCACTTTCCCGACGGAGAGTAAGAGGACAAATCCCAGGATTGTCATCACGAAATTGACAATCACCTGAGCACAGAGTACAGTACGTTTTCCGGCGGTTGTGGCATCAAAGCGCTTATATATTTTGTTTTCTTTATAATAAGCCAGCGTGAGAGGAAATGCCATCAGCCCCGTGACCCCGATGATCATAACGGAGTATGCGGGTACAGACATATCCATGGCGCCAAGTCCGTGAAAATACGGGCTGGGTTCATTTCCGTAAATGCTTCCGTAGAGAAGCAGCATCATCATGGGAAATATAAAGGTGAAAAAGAAACCGAAAAAATCCCTCATAAAAAGTACGCTTTCTATTTTAATTACTGCCCATAGCTTTTTCATAATATTTCCTCCAATTCTAAAACATCTGTCTGGGGCGAGAGCAGCAGATAGACCTCCTCAAGTGTAAGATTCTCCTGCCAGAGTGCCTTTGGTGTGTTCTGCTGCACATATTCGCGAAATTGTTCCTGCGAGCCCTCAAACAAAGACCTGCCTTGATTAAAATAAACAAGACGGTCGGCCAGGTATTCCACCTCATTTATATAGTGGGACACGAGAAGAATCGTGGTTCCCATTTTTTTAATATGGAGCAGACTGTCCCACATACCGCGGCGTATTTCCGGGTCGAGTCCTGTGGTAAGCTCGTCAAGAATCAAAAGCTCCGGGCGGGGCAGCAGTGCAAGGAGGATAGAAAGGCGCTGTTTCTCACCTCCGGAAAGCTTTTTTACTGTGCGTTTTTGTTTTTCCCAAAGCCCAAGCTGACGTGCAAGCTCTTTCCAGTCAGCCGGATGGTCGTAGAAGGAAGAAAACAAACGGCATACCTCTCCGACCTTGATTTTTTCCGGATACTGAGTGTCCTGCAGCTGCACTCCTATTTTTTTATAGATACTGTGCCGGTGCAGGTAAGGATTTTTGCCGAACACAGTTACAGCACCGGAGGTGGGGCTGCGCAGGCCTTCCACACACTCGACGACAGAAGTTTTGCCGGAACCGTTGGGGCCGATAATGGCGAGAATCTCTCCTCTATAAAGCTTAAAGGAAACATCCTGTACGGCAGTGGCTGTTGAGTAGTTTAATTTCAGATTTTCTATTTTTGCAAGTACTTCCTGCATATGAATACCCCCTTAATTTCATGCTCTGTTCATGTTTTGGCTGCTGATATATTTGTCGGCTGTCACAATGGTGAATGGATTGGTCTTATCTTAAGCGGTGAATGGATGGAATACAACAGCCTGCGTTTAAGATGCTTTTTTACCTGCTTAAGATGCTGCCGGGAATGTGTGAAATGCATGTAAATTATGTGTCTGTATGCTATAATGGAGAAGCCTCATAGATAATGAATGGATAAACGATGGGTTATAGGTTAGTAAGTAATGAATGGATGTACGATGGGTTATAGGTTAGTAGATAATGAATGGATATACGATGATTATGATGGCTATAGGTAAAATAGGTGATGCTTGGCTGTACGATGTTTATAGGTTAGAGATAAGAAGGAGGTCAGCGTATGCGCGTGGAATTACATATAGAGTCTGGTTGTGAGGAGCCGTACGCGGTATTGCACGTGGCGAAGCTGAGTGCCTCACTGCAGGCTGCGATTGAAATCCTGGAGAAAGAGAGCCAGGAGACTGTTCTCACGGCTCAGTCAGAGGGGAAATTATATGTGATCGATCCGGAGCGGGTTGAGGTGATCCGTACGGAGGGAAGGGAACTGGCTCTTTACGACAGGCAGAAAAAGCGTTTTGTTGTGGGCAAGCCGCTCTATGAACTATCTGAGCTTTTGGGGAGTGACTTCGTACGTATTTCAAAGTCGGCGATTATCAATTTCCGGCGGATTCATCATGTGCAGGCATCTTTTAATGGTACCATGGAGGTTGTGATGAAAAATGGTGTGGAGGAAGTTATCACCAGAAGCTACCGGCAGCAGTTTAAGAAGCGATTGGGGGTGTGACAGGTGGGAAAGAAAATATTAAAGTATCTGTGGTATGGGATTTCCTGGGGCTGTGTATTTTTTGTGTTTACGAATCTCATCGGTTATCTGGCTGTGGGAGAGGATTTTATTTCCCTGCTTGTGAATGATTTTGCCGCACAGGCTTTCGGAGGGATAATGGCAGGTATCTTCTGCGGTTCTACTTCTATTGTATATACATTTGACAGGCTGCCTTTTTGGGTGCAGATTCTCATACATTTCGGCGTGGGTCTCACAGGGTATTTTATCATTGCATACACACTGGGATGGATGCCCACAGCAAGTGTATTTCATATAGCCGGCTTTATTGGTTTTGGATTTGCCATATTTGCCTGTACCTGGTCTGCCTTCTATTTATATAACCGATATGAGGCTGAAAAAGTCAATAAAAAGCTCAGGGAATTGGAAGAATCTAAGAAAACCGAGTAAAAAACTTGCATAATTTCTGCTAATCATGTATATTTGGTGTATACGAAATGCAGTGACCATGCTGTACTGCAAAGGAGGAATTATTATGAAAAAATCATTACTGATGGTATTAGCCCTGGGCTTGGCTTTATGCATCCCGGGATGCGGATTTGACGGTGGGATTGATACTACCGTAACCGTAATAGAGGCAACCCCGACTCCGGAACCAACTCCGACCCCGGAAGTAACGCCGACCCCGGAACCCACCCCGACTCCGGCCCCTGTGATCGAACAGTCACCAGGCGGAACGAATGTGGAGAAGAAGGATGGCACCTATTACACCACAGCCGATGTCAATCTGCGGGCAGACTGCAGCGCAGAGGCGGAGCTTGTAGATTCCGTGCCGTCAGGCAGCACACTTAAGAGTACAGGAGTGTGTGAGAATGGCTGGATTCGTATTGACCATAACGGACAGGTATGTTTTGTGAGCGGAGATTACGTTTCTACTACAGCACCGGCAGGTGCTGCTGCGGAAGGCGGAGCGGCAGAGCAGACAGGAGAAATCGTTTACTAAAAAGAAACTCTCATTAAAAAGGACGACCAGCATATAAGCGCGGGTCGTCCTTTTCGTTAGATGTTATTGGGGATATACAAGCCTGTCAGGCTGAATGTCATAGAGAACCTCATCCAGAAATCTCTTAGCCAGATATTTCGCCATGCCCAGGTTCATGTCCAGATAATTGCCGCAGTCTTTGGCTGCTGCGCCTGGTACTTCACCATCGAAATCACGGATGAATTCAAAGGTTTCTATCATCAGCGGCACGATGTCCTTTGATTCATAGTCACCGCCAAGCAGCAGGTAATTGCCTGTGCGGCAGCCCATGGGGCCCCAGTAGAGCATTTTGGAACCAAATTCCTTGTGATTGCGCAGGAAGGTGGCAGCCAGATGTTCGATGGTGTGAAGCTCAGCCGTATTCATGACAGGCTCTTCATTCGGGGAGGTCATGCGGATGTCAAAGGTGGTGATGACGCTTGTGCCCACCTGGTCTTTTCTTGATACATATACGCCTGGCTGCAGGCGGATGTGGTCTATGGTGAAGCTGGTGATTTTTTCCATAAAAGTATTACCTCACTTTCGTTTTTAAATAGAATTTTGCCACTGGCTTTGAGCTGCCGCTAAGGGTATTTTAGCAGACGAGGTGTCTACTGGCAAGATACCAAAAGGCGAATAACTGATACCCACAAGCGAATAACTGAAATACAGGGATGGCTGACGCGTGAAAAGTGACCATTTGCTCAATATGCTAAGCAAATCAATTGACTTTATAATTAGAGGGTGATAAACTGATGAATAGTCTGAAATGAGAGGTACGGCAGAGCAGCAAGCTCTCGCGCTGGCCTGAAATAATGGTATTAGTGCGGCTCATAGCATGTATGCTGGAGCAGACTTAAATGGAGGAAGAGAACAATGATCGACGGAAAAAAAGTATTATTCAGCGGAATGCAGGCGACCGGAAACCTGACACTTGGAAACTATCTGGGAGCACTGAAAAACTGGGTGACTTTAAGTGATGAATATGAATGTTTTTACAGCGTGGTGGACATGCATTCCATCACTGTGCGCCAGGATCCGGCCACACTGCGCAAGCGTGCGCGCAATCTTTTGACCTTGTATATTGCGGCAGGACTTAACCCTGAGAAAAACTGCATTTACTATCAGTCCCACGTATCCGGCCATGCGGAGCTTGCCTGGATTCTCAACTGTTATACCTATATGGGAGAGCTTAACCGTATGACCCAGTTTAAGGATAAATCTGCTAAACATGCGGATAATATCAATGCGGGGCTTTTCACATATCCGGTGCTTATGGCAGCTGATATTCTTCTCTACCAGGCGGATGTGGTTCCGGTGGGAGTTGACCAGATGCAGCATCTGGAGCTGACCAGAAATGTGGCTGAGCGTTTCAACAATATTTACGGTGATGTGTTCACAGTTCCCGAGCCATATATCGGAAAGGTGGGAGCTAAGATCATGAGTCTCCAGGAGCCGACTAAGAAAATGTCTAAATCCGACGAAAATCCTAACGGCAGCATTTATCTCATGGATGACCCGGACACGATCATGCGTAAATGTAAACGCGCAGTGACTGATTCTGAGGCAAACATCTGCTACCGAGACGAGCAGCCTGGCATTAAGAACCTGATTGATATCTACAGTGCCTGCACAGGAAAGACACCGGACGAGACAGTGAAAGAGTTCGACGGCAAAGGCTACGGTGAATTGAAGCCGGCAGTGGGTGAGGCAGTCATCAGCGTGCTCAAGCCTCTGCAGGACGAGTTTGCAAGACTTTCCAAGGATAAAGCATACATTGACAGTATTATCAAGGAAAATGCGGAAAAGGCGAATTACTATGCCACGAAGACACTGCGCAAGGTACAGCGTAAGGTCGGTTTCCCGGACAGAATCCGCTGATAAGTGGGTGCGGCTGATGAGCCAGAATCTGAACATTCTGTGAAAAGAATTGCAATTTATATTTAATGCTGTATAATAAAGTTCTGCTAATTGCGAAGAAGGCAGAAACGATAGAGGGACAGAACAGTTACCTTTTAACTACAATCTGGAGGCAGATAAATATGAAACGAAAATTTTTAATGATATTCTGTGCGGCGGCGCTCTCAGCGGGATTGCTGGCAGGCTGCGGCGGGGAACCGAAAGATGATACCAAGACGGAGAATAACAGCCAGGCACAGGATGAACAGAGCGGTCAGGACGAGCAGGGCAGCGATGAAACAAATGTCAGTACAGCCGTAGATGATGAACAGGCGAAGGAAGCGGTTGACGAGAAGGAAGCAGAGGACCTCGGCTTTTCCGACGGTACAGATGTGGAAGAGGAAAATGCAGCAGAGGGAGAGCAGAACGGTGCTTCCAAGGATGAAGCCAAGTCCGGCGCAGAAGAGGCTAAGCTTGACACCAGCGAGCTGCTGAAGGGGATTCATCACGCTGAGCTTACGATCAAGGATTATGGAACCATAAAGATGGAGCTTGACGCGGATACTGCACCGGTCACTGTCACCAACTTTGTGAAGCTTATCCAGGATGATTTTTATGACGGGCTGACTTTCCACCGGATCATTGACGGTTTTATGGTTCAGGGCGGTGACCCTCTGGGAAACGGCAAAGGCGGAGCTGATGATAAAATCAAGGGTGAATTCGAGAACAATGGTGTAAAGAATGATATTTCCCATACCAGAGGCACACTCTCTATGGCGCGCTCTTCAGATCCGGACAGTGCCAGTTCACAGTTTTTCATCATGCAGTCAGACGGTACCTATCTTGACGGAGATTATGCAGCCTTCGGCCATGTGACTGAGGGAATGGAGATTGTGGACGCTATCTGCAAGGATGCGGAACCGGTTGACAATAACGGAGGTATCAAAAAGACAGAACAGCCAGTAATTGAGAGCTTTATAGTTACAGACTGAGACAGATTTGATTAGAAAAAAGCAGTTGGAACGGGCTATCCTTCCAACTGCTTTTTTTTGCGAACAACGAGCTAAATACTCGCTCATTTTTGCTTCATCCTTATCCGGCAGTTCTTTTTACAGAAACAGATGCCAAAATGAATGAATTTCTGATAGCCTTCCAGCCGCAATTCTTCATCGTATTGCCGGGCTTCTATCTGCTGTAAAGCTTCCTCGCATTTCGAGTCCATCTCCTGATAATTGTCCGCGCGTTTCACCTCCACAATAATGGCGGGAAGAGCCAGATCATAAGAAATAAGCTGAATGTCCGGCCTCCCGGTTCCGGCCTCCCGATTGGAGCGCAGAAAATACTCAGGGGTCTCTCCCAGCATTCCGACCAGATATCCATGATAAAAGTTTTCTGAATTATCAAAATAACTGATGCTTTCCATTAACTGACGGCGCATCAAAGCCTCCATTTGTTCTACGTCTCCGGCGAGCATAGCTTGCTGCAGGGGTGTCTTGTCTGCCTGACGAATCTGCTGTTCGAACCAATAACGAATGGTGTTTTGATAAATATAGCGGATTTCTTCGTTTGGAATCTCTATAGTAACGAAAATTTGGTTTTTATCTAATCTCTGTGAGACTGCCTTGAGGTAACCGGTAAAGAATAAAAAATTCCATAAATTATCCGGTGCCTGATGGATATCCGAATAAGTGATTTCCTCATGGATAGCTTTTTCAATCGTTCCTCCCGCAATCAGATGCTCCAGCTCCTGCCGCTGGTCTGAGTCAGCATTTTCAACTAATTCCTGTACAATGCTGTTGGAGGAGGTATTGGACCAATAGGGCTTTGGAAATGCTGCGCGATTGGATAACCCTGTTTTTACATAATTAATAACGCTCCAGGGATTATATACCTCCGTATTGCCAAAAAGATAGCCATCGTACCAGAGCTTCATCTCAGCTGATTTTTCTTCTAATCCGTAAAAGCTTAAGAGTTGCGCCGCCTCTTTTGATGTGAAGCCAAAAAATTCTGAGTAATCTTCGTTAAGTATAGAAACAATTTCCAAATTATTCAGTCCTGTAAAAATACTCTCCCTGCTGATTCGAAGGCATCCTGTTAATACTGCAAACTGAAGACTTTCATTCGTTTTTAATGCAGATTCGAACAATGATTGAATGAAATTTATCATTTTATCATAAAAATTTTTAAAGTAAGCATTTTCCAGAGGAACGTCATACTCATCCAGCAGAATAATTGTTTTCTTTCCATGATATAATTCCAGACATCTGGAAAGAAATTGCAGGGAAACGGTATAGGAATCATACTTAGCAGTTCGGTTCATAAAATCGCAGTATAATGCCTTGTCACTGTCAAGAATTATGTCTGAATCCAGCACATAGCGGTGACGTTCAAATTCTCTGGCAATGTCCATCTTCAGGCGGTAGTATGCTGTCTCAAAATCTGGTTGTTTCGCAGATTTCAGTGAAAGAAAGATTACCGGGTACTGTCCAAGCTCATTCGCATATTTTGGGGTGTTTTCTAAAATATTTGTTTCTGCGAAAAAAAAACGGTTATCAATTTTTTCCCCATCTATGGTTCGCTCGTCCTCAAAAAAGGTGCGCAGCATACTCAAAGCCAAACTTTTACCGAACCGTCTCGGGCGGGTAAACAAGCTTACTTCGCCGCCTTTGTCCAGCAATTCTTTGATAAGCAGCGTTTTATCTACATAGTAGTAATCACCGGCAATCAGTTTTTTATAGTTATCTATACCAATGGGCAATTTCTTTTTCATGACATTCACCTCGACTCATATATCTTTAGTATACACGAAAACATGTCAGTCAACAATAAATATCAATTATTTCCCTCATTGTCCTTTTCAGACTCCCGTGTTATAATGCGTTCATCTACTGTTGTAATAAGCGACTGACAAATATGGAGGCATAAATATAATGAATAAGGAAAAAGTAATCTGCAAATGCTATCATGTAACAAAGGGTGATGTGGCCGAGGCTGTGAAGGCGGGCGCATCCTGCTATAAGGATGTAAAAAAAGCTACCAAAGCTGGTAAGGCCTGCGGCAAATGTAAAAAACGTGTGAAAAAGCTCACGAAAAAATTAGTCAAGGGAAAATAAGCATCACAGTTTAATCACCAGCACCGGTATAGGCGGATGGTTCGGACGGTTATAATATTCACTTTTTATCACAAGGAAGCTGTGGGGGTCAAGCTGCTTCAGCCAGGAGAGTATTGCATCGCGCTCCTCAAAGCCGGAGTCCCCGCCGCTGTAAATGCAGAGGGATAGAAGACCGCCCTTCTGCAGAAGCGTAAGAGCCTGTGTGAGCGCACAGAGGCTGGAGTCTGGTTTGGTACAGAGCTCGTGGCTGCCCCCCGGAAGATAACCGAAGTTGAAAACAATACAGCTCACAGACCCGGGCTCGGCGTAATTTTCCAGGTTGGTATGAGAGTCAAGAATAAGCTTATAATTATGGGGAGTGTCGTGTTTGTGCAGGCGCTCCTCTGTGCTTTTTAACGCCTTGTTTTGGATATCAAAGGCCAGCACACGCCCTGTTTCCCCGCAAAGCTGTGATAGCAGCAGGGTATCATTTCCGTTTCCCATGGTGGCGTCAATGCATAAGTCACCTTCCTGCACCTGCTGGCGGATAAACTGAGCACACCACCTGGTAATCTGATAATTTTCCATAATGGCTCCATTTCTGCCGCCCGGTGTGTGCATGACCTGCGGCGGCACTGTGTTGTTATGCATACCTATTATAATAGATTCCGGGCACAAAAACATGTATAAAAATATAAACACATAAAAATTTCGTTGCAATACATAGTAAATGTGTTCTATAATGAAGCCGATATAGAGAATCATTTTTATCTGAGTAATGTTATACATCAATGTGTACATACGACGAGAATGTCTATGTGACGGTACGGGATAAAAATGTATGAAATCATAAGGCAGAAGAAATAACAAAGCATAAGAGTCAGCAAAGTATGAAATAGTAAAGTACGATATAGTAATCTATGAGATAAGAAAGGAGAAAAGGATGCTGCAGGGAAAGACAGTTTTACTCGGTGTGACCGGAAGCATTGCTGCATATAAGGCCGCAAGTCTTGCAAGCGCGTTAAATAAGCTGCACGCACAGGTACATGTGTTGATGACAGAGAATGCAACGAATTTTATCAATCCCATCACCTTTGAATCTCTCACAGGAAATAAATGTCTGGTAGATACCTTTGACCGGAACTTTCAGTTCCAGGTGGAGCATGTGGCGATTGCCAAGCAGGCGGATGTGGTGATGATCGCGCCGGCCAGTGCGAATGTCATCGGCAAGCTTGCCCACGGATTGGCGGATGATATGCTCACCACTACAGTGATGGCATGTAAATGTCCCAAGCTCATTGCACCTGCCATGAATACGAACATGTATGAGAATCCGGTACTCCAGGATAATCTCCAGATCCTAAAAAAATACGGATATGAAGTGATCGAGCCTGCGTGCGGCTATCTGGCGTGCGGGGACACGGGAGCCGGGAAGATGCCGGAGCCGGAGACATTGCTTTCCTATATTTTAAAAGAAGCTGCCTGCCCTAAGGACATGGCCGGCTGTAAGGTGCTGGTAACGGCAGGACCGACACAGGAGGCCGTGGATCCGGTGCGCTATATTACGAATCACTCTTCGGGAAAGATGGGCTATGCCCTGGCAAAAATGGCAATGTTGCGCGGAGCGGAGGTTACGTTGGTAAGCGGACCGACTGCGATACCTGTGCCGCCCTTTGTGAAGGTGGTCCCAGTAATCTCGGCCAGAGAAATGTTCGAGGCTGTGACGAGCGTGAGTGATGAGCAGGATATCATCATCAAGGCTGCTGCAGTGGCAGATTACCGGCCCAAGCAGATCAGCAGCGAAAAGGTAAAGAAAAGTGATAAGGAAATGTCCATCGAGCTGGAGCGTACGGATGATATCCTCGGATATCTGGGCGGACACCGGCGGCCGGGACAGTTTCTGTGCGGGTTTTCCATGGAAACCCAGAATATGATAGGTAATTCCAGGGCCAAGCTTCAGAAAAAGCATCTGGACATGGTGGCGGCCAACAACCTTAAGGTGGCGGGCGCCGGATTCCAGGGCGACACCAATGTTTTGACCCTGATTACACAGGATGAGGAAGTTTCACTCCCACTCATGAGCAAGGAGGATGCAGCCTCAAAAATCCTGGATAAAATCCTTTCTGTGATGAACAGAAATAAGGAGTAACCCGTTGACCAAAAGACAGCGGGAAATCTGATAAGCCCCGCTGATCCAGCACCGTATTGTATCCGAAAAGGAACGATAACAAGGAGGAAAAATTATGAGCAACGTATCTACAGCAGCCGCAGCAAAGGCTCCGGCATCCATTTCTAAGACAAAGGGAATGACCCAGGTCGCGCTTTTTACAGCACTGATTTTCCTGATGGCATTCACCCCGTTTCTGGGCTATATCCCGCTGGGATTTACCAGAGCGACGATCATCCACATCCCGGTTATTCTCGGGGCGCTTGTCCTCGGGCCGAAAAAAGGCGCGATTCTTGGATTTGCTTTCGGACTGACAAGCTTCATCAACAACACCATGAATCCAACAGTTACATCTTTTGTGTTTACCCCGTTTTATTCTCTTGGGGAATATAGCGGAGGTATCGGCAGCCTGATCATCTGCTTTGTGCCGAGAATTTTGGTCGGTGTTGTACCGTTTTATGTTTATCGTTTGGTAAAGAAACTTAGTAAAAAGGAAAGTACCTCCGTGCCTGGTCTGGCATTGGCCGGAGTGGCGGGAGCACTCACAAATACACTTTTGGTAATGAATCTGATCTTCCTGTTTTTCCGTGATGCATATGCGTCTGCAAACGGCGTGGCATCCAATGCGGTTTATGGATTTATTTTGTCCATTATCGGCATCAACGGAGTGCCGGAGGCGATCGTTGCCGGAGTGCTGACTGTGCTGATCGGAAAGGTGCTTCTGAATAAAAATGTGAGAACGAAGTTGGGATTCTAAGCAGAAGTATCCGGTGGAATGAAGCAATATACCGGATAGGTGTTTGAATTTCTGAGTAGTTGATTGTCCGCTGCTTGCGGCAGGGGAATTCATGGTCAAATATGTCGCTTATTGCGGAGATTAATAGAAAACAAGGGAGAGACAGTGCAGATATGATTTTAGCGATTGATATCGGAAATACGAATATTGTGGTGGGCTGTATCGATAAGGAAAAAACATACTTTATAGAAAGGCTCTCTACAGTCAAGACAAAGACAGAACTGGAGTATGCCATTGACATCAAGACTGTACTTGATATCTATCATATTAAGAAGAACGATATCGAGGGCTGCATTATCTCTTCCGTAGTGCCGCAGATTACCAATGTGGCTAAGCTGGCGGCAGAAAAGATTTTGAAAAAAGAAGTCATGGTTCTGGGGCCCGGAGTAAAGACAGGGCTCAATATCATGATGGACCATCCCGGCCAGCTTGGTGCCGATCTGGTGGCAGACGCTGTGGCGGGAATTGCGGAGTATCCTGTGCCTTTAATTATTTTTGACATGGGCACAGCCACCACGGTTTCCGTAGTGGACAGTAAGAAGCATTATGTAGGCGGAATGATCCTTCCGGGTGTTCGTGTTTCTTTGGATGCCCTTACCTCCCGTGCTTCTCAGCTCAGCGGAATCAGTATTGATGCGCCTAAGCGTATTATTGGGAAAAATACCATCGACTGTATGAAAAGCGGCATTCTTTACAGCAATGCGGCTGCGATCGACGGCATTATTGACCGTATCGAGGAGGAGCTGGGACAGAAAGCCACGGTAATTGCAACGGGCGGACTGGCGAAAAAGATTGTGGCTCACTGCAGGAGAGATGTGATTCTGGATGAGGATCTGCTCCTCAAGGGACTTTTGGTGATTTACGAAAAAAATAAATAAGCTTCGGAAAGAAAGGATGGTGCCGCTGATGTTCGGTAATAAGAAGGAAAAGGACGGAAATGAACCGGTTTTTCTGCTCACTGTTAACAGCAGCTATCAGCTGGGACTGGTGGAGAATATCCTCAGATCCCACGATATCCCTTGTCTGGCCCAGGACCGTGCCACCGGCGGGTATATGCGTATCTATGCGGGCGGTTCTATTTTCGGTACAGATATCTACGTATCCCCGGAGAATCAGGAAAAGGCGAAGGAATTGTTGTCTGTACTTGACCTGAATGAGCCGGAAGCAGTCCCGGAGGACGAGCTGGCTGAAGAAGCACTTGAGGCAGCGGAGCCGAATGATAAGTAGAGGTGCCGCGGTTACATAATTTCATATTGTATGAGTAAATCCCGGGTTGTGCATGCCCGGGATTTCTTTATATAAAGGGTTTAGTGAATGATTTCCCTCAAGATTGAAGGATATGGTCCGTTTTTTGAGCCTTTTGAAATTTGCCGGGCGTCATATGAAAGACTTTGGAAAAAGTTTTGTTGAAATGGGAATAATCCCGGAAGCCGGATTCGTAACAGGCATCCATGACCGATCTTCCCTCCAGAAGCAGAGAACGAGCCAGCTGCAAGCGTTTGGCTGTTACATAGTTCCAGACAGAAGAATTCATATGTTCCTTAAATAAATGAGAGAGTCTGGAACTGCTGATATTGAGTGCTGCCGAAATAGACTCTACAGATAAATCTTCACTCAGATGCAGGTTGATATAATCAATGGCACTGCGAATCAGCTTTGGAGAAACATCTTTATGTGTGCAAAAGGTGTTTCGGTAAATGGAATTCACCATCTGCAGGATGAACAGCAGGTAGGCTCTCGAAAGGATATCATGGCCGTACTTATGCTCCTCTTCGAGCCGAAGAAGCATATCTGTGTATTGAATAAAAAGTTCTGCCTGTGACTGATCCAAATGGATAATGCGGTGCTGAGAATCCTGAAAAGCTTCCAGGAGAGAGGTTTTATCCGTAGACAGGGTATGCAGCAGATTCCGCTGGATATGCAGAGGGATTCGGTCGTATACAGCATCTGCCTGTGTGCAGTAACCGTGAATACACCCGGGAGGAATGAGCATGACATCACCAGGCTCCATTTTGTAGATAGAGGTTTCAAAAAAGTAGGTGACCTTTCCCCCGATAAAAAACAGGATTTCGTAACCGTTGTCGTGGATATGTAAAAGTTCGTTTGTTTCGTTTTCAGTACAGGGATGGGAAACACAGATTTCCCCCGGAATATTTTCAGAAAAAGCGGTTGTCATAAAAAACTCCTTTCTGGTGTTTTCAGATAGTCATAAGAGAAATTAATATTATAACTCTTAAGTTGAAGTATAACATAAGATAACAGAAATAAAAAGGTTTATATAAAAAACGACCATTTATTGTATTAAACTGCTGTGGTTTGATTAGCGAATAGGAACAATAAAAAACAGCAGGATTTAACATAAACATAGCAGAAGAAGCATAGAGAAAATCAAAAGGGAATAGTATAATACACATAAATCAAAGAGACAGGAACGGAAAATAAATCAGCATAATAACAATGTCTCTTTGAGAGCATCTGGTGAAATTGTACAATATAATGGCAAATATATCCAGAAAAAACAATATATTATACAAGGAGGGCAAAAAATGAGAAAAAGTCATTTAAAGAGGTTTTCGGCTGGACTTGCAGCTGTCATGACTCTGACTGCTGTGTCCGTAAGCAGTGTTTCCGCAGAGGGAACAACTTACCCCATCGACACAGACGAGAAACTGGTGTATTGGGGAATGTTAAACACCAACGTATCTGCCAACTTCACCAATTTAGGTGATACTGAAATCGGTAAGGACTGGCAGGAAAAGACAGGCGTTGAGATTGAATTCCAGCATCCGACAGCCGGTCAGGAGCAGGAGCAGTTCAATCTGATTATTGCAGATGGCAGCTTTCCGGACTTATGGGATTACAAATGGAATGACCCCAATGTTTATCCGGGCGGTGCGGCTAAGGCTGTTGCAGACGGAATCATTCTTGATCTGACTGACCTGATTAATGAATACGCACCGAACTTAAAAGCATATTTGAACGAGCATCCGGAGGCAGACCGTGCAGTGAAGACGGATGACGGAAGATATTTCGCATTTCCGTCTCTGCGTGAAAGTGATGCGATGTGTGTTTCCTTCGGTCCAATGATGAGAGCCGACTGGCTGAAAGAAGCCGGGCTGGAGAATCCCGAGACCGTGGATGAATGGCATACAGCCCTGACAAAATTCAAAGAGATGGGAGCTGCCGCACCATTTACATGGAATAATGAGGCTGACGGTGCCAAAAACCCAATCGCTTATGCTTATGGCAGTCCTATCGACTTCATTATCGATGACGGAAAAGTCGTTTACGGCCCTGCAAAACCTGAATTCAAAGAGTACATGAAGACAATGGCACAGTGGTATGAGGAAGGTCTTATCGACCAGGATGTTTATGCCGCAGGAGATGACCAGACAAAAGCAAAAATGACGACCGGCCGTTCAGGTGCTTCCATGGGATGGTGTGGCTCCGGCTTACAATCCTATATTACAATCGGTTCTGAAGAGGATCCGGAATTTGATATCGTTGGTCTGAAATGGCCTGTTCTGAATAAAGGCGAGAAACCAGAATATGGTTACATAGATAATCTTTACTACTGGGGCGGTATTGCAGTCGGCGCAACCTGTGAAGACCCTGAGCTTGCAGTGAAACTGTTAGACTATGGCTATGGTGAAGAAGGACATCTGATGTTCAACTTTGGCCGTGAAGGAGAGTCTTATACCATGGTTGACGGTGTTCCTACTTATACAGATGATATCCTGCACAATCCGGACGGACTTCCTATTACACAGGCGATGGCTAAATATTCTATGGCATGCTATCAGGGACCATGTGTACAGTCCATAGGATATCAGGATCAGTATTATCAGATGCAGCAGGCGAAGGATGCGATTGCCAACTGGGGAGATGCTAATTCCAGAGCACACAAAGTTCCGGCAATCACTCCCAGCCAGGAGGAAAGCTCTGAATTTGCTTCGATTATGAATGACATCAATACCTATGTAAAAGAAATGTCATCCAAATTCGTTCTTGGAACAGAGGATATTGAGAAAGGGTTTGACAAGTTTGTTGAAACTATGAATCAGCTTGGTCTCGAAAGAGCAATTGAGATTCAGCAGGCCGCATTCGAACGTTACCAGAATAGATAGTGGACTTGAAAAGGGGAAAAAGATGGAAATCTTCTTTTTCCCCTTTGAACATAAGGAGAAAATATGAAGAGAAATAAATATTCTGCAAATGCTATAAAAGTTGACTGGAAACGGAATAAATCTTTATATCTTTTAGCAATTCCGGTTCTCTTGTTTTATCTTTTGTTTATGTATAAGCCGATGTACGGTGCGCTGATCGCCTTTCAAAATTACGTTCCGACCAAAGGAATATCCGGAAGCGAGTGGGTCGGACTGGATCAGTTTATCAGATTCTTCCAGAGTCCGTATTTTGTACGTCTGCTCCGCAACACCATCCTGCTTAGTCTTTACAGCCTGATTTTCTGCTTCCCGGCTCCGATCATTCTTGCACTGCTGTTAAATGAAGCAAAAAATAAACATTTTAAAAGCATTACGCAGACAATGACTTATCTGCCGCATTTCATTTCCATGGTAGTTGCAGTTGGTATTGTAAAGGAATTCTGTATGTCAGATGGTCTGATCAATGACCTGATCGTTATGTTTGGCGGAACGCGTTCTGCGCTGCTGCAGAATCCGGCTGTTTACCGTACAATTTATATTATATCTGATATCTGGCAGGAAGTAGGCTGGGGTTCTATCATTTATCTGGCTGCTTTGGCCGGGATTGACCAGCAGTTGTATGAAGCGGCATCTATAGACGGCGCAGGCAAATGGAAACAGATGATACATGTTACTCTTCCCGGGTTAATGCCTACAGTGATTGTAATGCTGATTCTGCGCATGGGTTCTCTGATGAGCATGAGTTATGAAAAGACTATCCTGTTGTTTAATCCATCCACTTATGAAACAGCGGATATCATTTCATCCTACATTTACCGCGTTGGTCTTCTGGAGCAGAACTGGAGTTATTCCACCGCAATTGGTTTAATGAATTCCGTAATTAACTGCATACTGCTTGTAGCTGCCAATAAGCTAAGCAAGCGTGTGACAGAAAACAGTTTATGGTAAGGAGTGGGCATATGGCAAAAAAGAATGCAGAAATACAAAAGAAGAAAATCAAATCGTCTGCCGGTGAGAAAGTTTTTAGTGTTTTTAACTATATATTGATGACAGCGGTTGCGCTGTTATGTCTGTACCCCATGTGGTATGTACTGGTCGCTTCTGTCAGTGAGCCGAATAAAATCATCCGGCATTCAGGCGGGCTTGTGAAGTCACTTGGTTTCACCCTTTCCGCATATAAGAAAGTATTTGAAAATCCCAATATTATCAGCGGTTATATGAACACTTTGTTTATTCTTATTGTTGGTGTGGCAACCAGCCTGATCATGACTTGCCTGGGTGCATATGTCCTTTCCAGAAAGAATCTTCTCTGGAAAAAACCGATGATGCTGTTCATTATGTTTACTATGTTCTTTAGCGGCGGTATGATTCCGTTTTATTTGAACCTGAAATCCTTTAAGCTGACAGGTTCTCTTTGGGGACTTATCATTCCATTTATGATCAGCACCTACAACCTTATCATTTTAAGAACTGCTTTTGAGAGTATCCCGGAGAGTTTGGTTGAAGCCGCGAAGATTGATGGGGCAAGCCACTTAAAGATTCTGACAAGTATTATGGTTCCTCTTTCCAAGGGGGCACTGGCTGTACAGTTCTTATACTACGGCGTAGAGAAGTGGAATGGATGGTTCTGGGCTTCCACTTTGATCCGTGACAGAGATAAACTGCCGTTACAGGTTATCCTCCGTGAGATACTGTTGTCCTCTACCCAGAATATGCAGGCCGGAGGCGGCGGTGATACAGAGGCTGTCGGGATGACGATTCGTTATGCGACGATTATCGTAGCAACAATACCGATTCTATTGATTTATCCTTTTATCCAAAAATATTTTGCTAAGGGTGTTATGGTCGGTGCAGTAAAAGAATAAGACGGAAAAGCTCAGACACCAAGGAGGAGAAACTGGATGCGTGAAGCGGATTTTTTTCAGAACTGTCTGAATCTGGAATACAAGGGAATGGAAACTGTGAAAAAAGCGGTAGACACAAAGGATTATGAAACCGCGAAAAAGGAATTTGCTTCTTATATCAGGAGAACTCTGGAGCCGGAACGTTTTTTTGCAGTTCCCTATGAGGAACCGGAAAATGCATATCTGCGTTCGAAGGAGACCGTTGAGGAAGCCTGTGAAAGAATCGTCAGTAATCATGTAATGGTATCTGTGGGGATTCCCTGTGATTTTGGTGAAAATGGAGAAATTGACTGGTGTGCGAACCCCACCTATAACGGATATGAGGAATGGACCTGGCAGTTGAACCGCCATCCGGAATGGAAAATGCTGGCTCATGAGTATCGGCGTACCGGGGATGAACGTTTCGCACGGCGTACGGCAGAGATGTTTGAATCATGGTATCACCGGGCTATATATCCGGAAGATGTTTCAGGTGAGGATACGGAGTGCTGGCGTACCATTGAATGCGGGATCCGCATGGGAGCAAACTGGCCTTATACATTATTTACGTTCTATAATACAGATGCTTTTACAGATCAGGTATTGACAGACTGGTACATATCTGTATGGGAACATGGGGAACGACTATGCAAAAACTGTACAGACGGAAACTGGCTCATCATGGAAATGAATGGACTGGCACATATTGGAATCCTCTATCCACAGCTGGCACAGTCAGAGGAGTGGCTTGAGATGGCTTTTTCCAGACTGGAAGCAGAGATTGAGCGTCAGTTTTATCCGGACGGTTTTCAATATGAGCTTTCTACAATCTACCATGAGGTAGCGGTAAATAATTATCAGAGACTTCTGGAAATGGCCAAAGCGTTTGATGTGCCGGTTCCGGAAGGAATCCTGGAAAAGCTGAAAAATGCGGCTCTGATCAATGTAAAACTGATGATGCCGGATGGAAGAATCCCCAATATCAACGATGGCGAGTGGTTTTCCAGTAAACTCTTATTGAAACGGAAATCGAGAATATTTCCAGATGTTCCGGAATTTGAGTGGGTGCTCAGTGACGGGACAGCAGGCAGGGAACCGGAATATCAGTCCCTTGCCCTGGAATTTTCAGGTCTGATGATCATGAGAAACGGCTGGGGCAAAGATGCAGTCTGGGCAATGATGGATGGTGCTCCGTTTGGAAGAGGACATCAGCATGAGGATAAACTCTCCGTTCTTATTTATGCAGGCGGAAAAGTGCTGCTTACCGAAGGCGGCAATTATGCTTATGATGATTCGGAAATGCGTAAATATGTCCTGTCAACCAGAGCCCATAATACGGTGATGGCAGACGGCCATGGACAAAACCGCAGACGGGATTATCACTGGGAAGAAGGGGATATTCTAAAGAAATCAGATCTCCTTTGGAATATTGGTGATAACTTTGATTATGCGGAGAGCAGCTATCAGGAAGGATACGGTCCGGAGGTGGACAAGAGTATCCGGAATAACCGCAGGATTTATTTCGTAAAGAAGACACCGAAGGGTATCCTTCCCTTTTTTATTGTTATTGACCGGCTGAGCGCAGATAAGGAACATCTTTATGAGATTCTCTGGCATGTAAACAGCGGTAATCCGCAGATATCTCATAATGGAATTGAATTTGATGAGATAAAGATCTGTATGTCCGGCAGAAATCTGGATGTTGAAGTTGTATGTGCACAGGAAAAGCCTGTGTGGCAAGGCTTTGTGGCATTGGGACAGAGACAGGGGGACTACATACCGGTTAATTGTGTTATAGCAGGTACAAAAGCTGACAATACGAGAATCGTTACCGTTCTGGCACCTCATGAAGCCGGAAATCCGGGCGTTGCAGAGGTGGAGGCCGGAACGGATCCGGCAGATGATACGGTTACAGTTGTTCTGGCAGACGGAAGCAGATTATGTTTTACAGAAAAAGAGATGATGCAGAACAGATAATATACTGTCCTGCAGTTAAGAGGAGAATACTTTATGTTAGGACAGGAAGAGAAAAAATGGGCGGAAGAAATTCTTGCCCGGATTGCCGTAAAAATGGATAAGGTGGCTGCAAGATGCGGACATAAGATTCCTTATATTGCAGTAGACGGTATTTACGATGATCGCTCAGATGATGAAAATATCTGCTGGTGGACCAATGGTTTTTGGGGCGGTATTATGTGGCAGATGTATCAGCTGACCGGTAAAAGTGAATACATGGAATATGCAGTAGAGGTGGAAAGAAAGCTGGATAAAGTGCTGATGAATGCACAAGGACTCGACCATGACAATGGCTTCAAATGGCTTCCCACTTCAGTGGCAAATTATAGAAAGACCGGCAGCATCGAGTCTAAGAACCGTGCCATGCTGGCGGCAAACAATATGGCCGGAAGATTCAATCCTGCCGGAAAATTTATCCGTGCATGGAATGACTGGGGGGATGAGGATCACAGAGGCTGGGCGATCATTGACTGTATGATGAATCTGCCCCTCTTATACTGGGCATATGAGGAGACAAAGGATCCGCGGTTCTGCCAGATAGCAACAGCTCATGCTGACACAGCGATGGGGGCTTTTGTCCGCGGTGACGGATCCGTCTGTCATATTGTAGAATTTGATCCGGAAACAGGAGAGCGCAGAAAAAGCTATGGCGGCCAGGGGTATGACCATGGCTCTTCCTGGACCAGAGGCCAGTCTTGGGCGGTTTATGGATTTGTATTGAGTTTTATGCATACAAAAAAACAAGAATATCTGGATGTTGCAAAAAGAATTGCAAATTATTTTATTGCCAATCTCACCGAGGATAATCTGGTTCTTCTGGACTTCCGTCAGCCTGAGGAATGTCAATGGGAGGATTCCATTGCGGCAGCAGTAACAGCCTGCGGCCTAATCGAAATCGCGAAGGTATCAGAGGGAAGAGACCGGGGCGTATATTTAAGAGCAGCTATGCGTATTTTAAAAGCGCTGGCAGAACACAGATGTAATTGGGATGAAAATGTTGATTACTTTCTGGAAAAATGCAGTGTGGCGTACCATAACGATGATATAGAGGTTCCGATCGTATACGGTGATTACTATTTCATTGAAGCGCTTATGAAGCTGGCGGATAAAGAATTGTTTATCTGGTAAAAGACGGAGACAGGCAGATGTATCGAATAGGAATTGATTTGGGCGGAACAAATATTGCCGTTGGTATTCTGAATCAGGAAATGAAGATAGTACATAGGGCATCCATTCCCACAGATCTTCCACAGAAGCCGGAAACGCTTGCAGACAGGATTGCAGAGCTGGTTTTTCAAATGCTGAAAGAGACCGAGATCCCTGCGGAAGCAGTAATTTCCGCAGGGATTGGAATCCCCGGAACTGTGAATCCCCATAACGGAATGGTGGAATATGCCAATAATTTGGATTTCATCCAGGTACCGTTTTCAAAAATACTGGGCAGATTTTTTCCATTTCCGCTTTATGGGGTAAATGATGCAAAAGCGGCTGCCTGGGGCGAGTATGTGGCCGGAGCGGGGAAAGGAAGTTCTTCCATGATGATGGTGACGCTTGGAACCGGAATCGGAGGGGCTATGATCATTAATGGAAAAATCGTGGATGGATTTAATTTTGCAGCCGGAGAGATCGGTCATATGGTGATAGAACACAATGGCCGTCTTTGCAATTGTGGACGCAGGGGATGCTTTGAAGTGTATGCATCTGCAACGGCATTAGTGGAGGAGGCAGAAAGAGCAGCACTTGCGTGTCGTGATTCCCTCCTATATAAGGTGCAGAATGGTGCGTCAGAAAAGATAAATGGTAAAGTATTTTTCGATGCAGTAAGAAAAGGCGATGAAACAGCGGCATCTGTTTTAGAGTGGTTTACCGGCTATCTTTCGGTGGGTATTTGTAATTTGGTCAATATCTTTCAGCCCGAGATCCTGTGTATCGGAGGCGGTATCAGCAGCGCCGGAGAAATCCTGTTCGCACCATTACGGGAAAAAGTATATCCGCTGGTGTATTCCAGGGATTCAGAAATCAATACAAAAATTGCAGGCGCAAAACTTGGAAATGATGCCGGAATAATCGGAGCGGCCGGTTTAGAATCGTTGAATTATTTTATGTAAAGGAGATTGAAATATGGAACTTAGGACAGCAGTATCACCAAGAGATGTGAAGCATTATACAACCCAGCGTTTAAGAGAGGAATTTCTTATTCAGAACCTTTTTACTCCGGATGAGATCAGGCTGGTTTACAGTCATATTGATCGGATCATTACAGGCGCAGCGACTCCTGTGAAAAAAACCTTAAAACTCACAGCAGGCGATGAGCTTCGTGCGGAATATTTCCTTCAGAGAAGGGAAATGGGGGTCATCAATATCGGCGGTCCGGGCAGGATTATCGTTGACGGAAAAGAATACAAAGCAGCATACAAAAATGGCATGTACATTGGAATGGGCGCAAAAGATATTGCATTTGAGAGCGAGGACGCGGACAATCCAGCGAAATTCTATATTAACAGCGCACCGGCTCACACCACTTACCCGACTGTTCTTATTAAACCGGACGGGATGCCGGAAGAGGGTGTGGTGATCATAAAAGATGAAAATAAAGTAGAACTTGGAACTTTGGAAGACTCTAACCACAGAACCATCTGCAAATATATCCTTCCCGGTCAGGTAGAGAGCTGCCAACTGGAAATGGGTATGACCAGGCTGGAACCGGGCAGCGTATGGAACACCATGCCATGTCATACACATGACAGAAGAATGGAAGTTTATCTGTACTTTGATATTCCGGAGGATGCTTTCGTAATGCATTACATGGGCGAGCCAACGGAGACCCGTCATATTGTTGTAAGAAACGAAGAGGCAGTCATTTCCCCAAGCTGGTCTATCCACTCCGGTTCCGGCTCTCGGGCTTATACCTTTATCTGGGGTATGGTTGGCGAGAATCAGGATTTTGACGATATGGACGGCGTGAGAAATCAGGACTTAAGATAAGCGCGAAAGGATGGACAAGGAAATGGATATTATGAACAGTTTTTCCCTCCAGGGAAAAGTGGCACTTGTGACAGGTGCAGCATACGGAATCGGTTTCGCAATTGCAGAAGCGCTTGCAGCAGCCGGAGCAAAAATCGCATTCAACTGCCGTGGACAGCACCACATGGATGAAGCCTTGAAAGCATATAAAGAAAAGGGAATCGATGCGAAAGGATACTTCTGCGATGTAACAGATGAAGAACAGGTTCAGAAAATGGTTGCTGACATCGGGAATGAGCTGGGTGTCATCGATATTCTTGTAAACAATGCCGGTATCATTAAGAGAATCCCTATGACAGAGATGAGCGCTGACGAATTCCGCCAGGTGATCGATATTGACCTTAACGCACCATTCATTATGACCAAAGCAGTCATTCCGGGAATGATTCAAAAAGGGCACGGAAAAATTATCAACATCTGTTCCATGATGAGTGAACTGGGACGTGAAACAGTATCAGCCTATGCGGCGGCTAAGGGCGGTCTTAAAATGCTCACAAAAAACATTGCGTCTGAGTACGGCGAATACAACATCCAGTGTAACGGTATCGGACCCGGATATATCGCAACACCACAGACAGCACCGCTTCGTGAAACCCAGCCGGATGGCTCGCAGCATCCATTTGACAAATTTATCATTGGCAAAACTCCTGCAGCCCGCTGGGGCGTACCGGAGGATCTTATGGGACCGGCAGTATTTCTTGCATCCGGCGCGTCTGATTTTGTAAACGGACATATCCTTTATGTGGACGGCGGTATCCTTGCATATATTGGAAAACAGCCGAAATAGCCTTTTGACACAGAGAAGGAGATTTGAAAATGGAAATATGTTTAAAAGTGTTTGATGAAAATGAAAAAACAGTGGAAGTGAGTCACGGCGAAGACGAAGTAAGCCTGATGTGCACAAGAGAATACCGCGAAGGCGATGGCTTCAGCATTGAGACTTCCGAAAAAAATGTCTATGTCTGGCTCCAGTGGGATGATGCACTTGGCAAATCCCTGGTTTATCTCACGGGGAACGTGACATACAGAATACCATTTGGAGAAAAACGAATCAATCTGTCACCAAAAGCATTCAGCGGAAATAAGCATCTTCTTTATGCACGTTTAGCCCGTGATTACGAAATAAAAGCATACAGAAACCTTGCCCTTAACGTCAATGATCAGCATTTGGAAAGCGTGAACTGCTATCCTCATGCTTCAGCTAATGTGGAGACAAGGGGAGAATCGGTCTTTGCAGCACAGAATGCTATTGACGGAGTGGTGATTAACAGCAGTCACGGTGAATGGCCATATCAGTCCTGGGGAATCAACCGCCAGGCAGATGCGGCTATGCGTATTGATTTCGGCCGTACCGTAGAAGCTGACAGAATTGTACTCTACACAAGAGCTGATTTCCCTCATGACAGCTGGTGGACAGAGGTAACCTTCACTTTTTCAGACGGAAGCACCCTTATTTTTTCCATGGAAAAAAGTGAACTTCCTCACGAGCTGACCTTCGAAAAGAAGCAAATCACATGGGTTCAAATCAGCGATATGAAGAAAGCCCCTGACATATCCCCTTTCCCGGCTCTTTCCCAGATGGAAGTGTATGGAACAGACTTATAAAAGCATGAAACAAAGAACAACGTCAGACAGAAATCAGGAGAAGATATGAACAAGATATTAGAACAGATACAGAAAATCGGAATCGTTCCGGTAGTTGTACTGAACGATGCAAAGGATGCAGAATCACTTGCGAAGGCACTTTGCCAAGGAGGACTTACATGTGCAGAAGTAACTTTCCGTACAGAGGCAGCAGAGAAATCCATCCGTATTATGTGTGAGAAATTCCCGAATATGCTGGTAGGTGCAGGCACAGTCCTCACCACAGATCAGGTTGACCGTGCGGCTGCAGCAGGTGCGAAATTTATTGTAAGTCCCGGTCTTAATCCGCGTATCGTGAAATATTGTGCGGAAAAAGGAATTCTGATCATCCCGGGCTGTACGAATCCAAGTGATATTGAGCAGGCTCTTGAGCATGGACTTGAAGTAGTGAAGTTTTTCCCCGCAGAAGCGGCCGGTGGACTGAAAATGATCAAAGCTATGGCAGCTCCATATACAACTGTGAAATTTATGCCTACAGGCGGTATCAATGCAGATAATGTAAGAGATTATCTTACCGACAGCCGGGTCATCGCATGCGGCGGAAGCTGGATGGTAAACAGTGATCTTATAAAAGCAGGCAGATTTGACGATATCACAGAACTTGCGAAAGAAGCGGTACAGATTGTAAAAGAAATCAGAGGAGAATGAGAACCATGCCAAAAAAAGTTATCACATTTGGAGAAATTATGTTAAGGCTTGCTCCGGAAGGATATTATCGTTTTGTACAGACAGAAACTTTTGGTGCAACTTACGGAGGCGGTGAAGCAAATGTGGCTGTATCCCTTGCAAATTATGGGTTTGACGCGAAATATGTGACCAGACTTCCGAAACATGAAATCGGACAGGGAGCAGTAAACTCGTTGAGAAAATACGGGGTAGACACCTCATACATCGTAAGAGGCGGTGACCGTGTGGGCATCTATTTTGTTGAAAAAGGTGCTTCCCAGCGTCCTTCCAAAGTTATTTATGACCGTACAGGTTCTTCTATTTATACAGCGGTACCGGAGGATTTCAACTGGAAAGAAATCTTTGACGGCGCTGACTGGTTCCACTTTACAGGTATTACACCCGCACTAAATGACAGCGTAGCGGCTATCTGCCTGGAAGCCTGTAAAGCAGCAAAGGAAGCCGGAGTAACCATATCCTGTGATTTGAATTACAGAAACAAACTGTGGTCTAAAGAAAAAGCAGGCGAGGTTATGAGCGAACTCTGCAAATATGTTGACGTATGTATCGCAAATGAAGAAGATGCAGCAGATGTATTCGGTATCAAAGCTGCTGATACAGACGTTATAACAGGTACAGTAAACCATGAAGGCTACAAAGATGTGGCAAAACAGCTCGCTGACCGCTTTGGATTTTCCAAAGTAGCGATTACACTTCGCGAGTCCCTTTCTGCAAACGACAATAACTGGTCCGCAATGTTATATGATGGAAACGATTATTATTTCAGCAAGAAATATAAAATGCACATCGTTGACCGAGTGGGCGGCGGCGACAGCTTCGGCGGCGGACTAATCTGTGCGTGCTTAAATGGATATGATCCACAGGCGGCGATTGAGTTTGCAGTGGCCGCCTCCTGCCTAAAGCACTCCATCGAAGGTGACTTTAATATGGTATCCATGGAGGAGGTTCTTAAACTGGCAGGCGGAGACGCATCCGGACGTGTTCAGAGATAAGTCTGTTAATTGAGTGTTTTAATCTCTACAGAAAAATTAATGTAAGGGTATATAGTCCAAAATCATACCCGGGTATTCCAGATAAAAATCCACCCTGCTGCCGGTCAAGGTATAGGGGTGGATTTTTTTTGAATTTGCAGCTATTAAAAAGCTTTTACGAAATCCTCGGGCACCGCAGCAGTGAAGAGAAGGGGCTTCTTACTCATCGGGTGGGTGAACTGAAGCTGATAAGAGTGCAGGGGCTGGCGGCGGATGCGGTCATATACAGGATTGTAGAGATAATCGCCGGGCAGCGGAAAGCCCAAATGCTTCATGTGAATCCGGATCTGGTGGGTACGTCCGGTTTCCAGGTGAAGCTCAAGCAGGGAGCGGCCGTCCTTGACGGCAAGGCGTTCAAAGTGGGTCACGGCAGGCTCTCCGTGAGCGAAGTTTACCTCCCTTTCGATAGAGGAATCCTTTTTGCGTGCAATGGGAGCGGAGATGGTACCTTTTTGCGGCGTGATACCCTCTGCTATGGCCAGGTATGTGCGGAGGATTTGACGGCTCTGCATCTGTTGGGAGAGGAGAGCGGCACTCAGCGCGTTTTTTGCCAGGATCAGCGCACCGGTGGTATCACGGTCCAGTCGGTTGATGCAGCGGTAGACAAATGGCTCACCCTTAGTGTGGAAGTAGTAAGCAATGCCGTTTGCCAAAGTGTTTTCATAATTCCCCTGGGATGGATGCACAGGTGTGTCTGCAGGCTTATTGATCACCAGCAGGTCTTCGTCTTCATATATGATTTTTAAATCCATTTTTACGGGCACGATTTTTTCTGAGGATTCTGTCTCCAGGATACGAACACTCAGACAATCGCCTGCTTTTAAGAGCGTACGGGCAAAGGTGTGCGCTCCGTTTAGAAGAATTGCGTCCTTATCTGCTTTCATGGAGGTGAGAAGATGGCGCGAAAAGCCTTTGGAACGAAGGAAATCAAGGATGCTTTGGGCTTCGTATTCTTTTGTGATTTTATATTCTATACTGCGCTGCATAGTCGAAACCTTTCTGGTGCATTCGCAAATGAATGCAATGATGTACTGGTACAGTGTAGAATATTGTATCTGGGTTGTCAACACGCTTTCGGTAAACTCTGATTTCGGGCGTAGAATGATTTCGGTAAACTTAGCAAATAGTCGCTAAGGCATCTTTTTTTAAAATGCATGGAGAAAATACTGGAAATTTGATGGAATTAGAGTATAATGGCATTGAGATTCGAGGGAGGGCCTAAGGCCGGTTCAAGGGGGCAATCTTCGAGTTGCGAAAGCGGTTCGAGGGGGCAATCTCAGAGTTGCGAAAGCCCGAATGCCCCCCTCGAGCCCCCCCCCTGTTGGGCACGCTGGTTGTGGATGGGGCGGATGTTTTCTTTTGTAGCATGGAATATGTGAAATGTACAGACGAAAATATAAAAGAAAGCATAACGAAGTGTATAGATGAAATACAGGGATGAAATATAGACGAAATATGTTAGTGAAATACATAAACGAGGGGGATTTATGGAACAGCAACATCTTTTTAGTAATAGGATGCTCCGGAATCTTTTGGTTCCGGTTATTTTGGAGCAGCTTTTGAATGCGTTGATGGGGACTGTGGATACGGTGATGGTTAGTAATGTGGGGTCTGCGGCCATTTCTGCTGTGTCGTTGGTGGATTCGATCAATGTGTTGGTGATTCAGGCGTTTTCTGCTTTGGCGGCAGGTGGGGCGATTATTTGTGCTCAGTATATGGGGCAGAAAAGTTATGGGCATGCGAATAGGTCGGCGAGACAGGTGCTTTTTATTATTACTGCGATTTCGGTGGGGATAACGGTGCTTTGTATGGTGTTTCAGAATCCGCTTTTGAGATTGATTTTCGGACAGGTGGAGCCAAGTGTGATGAAGGCTTCCAGGACGTATTTCTTCTATACGGCGCTTTCGTTTCCGTTTATTGCGCTCTATGATTCCGGGGCTTCGATTTTCCGTGCTCAGGAAAATACGAAGGGGCCTATGACAATTTCTATTATTTCTAATGTGATGAATATTGCCGGAAATGCTATTCTCATTTGGGTTTTTCATATGGGGGTGGCCGGGGCAGCTATTGCTACGCTGGTTTCAAGGATTTTTTGTGCTGTGGTGGTGCTGTGGCAGCTTCGTAAGGATCGTCAGCCAATCGTTGTGCGGGATTATCTTAAAATCCGCCCGGAATGGAAGATGATCAAGCGTGTGCTGGCACTCGGTATTCCTTCGGGCGTGGAGAACAGTATGTTTCAGCTTGGGAAGCTGGCAATTCAGTCTACGGTTTCTACATTGGGTACGGTGGCTATCGCAGCACAGGCTATGACGAATATTTTGGAGGCTTTGAGCGGTACGGCAGCGATTGGTGTGGGTATCGGACTTATGACGGTCGTGGGTGAATGTCTCGGCGCGGGCAGGAAGGATGAGGCAGTTTATTATATCAAAAAGCTTTGTGGGGTTGCGGAGATTGTGCTGCTGGCAGGCTGTCTCATTGTGTTTGCACTTACGAAGCCTGTGACGCTGATTGGCGGGATGGAAGCTGAGAGCGCGCGTATGTGTTTTAGCATGACAGCATGGATTACGCTGGTGAAGCCTATTGTGTGGATGTTTGCATTTATCCCGGCTTATGGAATGCGGGCGGCGGGTGATGTGAAATTTTCTATGATCACTTCATGTATCACTATGTGGGTGTTCCGTTTCTGCCTCTGTGTGTTCCTGATCCGTGTTATGGGATTTGGACCTATGGGGGTATGGATTGGCATGTTTACAGACTGGACGGTGCGGGGAATTATATTCAGCCTGCGCTTCCACAGCAGGAAGTGGCTGGAGCACAGGGTGGTGTGACAGGTGCTAATGAGGCGAGTAAGGAAGAGCTTCATACAATGGAGGAATAACTATGATTGAATATAAGCGGATAAAAGACTTTGAAGCAGAACAATTACAAGAATTATTTTTGTCTGTTGAGTGGTATTCAGGTAATTTCCCGGAAAAACTGCGACTAGCGATGAATAATTCAAGCAAGGTGATTTCCGCGTGGGAAGACGGTAAATTGATTGGATTGATCAGAGGTTTAGATGATGGCGTATGGCAAGCCACAATTGATTGTTTATTAGTTAATCCGGCTTATCAGGGAAAAGGGATTGCTTCTACTTTATTAAAATACTTATTAGATGAATACGTGGACTTTTTATATGTAGATGTTGTTCCTGATGAGAAGAAAAATGTTGAGTTTTATGTTAAACATGGATTTAAAATTATGACAGATGGAACACCCTTGCAGATAAAAGGAGACTCATGGAAAAAATAAATTGTATTTTATCCTCAGATTGCTTAATAGATGAGTGAGCTTCAAGAAGTTCATCGTGCTTTACATGTTGAATATACTGTGGTATAATACCACTGTAAAAAGTCAGATAAATAAGACAATAATAGGAAAAAATTGCTATATTAGAAAGATGAAACCCTAAAATGCAACAAATAATTATTGGTTAACTTATATGAGAGAAAGTGGACGGAGGACAAATATAGATGAAACGAGGGGTTTCTGTATTAATTATACTTTGTATTATAATCTCGCTATCTGCCTGCCAGGGAAAAGGGAGTACAATAGATGAAAAAGCATATGAAGAAACAATAATCCGTATTATTTCTCCATATACACAGTCAAATTCAGATGCTTTAACAGCTAGTTTTTGTGAGGCTATTAAACAGGCTCAGACAAAGTTTCCGCAATATACAATAATACATAATGCAATTAATACAGAAACATATAAGGACAAGATAAAAATTAATATGGCAGCAAATGAGCCAATGGATATCTTTTTTTCATGGACAGAAGGTTTTTTGGAGCCGTTTGTGAATAAGCAGCTGGTTCTCAAGTTGGATGATTATATTGTGGATATGGATGCTCCGTTTGAGGATGAGCGTTTCTCAAAATTTGAAATGGATGGCAACATTTATGGAATTGGGATGGGATACTGGTACGGTGTTTTATATTGTAACACAGAACTGTTTTCAGAATATGGACTTGAACTTCCAAAGACTTGGGAAGAGCTTGTTGAAGCCTGCCTTGTATTTAATAAAAATGAGATAGAACCCTTTGCCTGTGGCTTGCGTGATATCTGGCCGGGGCATTTGTTAGTGTGCCAGTTAATGCTTCAGATGATGGGAGCAGAGGCTTATCATGATATGGCAAAAGGTGAAATACCGTATGATTATAATACAATGGAGATTGTGGGAGACTACGTATTGGAACTCGTAAAAGCAGGGGCATTTTCTAAAGGGTCATTTAACAAAGGAAACGATGATGCAGCGTTGGAGTTTTTCAGTGGTAAGGCGGCAATGTTTTTCAATGGAAGTTGCCATAGTAAGTCAGCACAGGCAGAGGCTGTGCGTGGCAAAATAGTGGCTGTTTCATTTCCGATTGTAAAAGAATGCAGATATCCTACAGACTATATAGGTAAATATTCCACTGGCCTTTGTGTGGCCAGTTCTACCCCTCATCCAAAGGAAGCAGCAGAGGTTGCTTTGTTTATTGCGGAACAGGCAGCTATCAACCAAGGTTCGCTTACCATGTGGGAGATGCCCGACAATGCCCAAAGGCTGAATGAGGTAGAACAGGAGATAGCAGCTATAGCAGAGAAAGGAACCGGCTGGGGAAATAATTATGATGTAGTACTTCCATCTCGAAAGGGTACAGAGTTTCTAAATGCAGTAATTAAGCTATATAAACAGGAATCAGACGGTAAAATTTTTGCATCTGAGGCAGCAAAAATTTTTAAATGAAATTAGTGGCGGGGATAAAATGGCAGAAAAAGATTTTGGCTGGAGAAAACTATCGCTGAGAAAACAGACCTTTATCATTTATTTTCTAGGTGCGTTTACTTTAATAGCGGTCTTTTTTATCTTGTATCTGAGTATTTTGGGAAAATCGCTGGATGATCATTCAGCCAGCCGGTTAGACTCCGTTATGGTAGATATTGAAAGAAGACTGGATTTTGCAATAGAAAGCGTGGCACAGGATGCGAAAATAATTGGTTTCAGCAACGAAGTTCAATCTTATCTTGATGATACGTCAACGAATTCCGAGGAAAAAAATAAGACAAAAATTGAATCCTCCACTATTGGAATTACAGTTGGCAGTTCTCTGATTGATTCTATTTATATATACGATTTCTATAACAACTATTATGCGGCCACAGAGAACACATGGAGAGAGAATGCCGGGAAAAGTATTACATCGGCACCTTGGTATTTTGATGTGATGAAAGAAAAAGGCAATTATATTGTAAGTTTGAACAGCGGAGATTTTTTTAATGAGGTTGAGGAAAACTATCTTTCAGTAATTCGTTTGATTAATAATGTAGATACTTTGGAACCTATAGGGATTTTAATTGCGAATGTTCCTTTAAGGAATATTATAGACATGGATATATTCGGGGAATACTCAGCAGGAGATGATGTTATATGGTGTTTGACAGAAGAAAATGGCATGCCACTGTGCAGTTCTGATGATAGGCTTGGAAACGTCTTAGGTTTTATCAATGCAGATAAAACTGGTATACAGAAATTCAAACTTGATCGTAAGAAATATGATGGGACATATGCAGTATATGAGCAGGCTGGACTTCAATTTTATGCTGCTGTGGAACGCAATATCTTTGCTAAGGATTATCTTGGCTATTATATTACTATTTTGTTATTATGTCTGTTGCTTTTTGTTATGATTCTGGTACTTACTCAGGTTTTTACGAGATCCATACGATATCCGTTAGACTCCGTACTAAGAGCGATGAACTGTATTAAGAATAAAAATTTTAGAGATATTGAGATTATTGAAACGAATCGTGAAATGACTATGCTGCAGAAAGGTTACAACGCAATGATCGAGGAGATTCACGGGTTGTTTGATGAGGTGGGGAGAGAACAGAAGCAGAAACGGATGTATGAGTTAAATGTGCTCAATGCACAGATCCGCCCCCATTTTCTTTATAATACCTTTGATTCTGTCTGTGCTCTTGCCCTGATGGAGAGGTCGCGGGATATCTATTTATTAATGCAGGCTCTGGGAAAATATTATCGTATCAGTCTTCATAAAGGTGATGAAATAATTTCACTCAAAGAAGAATTGGAGATTATCAGGAACTATGCTGTCATTCAGAAATACCGTTTTCAGAACGTGTTTGAGATACAGTATGAGGTGCCGGAGGAACTGCTGAATTATAAAATTCTAAAGCTTGTCCTTCAGCCATTTGTTGAAAATTCTATTTATCACGGACTTAAGACGAAGGGATTTCGTGGTGAAATATTAATTTCGGGAGGCCTGGAAGACGACTATCTTGTGATAAAAATACAGGATAACGGTATTGGAATGAGTATGGAAAAGATTCAGAAGATACTTGGCGGCGAAGTCGATGGAGAGGAAAGAAGCTTCGGAATGTATGGAACTATGCAGCGTATATCGCTGCATTACGGAGAGAATAATCTGGTATCTGTCCTGTCAGAGAAAAATCAGGGTACCAGCATCATCATACGCATTCCTATTAGCGGAGATGCGAGTGGAGGGACACAAAAGGGATGCTGAAATTATTGATCGTTGATGACGAACCTTTGGTGATTGAACTGATTATCCGTTGTATTGATTGGGAAGAAAACGGGTATGAAATAGTGGGGAAGGCATTCACAGCAGAGGAAGCAGAAGCACTGACAGATGAACTGCAGCCGGATGTGATTTTTACGGATGTGCGAATGCCGGAGCACACGGGGCTGGAGCTTGCAAGAGCTGTTCTTAGTAAATATACCGATATTAAGATTATCATGATTTCGGGATACGATGAATTCAGCTATGTAAATGAAGGCTTGAAAATAGGTATTTTCGATTACATATTAAAGCCAATAGCAGAGGAAACTCTTCTCGAGGTAGCATGCCGTGTACGGGATGTGATACTGAAAGAACGAGAGCATAACGATGAGTTTGAACGGCTGAAGCTGGAGTTCGAACAAAATTTCGAGGTGATCAGGGAAAAGCATATTGAACGGCTTGTCACTTCCCAGAACGTAGAACTGGTGGCGGAGAATCTCGCTTTTTTTGATATAAAGCTGAATGAGGGGTGTTATCAAGCGGCTATATTAGAGTATAGTGAGGATGAGGAAGTTAAGGAGAAAAAGGATCTGCTTCAGTCTATACAGGTACGGGATATTGTAAACGCATTTTTTTCAGGATATCCCGCAATCCTTCTTTTCGAGAAACATTTTCAGAGGATAGGAATTATCAATAATCAACCGGAGGTGGATTTTGCCGTCTTGTGCAGCGGACTGCAGGCAGAGTTGTGCAAAAGTGCAGGTATATGTGCCAGAATCGGCATAGGCGAGAGATATAAAGATTTGAGGCAGTTATCTATATCCTACCGGGAAGCTTGTGATGTACTGACCTATGGATTTTCTGCGGAGATGGAGCGAAGCATACAATATCGCGAGATATTCAGCAGACTTGGGGAGAATCCGGTAATGCAGGACGGGATTTTTCGAAAATTTGAGTATTATATGAAGCAGGCCATGCTGGAAGAGGCGAAGGAAACAGTATGTAGTACATTCACAATGTTAAGAGAGTGTGTTATCACTAAGGAGCAGGCAGTTCGTATTGCCATGCGCTATGTGATGGAGATTTTTTCTGCAGCAGAGGAGCTTAGAGTAAGCTATACAGAAGATGAGAAGGACGAAACAGAGATTATTTATGGATTGCTGTGCCTGTCAAATCTGAAGGATATGCAGGGGTATATCTGTGATCTTCTGCTTTCCTTTATGGATGCCTTTAAGAAGCAGAACGGTACAAAAAATGTCAGCGTGGTACAGGCTGCGGAGGCATATTTGAAAGAGCATTACCAGGATCCGGAGCTTTCCCTGGCGCAGATTGCCAGGGAGCTTTATGTAAATCCCAACTACCTTAGCCGAATTTTTAAAGAGAAAAATGGTAAGAGTTTCCGGGAATATCTTCTTGACATTAGGATGGAAAAAGCTCTTGTGCTGCTTCGGCAGACAACATTAAAATCCTATGAGGTAGCAGAAAAAATAGGTATTAAAGACCCCGGATACTTCAGTTTTTGCTTTAAGAAAAAATTCGGAAAATCCGTGCAGTCTATGCTGCGTTCTGAGCTATAATTGTAATTCATGATTAAAATAATAAAACAAAAAACGCTTTCTAAGACTTGTTTTAACAAGAAGTAGAAAGCGTTTTTTATGTGCCATGTAAAATCATATGTTAAAAAACAAGTGGGATTTTCTAAAGTTTTCAGTAAGATAACTTCATGTAATAAACCAAAAAAGAATGCTACAATGCTACTCAACAGGAGAAAAGGAGAAGGTCCTGTAAATAAAACACACATGGAGGGTGAAATTATGGCAGATATTTCAAAAATGACAAAAGAGGAAATTGCAAAGTATCTTGATTATTCTTTCGTGTTGGATCCGGCAGATACGGAAGAGATATACAAGGGATATCTTGAGGAAGTTAAGCGCTATAAATTCGGAGCCATCTGTCTGCTTCCGTATAGAATTCCACTGGTTGTACAGGAAATCGGCGATTTCTGTAAAGAGAATGATATTAAGATTGGAGGTCCCGTTGGTTTTCCATACGGACAGAATTCCACTTCAGTAAAGATGTTTGAGGCAAAAGAATTGATTCAAATGGGTGCTACACAACTTGATATGGCTACAAATGTGGCTGCTTTAAAAGAAAAGAAATATGATTATTATAAAAATGAACTGACAGAACTTGCAAAGATAGGGAAAGACAATCATGTGGTGACAAAGGCTATTATTCAGGTAGGGCATTTGACAGATGAGGAAATTAAAATTGCCACCCGTCTTGTAGCGGAATCAGGAATCGACCAGGTTAAGACAGCAACAGGGCTGCTGACACCATACCGCCCCAACTATAACGATATGCTTCTGATGAAGAGTGTTTTAGACGAGATGGGACCAGAGTGCAAATGCCGGATGAAATCTACAACATCAACCTTACCGGAGGTTTATACATTCATACAAATGGGCTGTGAATCAATCGGAACCGGCGCTGGTCCGGAGATAGTAGAAAAGCTTGGCAAATATCAGGAATTATATTTTGGAAACAAATAACTAAGCTGAGAAAGGAAAGGTGAAAATGAAAGCTTTATTTTATGAGAAGCCGTTAAGAGAGAATGCGTCTATTTGTGAAAAGCCATATCCTCAGTGTGGTGAGGATGAAGTGATCATCAAAGTGATGAGCTGTAGTATCTGTCATGGTGTTGAGTGTGACCATGAGAAAGCAGGAGGAAGCAGCTGTTCCAGTTATCCACTGACTCCAGGACATGAATTTTCCGGGATTGTACAGGAGGTAGGGGGAAATGTTAAGACTGTTAAACCAGGTGACCGGGTAACAGCGGATAATACAGTCCCTTGTGGCATTTGCTTCTACTGCAGGAAAGGTGATTTTATCCATTGTCCCGATAAAAGGAATCTGGGAAATGTCGCAGACGGAGGTTTTGCAGAATACGTAAAGGTTAAAGAAGGGAAGACCATACATATTCCGGATCATGTATCGTTTAATGAAGCGTGTCTCACAGAACCGGTAGCATGCTGTATGCATTCCATGGACCAGATGAACATCCGGTACGGCGATGAAGTGATTGTGCTGGGGGCAGGGCCGATGGGAATTATTCTGGCACAATTGGCTATGCATAGTAATGCAAAACACGTGGTAGTGGTGGCATCCTCCCGGAAAAAACTGGATATTGTGAAGAGTCTTGGAATTGACACGATACTTATGGACAGAAATGATTACAGCAAGCATGAGCAGGAAATCCTGAAGCGTTATCCTTTAGGAGCTGATTGTCTGTTTGATGCTACCGGTGCGGAGGAGCTTGTTTATACTGTGCCCAGACTGATGAAAATGGGCGGCAGGATTCTTGGCTATGGTTATTACCGCGGGGAACAGCCACAGCTGCGTTTTCCATTTAATGAATTCTGGGATAAAGAGCTTACTTATTATTCATCATTAAGTCAGGTCGGAGATTTTGGCCGCGCGATGGACGCGATTGCGGTGGGAAAAGTAAATACAAAGATATTGATCAGTTATGAGTATGATCTGGAGAATTACTTTCAGGCATTGGATAAGGTCCTCTATGAGAAGGATGTCATCAAGGTGATTGTTCATCCCAATAAGGAATGATATAGGAGAAAGAAATGAAAAACAAAGCAGCGTACTGCACAGGATTGGAAAAGATGGAGATAGACGATGCACCTATGCCTGTGTGCGGTGATGAGGATGTATTGATTGAGGTTGCGTACTGTGGAGTGTGTGGTTCCGATGCACATTGGTACGCTAATGGGGAAGCCGGCTTTGAGGATGTATATCCTTATATCCTGGGACATGAATTTACCGGGGTAGTCATAGAGACGGGAAGTGAGGTTAGTAATCTGAAGATTGGGGACCGAGTTGTGGTTGAACCGGGAAAAACCTGCGGCAAGTGTAAATGGTGTAAGGAGGGACGCTATAATCTCTGCCCAGATATCCGTTTTCTATCTGCACCCAGAGAGCAGGGGGCAATGCAGAAATATGTCGCACATCCGGCCAGTTTGTGCTATAAGCTTCCGGAGAATGTTTCACTGAAGACCGGGGCATTGATTGAACCGTTTGCGGTTGGTTTGCACGCGGTGGAAACGGCTGAGGTGACGCCTGGGAAAACGGTAGCGATTCTGGGCTGCGGCTGCATTGGTCTTTGTGTACTCATGGCATCTAAGCTTTACCATGCAGCTAAGGTTATCATGCTGGATGTGTTTGAGGAAAAGCTTCAGACAGCATTAGCCTTTGGTGCAGATGCGGTCATTCATTCAAAGAATGAGGATGCTGCTGCCAGGGTGATGGAACTCACGGATGGTATGGGAGCGGATATTGTATTTGAAGCTGCAGGTACTCCCGTTACAACGGCTATGACAGAAAAACTGGTTATGCGCGGTGGTGTCATTACCCTGATTGGCTGCACACATGGGGAAACACCTTTTGAATTTTACCATATTATCGAAAAAGAAGTGGCAATAAAGCCAATCTTCAGGTACAGGAATAACTATCAGACAGCAATAAAAGCCCTCGAAGGAGGAAGAGTGGAGCTTGATCGCCTGATTACGGGGGAATATACCTTGGAACAGGCAAAGGAAGCATTTGACACTGCTCTTTACGGGAAACAGGATAATATCAAGGTGATGGTAAAAATCAAGGATGAATAGACAGCACAGGGAGGTGCAGACATGAAATATGTATTGATTACCGGAAGTGCTCACGGTCTGGGGCTTGCTTTGACAAAAAAGTATCTGCAGGAAGGATATATGGTGTTCGGCTGTGTGAACAGGAAGGGAACCGAAGATTTATATGAGCTGCGTAAGAAATATACTAAAAGGCTGGAGATTCTGGCAATGGATATATCAAATACGGAAAATGTACACAATGCGTTCAAGACCATCCAGGAAGAGACAGAACGTCTTGATTTAGTGATAAACAATGCAGGAATATTACCCAGAGATTCCGGACTGCCTCTGGAAGAGACAGAAGTGGATGATTTTCTGGAAACCTTAAATATAAATACAATAGGAGCATTCCGGGTTATCAAGCACGCGATTCCTCTGCTGCGAAAAGGGGAAGAAAAAGTAATACTGAACGTTTCTTCCGCTGGTGGCAGTCTCACACATATAACAGAGCTTGATACATGTCAGGATGATTACCCATATGCTTATTGTATGTCAAAGGCAGCCTTGAATATGGGAAGTGCCATTTTACAGAGATACTGCCGGGGGGATGGGATTAAAGTGCTGTGCGTCCATCCAGGTGTCATGAAGACAAGAATGAATGAGTCGGCAACAGGGCAAGCGGCAGAAGCTCTTATTCTTCCGGAGGTATCTGCAGAATCCATTTATCATCTGGTACAGAATAATAGGGGAAAGCTTGATGGACCGTTCTTTTATCAATACACTGGTGAGGTTTTTCCATATTAACAGGGAAGGATAATAAGTTATGAATCAAAACATAAAGAAAATAGAGGTGTCTCTTGTGGCGTCACCTGTGCGGTCCGGTTTTCAGGATGCCACACGCAAGGTGGAAACCGTGGGCCTGTGTATTGTGGAGGTTACCACTGACCAGGGTCTGACAGGAATCGGGGTGACGTATCATGAAGTGGGGGGAGAAGCAATCAAATCACTGATTGATGGTTATTACGCACCAAAGCTTGTGGGACGTTCCCCATTTGAAACAGAGGTGATCTGGGAAGAACTTTTCCATTATGCCCGTGGAGTAGGCAGAAAGGGACTGGCATTCTGTGCGCTTAGTGCAGTGGACATTGCACTATGGGATCTGAAAGGTAAAATACTTGGCATGCCATTGTATCGGCTTATGGGGGGAACAAAAAGAAACATACCAATCTATGCCAGCGGGGGCTGGACCTCATACAGTGACGAGGAACTGGTGGAAGAGGCTGTGGAAATGGTGGCTCGGGGATATAGGGCAATCAAGCTGAAGGTAGGCGTAAACGGAGGACGTGATATTCAGGCAGATGTACGTAGGTGCCGTAAAGTACGGGAGGCGATTGGGTCTGACATTGAATTTATGGTGGATGCAAATAATGCTTTTCATGCGGCTGATGCTGTACGGCTTGCCAATCGGCTTAGGGAATATGAGATTTCCATGTTTGAGGAACCGGTATTCGCAGACGATATTCCGGGACTTGCAAAATTTGCTGCATCTACGGATATCCCGCTGGGAACCGGCGAACACGAATATACAAAGTATGGCGTCAGGGATCTGCTTCTGGGACATGCAGTGGATTATCTACAGACAGATATCACCAGGTGCGGCGGTTTTACTGAGATGCTGAAAATTGCGGCGCTTTCCCAGGCATGGAATATTGCTCTGGCACCTCATGCCATGGAATATATACATATGCACATTGCAGGGGCAATGTCCAACACCGTTTTTCTTGAAAGGCTGTTCCTGTTTGAGGATATCACTGGCCGTGTATTTAAGGGCGCACCCCTTCCGGTGAACGGCATACTGGAAATCCCGGATAAGCCAGGACTGGGACTTGAGTTAGACAAAGAATTTATAATGGAGCAAAATAAAAATTAAAAAATAAAATTATCAGGAGGGTTTTTACAATGAAAAAAACTATAGCAATCGTAACAACATTAGCAATGAGCGCAGCACTTTGTACCGTACCCGTATATGCAAAGGAGAATGAAAACGAGGAGATCAGTATCGGCTTTGCACTTAAGACATTGGAGGAGGAGCGCTGGCAGAATGAAGTGAAGTATTTGGAACAGGAAGCAGAAGCAAACGGTGTGAACATTGATATTCAGTGTGCAAACGGTGATGCGGACAAACAGATTTCCCAGATTGAAAATATGGTGACGAATGGCGTCGATGTCATTATGGTTTGCTGCGTGGATGATGGTGCGCTGGCGAATGTATTAAACGACGCTCACGAACAGGGAGTACTGATTGTGTCTTATGATGACAATTTATCAAATACCTGGATTGATGCCTATGTGGGTTATGACCCATATGAAGTAGGCCTGGCTATTTCTGAGGCGGTTCTTCAGGAAGCGAAACCTGGAAATTATGCTTTTCTTTATGGAGATAAGGGAAGTGGTCTGACTGTAAATCAGTTTGCCCAGGGAATGAAGGACACACTGCAGCCTCTGTTCGATGAGGGAAAGGCAGAGATGGTCATGGAGCAGTACTGTACTGGCTGGAAACCGGAGAACGCGATGGCGCACGTAGAAAATCTGATTTCTAATTATGGAACAGATATTGCAGCAGTGGTATGTATGAATGACGGTACCGCATCCGGTGCGATTCAGGCGTTGGAAGCAGCAGGAATCGCCGGAGATGTTCTGGTAACAGGAATGGATGGGGATTTGACAGCGTGTCAGAGGATTGTACAAGGGACACAGATCAGTACAGTTTTCAAGAATCCGGCAAGATTGGCAAAAGCAGCAGTAGAAACCAGTATTAAAATTGTAAAGGGTGAAGAGCTTGATACGGATGCAACAGCAAATTTTGGAAAAAATGACTGCCCATGGGTAAAAGTAGGCTTTGATATCGTGACAAAGGATACTGTGGATGATGTGATGATTGATACCGGCGTATTTACACACGAGGAAGTGTATGGTGAATGAAAATGAGCAGAGAGCATGAATATATTCTTGAGATGCAGCATATTACAAAAGAATTTCCAGGCGTAAAAGCATTGGATGATGTTAATTTCTGCGTAAAAAAGGGTGAAATCCATGCGCTCGTAGGAGAGAACGGTGCGGGTAAATCAACACTCATGAAAATTATGAGCGGTGTGTACCCGCACGGCTCTTACTCAGGAGATATCAGACTTTCAGGAGAAATCCAAAAGTACAGCAGCATAAAGGACAGTGAAAAGGCCGGAGTTACGATTATCTATCAGGAGCTTGGTCTGGTGCATTCTATGAATGTCTGTGAGAATATCTTCCTGGGAAATGAGATTATGAGGAACGGGCGTATTGACTGGGATCAGCAATTCAGGCTGGCTTCAAAAGCCTTGCGGGACGTCAAACTGGATATTGATCCATATGTAGAAGTAGGAGGGCTTGGAACAGGGGTCCAGCAGCTGATTGAAATCGCAAAAGCATTGAGTAAGAATGTGAAGCTATTAATTTTGGACGAACCGACGGCATCCTTGACAGAGGAGGACTCGGAGAACCTTCTCAATCTGATGAAGGATTTGAAAAATAAGGGAATTACCTGTATTTTCATTTCCCACAAGCTGAAAGAGGTATTTTCTATTTGTGATACCATTACTGTGTTACGCGATGGGAAAACAGTAGTGACAAAACCAGCCTCAGAGATGAAGGAAGAGGAGCTTATCACATATATGGTGGGACGTGAACTAAAAGAGTTATTTCCCAGACAAAAGCATACCCCTGGACAGACAGTTCTGGAGATTCACGACTGGTCTGCTGAAAATCCCAATAATCCGGAAAAGAAGCTTCTTAACAATATCAATATATCAATCAGAAAAGGTGAGATTCTCGGTATTGCGGGGCTGATGGGTGCAGGGCGCACAGAGCTTGCTCTTAGTATTTACGGAGCTTTGGACGCAAAGGTTACAGGGGAACTTGTTTTGAACGGGAAGAAGTTTAAACCGTTTACAGCTCCCAAACAGGCCATTAAAGAAGGAATAGGCTACCTGTCAGAGGACAGAAAGAGATATGGTCTTGTTCTTTCGTCAAGCATTATCACTAATATGTCCCTTGCAAGCCTGGATAAACTTACAAAGGGAGGCGTCATTGACAGGGATCTGGAAGTGTCCAAGGCAAATGAAAGTGTAAAAAAATATCACGTGAAAACGCCATCTATTTATCAGCTCGCAGAGAATTTAAGCGGAGGAAACCAGCAGAAGGTTCTTCTTGCGAAATCTATACTGGCAGAGCCGGCAGTTCTGATTTTGGATGAACCCACACGTGGAATCGATGTGGGCGCCAAATATGAGATTTATCAGTTAATGAATGAATTGGTGGAACAGGGAATCTGCGTTGTTATGATTTCCTCCGAGCTTCCCGAGGTAATAGGAATCAGCGATAGGATTTATATCATGCATGAGGGTTGTGTGAGCGGAGAATTGGAAATAGAAAAAGATATTGTCACACAGGATAAATTACTATACTTTATGGCAGGAGGTGGTCAGTATGGACAAGCATGATGCAGCGCTTGAAATTAATTCTGGCACAAAAACGAAAAAATTTGTTTTATCTGAGGTTTTTAACCTGCGCAGAGACTTTGATAAAGTCTCGCTGATTGTAGAATTACTGCTGGTCTTTATTACTTTCCAGATATTAACTGGCGGTACATTTATGACCACCAGAAATTTGTCTAATCTTCTGATGCAGGGAGCAACCTGTTCAATTATTGCGATTACAATGATGTTGGTAATTGTATCCCAGAATGCAGATTTGTCTGCAGGCAATGTACTGGGTTTTATGGGGGTTGTCGCGGCCACTATGCAGGTGAATCTGGAATTGGGGACAAGTGCGACGATTCTCATCACATTGCTGACCGGTCTGCTGGTAGGCTTGTGGCATGGCTTCTGGATTGGATATGTAAAGCTGCCGGCCTTTATCGTAACATTTGCTACACAGCTGATTATGAAGGGGCTGATACTGCTGGTAGGCGGCGGTATGTCCATCGGTCCCGTATCTCCCTCTTTTGCTGTGTTTGGTTACGAATATCTTCCCAATATTATCGGGGAGGAAACAGGATTTAATCTCCTGAGCGTTATTTTACTGGTTTTGGCGATTTTGTGTTACATAGGATTCAGTATATATAACAGAAGGAAAAAAATAAAAGAAGGAAATCCACAGTATGGAATGCCTATTTTTATTGGACAGTTGGTACTTGTGTCAGCGGCCATCTTTCTTGTAGGCAGTATTATGGCTTTCAATCGGGGATTTTCTTATGCAGTATTGATTTTAGTAGCTTTAGCGTTGGTTTTCAGCTTTATAGTGAAAAATACCAAGTTTGGACGTTATGTATTTGCAATTGGCGGAAATAGAGATGCGGCACGCCTGTCAGGTATCAATATAGAATTAAACGTTTTAAAAATATATGTTCTTCACGGATTGGTGACGGCCGTCGCGGCGATAGTCTATCTGGGAAGAGTGGGACAGGCGGCGGCAACATCAGGGACTGGTTTTGAATTTACTGCAATCTCAGGCTGCGTTGTAGGAGGAACCAGTATCCTGGGCGGACGTGGAAATATCATTGGTGTCATAATAGGCACCATGCTAATGGCTGCCCTTGATAATGGCATGAGCCTGTTGAACCTGGATGCAACGTTCCAGTATATTATCAAGGGAATGGTTCTGATGATTGCAATTGCAATTGATGTAAGCAGTAAAAAAACGAAGAAGTAAGGAATGTGGAAGTATGGGAGGCACAGAGATTATATGTCTGGGAATCAGTGCTCTGGATATTCTTGTGAGAGGAATCGGTGATTTCCGGCTGGACGGGCAGACTGTTTTCTCACGTGATATAGAACTGATTCCCGGTGGAGATGCTTTAAATGAAGCGGTTACGCTCTCAAGACTTGGACATAAGGTGAGGCTGCTGACCTTGACCGGTGCAGATTTTCAGAGGGATGTAATACTAAAATACTGCAGTGAGAACGGGTTAGCGGCAGACGGAATCCAATGTGGCAGTTTTCCCACTTCAACCAGCATAGCAATGATTACAGAAAACGGCGAAAGAACGATTATCGGGCAGGAGAACGGTTCGGCAAGAGAGTTTTCTGCAAGTGATATTGATATGTCGGTTTTTCAGCCGGGGGTGAAGGCAGTATCCATCGGAAGTCTGTTCTGCAGTGAAAGGCTGGATGACAAAGGCCTGACGGCAATCTTGGAAAAAGCACACAACTGCGGAGCAGTGACAGTTGCAGATTTTGTCATGGATTTAAAGGAATGGAGCCTGGATTCCATAGCTGGGGCGCTGAAATATCTGGACTATGCAATCCCAAGCTATGAGGAGGCTGTCTATTACACAAAGATGCAGGAGCCTTCCCGGATATCAGCAGTGTTTAAAAGCTACGGGGTTAAAAATGTCATCATAAAGATGGGTGCTGACGGAATTTATGCAGATATTGAAGGCAGAGAATTGCAGCTTCCCTCTCTGGCAAAAAAGGTCATTGATACAACTGGGGCGGGGGACAGCTTCACAGCGGGCTTTATTTCAGGGTTGGTCCAGAATCTGAATGCAAAGGAAGGCTTAATCTTTGCCAGTGCGGCTGCGGCGATTACCGTACAGAAAGTAGGAGCCAGTGGAGCTGTTAACAGCAGGGAACAGATTAGGCAGTATATGGAAGAAGAGGTGTGGGATGAAACAATTTAAAGGAATTTTTCCGGCATTGATTACGCCCTTTGACACGGAGGGAAATATTAATGAAAAGGCATTGGAAATTATTATAGAAAAAAATATCAGGGACGGTGTGGATGGTTTTTACCTTTCAGGGAGTACAGGGGAATCCTATATGATGAGTAATGACCAGAGGAAAAATCTGATAAAGCTCGCGTCAGGTATTGTCAATAAGCGTGTGCCGGTTATCGCTAATATCGGGTCCTTTTCATTAGATCAGGCATTGGATATGGCGGATTGTGCAGGAAAACAGGGGATTGATGCGATTTCCTCCGTGCCACCATTTTATTTTCCATTCAGTAAACGTGAAATCAAAAATTATTATATGAGCCTTCAAAAGGAAACAGGCTTGCCTGTGATTATATATAATATACCAGAGATGAGCGGCGTTAATTTTACAACTGAGGAATTGCTGGAGCTTCTGACATGCAGCGGGATTACGGGAAGCAAACAGACTACCTATAATTTGTTCCAGACAGAGCAGCTTGTAAGGTACAATCCGGGGAAAAGCATTTTTAATGGCCATGATGAGATATTTCTTTCTGCATTGTCGGTGGGTGTGGAGGCAACTATCGGGAGCACAGTTTCTATTATGGCAGATCAGTTCATAGCGGTACGGAGAGCTTTCAGGGAGAGTCAAATGCAGGAAGCCTTGAAAGTCCAGGGTAAAATTAACGATATGGTGGACAGTCTTCTGAAGGTCGGGATTTTTAAAGGTATCAAGGCAGTACTTTTTCTGCAAGGCATAGACTGCGGTGTTTGTAAAAAACCGTTTGAGGAATTGACTAAGGAGGAACTGCGGTTCCTGGAAAAAGCTCTTGAGCGGCTGAATAGTTAGAGGAGATGCAGATATGGAATTATGTACGATGAAAGAACTGCTGCAGGATGCTTACCGTAATGGATATGCAGTTCCCGCATTTAATGTATGTAATCTTGAAAATATCCAGGGTATTCTGGAAGCAGCGGAGGAATGCAGGGCACCAGTGATCATTCAGGCTCATTGGCTGGAGGCTTATTATTCATCCCCGGAAACTGTGGTGTCTATAGTGAAAGCAGAGGGAGAGCGCCGGAGGGTCAGAGCGGCCATCCATTTAGACCACGGGGCAGCCTATGAAGATACGGTAAAATGTGTCCGTGGCGGGTTTACGAGTGTGATGTACGACGGTTCGCAGCTGCCTTTGGAAGAAAATATCGCCAACCTGCGCAAGGTGTGTGAAATGGCCAGGGCAGTGGGAGTGACGGTGGAAGGTGAAATCGGAACGATTGGACAGAACTCTGAAATAGGAGATGTCCTAGAACGTGTTTATATGACAGATCCTATGGAGGCTAAAAGACTTGCCGATGAAACACAAATAGATTGTCTGGCCGTGGCCATAGGAAATGCACATGGATTTTATACATCAGCTCCTCAATTAGACTTTAAGAGACTATCCGCAATCACAGAGCTTGTGAAAATTCCTATAGTACTGCATGGAGGTACAGGCATTCCCTGTGATCAGTTACAGAAAGCAATCGGTATGGGAGTTAGTAAAGTTAATTTCAGCAGCGTACTGCGTAAAGCTTTTATTAAAAATATGTACAGCTACATGGAGCATAATCCCGATGAAATCAGTCTTATGGATATTATGAATAGTGGAAAAGAGGCAATGAAAGAGATTGTGCGGGACTGCATTGACATGTGCATGTGCAGGGACAGGTATTGATCAGTAACTGGTTTGCAGATAAGCCCGGTTATTTGCTGATGTACAGGTTAAAATAGGTTAGAGAAAAGAGGGATACCTTATGAAAATGTTAATTAATGGAATGGACGTAGATTCAAGAAGCGGTGAGGTTATCGAAGTGATCAATCCTTATAATAGCCAAGTGCTGGATACAGTACCTGCGGCTGCTAAAGAGGATGTCGACTTTGCAGTGGAGAGTGCGGTAATGGGACAGAAAAAATGGTACCGTAATCATGTACGCGCAAGGGCTGCAATACTCAGGAAATTTCTGGAACTGTTAAAACGTGACCGGGATGACCTGGCAAGAACCATCACCATGGAAACCGGAAAGCCAGTATTTGACTCCTATGGCGAAATTGATTCGGTTTCTATGACGTTTGAAAGCTCAATTGAGATTGTGAAGCACCATTACGGTAAAACAATGCCTATGGGAATTGAAGGCGGGTACGATGATGATCTGCAGGTAACGGTACATGAGCCGTTGGGTGTGATCGCATGTATTGTTCCATTTAATTTTCCGGCAGCATTGTGGGCCTTTAAAGCAGCACCGGCATTGATGGCAGGAAATTCGATTGTAGTAAAACCGGCCAGCTATAATCCTTTATGTGTTTTAAAATTAATGAAGCTATTGGTGGAGGCGGGAGTGACACCGGAAGCAGTACAGTGTATAACTGGAAGAGGATCAAAGGTGGGAAACTGGCTTGTGGAAAATCCACTGGTAGCACAGGTGAATCTGACAGGAGGTGTGGAGGCAGGTAAGGAAATTGCCAGAAGAGCAGCTGAGAACCTCACGGAATATAAATTTGAGTTGGGGGGAAATGACCCTCTGATTATCTGCGCAGACTGTGATATGGATCTGGCAGTTAATGAGGCAGGGGATAAGACAAGAAATGCAGGCCAGTGCTGCTCCGGAGCGAAGAGATTTATCGTACATAACAGCATCAAGGATATTTTTGTAAAGCGTCTTATCGAGGAACGTCTGAAAACTGTAAAAACCGGAGATCTGATGAATATGGATACAGACTTTGGCACACTGATCAGTGAACATGCGGCGAAAGAAGTAGAACGGCAGGTTCTTCACACCGTAGGGCAAGGGGCTAAAATCGTATATGGAGGGCGGAGAACAGGCGCCTTTTACGAACCCACAGTGCTTGTGGATGTAAAGCCGGATATGGATATTGCCAGGGATATGGAAGTATTTGGCCCGGTATTCCCGATTATCGGTTTTGACACATTGGAGGAAGCAATTGAGATTGCAGAGGCAACCCAATATGGCCTCAGCTCAGGGGTAATTACAAATAATTTACAGGATGCTATGATGGTTGCCGGAAGCCTGAAGGCAGGTATGGTTGCTGTGAATGGTTCCGGCGGTTTCCGTGCCCAAGAACTGCCGTTTGGAGGCGGGAAGAAAATGAGCGGCAACAGTCGTGAATGTATGTCTTCTGTACTGGAGGAGGTTACCCAGGAAAAGTCAATCATTTTCCGCTATGCTATGAAAAAATATAACGAAAATAAGTAAAGGGTATTAAACATGATGAAATCACAAATTATGCATCCGGCGGATCAGATATGTACAGTTATGAAACAAATATACGACAGGGGTCTGACTTCTCTCACTGGAGGGAATTTATCTATGATGGACGAGGAGGGGATAATCTGGGTATCCCCTTCAGGAATCGATAAAGGAAAATTAAATAGGGAGGATATTGTAAAGCTTCTTCCTGACGGCAGCGTGGAAGGGATCCATAAACCGACTTCTGAATATGGAATCCACAAAAGAATTTATGATGTATGTCCTGGGATGAAAGCCGTTCTCCATGCACATTCTCCTGCTTTAGTTTCATTGAGTATTGCGCATCAAAGTCCTGACACATTTCTTACGCTGGCATCTCTTGAGACATGCGACAATCCGGGGGTGGCAGAATATGCCACCCCCGGGACTATGGATTTGGCGGAAGAGGTTGGAAGAGTATTTGAAGCAGGGCATGAAGCCGTTGTGCTGAAGAATCATGCGGCCTTTGTGGGCAGCAGAATAGACTTATTTGACGGAATGAAGCGCTTGGAACAATTAGAAATGACGTCCAGACTTCAGCTTTGTACCGGTGTTGTGGGTAGAGGAAAAAGACTAGACCGTGGTGCAGTGCACGCTTACCGGGAGTCGAGAAAGAAACCGCCGGAGTTTGAAGAAGCGCACATTTACTCTTCCAGGGAACGGGAAAAAAGGAGAGAGCTTGCCACATTTGCAAAACGGGCATATGATAAAAATCTATTTACCGGAAAATATGGTACCTTGTCTGTAAGGGTAGATAGCCATACATTTCTGATTTCTCCGGATGATAAGGATAATGCCTGGATGAGCGAAAGTGAGTTTGTGAGTATTCATGATAAAAAGGCAGAAATGGGGAAAAATCCGGACAAGGATTGGAGACTGCATGAAGAAATTTACCGCCTTCATCCGGAGGTACAGTGTATCATGATGGCGGCTCCTGCACATATTACGAGTTACGCGGTCAGCGGTGCCGTTTATCCTGTGGAGATTGCACCTGAATCCTATGGAGTTCTAAGAAAAGGATACGAATTTTCTTTCCAGGAATTCATTGATGTGAAACCTTTGGCGCAAACGCTTAGTTTATCACAGCCCTTTGCCCTTATATCCAATGTGGGTGCAATTGTGGTAGGGCCGGATATGACTTTGACTTTTGATAAACTGGAGGTGGCGGAGTCTTCTGCCTGGTCGCTGCATATGGCGGCCATGGGAGGCATGAGCATACAGCCTCTTACTGCGGGACAATTACTCCTGACAGACAAGAACTGAGAGGTGGGATAGGAAAATTGTATGAAAAAACATATATATCTGGCTATGGATTTTGGTTCTGGTTCTGGAAGAGGGCTTGTGGGGGCTTTTGACGGAAGCTTGCTGCGAATGGATGAGATCAGCCGCTTTCCCAATTATTTTGTTAACATCAACGGCTCATTGTACTGGAATACGTATTATCTTTATCATGAGATTCTGAAATCAGCCCGAAAAGTAACGTCCATGTATGAGACAGAGGAAATACAGAGTATGGGAATAGACACGTGGGGTACGGATTTCGGGTTGATAGACAGAAATGGCAGATTACTGGACGGCTGCAGGTGTATCAGAAATTCTGACGGAACAGGCATGAATGCCGTAAACCAGATTGTGTCGTTTTCAAGGCTGTACCGTTGCGCGGGTATACAGTGTATGCGCGGAAACACGCTGTATCAGCTTTATGAAAGAAAACTTTTTGGAGATTCTGCACTGGAACAGGCAGATACAATGCTTATGGTTCCAGATTTACTTTCTTATTATCTCACTGGGGAAAAGTATGCAGAATATACGATTGCAAGTACCACAATGATGCTTAATCCATATACAAAGAAATGGAACAGTGAACTTATGAGCCTGCTGGAATTATCAGATCAACTTCTGCCGCCGATTATTATGCCATGCGAGAAAGCATTTCCGGTGCGTACAGGTCTGGTAGATGACAATAGTAAATGGAGACTGATTCCGGTAGCGTCCCACGACACAGCCTCTGCCGTTGCAGCCGCACCTCTGAAAAAGGGAGAAATTTTCTGCTCCAGCGGAACATGGTCAATGATCGGTATTGAAAGGGAGGAACCATTGATCAGTGATTTTGCCAGAAAGACTAATTTTTCTAACGAAGGAACAATAGACGGAAAGATACGGCTGCTGAAAAACTGTATGGGAATGTGGGCGGTACAGCAATGCGCTGCCCGATGGTGTGACAGAGGGACATTTGTAGATTGGAAGGGAATTGTGGAATTGGCAGGAGGAGAACGCCCATTTATCAGCCTGGTAAATCTGGAAGAGCCTGAATTTTATAATGCTGGTGATATGGTTATGAAAATACAGGATTATTGCAGGCGTACGAATCAAACCATTCCTGAATCAAAGGGCGCAATTGCCAGATGTATATATGAAAGTATGGCCCTGCGGTATCGTTATATAGTAGAGCAGCTGGAAAAAGTAACTGGAAAGTCATTTAAAGCTTTCCGGATAGTGGGAGGCGGAATTCAGAATACCTTGCTTAACCAATTCACTGCTAATGCGTTGGATAAGCTTGTTATTACAGGACCTGTGGAGGCAGCCTGCGCAGGGAATATCCTGGCTCAAGCCGTGGCAGCAGGAGACCTTGGGGGCTTCGACGATATCCGAGATGTAACGGAACGGTCATTTGAAATCTGTAAATACGAACCAATTCAAACAAGAGAATGGGATGTGGCATATGGCAAGTATCTTCGATTGATAAATAAACGATGGATTGAAACGTGGGAACAAGACACTAAGATCATATAGGAATAACAGAAAACTAAATAGGGGAAACGCAAATAAATCCGGAGGCGAATCTATACAAGATAAGCCTCTGGATACTTATAGTTTAAGGTCATGTTTTATCGTTTATGTGTGGTTACATTTTAAATAATGTTTTCGTATCCCATTTCTTCAAAATACCGGTCTGCAATATAATCAGCGTTTTCTGCCCAAAGTGCACTCTCCGTATTCTGCAAAACTTCGTAAGTCTTAGAGTGATAAAAGGCTACGGTCGCATCAGGAAAGTTCATGCCGGTTTTCTCCTGAATGATATCAATTACATCACGTATCTGGATACAGATATTCATTGTAATGTCTTTTCCATTAAAAAAATATTTTCCTTCAATCATGCTTGTCTCCTTTGCGATTTTCAAAAAACAGATGTTTTAATGCCAATGGAGTATGGAAAGATACTTGATTATTTACTTTGTTATAGCGGAGTCTTTCCACTGCTTCTTCTGACCTTAAAATGCCGGAAAGGTATAACTGTATAGTTTCCATTGTATTGTCATCTGCAACAGGTCCTATAACTACATCATAAGTGTGTTGGATACCGCCCTTGATTCGGTTCTCTTTAACAAAATCCAGCCATTCTGCATCTAATGCGGTAAAGCGTTTGATTTTTAGATTATCTGTCTGACGGAAAACATATTGATAAATGTATTCTCCGCCTGAAAAATTCCGTATATACAGTCGGTGAGCCCATTCTTTTGCCTGACTTTCCAGTACAGTACAATAGAATCCACGTCCAAAGTCTCTTCGGTTATGGGATTTAGACAAATCAATTTCGTTAAATGCAACATTAGAACCATGGTAAAGAAGTAAATCCGAAACTTCTTTGCCGATAATTTCTTCAACATATTTTAATGTTTCGCTGGAATCCAGTTGGTGTAGATATTCATGCTGCAAAATTATTTTCTCAAAAACCTGGTGCCTGTGAAATATGTCAGAGGCTTCTTTTTCAGATAAGTTATGGGCTTTTGTGTATAACTCCAAAGCCTGAATGGATAGTATTTCTACATCAGATTGAATGCTCATATCTTAACACCTCCATTACTGATTCTATTAAGTGACTTAAATTATAACAGAAAACCCGATAACATCCAATTGTTTTATTATGACTTGATGCTTTTCCTTTTTTATATTTCCTCTTTCAGTCTGTGTAGCAGATGAGTAATGGCAAACATTAAGGTTTCATAGTGCATATAGTCAAGTATATTTTTGTCTGTAAGTATCTGCAGGCTTGCGGAAAACTCATCGTCCGATTCCCAAAACCGTAAGCACACAGGGAGGAAAGGAAACAGATCCAATTCGTAAGCCACATCACCTCTCATGAGTTTTCTGCCTTGCAGTTTTTTACACGCACAGGCAAGGGCGGCTGTTTTTCCGTCAAAGCAGCTTCCGGCATTGTGGAAAAAATCACCCTCTTTTGCCAGGCTTCCTCCTTTAACAGCGGAGAGGCTTGAGATATTTACCCATTCATTTGCAAGATGGCAGTTTTCCCTGGAATAACAGAGTACATCATAAATTGTCATGACTTCATTATAACCTGCTGTTTCTTCCGTCTGAAAAGAATCTTTAGACCAGCTTACCTGGCCGTCAGCCCGATCAATCCGGTATTCTCTTCCCACAAAGGAAATGTACAGATAATTCTCATCGTGGGCCAGACCAAACTTTTGAATCATTGATTCCTGATCGTAATGCAGAAACACGTCTGCCATGCTGTTTTTCATCTTCTCGTAATTTGATTGTGCCATAAACGTTCCTTCCTACAATTAATTGTGATTGCTCCGTCTATAGAAACATCTGCTTAAAAGCTGAAAATAACATTGTAACCTTCTCTTCAAAAAAGTATAATACTATTATACAGACATTTCCAGTTTCAAGGCAAGGGGAATTAAAACAAGCAGCAATTTCAGGACAAGCGGCAGTCACAAAAACGCGAAAGTGAGGTGGAGAATATGCAGAAAAAATTAACAAAGGGTCGTCTGCTGGATGAGAAAGGGAATCTTATCGAGCCGGGTTACGCACACTCCCTTGTGAGGGAATACGACAGAAGCCACATCAAAGCTGGGCGGTTCCGGATTAAGGAGTGGGATTATTATCTGGTACATAATGATAAGTTTGGTGTGGCGCTCACGGTGGCGGATAACAGTTATATGGGCCTTATGAGCATTTCTTTTCTTGATTTTGAGCATGGGACAGAGCGCACAGTGAGTCCCATGACCGTGCTTCCCATGGGAAAAACCGCACTCCCATCAAATTCCGGGGAGGGCATTACGAGTTACAAAAATAAGCAATGCTATTTCTCTTTTCACGTGGAAAACGGCAAAAGGGTATTGCGTGCCGCGATGAAGAACTTTCAAGACGGACAGCCTATCCGAATGAAGATCATCCTCTCGGAAGAGCCCCGTGATAGTATGGTGATCGCCATACCGTTCCATAAGCCCGGATATTTTTATTACAACCATAAAATCGTAGGGATGCGGGCAAAAGGGGTGGTGGAATATCTGGGTAAACGGTATGAGTTTGACCCCGATGACAGCTATGGTCTGCTGGACTGGGGCCGCGGTGTATGGACCTATCATAATACCTGGTACTGGAGTGCGCTGCAGGGTACGGTGGATGGAAAGAACTTTGGCCTGAATCTCGGTTACGGATTCGGAGATACAAGCGCAGCTACGGAAAATATGGTGTTTTATGACGGTATTGCCCATAAGCTTGACCAGGTGAAATTTCACATTCCCGGTGAGGGAGCGGGTAAGGAGCAGTATCTAAAGCCCTGGAAATTTACATCCAATGACAATCGGCTGTCACTGAAATTTACTCCCATCCTGGACAGGAATGCCTATACCTCCGTGGGAATCATTCTCAGCGACCAGCACCAGGTGTTCGGGCATTTTGACGGTCATGTAATTCTGGATGACGGGACGAAAATTTTAGTGAAGCATATGCTGGGCTTTGCGGAAAAAGTTAGGAATAAATGGTAGAACTTTTTTCTGCTTTTCCAGGCAGCATCAGGGAAAACACGGTACCTCCGCCGGGATTGTCCTCCGCCCAGATTTTACCCCCATGGAGCCGGGTGATCTCCGCTGCAATGCTCAAGCCCAGACCGAAATGGCGTCTGTCCTCCCGGGAAGGGTCGGCGCGGAAAAACCGCTCGAATACCCGGTCCTTCCATTCATCGGGGATACCCGGCCCGGTATCAGCCACCCAGAGCTTCCATCCGCCCTCCATGGGACTAAGCCCAAGCGTAATGCTTCCGCCCTTTGGTGTATAGCTGATGGCATTGTCGAGAAAAATCCCCAGTATTTGTGCAATCCGCTGGCGGTCGCATACGGCTGTGGGAACTTCCTCCGGGGAGGGCAGGCTGATTTTGAGCGTAAGTCCTTTGGCATTTGCCAGGGAGTGATATTTTTCGTATAATTCAGGCACCAGCTCATCCAGTGCGGTGCGCTCCGGGTGCATGGGCCAGGATTGATTGTCCGCGCTGGCGAGGGAGAGCATGTCATTGATGAGCTGGGACATGCGGTTTCCTTCTGATTTGATGATCTCGTGGAAACCCTGGCGGTCCTGCGTGTCAGCCACGGCCAGGGCATCCGCGCTTGAGAGCAGGACTGCCAGAGGGGAACGCAGCTCATGAGAGGCAGAGGCCACGAACTGGATCTGCCTCCTGCGGTTTTCTTCGAGAGGAAGGAGCATTCTTCCGGTGTAAAACCATGCGGCTGTAAACAGCAGGAGAAGGGCTGCCGTATCAATGAGCAGAAAGAAAAGCCGGAGCCTGCCTGTCTGCTGGTGCAGCTGCTCCCGGGAGTAGAGGATTACAGTGGAAAACGTACCATACTTATGGGGAATAGAGGCAAAGGAGGCCAGATATTCCTTTTTTTGTGCGGAAAACGGGAACTCAAGCTGTTTGGCAGAGGTGCCTAAAACAGGCGGGTTCTTTACATTAAATCCGTATTCTTTCATTGCGCGTTCCCGTGCATTCTCTATCAGCATCTGTTTTTCCGAATCGAGGGAAAGGGAGTAGGACGCTGATTTATCATAAAGGACAACCGTGTAATAGTGGGTGTCTGCCAGCTTTGCGATTTTGTCATAGTCAATATAAGGCTGGGAATCCAGGCTGGTGATCAGTGTGTGGACAGTCTTGTCATGAACTGCGGCGTCATTTTTGTCCAGAAGATCCTCAAAAGCCAGCAGCCCGGCAAGGGTCATCAGAAGAAGAATCAGTCCGGTGACTGTGCCACAGAAAAGTGTCATTTTGATATGAAGCTTCTTGTACATTTATACCTCCAGCAGATAACCGATGCCGCGTATTGTTTTGATAGAAAGACTGCTTTTTACAGAACTGAGCCGTCGTCTCAGGAAGTGGATATAATTGTCCAGGTTTCCGTCCTCGATTTCCGTATCGATTCCCCACACCTTTACTAAAATGAATTGACGGGCAAGGACTTTCCCCGGATTTCTCAAAAACATTTCCAGAAGCTCGCCCTCTGTTTTGGTGAGATTGCAGGAAGTATCACGGCAGGTGAGAACCTTTGTCTGGGTATTCAGGGACAGGTCGTGAAAACAGATCACCGGGTCAGGGTCCCAGTTCTGGGGCCGTCTGCTGATGCTGCGGATCCTCGCCATCAATTCCTCAAAGGCGATTGGTTTTACCAGATAATCGTCTGCGCCGCTGTCAAGTCCCTCCACCCGTTCCCGGATTTCTCCAAGAGCAGTCACCAGGATCACAGGAGCTGCGAAGCCTTCTTTGCGAAGCTGTCTGAGCACCGCCGTGCCGGAAAGCCCCGGCAGCATCCGGTCCAGGAGGATCAGGTCATATATGCCTGTCCTGGCAGTCTCCAGTCCAAGCTCTCCGTCATGGCATACATCCGTCTGGATGCCTTCTTTTTTTAAACGATAGCTGAGCGAACGGCAAAGCTGTACATCATCTTCAATAATCAGGATTCTCATAAGGTCAACCTCCTTCTTCGGACTTTAGTATAACATGTTTTTTTACGGTTCGTCACTCTCTGTAGGGAATTAGAGATAAATTAGAGATTTGTTAGAGGTTTGACAGAGAGTAGCTGTGCTATACTAGATACGTGGTGTAGGACAAACGACAGAGGAGGTTTAACGGATGAAAAAAATAAAAAATGGCAGAAGGCTTTTGGCGTTGCTGCTTGTTTTTCTGCTCACAATTACCATTACAGGCTGTGGGGATGATGGCGGAGGCAAAAAGACCGCTAAAGAGCAGAGCGGCTCCAGGGGGCGTTATGTAGAACAGAGGGTTTCTTTTGATAAAGGAGGAATAATAACCCTGAATGAACTGGAGGATGGGAAAATACGCGTGCTTGCAAATACAGGTGTCTACGATTCCTCTGACCAGGGGGAAAGCTGGACAGAATGGGAAGGCATCCCGGAGGAAATGCGGTCAGATATGACAAACGGATACCTGAATTCTGCCGTGATATCCCGGAAAGGAAGTATCTTCTATTCAATAGGGGAGGCGTATAAGCTGATAATGCCGAATGGAAGTATGAAGCCCGTGCTTTTGGAATCATTTATGGAGGGGCAGGATAAGGAAGTGCTGCAAATCTGGCAGGTTGATTTTACGGAGTCCGGAGACTTATTGTGTATGGGACAAAGTAAGATTTATCAGCTTGATTCAGAATCGCTTTCAGTGAAGCATATCTATGGTGAGGCAGCGCAGGATGAATCACAGAATATAGAAAGCATAGCAAATAGGACATTTTGTGCGACAGGAGACAGGCTTTATGTTGTAAACAGCATCGAGGATGTAGCTCAGGATGGAACTTCTAAATTGGGGAGTGTCAATGTAGAAGGATTTGACATGACAACCGGTGACTCTCTGGGACGACAGGAAATATTGGAGCAGTTTTTGAAACAGGAGTCACAGAATCTCTTTTCTTTTGTGCTTTTACCGGAACAAACGGGGACGGCGCTGTATCTGGTCGGGCAGGATGGGATTTACCGCTGGCAGACAGACGGAAGCGCAGTAGAAAAAATATTTAATGGAGAACTGGGGCAGATGTTGTCAGAGAGTGTCTTGGGCGGAGCTGCCTTTGGAGAGGCATCTCTCATGCTTTTGTATCCGGATAATGAATCTGAAACGCCGTATGACGAGCCTGTGCTTTATAAATATGTCTACGATCCAGATGCGCCTCTGCAGCCGGATAAAACCCTTACGGTATATTCCATGTATGAGGATCATACAGTCCGTCAGGCAATTACGGCCTTCCGCCAAAAAAATACGGACGTTGCAGTGACTTATGAGGTTGGAATCACCGGGCAGGATGCAGTGACCAGAACAGATGCTTTGAAAATACTGAATACAAACATTATGGCCGGAAAAGGTCCAGATGTGCTGATGCTGGAGGGCATGCCTATCGAGTCCTATTTGGAAAAAGGAATCCTTATGGATATCAGCGATGTGGTGCAGGAGGTTGACTCCACGGACGGTATTTTCAAAAACATTGCAGGCGCATACAAGAAAGAGGATAGCATAGGTGCAGTGCCAACCAGCTTCGCAGTACCCCTCATATATGGAAAGGAAAATCTTTTGGCGCAGGCCGGAGATATTGAAGGACTTGCAGCTGCAGCAGAAGCTCTGCGGGCAGAAAACCCGGACGCAGTGAATGTTCTGGGAGATATCACACCGGTATCTATGCTCAAGTGCCTGACGGCTATATCTTCTCCGGCGTGGATATCTGAGGGCAGAACCATTGACAAGGAGAAGCTGGTACAGTTTCTTGACGCGGCCAAAAGAATTGTGGATGCCCAGGGAAATATAGACGGTGAGCTTATCGGGGAGTTAGAGGAGGATAATGTGTCCTTAGATTTGTCGCCATTTATGTCTAGTGTCAGTTATATAGCACATTCCATAGGATTCACCAATGCGCAGATTTCCCTCGGAAATTTGGAAAATTCCAGGGGGTTGATGCAAATGGTATCCATGCTTAGGAAAATGGGAGACAGCGGATTTACAAAGGCTACCGGGCAGTTTGAAAATGTGTTCATACCACTGAAGATAGTGGGAGTAAGCGCAAAAAGTGCGGATACGGACACAGCAAAGGCATTCGTGCGCTACCTCCTTACGGGTAATCAGAATAAATCTGGAGAGGGATGGCCTGTAAATAAGGCAGCCTTTGAAAAGGCACAGGAGAAACCTGATTCACTTGAACTAGGCGTGATCAACCCAGTTAATGATATAGACGGAAGCACTTATGAGTTGGAATGGGTTTGGCCCACAGAGGACGATTTCCAGGAATTAAAGAGCTTGATTGAAAGCCTGACAACTCCATCCGTGACAGATGAAATGATAAACAGAACCGTATTACGTGAGGGCATGAAATGCCTGAGGGGTGAAATTTCTTCCACTGAGGCTGCGGAAACCATTTTTTCAAATGTAAATTTGTATTTGGCAGAGTAAATAGATTACGGCTTGCTCGAAGCATGAACGGGACAGATAGGTAGTAAGGGAATAACGAGCGGAGAGAGTTATGACAGAAAAATCTTATGAAATTTATGGGAAAAAGGCATTGAAGGCCCTGGCCGGATTTCTGTGTTTGATGGTTATTCTAACAATACTGTCCAGAGCTGCGTCCGGTGTCCTAACGCCCTATGTGGAGGTAGGATTTGCGGGAAGCGGAAGCCTTACCTATAAAGTATCGGCGACGGGTACGGTGGAGGAGAATCAGGTCCGGGCAGTGCTTACAGCGCCGGGGGTCCGGGTAAAAAGTGTGTTTGTAAAAGAAGGCGACCAGGTGCAGAAGGGGGATGCTTTATTTGAACTGGATATGGAGGATTTAAAGGAAAAAATTTTACTGAAAAGGCAGGAGTTAGAAAAGCTTGATCTGGGAATTGCTGATATCAGGGATAGAAAAGAGCTGGAACAGTCAGATAAAAGCCTGGAGCAGCAGCGTGCAGGGGAGGATTATAACAGAACTGCGGTGAGTTCTGATGCACAGGTTCAGAGGGCTTACGAAGCCATGGTCAATGCCCAAAACCGTCTGAATGAATTCGATACGCAGGCTGATATACAGACTGATACACAGGCCGGAAACGTGCCGGGGAGCAGTACGCCGGGGGATGAAATGTTTACCTCCGGCGACCTGACAGACCAGGAACTGGAAGATATCTTTTCGTCAGATGAAGGCGGCAGCAGCGCAGAGGATTCTATGAAGCAGTCTGCGGAGCAGCGCAGGGCATTGGAGGAGGCGTATATCCAGGCAAAAAATACTTACGAGGATATGGTGAGACAGCGGGAGGAGAGTCTCACGGCTGCCAATAGAAAAATACAAGATGCCCGGAAACCACAGGCGCAGGACAGTACCGAAAAAACCATGGAACTTGACAGACAGGTGCTGGTAATGGAACTGGACAAATATCTATCCCAGAAGAAAAAGAAAGGGATTATAAAAGCACCCGCAGCAGGGGTGATCCGAAAGGTTGAGGTGGAGGCAGGCTATTCCACACCGGATAGCAGTGCTGTTACAATGGCAGACTTAAGCGCAGGCAGCAGGCTTGAGGCACAGATTACGACAGAGGATAGCGCATACATAAGTCTGGGAGATGAGATTACAGTTAAACCCTCCGATGGGTCTAAGGCCATTGAAGGTCTTACCATAGATTCCATCAAGAAAAATTCCGGTGATGATAACCTTATAGATATTGGAGTGCGCATTACAGATGGCCAATTAAATCTGGGGGCTTCCGCTGTCATAGAGGCCGAGAAAAAATCGACATCATACTCCACAGTCCTCCCATTACAGGCGCTTCATGTGGATGAAGGACAATACTATGTCCTTGTGGTACAGGAAGAAAAGAATATTCTAGGCACAGAGCTGACCGCTCAAAGATTTGACGTAAATATAAAAGAAAAAAACAAGGAGATGGCAGCAATCGAAGCAGGAACATTGTCCGGCGGAGAGCAGGTGATCCTGTCATCCGAAAAGAAAGTGGAGGCAGGCGACAGAGTCCGCCTGAAAGAAGAATGAACACACGGTGGAGAGAGGTAATGCCCATATTGTCAGCATTTGCCTGCCTCCTCTGTATAGCCATGTCATTCCTGTGCACAGAAGGAGATGACAGAAGCAATGTCCGGACCTTGTTGCTAAAAGAAGCATACCAGGCTAAGGAAGCGTATCAGGTCATGGAAGCATACCAGGTCAAGGAAGCGTATCAGATTCAGGATGCACATCAGACCCAGGAATCACACCATGCTCAGAAAGAGTATGAAGCACAAGAGTCATACCAAGCAAAAGAACCACGTGAGAAAGAATCAGACAAAAGCAAAGTGAGTTCTGCAGACTTTGTTTTTTGGGGAGAAATACAAGACGTAAATGTGAGTACCCAGGAGCTGAACAGAAATACATCCGCAGTACAGGTGACAGTCTGCGGAGATACCCAGATTATTTTCAGCAGCACCCGCGGACTGGACGAGGAGTTTAACTACTTCAACGCAGGCGACAGCAGTGTCAGGAATAAAACATGCCTCATAAGCCCGTCTCTGGCTTACAAACTATTTGGAAATGCAGACGGCACGGGGCAGAACATACAACTGCAAGATGTCGAGTACCAGGTTCACGGAATGTTGGATTGCGAGGACCCTGTTATTGTACTCCTTGCTTCAGCTAATCCAGATTCCAAACTTGACAAGGTTTCCGTAAAACTACCCGATGGCATGGGCACACAGCAGGGAATTACCAATTTCACAGCCCAAACCGGCATACAAGGCGATCTTCTGTCCTACCATCTTTATCATCAATGGACAAGATTTATGGCATACGCTGTCCCGTGCTTGATTTATTTATTTGTATGTATTCAAATGCTCCAAACAATAAGAAAAAACACATTCGTTCCTGCAGTAAGAACAACTATCCTTTTCATTGCTGCGGTCACAGGCACAGTCATCGGTATTTGGATACTGGACGTTCATATCCAAATCCCCAGGGAAATGCTTCCTTCCAGGTGGTCGGACTTTGAGTTTTGGTCAGATTTATGGAAACGTATTATTCAGGATGTATCTCTGCTTTTGAAAACAGAAAAAAGTGAAATGGTCCTCCATGATTACCACAATTTCCTGAAAACCGGAGGCTGCAGCATAGCCGCGGCAATTCTGGGATGCATCTCATTCAGCAACCTGCACATAAAAAACAGCATAATCCTCTGGACAGCATCCGCAGCCTCCATGATACTTACATATCTGTTTTTCACAACAAACATCCAGAGCAGCGTGAGCCTGACAAATAACCGAATCCTATGGCTGCTGATGCCCGCGTGCTTCATCATGAACTATATCAGCTACCACTACGTTTTCATCGCTTCGCATAGATAGTCGCTTTTAACGGTAGATTCTTAACGGTAGATTCTTAACCGTTGACTTATCCAATATCATCACATTCAAATATTTATTTTTCGATTTCCAGTATCAAACCGGCGAAAACTACAAACCTTACGATGGGGCGAAAACGTAGAGGAAAGTGAGGATAGGGGCGATGGGTGCGGGGTTTGTCAGGCAGATTTTGCGGCACATCTGCCTGACAACCCCCGCACCCATCGCCCCTATCCTCACCGTTCAACAACTTTCCGGGGAATCCCATCAAAATCCCATTTGACAAAACTGCATTCAGCGTTTATAATTCAAAAAACAACAGTTAAGAAATGAGGTGTCTTTTTGCTGAGGGTTTTCGTAACCAACATTACAAAATAATCGAATAAAACCGAATAATTTGTAAGGATAGTCTATCGTTTCCCGATACCCTATCCTTGTATCAGTGTACCCAAATACCAAAACACCTGATACATACGTTTACGAACCCTTACTACACACTTCCAATACAACCAAATAAACAGAAAAACTGTCATCCCGCTGCCTTTTGCAGACGGCTCGTTTCAGTACCTCCGTTTATTTTCCTTCTCATGAAGGCCGCAGAAGTCGTATACCCGTTCGGGGCGTATGTATCTGTGGTTATTTTTTTGCAAATATTTATCAGAGAGGAAAAAAATAAGAGAGGAAAAAACATGAACAATAAATCATTAGAAACCATCGGATATTACAATATATTAGAAAAACTAAAAGAATGCGCCTCCACAGAAAAAGCCAAAATCAACATCACTCAAATGCAACCGCTCCTGTCAGAGACACATTTGCGTAAGCAGCTCCGCGATACCACAGAAGCCAGAGCAATGCTGGAGCTTTCCGGCACGCCGCCCATTCCAGCCATGGAGCATGTGGAGGAATACGTGCATAAGGCAGTGACGGGCGACATGCTTTTGCCCGAGCAGCTCGAAGAACTGGGCATGTTCCTGAGTGCTGTGCGGCGCTTAAAATCCTATCTGCTAAGAGGAGAGGAGGGACAGATCAGTCTTGCCTTTTATAACCGGAATCTTATCTTTCCCGGGGAATTGCAGGAAGAAATCGAGCGTTGCATCAGAAAGGGAAGAGTAGATGATTACGCCTCTTCATATTTAAAAGATATCCGGAAACAGCTGCAGCTTTTGGAAGAAAAGCTAAGCGAGCGGGCGGAACGTGCCCTGAGAACAAACAAGCAGTATTTAAACGATTCATTTGTAGTCACCAGAAACGGAAGATTCTGCATTCCTGTGAAAAAAGAATGCAGGTCCATGGTTCCGGGGAGTGTTGTGGAGCAGTCCTCCACAGGAGCCACGCTGTTCATCGAACCGGAAGCGGTTGTGAACCTACGGGAGGAATTGGAGATATATAAAATCGAAGAGGATGCGGAGGAGCGTAAAATACTATACACGCTCACAAATATGACGGCTGAAAAAGAAGCCGAGCTGCTGGAAAACATCCGTGTAATCGAAAAGTTGGATTTTATGTTCGCCAAAGGAAAACTGAGCCTGGACATGGACGGTATCGAGCCGAAAATCAACCTCGAACAATACATGGAGATAAAAAAGGCCAGACATCCTATGCTGGAAAAGGAAAGCTGTGTCCCTCTGGATTTTCAGATTGGCAGAGGGACCCGAGGCGTTATTATCACTGGTCCCAATACAGGCGGCAAGACGGTAGCCATCAAAACTGTGGCTTTAATGAGTGCCATGGCTTGTTCAGGCCTGCATGTTCCGTGTAAAAAAGCGGACATTTGTATGCAGAATCAGATTCTATGCGATATCGGGGACGGTCAGAATATCTCAGATAATTTGTCAACGTTCTCAGCCCATATTAAGAACGTACTGCATATTTTGAGGCGTGTAACCCCTGACAGTCTTGTGATCATGGATGAATTAGGTTCGGGCACAGACCCGCAGGAGGGGATGGGAATTGCTGTTTCTATACTGGAAGAGCTGCGCAGGAGCCAAGCTCTTTTCCTGGTGACGACCCATTATCCCGAGGTAAAGGAATATGCGGACAGATATGAGGATGTAGTAAATGCAAGGATGGAATTTGACCGGGACAGCCTGAAACCCTTATACCGGCTGCGTGTGGGAGAGGCTGGGGAGAGCTGTGCGCTGTATATCGCGAAGCAGCTGGGCTTTCCTGATAAAATGCTGATATCAGCAGCAAAAGAGGCTTATGGGGAAAAGAGCGAGGCTCTGATTCATGCCATGAAACTCAAGGAAAACAGCCGGAAGCTTGAAAGAACGCATGCTCCGCGCATTGAGAGGGCTGCCGTGATAAAGAGCAATATGGATATCATGCAGAAATTCTCAAGAGGGGACAGCGTAACGATACTGCCTGATGGGAAAATCGGGATTGTGGCCAAGCCGGCAGACAAGAATGGAAATGTCCTGGTCCAGTTCAGAAATGAGAAGCTGCTGTTCAGCCATAAGCGATTGAAGCTAAAAGTTGCGGCTTCGGAGCTTTACCCGGAGGATTATGATTTTTCTATCATCTTCGACACGGTTGAGGTAAGAAAGGCAAGACATGAAATGGGCAGGCATCATGTGGAAGGTCTGGAGATAGAAGTAGACGAATATTGAAAACGTATTGAAGTAAAGGATACTATTGAGAAGCTGTCGTTTCGCGACATACTTATCGTTGAGGCGACAGCTCCATGGCATTAAGCATTAATCCCGGGTCCCTGTCAGGAAGGCGCATAAATAAAATATGAGCTCTTTGGGTGTGGGCTTTTCAAAGAGAGTTCGTCCGGCTATGCTTTCCAGGCGTTTCCGGTCTCCATAGTCCCAGCAGTCATCGGCAGCTCTTGCAACATTGCGGGATATTGCTTTTGTAGATACGCCGGTCTCGTTGGCAACCAGGGGATAAATCTGCCGTTCAAGACTGAAATAGGCATAGAATTCCACCTGGCAGCTGTAATATACAACCAGTGCCAGGTGGTAATAGCTCTTATTGCAGGGATGGCCGGCAATTGACCATATAACTGATAAAACATCCTTTAGTACCATGATAACACCTCCTCTTTAGCAAATACATTATTATTGCGTAAAAAAGAGAAACAAAGGTGTTAATGGACATATTTAGACATATTAATGACTATTTTAGACATAAAATGTATGTGTTACGACAGTGAAACAGCCAACAGCCCGTACCCCTTGTGGGGATATCGGGCTGTTGGTTTGTGCCGTTTAAGTCTTTTCAGGCTTTTCGGCAAAGAGAGTAGAGAGTGTGCAGGGCACACGAGTTAGATGAGGTGCTGCACTCGTGAGTCTCGGTCATCAAACATGGATTCCACGTAGTCACGCATTTGATTATGGGAGGTCACCTGTCGTGCGCCGTTTATAACGGAATCCTGTTCCTGTTTGGAGAGATGCGAGAAACGATTGAGGATATCGGAGTGCATTGCCAGCTCCATCGTAAAGCCGATGGGCAGTTCGCGATTGTCTATCATGTTTATCACCCCGCAATTAGTATGAGCAGGCGCGGTCATATTTATGCAGAGTAAATTACTGGGAAATATTTGTATTGTAAGAAGATAAAATTTTGCTTCATATAGAGATAGGAAGTATAAACAGGAGTGCGCTGAAATCAAAATGTATCAAAAAGTAACGATTATTACATTAAAGTGTCGATTGACATCACACAATTCCTCCTATACAATGGTAAACAGAGCAAAAATGAGAGAGAAGAGAGGAGGATTCATGTGAAGAACAACATGAATGAACAGGAAAATAAGATGGGAGTCATGCCTATCAACAAGCTATTGATATCTATGTCCGTGCCGATGATGCTGTCCATGCTTGTGCAGGCTTTGTACAATGTCGTGGACAGTATGTTTGTTGCACGGTTAAATGAGAATGCTCTGACCGCGGTTTCGCTGGCTTTCCCGGTGCAGAACCTGATGATCGCAGTGGGAGCGGGCACGGGAGTTGGTGTGAATGCCTTGGTATCACGGTCTCTGGGCGAAAAGAATACGGAATACGCGAATAAGGCGGCTAACAATGGTATTTGGCTGTCGATATTTAGTTTTTTGGCCTTTGCAGTGCTGTCAGCATTTTTCAGCCACACATTTTTTGCGGTTCAGACAAGTAATGCGCAGATTCTTTCGTATGGTGTGAGCTACGTGCGGATTATCGGAATCATGTCCTTTGGTATTTTCATGCAGTTTATCTTTGAACGTCTGCTCCAGTCAACGGGGAAGACTTTTTACACAATGATCACCCAGTCGTTGGGGGCGGTTATCAATATCATTCTGGACCCGATTATGATTTTCGGACTTTTCGGATTCCCGCGGCTGGAGGTGGCCGGAGCGGCACTTGCCACAGTGGTGGGGCAGATCGTTGCCGCCTGTCTTGCATTTTGGTTTAACAGGAAAAAGAATCCGGAGCTTCATGTGTCTCTTAGAAGGTACAAGCTATCAGGCAGGGTGGTACGCGGTATTTACAGCGTGGGTATTCCATCCATTATTATGGCTTCTATCGGTTCTGTGATGACCTTTGGAATGAATAAGATTCTTATGGCTTTTACCTCCACGGCAACGGCAGTATTCGGTGTTTATTTTAAGCTTCAGAGCTTTGTGTTCATGCCTGTGTTCGGGCTTAATAACGGAATGGTGCCTATTGTATCATACAATTTCGGGGCAAGGAAGCCCGACAGGATTAAAAAGACTATCCGTCTCAGTATTACCTATGCAGTGTGTATTATGCTCATCGGTTTCGGAGTTTTCCAGCTGATGACAGCTCCGCTGCTTCGTATATTTGATGCGTCTGATGCTATGCTGGAAATTGGTGTACCTGCGCTTCGTATCATTAGCCTCAGCTTCCTGCTGGCGGGCTTCGGCATCATTTCGTCATCGGTTTTCCAGGCACTGGGACACGGTTTTTTAAGTCTGGCAGTGTCTGTGCTTCGTCAGCTTGTCGTGCTGCTTCCAGCGGCGTTTATCCTGTCCAGAGTGGGCGGACTTTCAGTTATTTGGTGGGCGTTCCCCATCTCGGAGATATTCTCTGGTACTGTTTGTTTCCTGTTTATAAGGTATGTTTACAAAAAGGAAATCAACCCGCTTGGCAAGTAAGGGAGACATGGGAAAGTGGAAAAGAAAAGTTTTTATCGGTCATTTTTTGCCATGTATGTGGTTCTGGTACTGCAGAATGTAATCTCGTTGAGCGTAAATCTGGCGGACAATATCATGCTGGGAGGCTACAGTGAGATATCCCTTTCCGGGGTGGCTGCGGTGAACCAGATACAGTTTGTATTTCAGCAATTGCTTACGGCTATCGGGGATGGTCTTGTGATTCTCTGCAGCCAATACTGGGGCAAGAAGCAGACAGAACCTATGAAGAGAATTGCGGCAGTGGCTATGCGCTCGGGACTTGGTATAGCAGTTGTACTTTTTCTAGCGGTAAGCTTCTTTCCGTCTCAGGTTGTGGGGCTTTTCACCACGGATCAGGCGATTATTGAGCAGGGTGTAAAGTATCTGTTTACTGTCAGATTTACATATTTATTTTTCGCGGTTACCATGACGCTTCTGGCAACTATTCGGAGCGTGGAGGTGGTGAATATTGCTTTTTACCTCTCGGTTTCCACTCTGGTTATCAACTGCGGCATCAATTATGTGCTGATTTACGGACGTTTTGGTGCGCCGGAATTAGGGGTGACAGGAGCGGCAATCGGTACCCTCACAGCGAGGATTGTGGAATGCGGGGCAGTGATTTTCTATGTTTATAAAAAGGAAAAGAATCTGAGATTGCGGCTGAAAGATTATCTTCATACAGATAGGGTTTTGCGCCGGGATTATTTCAAGGTGAGCCTGCCGATGGTGTTTATCCAGGGCTTGTGGGGAGTGAATACTGCTATGCAGACGGCAATCCTGGGGCATATGACAGCCAGCGCCATTGCTGCCAATAGTGTGGCATCCACCTTGTTTCTGGTGGTCAAATCCACGGCGGTGGGGGCTGCGTCCACAGCCTCGGTTATCATCGGCAAGGCCATTGGTATGGGGGATATGAAAGTGGTCAAGTCCTATGCAAAGCGGCTCCAAAAAATGTTTTTGGTAATTGGAATTATTTCCGGAGTGATTTTATTTTTCATACGAATCCCTGTTTTGGGATTGTACGAGTTGTCCCCTCAGACAAGGGAAATGGCCAACACATTTTTGATTATTTTAAGTGTGGTATGTGTGGGAATGTCCTACCAGATGCCCACAAACAACGGCATTATCCGCGGAGGCGGAAATGCCATGTTTGTGGTGAAGATGGACCTCATCAGCATCTGGGGGATTGTTATGCCGCTGTCCTTTATCATGGCTTTTGTGGTCAAGGCATCACCGGTTGTGGTGGTGTGCTGCCTGAATGCGGACCAGGTATTCAAGTGCATCCCCGCGTTTCTGGAATCAAACTACGGCAACTGGGTGCGTAAGCTTACGCGTTGAGTAAGGTCCAGAAGATCTTGCGTAGGGGCTGAGCGGAGCCTAAGTGGATACTAAGCGGTAATTAGCTGGGATTGAGCACGGCTGTACAGGTAGTAAAGGTCTAAAACATGGGCTTACTTAGGCTTTCAGCCCATATATACGACAACGTTATATTCTGCTTTACGTGGTTCTGTGGGAATTAAATTTCCGGTGATTTCCCTGCCGTCCACCACCAGTTTCTCTACACCTTTTTGCACGTGCCGCGGGTTCTTCACTTCGATGTGATAGACAGCACCGCGGTAGTATCGTGTGACCCGGAAATCTTCGAAATCCTCCGGAATACAGGGGTCTATGAGCAGTCCGTTGTAGGAGGGACGCACGCCGAGGATTGCCTGGGAGAGATTGTGGAAGGTCCAGGCAGCGGTCCCGGTGAGCCAGCTGTTTTTCGCTTCGCCGTGTGCGGGTGCATCGGCTCCCGCAATCATCTGCGCGTATACGTAAGGCTCTGTGCGGTGGATTTCGCTGATATTTTCCAGGCAGGAAGGGCAGGTTTTTTGGTAAACTTCAAAGGCTCTGTTTCCCCGTCCGATTACCGTTTCCGCAATGGAAATCCATGGGTTATTATGACAGAAAATACCTGCGTTTTCCTTGTAACCGGGTGGATAGGACGAAATTTCCCCGAGATTTACATAGTATTTTGTATAGGCTGGCTGGAGGAGCATGATACCGTAGCTCGTATCCAGCCTTTTTTGTACGGAATCCAGAGCTTTCTCAGCCAGACCCTCGGATACCCCGATTCCGGCCATCACACAGAAGCCCTGAGGTTCAATGAAAATCTGCCCCTCTTCACATTCGTGTGAGCCCACTTTCTCTGATTCCGCGTCGTAAGCGCGCAGAAACCATTCCCCGTCCCAGCCTGCATCCAACACGGTATGATACATATCTTTTACGGCATTTTCTGCCTTTTGAGCCTGGTCCGGTTTGTCGTACCGACGGCTTATTTCTGCAAATTCTTTCCCATATTTGACAAACATGGCGGCGATAAATACGGATTCTGCGACAGGACCCTCGGAGGGGCCTGTGGTCTGGAAGGATTCGCCCGGCTCCTTTGAAAAACAGTTAAGATTGAGGCAGTCATTCCAGTCTGCACGCCCGATGAGCGGCAGCTTGTGCGGCCCGAGATGGGTCAATGTAAATTCAAATGAGCGACAAAGGTGTTCGTACAGGCTGGCAGCTTTTTCAGTCTGACAGTCAAAGGGTACGGGCTCATCTAAGATAGAAAAATCGCCTGTCTCTTTTAAATATGCGGATACCGCAGCGATAAGCCAGAGCGGATCATCGTTAAAACCACTGCCGATATCCAGATTCCCTTTCTTTGTGAGCGGCTGGTACTGGTGGTAGGCGCTGCCGTCCTCAAACTGGGTGGCGGCGATGTCAAGGATGCGTTCCCTTGCCCTCTCAGGGATCAGGTGTACAAACCCTAAAATATCCTGGCAGGAGTCGCGGAAGCCCATCCCGCGTCCGGTACCTGATTCATAGTAGGACGCAGAGCGGGAGAGATTAAAGGTTACCATGCATTGATATTGATTCCAGATATTTGCCATGCGGTTTACATGTACGTTTCCACTCTCCACCTGGAAGCGGGAGAGCAATGCATCCCAGTAATCTTTAAGTGCCGCGAAGGCAGCGTCTGTCTGTGCGGTTGTGGAGAAACGGTTGATGAGTGCCAGGGCACTGCTTTTGTTGAGGATGCCGGGGGACTCCCATTTTTGTTCTTCCGGGTTTTCGCAGTATCCCAGGATAAAGATGAAATCCTTTGATTCGCCCGGGCTGAGTTTGACGGCCAGCTCGTGGGAGGCTATGGGGTACCAGCCGCTGCATATGGAATTGCGGCACATGTTTTCCCGCACGGCCAGCGGTAAGGAATTCCCCTTACCATGACCGAGAAAAGCATCCCGGCTGGTATCAAAGCCAAGTATGGGAGCGTTAACACTGAAAAAACTGTAATGGTTCCGGCGTTCTCTGTATTCTGTTTTATGATAAATTACACTTCCCTGAACCTCCACCTCACCGATGCTTAAGTTTCTCTGGAAATTCGTCATGTCATCCACAGCATTCCAAAGACAGAATTCCACATAAGAAAAGACCGAAAACGATTTCTTTTCCTGTGAATTGTTTGTCAGGCGAAGTCTGTTTATCTCACAGGGCGCATCCGTGGGAACAAATGCAAGCAGCTCGGCGGACAGATTGTTTTTTGAGGAGCTGAAGCGGGTATAGCCAAGTCCGTGGCGGCATTCGTAAGTGTCCAGTGGTGTGCACGAGGGCATGAAGCCGGGATTCCAAATGTGGCCGTTTTCGCGGATATAGTAGTATTTTCCATCGGAATCCGGGGGCAGGGCGTTATAGCGGTATCGTGTGATACGCCGCAGCTTGGCATCTTTATAGAAGCTGTAGCCTCCGCCGGTATTCGATACCAGGCTGAAAAAGTCCTTACTGCCAAGGTAATTGATCCAGGGCAGAGGAGTGTCAGGGGTGGTGATGACGTACTCTCTGGCAGCGTCATCAAAATATCCGAAGTTCATATTAAAACCTCCCTAATTATGATATGAAGACGATTATATGAAACCGATAATTACGAAGCTGATAATTATGGAAACATCTGTGCGGAAACGATTGTGCGGAAACGATTATGTGAAAACGATTATGTTGAAAATACAGAAAGATAATTTACGAAAACGAGTAAGTTGAGAATATAGCTAGTATAATTAGATAAGAACGCCTTGATTTCTTCATAGTATATAGGAAAGCAAAAGAAAAATCAACTGTTTTTCTGAAAATGTCAATCGGGACCAGGAATAAGCAAGGAATTAAAACATTTGTTTAGTAGTGTTTACGAAAACTTTTCGTTAAAATATCGTAATACAGGAAAAAATTTTGGGGTTTTGTGAATATACAGAGGCTTGTTTTTTGTGCAATAGGGATAAAGTGTTAATAATGAACAAAAAATCAAATAAAACGGTTGATATTTTGTGGATATGATAATAAAATAGAATTACGAAAACGATTAAGGAACGCAGAAAACTAGGAAAGATTGAGGCACGCCTATGGTTTCGATGAAAGAAATCGCTCAGAGATGTCATGTTTCCGTAGCCAGTGTCAGCAAAGCACTGAACGGATATCCGGATATCGGGGAGGACACGAAAAAGTACATATTAAAGACAGCAGCAGAGATGGGATATCTCCCAAATTCTTCCGCCAGAGCCCTTAAGACAAAAAGAAGCTACAATCTGGGCGTGTTGTTTGTGGATGAAGCTATGAGCGGACTTACCCACGACTATTTCAACCATGTATTGGAGAGCTTTAAGAGCACGGCAGAGAAGAATGGATATGATATCACCTTTACCAGCGGAAGTGTTTCCGGGCAGAAGATGAGTTATTACGAGCACTGCCGTTACCGCGGGGTGGACGGAGTGGTGATCGCTTGTGTGAATTTCTACACCGAGGAGGTGCAGGAGCTTGTCCGGTCAGATATTCCGGTCGTGACCATCGACCATGTGTTTGACGGAAGGATTGCCGTGGTTTCCAATAACAGCCACGGGATGGAGCAGCTTGTATCTTATGTTTACCGGAAAGGACACAGAAGGATTGCGTATATCCACGGAGATGATTCCTCAGTAACACGCAGCCGTCTGAGCAGCTTTTACAGGACACTTGAGCGATTAAGGCTTGAGATACCGGATGAATATATTCTTCAGGTGCCCTACAGAGATGCGGACCGCGCGGCCCAGGCCACAGGTATACTGCTCAATCTGCCGAAGCCGCCTACCTGTATCCTGTATCCTGACGATTACGCCGCGCTTGGAGGCATCAATGAAATCCGTGAACGAGGACTTCGCATACCTGATGATATTTCTATTGCGGGATATGACGGGATTACAGTGGCGAGGATTTTGGAGCCTAAGCTGACCACATTATGTCAGGACACGGAAGCAATCGGCAGAATTGCCGCCGAGAAACTGATCGGCCTGATCGAGAACCCGAAAACCACATTGATTGACAAATTCACAGTAGAAGGAACCCTGTTCCAGGGAGCTTCGGTGAAGGAGCTTCAGCAGTAATTTCTATTACAGAGTAATTAGAAATAAAACGGAGAAGAAAAAAGGAGGAAGCAAAAATGAAGAAAAAAGTGATGAGTGTAGTGTTGGCAGCATCCATGCTCGCAGGGATGACCATGAGTGCAGTTCCCGCAGCCGCAGCAGAGGAAGAAGGCAAGGTTCTCAATATTTACTGCTGGAATGAAGAATTCCAGAGCCGGTATATGGACTATTTTGACGCAAAAGGCCTGCTCCCAGAGGGCGTTACGGTAAACTGGGTGATCACACCGAACGAAAACAACGGCTATCAGGATAAACTGGACGAAACACTTCTCAACCAAGAAAACGCAGATGCGGACGACAAGATTGATATTTTTCTTATTGAGGCAGACTACGCGCTGAAATATGTGGACAGTGAATATACATTGGATGTAAAAAATGACATCGGACTTACGGACGAGGATTTAAAAGACCAGTATAAATACACACAGGATATCGCAACAGACAGTAACGGAGCTTTAAAGGGCGTGACATGGCAGGCGACACCGGGACTTTTCGCATACCGTCGTTCTATTGCAAAGGATGTGCTGGGAACGGACGACCCGGATGAGGTGCAGGCAGCCCTTGCAGATTGGACTAAGTTTGAAGAGGTTGCGGCAAAAGCAGCAGAGAAAGGGTATAAAATGCTCTCCGGATACGATGATGCATATCGTACTTTCTCCAATAATGTATCAGGACCGTGGGTTGATGAGGATTTAAATGTTGTTGTGGATGAGAATCTCATGAACTGGGTAGACCAGACAAAGAGTTTCACAGACAATGGCTATAATAATAAGACAGCTCTTTGGGCTGACGGCTGGAATGCTGACCAGGGCCCGGACGGTAAGGTATTTGGCTTCTTTTATTCAACCTGGGGTATCAATTTTACACTGCTTGGCAATTCTCTGGAAACACCTGTTGACGCAGGCGGCAAGGAAGAGGTTGGCAACGGCGCATTTGGCGACTGGGCTGTATGTGAAGGTCCTCAGAACTACTATTGGGGAGGAACCTGGATTTGTGCGGCAAAGGATACAGACAATCCGACTCTGATCCATGACATTATGTATACACTTACCTGTGACCCTGTAACTATGAAAGCGATCACAGAGGATACGCAGGATTACACAAACAACCAGACCGCTATGGGTGAGCTAGCAGACAGTGATTTCCAGTCCGCGTTCTTAGGCGGCCAGAACCATATCAAGCTCTTTGCCGAGGCAGCTCCGAAGATCGATATGAGCAATATCAGCCCGTATGATCAGGGATGTAATGAAGAATTCCAGGCTGCTTTTAAGGATTACTTTGACGGCAATGTAGAAAAAGAAGAGGCCCTGTCCAACTTCTACACTGCAATTACAGAAAAATATCCGGAACTGAATACTCCGGAATAAGGACGAGGTAAGATGACCGCATCCGGTATGAAGCATACCAGGAGAAGGAAAAAGGGTGTCAGCTATGTGAAGTGGGGATATATTTTCCTGATACCCTTTTTCCTGATCTATACGATATTTTCCCTGGCTCCACTGCTTTCAACATTTTATAACAGTTTTTTTGAGAATTTTATGTCAGGGCTGAAGCAGATTGGACCGACTTTTGTGGGATTTGAAAATTATGTAAAGATTTTTACTGAGGGTGATCTCCTTAAATATGCGGAAAACACCCTCATCATATGGATTATGGGCTTTGTGCCTCAGATTATTGTCTCTTTGCTGCTGGCGAGCTGGTTTACAGATATCCGTCTCCGGCTTAAGGCACAGGGATTTTTCAAGACCATCATTTATATGCCGAACCTTATTATGGCTTCTGCGTTCGCTATGCTCTTTTTTGCCTTGTTTTCCGACTATGGGCCGGTGAACAGTATTTTACAGAGTATGGGCCTTCTTGACAGTCCGTTCCGGTTTCTTTCGAGTGTCTGGGGGACAAGGGGATTGATTGCGCTGATGAATTTTCTGATGTGGTTCGGAAATACCACGATTCTTTTGATGGCAGGAATCATGGGAATTGATACCACGCTTTATGAAGCAGCGGAGGTGGATGGAGCGAAGCCGTCTCAGACCTTCTGGAAGATTACGATCCCGCTGCTCAAGCCAATCCTGCTGTATGTAATGATTACTTCGATGATTGGCGGTATCCAGATGTTCGATGTACCTCAGATACTTACAAATGCAAAGGGGACGCCAAACAGGACGACGATGACGCTGATCATGTACCTCAACAAGCATCTTTACAGCAAAAATTATGGTATGGCGGGTGCATTGTCTGTGATTCTGTTCATTATTACGGCGATTTTGAGTTTGGTGGTATTTTTTTCACTGACGAAAAAGGATGACTGAAAGGAGGATAGCGATGGTAAAGAATGGTTACAGCCAAAAAGATAAAAGTGACAGAGCGGTTCTGAATGTCCGGCGGACTGTGAGTTATATTGTACTGGCTATCCTCACGGTTATCTGTCTGTTTTCCTTTTATATACTGATCATCAATGCGTCCAGATCTCATCCGGAAATCCAGAAGGGATTTTCGGCTATGCCGGGTAAATCGCTGAGGATTAATTTCAACAGCTTAATGAGCAATGATAACCTGCCAGTATTGAGGGGGATTTTGAACAGTCTGCTGGTATCAGGAGGCTGTGCGGTGCTTACCACATATTTCTCCGCGTTGACCGCTTATGCGATTCATGCATATAATTTCCGGTTCCGCAAGGCTGCGTTTTACTTTATCCTCATGATCATGATGGTGCCCACGCAGGTGACGGCGCTGGGCTTTGTGAGACAGATGAACGCCATGAAATTGATGGATTCTTTTATCCCGCTAATCCTGCCGTCCATCGCGGCACCTACAGTATTTTTCTTCATGAAGCAGTATATGGAGGGCGCGCTGCCGCTGGAAATTGTGGACGCAGCCAGAATCGACGGCTCCGGGGAATTCCATACCTTTAATTTTGTGGTGATGCCAATCCTTAAGCCTGCCATGGCAGTACAGGCAATCTTTGCTTTTGTGACCGCGTGGAATAATTATTTTATCCCCAATCTGATTCTGCAGTCCAAAATGAAAAAGACGCTGCCCATACTGATCGCTCAGCTTAGAAGCGCAGATTTTCTCAAGTTTGATATGGGTCAGGTGTATATGATGATAGCTATTTCCATACTTCCGGTGATCGTGGTTTATCTTTGTCTTTCCAGATTTATTGTGGCAGGGGTGGCGCTTGGGAGTGTGAAAGGATGAGGTTGTTTAGATGAGGTGATTTACGTGGAAATTACTGCGGCGGAAGGGTAAGATGACTATTTACCAATCCGTCGCAGTATTTTTTTCTTGTTTTATTGACTGCCATCACGGCTTTTCAGAATCCGCCATAGGGTGCTTCGGCTGATGCCGAGCCGCTTGGCGGTTTTTTCTTTGCTCATGTTTTCCTGCTCCAGGACTGTGCGGATGATATCATAATTAATCTCATCGAGAGTTCTGTCCAGGTTAAAAGGTATCTGTTTCTGTACCTGCCAGGGGTGCGCCGGCTGTTCCTTTTTTAGGATGTCTGTGACACTCTCCTTGGTGATGTAAGAGGATTTTGTGATTACGGCCAGTTCTTTAAGAATCCTGTGGAATTGATCCAGGTTGTGATTCCAGGGGAAGTTCTGTATAGCAACCAGAGCGTCGGCCTCAAATCCGATGATCTGTTTTCCTAAGGAGGCGTTCAGCTGGTTCAGATAGAGGGCGCTGATGCTGGGGATATCGTCTTTCCGGCTGCGCAGGGGCTCTAGATGCAGCGTGAGGCAATTGAGCTGGTTAGTGAGATAACTGCATACAGGAGAGTTCATGGCATTGACTCCGGGGGTCTCTACGTAGGAGAAAATAAGCCGGTTACGCTTCAGCACATTGCTCTGCTCAAAATAGGAAAACAGGCGGTCAAGCTGAGTATTATTCAGTTTTTCCATTCCTTTCAGATGAATGGTGGTATGAACTGTGTTTAACGGTGAGTTATCATTATCCAGCAAGGCGGCCCAGCGCTTTTCATTAAGGAGCCCGCAGTTGATCATATAGTAGGGACCGTTTTGGTAAGGCCCCTGTTCATAAATCAGAGAAGCAGCCTTATCCTTTCCGGTACCCACCTCTCCGAGGATCAGCACAGGAAACGTGGTGGCAGCATAATCCTCGATAAAGCTTCTTGTTTTTCCGATATAAATGGCACTGTTATAATAATTGCGGAAATCCTCCGGGTCTGCAGCAGGCTTGTTGAAAATGGCAATGCTGTTGTCTGTATCCGAAAATAGAGCCTGTTTTTTTGTAATCGTGATGATGGTATATTTCTGCTCTTCGTAGTACACATGATGGTTGGACAGGTTTAAGATTGTCCGGGAATATTTAATGTCTAAGCGGAAATATGGCTGTTTCAGGAAATCCTGTAAATGCTCCTCCATAGTATCGGCTAGCGCTGCGCGGAAGTTCTCCTGGGCCAGGTCGTCTACTGTGGAGTACCAGAGCTTTCCGTCCGGGTCATAAATAAGAAAATCTTCTTCCCGGTCTGTGAGTATCGTCTGAAATAATTCTTTCTGTTTATAGATACGCTGTGAAGATTTTACTAATTTCACAGCTTCGTTTAAAGCTGTTTCAATACTTTCTGTACCCGAGGAAATCAATATGGAATTCATGCCAAGCTGGGCTGCTGTGGTGGAACCTATCATGTCACAGATGATAAGACCGTAGCCCTGTTTTTTTAGCCTGGATAGAGTGGAGTATGCATCCTCAGTTTTCTCAAATGTGAAAATATCAATTTTATACTGCAGCAGGTCGCATAAAAGTTTAGCGCAGTTTGTTATGCTGGGGAAACCGGCTATGGCCATCTTGTCCGAATAATTTTCTGCCATTTTGATGGCGCGCAGTACGTCATAGACAGAGATAGCTGTCTCCACCACAGGAATCTCCCCACTTGAACGGATTAAATCTGCCGTACCTCCTCGGGACAGTATGACATCATAGTTCTGGTGCTCTAATGTTTTTGCGATTTGAAGTCCTGTGGACAGGTTACCTACACGAACAGTGACATCCAGGTCCTCTCTCTGCTGGGCGATTGCCAGAATGGTTTCTGCCATGCCTTCATAGGGGGCAATTGCTAAAATCTTTATTTTTCTCATGAATACCTCCCATTACGTATTTCGTGATACCGGAAAGCTTTTGAATCATGTGTGTGGGATTAAAAAGGTCGGATTGTAGCTTTCGGATGTTTTATATAGATACATTATAACGGTATACTGCTATAAATACAACCAGATTTTACCACAAAATGTTTCAAAATAAAACAATATTAATGTTAAAAATAGTTGAAATTATAGATTGTTCTAGTTAAAATAGGATTACAAAACAGATGAATGTTTCAAAAAGAAACGTCAAGAGACCATACGAAAAAGAGGAGGATAAATCTTATGGCAAAGAAATCAGTAGCAATGGTATTAGCAACAGTAATGGCAGTATCAATGGGTGTTGCGGGGGCAAGTACGGTTCAGGCGGATGCAGAGTATGTGATCAAACTGTGTTATGAAAACAATGATGGAGACCCGATTGATAATGGATGTGACAAATGGGCAGAGCTTGTAAAAGAAAAAACAGACGGCGCGGTGGAAATCCAAATCTATCCCAGTTCACAATTAGGTGCGAAAGCCGACCTAATTGAGATGATGCTTATGGGACAGAATGTGGCAACTATTGCAGACGGTTCTTATCTTATGGACTATGTACCTGATTTCGGCGTGGTTATGGGACCTTATCTTTTTGACGAATGGGATCAGATGTACAAGCTTACCGGAAGCGACTGGTGGGCGGAACAGTCTGCTAAACTGGAAGATGAGGGATTGAAAATTGTATCAAAGAATTGGATTTATGGGGACAGGCAGCTTCTTACAAAGGATCCGATTGAAAGCCTGGCAGACTTAAAAGACTTAAAGATCAGAGTTCCCAATAATGATATTTCTGTAAAAATGTTCAATCTTTTGGGTGCAGCTTCTACACCAATGGCACTTTCAGAGGTTTATACATCTCTGAGCCAGGGCGTGGTAGATGGTGTGGAGAATCCTCTTACAACTTTATGGAACAACAATTTCCAGGAAGTCTGCAAGCATTTGACCATGACCGGACATCAGATGACCTTCAGTAACTTTATTGTTGGTAAAGATTTCTTTGATACTATCCCGGAGGAATACCAGAAGGCTATTATGGAAGCGGGAGATGAAGCAGCAGAGTATAACAATGAGCTGTACAAAGAGGAGACGGAAGAGCTTTTGGGAAAATTCGAAGAAGCGGGCGTGACTGTTCATGAGCTTTCGGACCTTGATGATTTTAAAGCGGCAGTACAGGAATTATATCAGCAGTATGAAGACGAAGGAACCTGGACAGCAGGAACCTATGATACCATTCAGAAAATCATAAACGAATAGTTCTTAATTTATCGGTGAATGGGAGGCATAACCTCCCATTTCCTGATTGATTCTGGTAAGGAGGCCGGACATGAAAAAAGTAATAAGCATAATAGAAAAATTGGATTTGTTTATTTCCAGTATTTCTTTGATCATTATTATCTCCATAACCGTAGCAGGCGTCATAGCGCGAAAATTCTTAGGTACTCCCATTGCCTGGCTGGAAGAAATTCAATTGTTCTTTTTTGTCTGGACTGTGTTTTTTGCGGGAAGTGTGGCATTTCGTACCGGGAATCATGTGGGGATTGACATTGTCGCAGAGCGCTTAAATCCAAAAACGCGCAAGGTGTTGGATGTCATTGTGTATATCATCACAATGTTGGTGATTCTGTACCTTTTTAAAGGTTCACTGGATTTGCTCTCTGCAGTTACCAAAAAAGTGACTCCCTATTTTAAAATCTCTTATGTGTACATAGATGCGGCCGCACCTATTGGGTGTGTGCTGATGATGCTCCAGTATACGATTTTAATCTGCAGAAAGCTGATGGGAAAAGAAGTAAAGGAGGAGGAATAAAATGTCGCCGATTGCCATTGCAGCTATTATTTTACTAATTTCATTATTTGCAAATGTTCCGGTGTTTGCTGCGGTTTTAGGTTCATGTATTACCTATTTCCTTTTTAACCCGGAGGCTGGTATTACAGGAGCCTTAGCCATTCAGAGGGTGATCAGTGGTATGCAGTCAGTTCCTATGCTGGCTATTCCGTTTTTTGTGGCTACCGGTATCCTGATGAACTATTGCGGAATTACAGAGCGTATGCTCCGGTTCTGTAAAGTGCTGACTGGTCATATGGTGGGCGGTCTGGCACAGGTAAACATTGTACTGAGTACCTTGATGGGCGGTATGTCCGGTTCGTCTCTGGCAGATGCAGCCATGGAAGCCAAGATGCTGGTTCCTGAGATGGAAAAAAACGGATATGAGAGAAGCTTTTCTTCTGCTGTCACGGCAGCCTCATCCATTATCACACCTTTGATTCCGCCTGGAATCGCAGCCATCATCTATGGAAGCATTACAAACACTTCTATTGGAAAGCTGTTCGTTGCGGGAATCGTCCCTGCCATTCTGCTTTGTTTTGCTATGATGGTGATTGTACACTTTGTGGCAAAAAAGAAAGGGTATCCCAAGATTTATGATAAACGGGCCAGCGGAAGTGAACTTTGGGAAGCATTTAAACCAGCAGCGCTTCCATTATGTCTCCCGATTATTATTATTGGTGGTATTCGTCTGGGATTCTTCACTCCAACAGAGGCAGGAGCCATCGCTATTGTATATGCTTTAATTCTGGGACTGGGATATAAAGAATTAAAAGTAAAGCATATTATCCTCTGTTTAAAGGAAACGGTTGCCACCACTTCTTCTATTATGCTGATCGTAGGAGCAGCTACTTGCTTTTCCTGGATTTTAACATGGGAAAATGTGCCTCAGAATCTTACTACTATGTTGATTTCTGTTTGCCACAACAAATATATCTTTTTATTGTTAGTCAATGTATTTCTTCTTATTGTGGGAATGTTTATCGAAGCAACAGCAGCTCAGATCGTTCTGGCTCCCATGTTGGTACCGGTGGCTCTGGCCTTTGGTATAGACCCGGTGCAGTTTGGTATGGTATTTATTTTCAATATGGCGATTGGTTCTCTTACACCGCCAATGGGAAACCTGATGTTTGTTACCTGTGGTGTTACCAAATGTAAATCAGAGGAATTTATTAAGGCCAGTGTGCCATTTTATTTATTACTGTTTATAACCCTTATGGCAATGACATATATACCATTTTTAACTACTTCACTGCCAAATCTTATGTATGGAGTTTAAAAGATGAAAAAGATTAGAACGGTTTTGGGAGATATTCCCGTGGAAGAGTTGGGAGTAACGGATTGTCATGACCATATCATACGCAGCGGAGGGCCGGAGGTAAAGCTTGATACAGCCTTTCTCATGGATGACGTGGACTGTGCAGCAGAAGAATTGGGACGTTTTTTGAAAGCAGGGGGTAAGACCATGGTGTGCATGGACCCTATTGGTTGTGGAAGAAATGTTTCTAAAATGCTGGAAGTAGCAGAGCGTTTCCGGGGAGAGGGACATATTCTTATGACAACGGGCTTTCACAAAGGTAGTAATTACTGTCCAAATACATCTTTTTTGGCCACCGTGGAGGTTAACAAGGTGGCTCAGATGATGATTCTTGAAATTGAAGAAGGAATGGACCTTCATAGCTATAACGGTCCTGTTGTAGAGCGGACAAAGGCAAAGGCAGGTCTGATCAAGGCAGGCACCAGTTACCGTCTGATAACCGGATTAGAGGAAAAAGCTCTGGCAGTGGCAGCTATTACTCAAAAGGAAACAGGATGTGCTATATCTATGCATACTGATTTTGGAACTATGGGAATGGAGATTTTGGATGCGATAGAAGCAAACGGAGGAAGTGCAGAAAAGACTGTGCTTTGCCATATGCAGAGGAACAGGGATAAATACTATTATCAAATGCTTCTGGATCGGGGAGTTAATATCTGCTTTGATGAGCCAAATAAGGCTGCTTACTGTAGTGATACAGAAATTGCAGAAGTGATCGGATGGCTTATAGACAAAGGATATTCACAACAACTGGTTCTTGGTATGGACGGAGGACGGCGTGAAGCCTTGGCTTCTTATATGAAAACAGAGGGAAGGGCAAATGGGTTGGAATACCTTCTTACGCGTTTTGTCTCCATCTTGAAAAAAACAGGAATCACCCAGGAGACCATCGATACCATGCTCATTCATAATCCGGCCAGAATTTTTGCCATTGACGTATAAAGGAGGAACCAACATGGGATACCAATTGAAAGTCCCGCCCTGCGCTTACGCAGGTGCAGGCAGCATAGAGGCGGTGAAAGGAATCATAGCCAGGGAGCAGTCAAAAAGCATTCTGGTGTTTACGGATAAGGGAATTCGCAGCACAGGCTTATTGAACCCGCTCACCCACTGTCTTGATGAGATAGGTGTGCAGTATACAGTGATTGATGATTTAAAGCCGGAGCCGGCTTATACAGACGTAGAAGAGACTTTAAGACAGGCCCAAGTTGTGGAAAGTGATATTATCATTGCCCTGGGCGGTGGGAGTGTAATGGATGCCGCCAAACTGTGTTCTGTACTGATCAGAGCACCCTACACAATCCAGAATCTGCTGGACGACCCGTCGCTGGCGAAAAAACAGATAAAAACAGTTATGATACCAACTACCTGCGGCACGGGCTCGGAGGCCACCTGTAACGCTATTGTGGCAATTCCTGAGGAACAGTCTAAGAAGGGAATTGTAAATGATGACATGATTCCGGATTATGTGATTCTGGACCCGGCAATGATCGCCGCATTGCCAAAATCCATCGTAGCGGCCACTGGAGTGGATGCCTTAGCCCATGTGGTAGAGTGTTATACTTCCAAAAAAGCAACCCCCTTTTCTGATACCTATGCTCTGGCCGGAGCCAGGTTGATTTTCCAAAACATCCGCAGGGCTTACGAAAACCCACAGGATGAGGAGGCGAAGGAGGCAATGATGCTGGGGGCCTTCTACGGAGGCGTGGCTATTACGGGAAGCGGAACCACGGCTGTCCATGCCCTTTCCTATCCTCTGGGAGGGAAATACCACATTCCCCACGGTGTTTCCAACGCCATTCTCTTTGCCCACGTAATGGAGTTCAATCAAGATGCCTGCCAGGAGCGTCTGGCCGCACTGTGCGATGCTGTATGGCCTCATATGAGCCGGTCAGAGGAAGAAGCGAAGGCCCGGTATGTCATCGATGAGATTGCGGATATTGTGAAGGTCACAAATATCCCTACGGATTTAAAAGAATTTGGGGTAAAGAAGGATGATCTTGATTTTCTGGTAGAGGCAGGAAGCCGTCAGACCCGGCTTTTGGTAAACAATCGGAAGGAATTGTCCCTTGAGGATATACGGGAATTATATAAAAAAGTACTAAAATAAAGCGAGGAGAAGCATTATGAAGAAACCAATTTTGGGAATAACCATGGGGGATCCGGCCAGCGTCGGTCCGGAGATCACGGTGAAAGCCCTGGCTAATATAGAGATTTATAACAGATGCCGCCCCTTGGTGATCGGGGATGCACAGGTCATGGAAAAAGCCGTGGAGATTGTAGGCAGACAGGGACAGGTGGCTATTCATCCGGTAAAAACTGTAGAGGAGGCTCTTTTTCAGCCAGGTACCATTGATGTTTATGATATGGGCATCGTGGATATAGAAAAGCTGGAATATGGCAAGGTGTCCGAAATGGGCGGCGAGGCGGCTTTTCAGTATGTGAAAAAGGTGATCGAGCTGGCCATGGCCAAAGAGGTGGATGCCACAGTGACGAATGCCTTGAACAAAGAAGCTATTAATCTGGCCGGACATCACTACTCGGGCCATACAGAAATCTACGCAGATTTTACAGGTACAGATAAGTATACCATGCTTCTGGCTCATGAAAATCTCAGAGTGGTCCATGTGTCCACTCACGTATCTTTAAGAGAAGCCTGTGACCGTGTGAAAAAGCAGCGTGTGCTTGACGTAATCCGGATTGCAAACGATGCCTGCAAGGCTTTAGGAATTCAGGAGCCTAAGGTAGGTGTGGCGGGACTGAACCCTCACTGTGGAGAAAACGGCCTGTTCGGAACCGAGGAAATCGAGGAGATTGCTCCCGCAGTTGCCCAGGCGCAGACGGAGGGAATCCAGGCTTTTGGTCCTGTGGCGCCGGACACGATTTTTTCAAAAGCGAGAGGCGGCTGGTTTGACATTGTAGTTGCCATGTACCACGATCAGGGGCATATCCCGCTGAAGGTGGTAGGATTTGTATATAATGAGGAGCAAAAGGAATGGAATGCTGTGGCAGGAGTAAATATTACTCTGGGGCTGCCCATTATCCGTACCTCTGTGGATCACGGAACAGCATTCGGGCATGCGGGAAAAGGAAATGCAAATGAGTTAAGTCTGCTCAATGCGATTGATTATGCCATTACCCTTGCCAATCATAAATAAAGGCAGGTGATATGATGGTAAAACTGTTGATTGTGGCAGATGATTTCACAGGTGCGCTGGACACCGGTATTCAATTTGCCAAACAAGGAATTGAAACACAGATTTTTACCAATGAGCTGACAGAGCGCACGGCAATCGCCCCTAATACACAGGTTCTGGTGGTGAATTCGGATACCCGGCATCTGTCCGGGGCGGAAGCGGGAAAAGTGACCGGAGATATTGTAAGCTGGGCTGTTCAAAGGGAAATACCTACTATTTATAAAAAGACAGACTCTGCCCTGAGGGGAAATATCGGCAGTGAACTGGAGGCGGCTCTTACAAAATCCGGGCAGCATACATTATATTTTATCCCGGCCCTTCCTGAGATGAACCGGGTGACGATTTCCGGAACACATTACATAGACGGGGTACCCCTGGAATACAGTATGTTCGGCAAGGATCCATTTGAACCGGTGAGAAGCTCTTACATCCCTCGGATCATCAGTGAGCAGAGCCAAATTCCGGTGCGGTGTATCGAGGTGAGTGAGCCGATGCCAGACCCGGCATCAGACAAACAGATTTTTGTATTTGATATACAGACCAGGGAGGATATGCACAACCGGGTGAAAGAGCTAAGGGAAAAGAACTGTCTTACTTTGCTTGCCGGCTGTGCGGGTTTTGCGGCTTTCCTGCCCAAGGCTCTGGGACTGGAAGGGAGAAAGAGCGAAAAGCAAGTCAGAACGCAGGGGCTGTTTGTGGCCTGCGGAAGTTTAAACCCGATTACCAGGGAACAGGTGGAATACGCAGAGGCGGAAGGATATGTGAGAATCCGGCTTACACCGGAACAGAAGCTGATGCCATCTTATTATGATAAGGCAGTGGGCCGCAGCTTTCTTCACGACCTGTACGCTGTTTGTGAGGAGAATTCCAGGGTGATCATAGATACATTTGATGAAGAAACAGGTGAAAATACCATTGAATATGCAGATCGTCACGGAATTCCCAGAGATAAAATCCGTTTCTCCATTACCGCCTGCCATGGGAAGATACTTCGGTATCTGGCAGAACGTGGACTGCCTTACACCATGCTTATCACGGGGGGAGACACTTTGATGGGCTTTATGAAGGAAATGGGCTGCGGACAGCTCCATCCTGTATGTGAAATCGCCCGAGGAGCGGTTCTGTCTAATCTGAAGTGGAGGGGAAAGACCATCCCGGTGATATCCAAGTCCGGGGGCTTTGGTGACAGGGAAGTGATGGTAAAGATTGGAGATCAGGTGATTGCGCAAGGAGGAAGAGAGAATGAAATTTGTAATGACCCAGGCAGTATGCCAGGAGGGGATGAAGCTGCTGGAGGGGAAAGCCGATATCTATGTGGCTGATGACAAGGACCCTAATAACTATCCGGAACAAATGCAGGATGCGGATGCTTTGATTGTGCGTATTGCCTCCTGTGACAGAAATGTAATTGAAAACGCTTCGGCCTTGAAGGTTATCGGAAGGACGGGAGTGGGTTATGACAGCGTGGATGTAGAGGCAGCTACGGAGAGGGGAATCCCGGTGGTGATCACTCCGGGAGCTAATAACCGCTCGGTTGCCGAGCATGCAGTGGCTATGATGATGGCTATATCCAAAAATCTTACGGAAGCTCAGACAGAGATGAAGGCAGGCAACTGGAAAATCAGGGATGCCAAAAAAGCTTTTGAGGTTTTAGGAAAAAAGGTAGGCTTTATTGGTCTGGGAGCTATTGGGCGAGAGGCTCAGAAGATTTGCAGCGGGATTGGTATGAAAACAGCAGGCTATGATCCTTTTTTGTCCAGAGAGAGAATTGAGGGGCTGGGCTGTGAATACTACGAAAATTATCGTCAGATGCTTAAGGAATGTGATTTTATTTCTGTCCATGTACCTCTGCTGGATTCCACGAGAGATATGATTGGTAAGGAAGAACTGGCATCGATGAAGTCCACGGCAGTTTTGATTAATTGTTCCAGAGGGGGTATTGTAAATGAACAGGCTCTTATAGAAGCCTTGAATGATGGCGTTATTGCAGGAGCCGGAACAGATGTGTATGTGGAGGAGCCGCCAGCGCCGGACAGTCCGCTGCTCAATGCAAGGAACCTGCTTTGCAGTCCCCACAGCGCTGCCCAAACAAGAGAGGCAGTCATCAATATGGCGCAGATGTGCGTGGAAGGATGCCTGGCTGTGCTCAGAGGGGAGAGGTGGCCCTATGTGGCAGACAAAAAGGTATACGAGCATCCCATCTGGCAGGAAAAGGCCAAAGCGAATGAAGAATAGACATGGATCAGGAGGAAGATAAAATGATACAGGCAAAGGGAATTATTGCTGCTATGCAGACACCGATGTATGAGGACGGCAGCATCAATGAAGAGGAAATGAGAAGACAAATTGAACGCCAGATTCAGGCTGGTGTGGACGGGATTTTCTGTCTGGGGACAAACGGGGAATTTTATATCATGGATAAGGAAGAGAAAATCCGTGTTATGGAAATCTTTGTAGACCAGGCAAAGGGCAGAGTTCCGGTATATGCGGGCACCGGATGCGTGAGCACTAAGGATACCATTGAGCTGTCTGTGAGAGCGAAAGAAATTGGTGTTGATATTCTGTCTGTGATAACTCCTTATTTTGCAGCTTTGAATCAGGACGAACTGTACACACATTATGCTGCGTTGGCAGAGGCTGTGGACCTTCCTATCGTAATGTACAACATTCCGGCAAGGACCGGAGCTGCCCTCTCCCCTGCCACGGTAGGAAAGCTGGCCGCAAATTATAAAAATATAATCGGTGTAAAGGATTCCAGTGGGAACTTTAACAACATTCTCCAGTATATCGCCGAGACGAAGGATACTCCTTGGTTTTCCGTGCTTTCCGGAAATGATGCGCTGATACTTTGGACGCTTCTCGCAGGAGGAAAAGGAGGGATTACTGCTATTGCCAATATTCTTCCGGAAATTATGGTGAGTATTTATAAGTATTGGCAGGAAGGAAATCTGGAGGCTGCAAAGGCGGCCCAGGAATCCATTGCCCCCATTCGAGACTGTTTTAAATACGGAAATCCTAATTCTATTGTAAAACGCGCAACTAATCTTATCGGCCAGCCGGTAGGCCCCTGCCGGGCTCCCTTTGGTATGGTGTCGGAGGCTGCTGATAAAGCCATTTTAGAAACGATTGATACGTACTATTCTCAATATAAAAAATAAGATATCACGTTTGTGAACAATTTACGGTATAGTCATTTGTGGCTGTGCCGTTTTTTGCTTTCTGATGATGATTAAAATCAAGGTTAGCTATGTGTTTAATAGAAGTTATAATATGGGATGAAAATAAAAGCTTTTGGGAGAAAGCGCGCTATGGTATAATAGCTCCAGATTGGACATGATTCTGTTGGAAAACGGATATAAAGGGAGGATATAAAGGTACATGGATTATCGGGAAATTATTACCTTTATCATGGAGATGGTAGGCACAGTTGCTTTTGCAGCCTCCGGAGCCATGGTGGGAGTGGGGAGAAAAATGGATATTTTCGGGGTCAGCGTGCTTGGCGTGGTGACGGCTGTGGGTGGCGGTATGATACGTGATATCGTTCTTGGTGTAATTCCACCCAGTGTATTCCAACACGCTGTGTATGCGGCAGTGGCTACGGTTACTTCCTGCCTTGTATTTATGGTGCTCTATCTGCGAAGTGAGCTCCTTGAGGGACGCTTTCGGGTGACCTATGACAAGGTAATGCTGGTGATGGACTCGATCGGGCTTGGAATCTTTACTGTGGTAGGTGTGAATACTGGAATTCATCATGGATATCTGGGACATACCTTCCTGCTGGTGTTTCTGGGGACGATTACCGGAGTGGGAGGAGGACTTCTTCGCGATATGATGGCAGGAGTGCCGCCCTATATATTTGTACGTCATATCTATGCATGTGCATCTATTGTTGGTGCGGTGGTGTGTGTTTACATGTACCGTCTGTTCGGTTCCGTGGAGGCCATGGTGGTAGCTTCCGCAGTGGTGGTGTTGATTCGTTATCTGGCGGCACACTATCATTGGAATCTGCCAAGGCTTACGTTGGAGGAGAAGGAAAAATAAGAATAGAGGGGGGAACGAAAAAGAGCAAATCGCCTGGTATGCGATTTGCTCGATAAGTTCTATTTTATCTTTTGTATAGTAATGCAAAATACTATTTTTCTGCAGCTTCCAGGGAAATCCCATATTCCCGGAATAATTCCTGCAGAAAATGTGGGTCAGAGGAACAGCGTTTTAAATCGTCCAAACGGTTATCGGTAATCAGATGTTGTGTGAGAAGATTCATCTTTTCAAGCGCTGCATCAAGCCCCGAGTTGAATCCTGAATCATACCCGCTGGAAAAAATAGCTCTTCTGTCGGCATAGTATTTTTCTCTGGCCTCGAGACGAAGCTTCTGCTCTTCGTCTGAGGTTAATTCTCTGATAAAAACGCCGGCCTCTTTCATGATAGGGGAATGTTCGGCCATCTTTTTCACCTCCTCGTATTCAGTAGCACGAAAAAGCTTTGCCCATTGGTATAAGTCCGAATTTTTGTACATATCAGCTATATGTTCTACCTGGCTTAAGTTTACCATAACAATGGAATAATCTCTAGTATAAATATGTCCTGCCCCGATTTTAAATCAGCATACATTCTGAAGGTGTAGTAATCAGAGCCCTGTGGCCAGTTGTCAATTTGCAGCTCTATATTCAGTTTCAGGTTGGAGTTGAGGATTAACAGGATATCAAGAATACAGTATTTATCATCAATCTGCTCGCCTAAAATAATTGGATTAAGGATTTCACAGGAACGGATTTCGTCAGGATTTATATTGAGTATTGCACATATGAGTCCACGCAATGTCGCCCGGGGCGAATAAGAGATAGTGTCAGAGAAAATGCTGTGTATACGGAGCGGCTTTAAAGGGATAAATGTATAAAGTTGCTTTACCACATGATGTAGTAAAGTTTACATATCATTATAATTACAGGGCTAAATGTCAATTGTATTTTAAGACAAAAAAGTAGCCAGTTATGCCTATGTTATTGTAAAAATGATGTACTATGATAAAATTAGATTTAGCAGCAGTATGCTTTATAATTGTCGGGGGAGAGTGAAGAAAATGAAAAAAAGAATAGTAGCGCTTATGTTGGCATTGATAATGATTATAGAACCTGTAAATATGGCTGGAGCAACAGAATTTACTAGTCAGGAGGAATATCAGGAAAATATTTTCAGTGATGCTGAAGATGAAACTTTGTTTTCTGATGGAGAAAGTGATAGCTCTTTCATGGATGGGAACATCCAAGAAGAGGCACAAGATGCAGAATCAGAGTATGTAGACATTGGAAATCAACGACTCTTTTTTGATATTGTTTCAGAAACAGAGGAGGCACAGCCGATAAAGGTTTCAATAAATGAAATTAGAGATAATAGGGATAAAAATGATGAGATTGCAGGTATGTTCTTTATACCGGATGCCTTTAGTATAAATGATGAGCAATATGAGGTAATTCAACTTCAAAGTACATTGTTTGAGGAAAGCCAGGTGGTAAAAAATATCTTTATACCTGATACGGTACAAAATATTGATGATACAGCATTTGGCAATAATAATAGTTTAACTATATTTTGCAACACTGGAAGTTACTGCGAAACATTTGCGCTGGAACATGGTTTAGCAGTTGTTACAGATTGTATTAGTATTGAAGCGCCAGATTCTGAACTAAGTTTAGGTAGTCAAACAAAGATAAATATAAAGAAAAATATGGATTGGATACCTAACAATGAAAAAGTAGAATGGTCGGTATCTGATGCGACTGTTGCCGAAATAGATAATGAGGGTGTATTAAGTGCGCTGAAAGTTGGAAATGTGGAGGTGTGTGCTAATTTAGGCGGTGTCAATGCATCTTGTAAGATTCAAGTTTTTGAAGCTAATAAAGTGTTGGGAGAAATTAAGGAAATAAACTTAGATGGGGAGATAACTTATCAGAATCAGGGACAGATCTCGGATTTTATTTTAGAAGATGGTGTTATCAAAGGATATAATGGTTCAGGTGGAGTAGTTGAGATACCATCAGAAATTGATGGAGTGACGGTAACTGCAATAGGTGAAGGGGCTTTTTCTGGAAATACTGCAATTACAGGAGTTACATTTCCGAAGGGTATTAATTCTATTGGAGCAAAAGCATTTTCAAACTGTACAGAACTCGGGGGTATTCTATCAATTCCACAAGGTGTAGTCAATATAGAAAGGCAAGCATTTGCTCATTGTTATAAGATATCGCACTTGGATTTACCGGAGGGACTAGAAAAAATTGGAGAGGAAGCCTTTGATAGCAACAGGGGAATTGCTGGAGAACTTATTATCCCTGATACTGTAATCGAAATTGGTAGCTATGCATTCTGTGGATGTACCGGGGTGACGGGATTGAAACTTGGGAGTGGGCTGCTAAGGATAGGGAATGGTGCATTTCAATCTTGTGGAGCGAACGGCGAAGTTATAATCCCAGAGGGAATAGAAAAAATAGAAAGCAATACCTTCCAATTCATGTCAAATGTGGTATGTTTCGTGATAGGAAGTAACGTTAGGGATTTGGGATATCAGGCTTTTGACGATTGTAGAAGGGTTAAAAAGCTTGTGTTTCTTGGTAGTATCCCACCAGACAACCCTGGAAACCTTTATAGTATGTATAGTCTTGAGAGTGTACATGTGCCATCGGGGACTTATAGTGTATATAGTGAACAATTCAATCACTATTTGCCTTCAGGAGCAAGAATTATAGAGGAAGGAAGTAATGGATGTCAGATAAAGAATAATGTGCTAATACTGTATTCAGGAGAGGAGACAGAAGTCGTAGTTCCAGATAATGTTAAGGCTATAGGAAAAGGGGCTTTCCAGAATAATCAAACTTTAAGGCGAGTTATTCTTCCAGAAACACTTGAGGAAATTCAGAAATATGCATTCAGTGGTTGTACGGCTTTGACAGAGGTAAGATTGCCGAAATTTCTTGAGGAAATTCATGAATATGCCTTTAATGGTTGTACTGGTTTGACAGAGGTAGAGTTACCGGGAGGGCTTAAGGTAATCGAGAGAGATGCTTTCCATGGATGCGTGGAACTTGGAGGAACACTTTCAATTCCAGAAGGTGTTACGAGCATAGGAGACAGAGCTTTTTTAGAATGTCAGAAGCTATCTGGGCTGGAACTATCGGAGGGGTTGGTAGCAATAGGTAATAATGCCTTTCAAGCAAACAGTGGGATTACCGGAGAACTTGTTATCCCTGACACAGTAACGGAAGTTGGTGGCTATGCTTTTTCCGACTGTTCAGGATTGACCGGGCTGAAGCTTGGGACCGGGTTGCAGAAGATAGGGAGCGGAGCTTTTCAGGCTTGCGGTGGGGTGATTGGTGAGGTTATAATCCCGGAGGGGATAGAGAACATAGAGAGCTACGCTTTCCAATATATGTCAAAAGCAGAGCGCTTTGTAATAGGGAGTAGGGTAAAGGACCTAGGATACCAGGCGTTTAATGGGTGCAGTGGGATAAAAGAACTGGAATTCCTCGTGAACATCCCTCCGGCCAGTCCGGTAAACCTGGCGTATATGTACAGCCTGGAACGGGTGTATGTGCCATCAGGGACATACGGTGCATACAGTGAGCAGTTTAAGAGCAGCCTGCCTTCAGGAGCGCGTCTCATAGAGGTGGGGAGCAGTGGGTGCCAGGTGCAGGATGGCGTACTGGTAATGTATGCAGGAGAAGAGACTGAGGTCACAGTGCCGGATGGAGTAAAGGTGATTGGCGAAGGGGCATTCCAGAATAATAAGTCTGTGGAACGTGTGGTGCTGCCGGAAGGCCTTGAGGAGATCCGAGCCTATGCGTTCAGCGGCTGTACGGCCCTTGCAGAGGTCAGCCTGCCGGAGGGGCTGAAGGTAATTGAACCGTATGCATTCCATGAGTGCAGGGAACTCGGAGGCATCCTCATAATTCCCAAGGGAGTGACAAGTATAGGGGAAGGAGCGTTTTCTTCATGTCAGAAGCTGTCCGGCTTAGAACTGCCGAATGGTTTGTTAAAGATAGGAAACAGTGCCTTTGGGTCAGACAGTGGGATTGTGGGAGAATTGATTATTCCAGATACAGTGACAGAAATTGGGAGTTATGCTTTTTCAGGCTGTTCGGGGTTGACTGGACTGAGGCTTGGAGCCGGGCTACAGAAGATAGGAGGCGGAGCCTTCCAGTCTTGTGGCGGAGTGCTCGGTGAGATTGTGATTCCGGAGGGGATAGAGAACATAGAGAGTTACACTTTTCAATATATGTCAAAAGCAGAGCGCTTTGTAATAGGAAGCAGGGTAAAGGACCTGGGATATCAGGCGTTTAATGGGTGTAGTGGAATAAAAGAACTGGAATTTCTTGTGAACACCCCTCCGGCCAGTCCTGTAAACCTGGCGTATATGTACAGCTTAGAACGGGTTTACGTGCCATCAGGGACATACGGTGCATATAGTGAGCAGTTTAAGAGCAGCCTGCCTTCAGGAGCGCGTCTCATAGAGGTGGGGAGCAGTGGGTGCCAGGTGCAGGATGGCGTACTGGTAATGTATGCAGGAGAAGAGACTGAGGTCACAGTGCCGGATGGAGTAAAGGTGATTGGCGAAGGGGCATTCCAGAATAATAAGACTGTGACACGTGTGGTGCTGCCAGATAGCCTTGAGGTAATCCGTGCATATGCGTTCAGCGGCTGTACGGCCCTTGCAGAGGTCAGCCTGCCGAAGGGGTTGAAAGAGGTCGAGTCGTATGCATTTTATGAGTGCAGGGAACTTGGAGGCACCCTCATAATTCCCGAGGGTGTGGCGAGTATAGGGGAAGGAGCGTTTTCATCATGTCAGAAACTGTCCGGTCTGGAGCTGCCGAATGGTTTGTTAAAGATAGGAAACAGTGCCTTCGGGTTTGACAATGGGCTCGCTGGAGAACTGATTATTCCAGATACAGTGACAGAAATTGGGAGTTATGCATTTTCTGGTTGTTCAGGATTGACTGGACTGAGGCTTGGAGCTGGGCTACAGAAAATAGGGGGCGGAGCCTTCCAGTCTTGTAGCGGAGTGTTGGGTGAAATCATAATTCCAGAGGGGATAGAGAACATAGAGAGTTACACCTTCCAATATATGTCAAAAGTAGAGCGCTTTGTAATAGGTAGCAGGGTAAAGGACTTAGGATATCAGGCGTTTAATGGGTGTAGTGGAATAAAAGAACTGGAGTTTCTTGTGAATACCCCTCCGGCCAGTCCTGTAAACCTAGCGTATATGTACAGCTTGGAATGGGTGCATGTGCCATCGGGGACATATGGTGCATACAGTGAGCAGTTTAAAAGCAGTCTGCCTTCAGGTGCGCGTCTCATAGAGATAGGAAGCAGTGGATGCCAGGTGAAGGACGGCGTACTGGTAATGTATGCAGGAGAAGAGACTGAGGTCACAGTGCCGGATGGAGTAAAGGTAATCGGTGAAGGGGCATTCCAGAATAATAAGTCTGTGACACGTGTGGTGTTGCCGGAAGGCATTCAGGAGATTCGCGCATATGCGTTCAGCGGCTGTACTGCCCTGGAATGGGTGAGCATGCCTGAGGGTCTGAAAGAGGTGGGGCCGTATGCATTTCATGAGTGCAGGGAACTTAGAAATACCCTCATCATTCCCGAGGGAATGACGAGCATAGGGGAGGGAGCGTTTTCATCTTGTCAGAAACTGTCCGGCCTGGAACTGCCGAATAGTTTGTTAAAGATAGGAAATAACGCTTTCGAGTTTGACAGTGGGCTCACAGGGGAACTAATTATTCCAGATACAGCAACAGAAATTGGAAGCTATGCTTTTTCTGGCTGTACAGGTCTGACCGGACTGAGGTTGGGGACCGGGCTGCAGTGGATAGGTGGAGGTGCCTTCCAGTTTTGTGAGGGAGTGTCCGGTGAAATCACAATCCCGGAGGGGATAGAGAACATACAGAACTACACCTTTCAGAGTATGTCAAAGGCAGAGCGCTTCGTAATAGGCAGTAGGGTAAAAGATCTTGGATATATGGCATTTAATGGGTGCGGAGAGGTGAAAGAACTGGAATTCCTTGGGAATACTCCTCCTGCTAGTGCGGTAAACTTGACATATATGTATAATATAGAACGGGTATATGTACCATCAGGGACATATGGCGCATACAGTGAGCAGTTTAGGAGCAATCTGCCTTCAGGAGCGCGTCTCATAGAGCAAGGAAACAGCGGGTGCTTGGTACGGGATGGCGTACTGTTAATGTATGGAGGAGAAGAGTCTGAGGTTATAGTGCCGGAAGGAGTAAAGGTAATCGGTGAAGGTGCATTTCAGAATAATAAGACAGTGACGAGAATAACGCTACCGGAGGGAGTCGAGAAAATTCGGAAAGGTGCGTTCAGCGGCTGCACGTCATTAGCCAGTATAAACCTGCCTGAAAGCCTGCGGGATATCCAGGAATATGCATTTCACGGATGTAGTGAACTGATGCAGGTAATCGTGCCGGAAGGGGTAGAGGAGATTCGTTCACACACATTCAGTGAATGCCGATGCTTGTCAGAGCTGCACCTACCGGAGAGCCTTAAGCGTATAGGAGAGTTTGCATTCTGCAACTGTTCAGATCTTTCGGGAAAGCTGGTTATCCCAAGCAATGTCACAGAGATAGAAGACTATGCATTTATATATTGTTTTAATCTGAACAGTTTGGAACTGCCGGAAGGTTTGGAGAGAGTAGGAGACGCTGCATTCGATAACTGTTTGGGACTTGCCGGGGAACTTAAAATCCCGGACAGCGTGTCAGCAATAGGAAGCTGCGCGTTTAAGAACTGCGAGAGCCTGTCAGGACTGAAACTAGGGGCCGGGCTCAGGAGTATTGGAAGTCGTGCGTTTTATGACTGTAGTAGTGTGAAGGGCGAGGTGGTGCTCCCGGAAGGACTGGAAACTGTGGGAGATGGTTCTTTCCATAACATGAAAAGAATGGAGACTCTCACAGTGGGAAGCAAAGTGAGAAACTTGGGCAGCGATGGCTTTTACGGATGTACAGGAGTGAAAGCGGTTGTGTTCCTTGGGAGTGTGCCACCAGAATACAATTTAAACAACTTAAACTACATGACTGGCTTGGAGAAGGTGTATGTGCCAAAGGAATCATACGAAACGTATAGAACTGCTTTCGCAACATATTTGCCCAATAATGCAGTAATTATAACAGATAGCCTCCTTTTTGCCCCAGGCAATTTTAAAGTAGATAGAGTTTATAGTCATACGGCGTATTTAAGCTGGAATCCTGCACAAAGTAATGAAGTTATAGGGTATAAGCTATATCGTGATGATGAAGTAGAGCCACTGGCTGTCCTTACTGCTACAAGCTTTATAGACAAAAACTTGACGGTGGATAAAAGATATTCTTATAAGGTGGCAGGATACACGGAAGACGGAAGGATGACAGCATTTTCCGCTACAGCATTAACGCCCAAGGAACCGTCAGTATTACGACTGGATACGGGTAATTTACAAAATAAAATAAACCTTACTAAAAATTATTTATATGCTTATGCAGGTAATACTGGAAACCTGGACAGCTTAGGCGACTTACAAACGACGGGTACTTTTTATTATTTGGATGCTGATAATAAACGGATTAAGATAGGCGATAGCTTAAAGAATTATTCAACAACATCTACAGGCGAGGCAAGATATCAAACCCGTTGGGATATTTCAGACATTAAAGATGGTACATATCAGGTAATCTTCGTCCTTACAGATGCCGATGGGGTAAGCGCAGAAAAACAAATGCAGGTCACTGTTGATACTTCCCGTCCGCAAAAAATCCGATCAGTAGTGGCGCTGGGTGACACGAATCAAATTGTGCTTACATGGGCAATGGCAATTGAATCTGATGTGGACCAATACCGTATATATCGGAAAGCAGAAAGTGATACGGATTTTTATATATTGGCATACATTAATTCTAGAAATCAGTTGGATTATGTCGATAATAAAGTGCGAGGGGATCAAAAATACGATTACTATGTTGTGGCAGTGGATAGTAATGGAATGGAGAGCCTGCCGTCAGAGATTGTTTCTGCATATCCAGGTATTGATGTTGAGAAGCCAAGGATTTTAGAGTTAAATCCATCACCAGAAAGGAGGATTTCCGGAAAGGTTAAATTTAGTTTACGCGCCGAAGATAATGTTTCAGTGACAAAGACAGAACTTTATACTTCGACGGATGATGGAGTGAATTGGATACTACTTAGCAGCGGAACATCATCATCTGTAGACGGGACATTTGATACAACAGAAATATTGAGCGGAAAGCTTAAGGTAAAAGGGCTTGCATATGATGCCAGAAATAACATCAGTGATCCGCTTATTTACACCTATGAAGTTGACAATCAGGGTCCAGAAGCCGTTAGTGGAGTCAACGCAGAGAGCACAGCGGTTTCGATAACGTTGCGCTGGAATGATGTTTCTGATCAGGATATTGCTTTTTATCGAGTAGAGCAAAAACAGAAAGACGGTACTTATCTAAAAGTATCTGACAGTTATAAAACCTTGGGAATAAATCTTACAGGACTTAAACCGGATACTGAATATATTTACCGCGTAGTGGGATATGACTTATTAGGAAATAGAGGGATTCCATCGGGTGATTGTATTGTTAAAACACAGAAAGATGAAGTTCCGCCTGTGATAACTGCCCTGAACCCCAAACCTGGCAGGTATAATGCTAATATATCTTTTAAGGTGACCGCCGAGGATGCATACGGCATTGCTAGAGTAAAGATACAGGCATCCACGAACTTATCAGAATGGAAATATATACAGGAAAGAAGTTATGATTCTATCCATACTGCTGTTACAGAATCATTTTTAGTACCATTAGAAGGATATTCTGAAGGTTCACTATATTTAAGGGCGGTGGCATACGATCATAGCGGTAATATCAGCGATACTTCGCTCTATGCACCATACGTAGAATACATAGTAGACAGGACTCCACCAGCAGCACCCGAAAATTTTCAGGTAAATGGAAAAAATGGATATATTGAATTATCCTGGACCCAAGGTGCGGAAAGTGATCTGGATGGGTATAATATTTACCGAAAAGAAGGGCATGGAGGAAATTTCGCGAAGGTAACATCTAGACTGCATCAAAAAAATTATATAGACCGCACTTGTACAGCCGGAGTGGAATATTTCTATGCTATATCAGCAGTAGATGAGGCTGGGAACGAGAGTGTATGGAGTGAGGAGGTATCTTCTTCCGTATTGGACGATACAGAAAATCCGGAGATTGTCAGTGTAAGCCCAGCAGAAGGGGAGAGGCTTGGAGATAGTTTTAAAACGGTAAGGATCTTAGCCTCAGATAATCAGGCGCTGCACTCAATCCATGTACAATACCGGAAGAAAGATGAACCGGAATATGCAGAGCTGCCATCGGAACAAAATGTAGATTCACACTATGTAACGGCTGATTTTGTGATACCAATAGAAAAGTATAAGGATGGTGATCAGATAGAGATCATTGCTTGGGCCACGGACAAGGCGGGTAATGAGAGTAGTCGAACGAAGACGGCGTATCTTATAGATAAACAGGCGCCTATAGTTGAAAGTGTATCTGTGGAATATCAGGATGATGAAGTTAAGATAAACTGGACAGGTGCAGCTGAACACGACATATTGGGATATAGAGTTTACAGAATGATAGGACACAATGACTTCCAACTGATCGCTCAGCGTAAGGGGAGCAAGGATCTCAAAGAGTATTCGTGGATTGACCGTACTCTACCATTAGGTAAATGTGACTGTCAGTATAAAGTAGAGGCAGTAGATGATGTCGGGAATACCTCATTCAAAGTGTCTACTGTGATCTCTATTCCGGATAGGAGTAGACCAACACCAGTATTAAACTGTGATTCTGTTATGGAAACAGAGGTTGAATATGTATTTGATGCAACGCAATCAAAAGATAATACCGGGATCTCATCCTACAAATTGGATTATGGAGACGGCACATCTGATACTGCCGGGAATGGTAGATTTGTGCATAAATTTGGGACCGTTGGAACTTATACAGTAACTTTAACAATATGGGACGAAGATGGAAATGAAGCGTTGCTCCAGAAGGACATTACAGTCAGAGAACCGGGTCTTTTCGGTACAGCAGTTATAAAAGTTGTGGATACTGCAGGTGCCCCGCTTACACATGCACCAGTTTATTTTGACTTAGGTGAAGAGGAACAGGTGATCCGTGAGACTGATAATTCGGGGACAGCCCGGTTTACTGCTGAAGTAGGAAAACATGCAGTTGGATGTGTCATAGGGAATAATCAATATCTGCCAGCAAAAAAAGAAATTATTTTAAAGAATGGGGTTGAGATCTCACTAACGATTGTAATGACAAAGTCGCCGATAATAGATGGTACATTTGAAATCCATAGAATGACATTCGACGAAATTATCGCTGCTGGTATTGATGTGAAGAAACCTGAAAATCAATATATAGCAAAAGTTGAGGTGAAATTACAGTATGGAACAGAACAGGTAGATACTTCATTTGAGTATAACTATTCGACCGGAACCGTTATCAGTAAACCAATAATAGTAGACACAACGGAAGGACAGCGCGAAATTATTCCTGTTGTTATTGCACCGCAGATACCAGTAGGGAATGAAGATGGCTATCATTTTGAAAAAGATGTAGCAGTTGCATATTTAGATGTTCCAATCGGAACTTCGATTTTAAAAGAGTTTTTTGATGTACGACTGTATATCATGAACCATGCGTCGAGCGAATTCAGCATGCTCAGCAATCAGATACAGTTAAATGTACCTGAGGGATTATCTATTGTAGAAGCACAGGGGCATGAGGAATCTTCCCAGGTTTATCTTCAGGAGATTCCTGGACAGACGATGAAAACACTACAATGGGTGTTGCGTGGTGATAAAGTTGGGAGCTATGAGTTAAGTGCGGATTATTCTGGCATTTTATCAAAATTTAATGCACCGATGACAGCTCGATTTGAGTCATCAGAAAAAATTGAAGTATATGGTATGACAGGATTGAAGATGACTATTGAGATTCCGCGGGAATTAGATTTTGGAACATTGTATTATAATGCCATACTGGAGAATACCGGTTTGTTGGATGTATATCTGCCTAATATAAAAACCGATGATTTACTAATAGAGTCAGAGTATTATGATACGATTGGAAATATGGTGACCGTGGATCCTTTGGTGGATGTGAACGCTCTAAAGGAAGGCAATGGGAAGGAACATATTACCACAATCAGTGAATACCCTAAGACGTTGAAAATTGGTGAGAAAATAGCGAACCACTATATGTGCTTATCCCAGACAAATTATTCTGAAAAAATAAAAGAGCTGGAGAAATATTTTGTCGAAGCAATGAACGAATATGGCCTAGAGATAAAAGTAGAAAAGCGTGACTTGAAATATTTCAAGGACTATCTTGATGCCAAAGATTTTTCGGTGGACAAATTTTTAGCGCTATCACAAAAAAATCAGTCTTATTTTGAATATTTAATGGATGACATTAACTATATTTACTGGGACATCTATCAAGCAAATGGCGGGGTTGAACTTCCAAGCAATGCTGAGGAAGATTTTTGGAATATCTTTAAGATTCTGAGTGGCGGAGGTGATTTAAAGGAGATATTTGGTGCAGAAGATGAGGAACAGATTAAGGCACTTCTTCTTTCTGCTATGGAAATACAGGTTGAAGAGGGACACATGCCCGGCATGGAGACAACCGTCAAATTTTTAAAAGAATGTAAAAAATATGCCGAAAAATTCAAAGTGGATGCTGGTGGTGAAATTCTATTCGAAAAGATAGGAAACACGATTCCGCAAACGTTCAATCTAATCTATACCAAGTATGAATATACCGCATATAAAATTTTGATGGAGCAAAGTTTTGCGAAATTTGAAGATTTTATAGTAAGTGTTGCTTCAACAACAATTGAATACCAAAACATTACTGCCGTATCTGCGGAAACTAAAGAAAACGCTTTGCGAAAAACCATTAAACAGTTCTTTAGTGCCGATGGGTTTAAAGATGTATGGAAAAGTTTGGGGTTTAATTTAAAAGCAGCTCAGACAATAGTAGATGCGTATAAAGCCATTGACATGGATGCTTCAATTTTTATCCAGTCAAGAGCGACCCAACAGGAATGCGAATTATTTCTGGATGCTGTTATTTGTAATTTAGATACCAACGGTGAAGCGGGATTAGTAAGGAAAAGTGCAAAAAAATTAAAAGAGATTATTTCTTCTGATGAATACAATCCGTTGCTTACCTTAGAAAATTTTGGTTGGGATGAAATGAAGTACACACTCCTTAATAAAGGGAAAGAGGTACTATTATCGAAATTATGGGGAACTCCTTCTTCCATAGCAAAGGGGATTAAGGCAGTAATGAAAATTACAGTGGCAGTTGGAGATAATGTTTTTCACCTTAGCGAACGTCATGATATTGCTGATAATATTCGTTTTTTGGTACATATAGGTGATGCCCTAAAAGCTCAGATTAATAAACGAAAAACGGATTATGAGACATATAAGATAGATGAATACGCTACGGAATCAATGCAATTAATTGGATACTTATTAACTATACGTCGGATTGGAGAATCCCAAATGGCTCAATTTGGCCAAACATTTGAAGTCCTTCAGGGTGTTTTTGACAGCAAGGAGATGCTTTATAATGTGAACAGGCTTCTGGGGACTGAAAGTACTTCATGGATAGAATGGCTTGATATTGTGCAGGATAAGATTCAAATTGCAAGACTTCATCTGCTTCAGAACCCTAATGCGGAGACCCCCAATGCATACACCGGACCCGCTGTAAATATCAATTATAAAAAGGGCCAGACTATGCAGAGTTTCGATAGTGGATATGAGTATGCAATTAATGATAAAAATGTTTGGTATCCCTGTAATGGAGGACCAATCACTTTCGAGCCTAAGTTCTTTAGTCAATGGCTATGGGTAAAAAAGAAAAATGTACAGGAGGGAGATAGTGAACGTTTAACAACTCTAAGGTCAATTGCAGCAATACCAGAATTCGTATATGGCACTATAAAAGTTTATAAAACGAAGACGGGCTATCGCATTATTAACCTAGACAACATTACTCAATACGAATGTACATTTTCAAAAGAACCTTTGAAACTTGGGTATGACACTGTATTGCCATATGCTATACCGAGAGAGTCCTATACATATGATTTCGATACGGACGAAAATTTTGATTATGTATATATCAGAACCCAGGCCAACCAGGAGGCGTTTGCGAGCCGTATTGGTCAAATAAAGATTCATGATATGGTTGAAGTAAGTACAGTCCTAGATGGAAATGGGAAAGTTACCGGAGGAGGTACTTATGAAAAAGGTGAGACTGTCACACTGAAAGCAGAAAGTGACGCAGGCTGGAAGTTTGCAGGCTGGTATGCTGGAGAAAACCTGATATCATCTGAAGCAGAATACAGTTTTACCGCAGAAACAGATGTAGAGTATACGGCCAGGTTTGAAGACAAACGCCTTCAGGGAATTTCTCTTAACCAGGAGGAAGTAACACTGACAGTAGGAGAAAGCATAACCCTGGAGGTAAGGTATAGTCCTGAGGATACGCTGGATGACCGAAGTGTGAAGTGGAGCAGCAGTGATGAATCGGTTGCAGAGGTGACCGAAGGAGCCGTGACAGCAAAGGCCAAGGGTGAAGCACAGATTACTGCGGAAGTAGGAGAATACAGTGCGACCTGCCGAATCAAAGTAGAAGTGCCGAAAGTGACAATAGGAGCTGTAGTGTCCGAAGGAGGTACAGTTTCCGGCGGTGGTACCTATGAAAAAGGTGAGACTGTTACCCTGAAAGCAGAAAGTGATGCGGGTTGGAAGTTTGTAGGCTGGTACCAGGGAGAAAACCTGATGTCAGCAGAAGTCGAATACAGTTTTACTGCGGAATCGGATGTAGAGTATATGGCCAGGTTTGAGGACAAACGTCTTCAGGATATCACCCTTACACAAGAGGAAGTAACACTGACAGCAGGAGAAAGCATAACCCTGGAGGTGAGATATAATCCGGAAGATACACTGGATGACCGCAGTGTGAAGTGGAGCAGCAGTGATGAATCGGTTGCAGAGGTGACCGAAGGAGCCGTGACAGCAAGGGCCAAGGGTGAAGCACAGATCACTGCGGAAGTAGGAGAATACAGTGCGACCTGCCGAATCAAAGTAGAAGCACCGAAAGTGACAATAGGAGCTGTAGTGTCCGAAGGAGGTACAGTTTCCGGTGGTGGTATCTATGAAAAAGGCGAGTCTGTCACATTGAAAGCAGAAAGTGACGCAGGCTGGAAGTTTTCAGGCTGGTATGTGGGAGAGAGCCTGATGTCATCTGAAGCCGAATACAGCTTTACTGCGGAATCAGATGTCGAGTACATGGCCAGGTTTGAGGATAAACGTCTTCAGGAAATTTCTCTTAACCAGGAGGAAGTAGCACTGACAGTAGGAGAAAGCATAACCCTGGAGGTGAGATATAGTCCGGAAGATACGCTGGATGACCGAAGCGTGAAGTGGAGCAGCAGTGATGAATCGGTTGCAGGAGTGACAGAAGGAGTCGTGACAGCAAAGGCCAAGGGTGAAGCACAGATCACTGCGGAAGTAGGAGAATACAGTGCGACCTGCCGAATCAAAGTAGAAGTGCCGAAAGTGACCATAGGAGCTGTAGCATCTGAAGGAGGAAAAGTATCTGGAGGTGGCACCTATGAAAGAGGAGAGTCTGTCACATTGAAAGCGGAAAGTGACGCAGGCTGGAAGTTTATGGGCTGGTATGTGGGAGAAGCGCTATTGTCTCCAGAAGCCGGGTACAGTTTCACCGCAGAAACAGATGTAGAGTATACAGCCAAGTTTGAGGACAAACGCCTCCAGGGAGTTTCTTTTACACAAGAGAAAGTAACACTGACAGTAGGAGAAAGCGTTACCCTGGAGATAAGGTATAGCCCAGAAGATACGCTGGATGACCGAAGCGTGAAGTGGAGCAGCAGTGATGAATCGGTTGCAGAGGTGATAGAAGGAGCCGTGACAGCAAAGGCCAAAGGTGAAGTACAGATTACCGCGGAAGTAGGGCAATACAGTGCGACCTGCCGAATCAAAGTAGAAGCGCCGAAAGTGACCATAGGAGCTATAATGTCCGAAGGAGGTACAGTTACCGGAGGAGGTACCTATGAAAAAGGTGAGCTTGTTACACTAAAAGCAGAAAGTGACGCGGGTTGGAAGTTTGCAGGCTGGTATGTGGGAGAGAGCCTGATGTCATCTGAAGCAGAATACAGTTTTACCGCAGAAACAGATGTAGAGTATACAGCGAGGTTTGAGGACAAACGTCTTCAGGATATCACCCTTACACAAGAGGAAGTAACACTGACAGCAGGAGAAAGCATAACCCTGGAGGTGAGATATAATCCGGAAGATACACTGGATGACCGCAGTGTGAAATGGAGCAGTAGCGATGAATCAGTTGCAGGAGTGACAGAAGGAGCCGTAACAGCAAAGGCCAAGGGTGAAGCACAGATTACCGCGAAAGTAGGACAATACAGTGCAACTTGCCGAATCAAAGTAGAAGCGCTTAGGGTAAATATAGGAGCTATAGTATCTGAAGGAGGCAAAGTATCCGGAGGAGGCACCTATGAAAAAGGCGAGTCTGTCACATTGAAAGCAGAAAGTGACGCAGGCTGGAAGTTTTCAGGCTGGTACCAGGGAGAAAACCTGATGTCAGCAGAAGCCGAATACAGCTTTACTGCGGAATCGGATGTAGAGTACACGGCAAGGTTTGAGGACAAACGACTGCAGGGAATTTCTCTTAACCAGGAGGAAGTCACACTGACAGCAGGAGAAGGCATAGCCCTGGAGGTAAGTTATAGTCCGGAAGATACGCTGGATGACCGAGGTGTGAAATGGAGCAGCAGCAATGAATCGATTGCAGAGGTGACAGAAGGAGCCGTGACAGCAAAGGCTAAGGGTGAAGCTCAGATCACCGCGGAAGTAGGACAATACAGTGCGACCTGCCGAATCAAAGTGGAAGCGCCGAAAGTGACCATAGGAGCTATAGTGTCCGAAGGAGGCACAGTTATCGGAGGAGGTACCTATGAAAAAGGTGAGACTGTTACACTAAAAGCAGAAAGTGACGCGGGTTGGAAGTTTGCAGGCTGGTATGCTGGAGAGAACCTGATGTCATCTGAAGCAGAATACAGTTTTACCGCTGAAACAGATGTAGAGTATACAGCGAGGTTTGAAGACAAACGCCTCCAGGGAATTTCTTTTAGCCAGGAGGAAGTAACACTGACAGTAGAAGAAGGCATAACCCTGGAGGTAAGGTATAGTCCGGAAGATACGCTGGATGACCGAAGTGTGAAATGGAGCAGCAGCGATGAATCGGTTGCAGAGGTGACAGAAGGAGCCGTAACAGCAAAGGCCAAGGGTGAAGCACAGATCACCGCAAAAGTAGGACAATACAGTGCAACTTGCCGAATCAAAGTAGAAGCGCCGAAAGTGACCATAGGAGCTATAATATCCGAAGGAGGTACAGTTTCCGGCGGTGGTACCTATGAAAAAGGTGAGACTGTCACACTGAAAGCAGAAAGTGACGCGGGTTGGAAGTTTGCAGGCTGGTATGCTGGAGAGAATCTGATGTCATCTGAAGCAGAATACAGTTTTACCGCAGAAACAGATCTAGAGTATACGGCCAGGTTTGAAGACAAACGCCTTCAGGGAATTTCTCTTAACCAGGAGGAAGTGACACTGACAGTAGGAGAAAGCATAGCCCTGGAGGTAAGGTATAGTCCGGAAGATACGCTGGATGACCGCAGTGTGAAGTGGAGCAGTAGCAATGTGTTAATTGCTGAGGTTGTTGAAGGAACAGTGATTGCAAAAGCTCCAGGAGAAGCAATAATTCAAGTTAAATCTGGTGAGTTTAGTGCTGAATGCAAGGTGAATGTTAAAGTTGGAAAGGTAAGTATTTATGCTTCAGCCAGCATTGGCGGCAAAATAAGCCCGACAGGAACCAAGGAATTTAAGATAGGAGATGATGCAACCTATATTGTAGTTTCAGATAGTGGGTACAGATTAGATTACATAAAAGTAGACGGGGTATTAGTTTCGAATACTTTAACATATACTTTTAAAAATTTATCTGAAGATCATTCTATAGAAGTTGTTTTTATAAGAGCTAATGATTCAGGTGGAAGCACCGAAGAACCAAATCCGCCTATTATCAGACCAGATGGTATTATCATATTACCAGATGGAACAATTCTTCTTCCAGATGGGACAGAATTTAAACCGGATGATAACGGTAATAAACCATCTATTGATGCAGATGGCAATATAACAGCTTCAAACGGAGATGTTCATATGGTGGATGGAACCGTAATAAAATCTGATGGAACTACTTACAATACAGATGGGAGCATAATAGCCGCAAATAAAGATGTTATAAGACCTGCAACTGTTGTTATGGAAGAGATACAGAAAAAAAATAATGCGGCTGTTGTATCAATTTCCGATGAATGTCGAGGGGCATCTGGATTTGATTATGTAATCGGAACAGATGAAGACTGTATAATTAACAAAAATTATTTTAAGGTCAACAAAAATGTTCTGCTATCACAAACAGAATTCAGGTACTTACCTAAAGGCACTTATTATGCATACTGTCATTCTTGGGTTCGCGGAAATGATGGCAAAAAGGTGTTTGGAAAATGGTCGGAATGCCAAATGTTTGAAATAACGGTAAATACACCTCAAACGCCAAAGGTTCTAAAAGCAACAGTGAATAATAAGAATAAAAGGGTCAGTATTAAATTAAATATTCCTGGCGCCAAAGGATATGATTTGGTTTTAGGCAAGAAAAAAGCTAAAGTCTATGGTGAAATTCGTCCAATTGATTATGGGAAAAACGTCAAAAAGAATCAAACTAAAAAGACTGTAACATTTAATAACTTAAAGAAAGGGACGTATTATTTAGCGCTTCATTCCTATAACCGAGACGACGATGGAAAAAAGATATTTGGTCCTTGGTCTAATGTTATTAAAATTGTTGTAAAGTAGCGGTGCAGGTTAATGGGTGATTGAATTAAAAAGTAATAAGCAATAGATAGCGCTGAGTTAAAACCGGCGCTATCTAAAGGGATTCTGCTGTAATTTGGAGATGTCATTCCATTAATAAGAACTGCACGACTCGTATTAAAAATGTTAGGTTTTGTTCAACTTTTAATTAGAACTGTGGTATGAAATGATTTAAGGTAAGGCGGGTATTATATCTTTGTGAGAACAGGTGGTATTGTTGAGTTTGCATAGGTAATGGCGAGAGTGCGTTTTGCACCGAATGAGTTCTGTATATCCAGTATACGAAATAACCGTAAAAGTAAGGTATGCAAACAATTTGTAGAAGTCTGGTTGCACAATAGTATTTGGTGAAAAAAGAGATATGTGGCGTAAAAAGGGTCTGCGGAGTTTTCCGCGGACCCTTTCTCCAACAAATATTTATTCCCCCGGCTGTGTATCCTGAAGAGCCAGGTAGCCTTCCTCACCGGTTCGGATTTTTACAACATTTTCAATATCATATACAAACACTTTACCATCGCCGATCTGGCCTGTCTGGAGAACCTTCTTGGCTGTTTCAATAACCTTTTCCACAGGTACGAGACTGACGACGATTTCGATTTTTACCTTAGGCAGCAGGTTCATGTCAAGCTCAACGCCTCGATAAAAAGCAGGAGACCCTTTTTGTATGCCGCAGCCTAAGACATTAGTGATGGTGATTCCGGTGACGCCGATTTCATTCATGGCCTGCATGAATTCCTCCAGCTTGTTCTGGCGGGTGACGATGACCACCTTTGTAAGCTTGTGTGTGCCTTCGCCTGGCAGGATGAACGTAGATTCAGCAGGGGCAGCAGCGGCCGAACCGAACGAACCAACAGAACCGTTTACGGCTGCTTTCTTAGAAGTACCCATAGGAGTGGGAACCTTTACCAAGCTGTCCTGAACTACGAAATCGCCATAAGCACTTGCAAGTCCGTGTTCTTTAGAGTCCAATCCGGCGATTTCTTCCTCGGCGGTAACGCGAAGTCCGATGGTGTGTTTGATGATCTGGAATACGATTGTCATAGTGACGGCAACCCAGGCGATGGTGACGATCATGCCCATGAACTGTACCCATAGTCCGTGCACGCCGCCTCCTGTGAAAAGTCCTTTCCAGTCCGTGCCGGCGCCGTCAGAGAAAAGTCCTACAGCCAGGGTTCCGAATGCACCGCAGATGCCGTGTACGCCTACCGCACCTACCGGATCGTCCACCTTTAACACCTTGTCAATAAATTCGATACCGAAGACCACCAGAAAGCCGGAAATAATGCCGATGATGGCAGCTGAGAGCGGAGATACCGTGTCGCAGCCTGCGGTGATTGCCACAAGTCCGGCCAGAGAGCCGTTCAGTGACATGGAAACATCCGGCTTTTTATAACGTATCCAGGTGATGATCATTACCGCAACGGTCGCTACGGCTGCGGCGAGGTTTGTGGTGACGAAAATCTTAGCGGCACTTACAATGGCATCGCCCTCCATACTTACCGTGGAGGTCCCGTTGAAGCCGAACCAACAGAACCAAAGGATAAATACGCCCAAAGCGCCAAGCGTCAGGTTATGGCCGGGAATCGCTTTGGATTTGCCGCTTTTTGAGTATTTGCCGATACGAGGACCGAGAATCAGCGCGCCCACAAAGGCAGCCACACCGCCTACCATATGGACAGCGCAGGAGCCTGCGAAGTCATGAAAGCCCATCTGGGAAATAAAGCCGCCGCCCCAGATCCAGTGTCCGGATATCGGGTAGATCAACAGGCTGATGATAAGACTGTAAATACAATATGCGGAAAATTTTGTACGCTCTGCCATAGCGCCGGATACGATGGTGGCAGCGGTGGCACAGAATACGGTCTGGAAGATCAGAAACGCCCAGAAGGGCACGCCCTGGGGAAGCATACCATTGCCATAGTTTGCCTCAGAGGCGATTCCTCCGATTTTGCCGATATAATCATTGCCTGTACCAAACATCAGGCCAAAGCCAATCAGCCAGAATACCGGCGTCCCGATGCAGAAGTCCATGAGGTTCTTCATAATAATGTTGCCTGCGTTTTTCGCTCTGGTAAAGCCGGTCTCCACCATGGCAAAGCCTGCCTGCATGAAAAACACCATAGCTGCGCCCAGCAGAACCCAAATCGTGTTGACGGATGAAAACATTTCACTCATAATAAAACTCCCTTTCCTTTTGGTTTTTATGCGCAAAGGCGCGGAATTGTATTTTTCCGCGCCTTTACGTTCTATATATATGTAAAACAGAGGATATCCGTATTTTTGTGATTAATGGATGAGGAAATCGATAATGAATTATGAAGTAGAGTTCATAATGAGATATCCCCTGTGTTTACCATATGAAAGTCCCGGATATTGGCTGTGCGGATATGCAGGCTTTGCTGTATAGGCGTACAGACAAGACGGGGCTGATTTTATGAAATTTAAAATGGAAAATCTAAATGGAAAATAACAGCTTATCATAGGTTGGATAAGGCAGCAAGCTTTCCGGCAGAAGAGCCTCAGCTTCATCGGCATATTTTCTTAAATTCTCCATGTCTTTTAGGACAGTGGTCTGATATGCCTTGGAGGCAGTGAGGATATCCGTATAAGTCTGTGCTTTCGAGGTATCTGTTCTTAATACCTCCAGAGCCTCTGTCATTCCATCCTGCAGACAGGTAAGTTTTCTCAAAAGTACCGCCTCGCTGGTGGTAGAGATATCATCCAATACCGCTTTTTTCAGAGAGGCAGTGTGGGCCACCTGCTCCATGTATGTAAAGATGGCCGGAAGCAGGTCTTTTTGCACCATTTCAGCCATGGTACACGCTTCAATATGCAGCGTTTTCGTATAGTTTTCCAGCCATATTTCATAGCGGGAATGAAGCTCGCCCTTTGTGAAAATATGATGTCTTGTAAACAACGCCACATTTTTCTCGCTGATGAATTCCGGAAGTGCGTCCGGCGTGGTTTTAAGATTAAAGAGACCACGCTTCTGTGCTTCCTCCACCCACTCGTCCGTGTAGCCGTTTCCGTTAAAGATGATCCTCTTGTGGCCGGAGATTGTGGCTTTCAGAAGATTATGCACAGCCTGCTCCATATCCTCAGCCGGAATATGCTCAAGCTTCTCGGCAAACTGGCGCAGTACCTCGGCCACGGCAGTGTTTAGCACGATATTGGGATTAGCCACGGAAGCCGCGGAACCCAGCATACGGAATTCAAATTTATTTCCGGTAAAGGCAAAGGGTGAAGTACGGTTTCTGTCGGTATTATCCTTCACAAAATGGGGGAGCACTGTTGCACCGATATCCATCTGGATAGCGTTCTGTCCGCTGAAATAGGTGTCTTTCTCAATGGTTTTCAGCACCTCCGTAAGCTCATCCCCAAGGAACACGGAAACAATGGCAGGCGGCGCTTCGTTCGCTCCCAGCCTATGGTCATTGCCGGGGCTTGCCACCGAAATCCGTAAAAGGTCGGCATAATCATCCACAGCCTTGATGACAGCCAGTAGAAACACAAGGAACTGGGTGTTCTCAGCCGGAGTCCGGCCGGGATCCAGGAGATTCACGCCGCTGTCTGTGATCATGGACCAGTTGTTGTGTTTGCCGCTTCCGTTGATGCCCTCAAAAGGCTTTTCGTGAAGCAGGCACACCATCCCATGTCTGTCGGCCACCTTTTTCATTATTTCCATTGTAAGCTGGTTGTGGTCCACTGCCACATTGGTGGTATCGAATACCGGAGCCAGCTCGTGCTGAGCAGGAGCCACTTCATTATGCTTTGTCTTTGCCGGAATGCCAAGCTTCCACAGCTCCTCGTCCAGGTCGTGCATGTATTCAGAAACTCGGGGCTTCAAGGAGCCGAAGTAATGGTCCTCCATTTCCTGTCCCTTTGGTGCAGGAGCGCCGATGAGGGTACGGCCGCAGAAAATCAAATCCTTTCTCTGGCAGTAAAGTTCTTTGTCAATCAGAAAATATTCCTGCTCAGGTCCGACCGTGGTGGAAACATGCTTTACCTCTTTATTGCCAAGAAGGTGGAGCATATGTACAGCCTCTTTGTTAAGTGTCTCCATGGAGCGGAGCAGAGGTGTTTTTTTGTCAAGCGCCTCACCGCTGTAGGAGCAGAAGGCAGTGGGAATGTAAAGTGTGCGGTCTTTGATAAAGGCCGGTGAGGTAGGGTCCCACGCCGTATAACCTCTGGCTTCAAAGGTAGCCCGCAGTCCGCCGGAGGGGAAACTTGATGCGTCCGGTTCTCCTTTTACCAGCTCTTTGCCGGAGAAATCCATGATTACCTGGCCGTCTCCGGTGGGAGAGATGAAGCTGTCATGTTTTTCTGCGGTTACGTTAGTCATTGGCTGGAACCAGTGTGTGTAATGTGTGGCTCCGTTATCAATGGCCCATTCTTTCATGGCTACAGCCACGGAATTCGCCACGTCCAGCTCCAGATGAGTTCCGTTTTGAATGGTTTTTTTCAGCGCCTTGTACATGTCTTTTGGTAATTTACTGCGCATGATCTTGTCGTTAAAAACAAGACTGCCGTAAAGTTCGGGAATGTTTTGTGCCATATAAGAGTGCTCCTTTCGATTTCCTGCATTGGATTGTTTTTGGTTTTAATATTTGAATATGTGTAGGAAAGCAGCATTTTGTTTAGCGGGAAAGTGTTTCCGGGAAACAAAAAAAGCGCCTTGGAGAAAACTCCAAAGCGCCGTTGCTTATGTGATGTAGTATACACAAAAAAAATCAGATGTCAATGGTTTTTTCAAAAAAATTTGGAAGGGGGCCCCTGGAAACTTGTTGAACGGGAAGGGGAAGGAAATTCGGTGTGCGGGCGCCGGCGCTGTCTTGTCAGGCTTGCTCGCTTGCCTTCAACTAAGTTCTAACTGCGACTAAAGCGCTCACGAAGAGCGTTCGCGCTTAAGTCTCCGTAAGAACTGGATTTTCAGGCGCGCTTCCGCAAAATGCCTGACAAGGCCAGCGCCAGCGCCCGCACACCGAATTTCCTTCCCCTTCCCTTCCGCTACGTTTTCGTCCCCTTCTGGGAGGTGGGCGTTTTCTTCGGGAGATATTAAAGGCTCTTCGTGAACGTCTTAGTCGTAGTTAACACTTAGTCGAAGGGAAGCGAGCATCAGCCTGTGCGGGATAAGCCCAGCCGCCCCCAAATTCCTCCTCCTCGCCGTTCGACAACTTTCCGGGGAATCCCTTCAAGTAACGACTTGACAAACGCAGAACTTCGATTATAATTTCCATGTAAGCAAAGGCGCTTCGGAGTATACCCGAAGTGCCTTTTTTCGATGATAGGAATTTTGAACGATAGGAAATTTAGACGGAGGGATTATAATGGCGGAAATAAAGGAAGCATGTGGGGTACTTGGTATTTATGATCTGGATGGAGGGAATGTGGCTAAGTCTATTTATTATGGTCTGATGTCGCTGCAGCACAGGGGACAGGAATCTTGTGGTATGGCTGTGTCTGACACAAAGGGGGAGAGAGAGAATGTCCGGTTTCACAAGGACCAGGGGCTGGTAAATGAGGTTCTTAAGAATGAGAATATCAGCAGAATGGAGGGGGATATTGGCATCGGGCATGTGCGTTACTCAACCACAGGGGCTTCTGTGGCTGAAAATGCTCAGCCGCTGGTGCTGTCTTATGTGAAGGGAACGCTGGCGTTGGCGCACAACGGGAATTTGATCAATACTCCGGAGCTTAAGTGGGAGTTGGTTCAGAATGGTGCTATTTTCCATACCACAACGGATTCGGAGGTGATAGCCTTTCATATTGCCAGGGAGCGTGTACATACACAGAGTGTCGAGGAGGCGGTATTTCGAACGGCGCAGAAAATAAAGGGGGCTTACGGGCTGGTTGTCATGAGTCCACGTAAGCTGATCGGTGTACGGGATCCCTATGGTATTAAGCCTCTTTGTCTGGGAAAGAGGGATGATACCTATGTGCTGGCCTCGGAAAGCTGTGCGCTCACGGCAATGGGGGCGGAGTTTGTGCGGGATATTGCGCCAGGTGAAATTATGACCATTACCAGGGACGGAATCAAATCTGACATGCGGCTTGCGGTGCAAAAGCCGGCGCATTGTGTGTTTGAGTATATTTATTTTGCCAGACTTGACAGTACGATTGATAATGTACGTGTGTATGATGCCAGAATCCGTGGAGGCAGGGCTTTGGCTAGGTCTTATCCCGTGGAGGCGGACCTTGTCACAGGCGTACCGGAATCCGGCGTGCCTGCCGCTAAGGGATATTCTGAGGAATCCGGCATTCCCTTTGGTTTTGCCTTTTACAAGAACAGCTATATCGGAAGGACATTCATTAAGCCGACACAGGAGGAGAGGGAATCCGGTGTTCAGCTTAAATTGAGTGTGCTGGAGTCTGCAGTGAAGGGGAAACGTATAGTGCTGGTGGATGACTCGATTGTGCGCGGTACGACCATTGCAAATCTGATCCATATGCTGAAAGAAGCAGGGGCGCTTGAGGTGCATGTGCGGATATGTTCTCCGCCGTTTCTCTATCCCTGTTATTTCGGGACGGATGTGCCCTCCAATGAACAATTGATCGCTGTGGGAGCAAGCGAGGAGGAAATCCGTAAACAGATTGGGGCTGATTCTCTGGGATATATGAAATTGGAATCCCTGGAGGAGATGGCAGGTGGGCTTTCACTTTGCAAGGCTTGTTTTGACGGAAAGTATCCCATGGAGATACTAGATTAGATACCAAATTAGATGCCAAATCAGATACTAGATTAAAGGCCAGATTGAATACCAGATTAGATGCCAGATTGAATACCAGATTAGATGCAAAGTTAGATATTCGGATTGGACATATAGATAAGATATTGATATCCAGATTGGACATACAGATAAGATAGTACAAAATTAGGCTGGTTACATGTGGCACTGAAATCAATCTCACAACAAAATCACAAGAGAGACAAAGTGTGAAATGGCAAATGTAATAAAAAATACAGGTTAAAGTATGAAAAATATATGAAAAAAGACGAATTGTTTAAATTATCACAAAAAAACAAACATAAAATTCTTACTTGACAAATGGTAGATTGTGGAACATAATGTCAGCATCCAAGGAACAAGTGTTTATCTCATCCCGGGAAGCACTCTCGTTTATTCGGGTTTGTCCGGGAATGTATAAAAAGAAAGGATGAGTATTATGTCTCAGAAAATCAAGTTAAACGCAACCGAGGATGTAAAAGAGCTTGTAACAGCAGCCAGCAGATGTGACTTTGATATTGATATATGTTACAACAGGATTATGGTGGATGCGAAATCCATCCTGGGTATCCTTAGTATGGATTTGTCCAGAACCCTGACAGTGAACTGCCACGGCGAAAGCCAGGAATTCAACCGGATTGTTCGGAAATTTGCAGTGGCATAGGAATGATTCACGCTTAACACCTCGAAAAAAGCAGGTATTTCTGTGGAATGACATAATTCCGGGACTCTTAAGCTCCCACAGAGACCTGTTTTTTTATTGCAAATCTTGTTGAATTGACTGTCAAACAGGTAAAATGTTAGGTGCCAAATTGGCAAAAAGCAGTGTAAGGTTGGCAAAAATGTGTAGTTGACAAAGAAAATAAAATCGTTTATAGTATAGCATATTTATTTTTGAAAACCCTGGCAAGTGGCTATGTGGATGAGTAAGTATGCACAACACTACGGACACGTCAGGTTTATATGAAGATATCTGGCAAAGGCGTCAGAAGCAGAAGCGGAGGAAGTACCTCCCAACCCTGCTTTTGGCGTCTTTTTATTTTGCCGTTCTTAAAAAACAATGGAGGAGGAAATCAGGTAATGGCAGTCAAGTATGTATTTGTGACAGGTGGTGTGGTGTCGGGGCTTGGCAAAGGAATCACGGCAGCTTCCCTGGGACGTCTTCTCAAGGCCCGGGGCTGCAGCGTGACCATGCAGAAGTTTGACCCCTACATCAACATAGATCCGGGGACGATGAATCCCATTCAGCACGGTGAGGTTTTCGTTACTGACGATGGGACGGAAACAGATCTTGACCTTGGACATTATGAGCGTTTTATCGACGAAAGTCTTGATAAAAACTCCAACGTCACGACAGGGAAAATCTACTGGACCGTGCTGCAGAAGGAGCGCCGCGGTGATTTCGGCGGGGGTACGGTTCAGGTGATTCCCCACATCACCAACGAGATCAAGAGCCGTTTTTACCAGGCGAAATCCCCGGAGGAGGAGAGGATTGCTATTATTGAGGTCGGCGGTACGGTAGGAGATATTGAGAGCCAGCCGTTCCTGGAGGCAATCCGCCAGTTTCAGCACGATGTGGGGCGGGAAAATGCGGTTCTTATCCATGTGACACTTATCCCCTATCTGCGCGCCTCGGGAGAGATGAAAACAAAACCTACCCAGGCGAGTGTAAAGGAATTACAGGGCATGGGAATCCGTCCTGATGTATTGGTATGCCGCAGCGAGCATCCTCTCACAAAGGACATCAAGGAAAAAATCGCGCTTTTCTGTAATGTGCCGGCAAGCCGCGTGCTTCAGAATCTGGATGTGGAATATTTGTACGAAGCTCCTCTTGCCATGGAGCAGGAAAGGCTGGCAGATGTCGTTCTGGAATGTCTGGGTCTTGCGAACCGAAAGCCGGATTTGAGCGACTGGACAGCCATGGTGGAAAGCCTGCGCAATCCTGACAAGACAGTGAAGATTGCCATTGTGGGAAAATACATAAAGCTCCACGATGCTTATCTGAGCGTGGCTGAGGCTTTAAAACACGGCGGCATTTCCTGCAGGACAAAGGTTGAGCTTCTTTGGATTGATTCCGAGGAGCTCACAGAGGAAAATCTGGCGGAAAAGCTTGGCTCTGTACAAGGGATTCTCGTTCCGGGCGGGTTCGGAAGCAGGGGTACCGAGGGCATGGTATTGGCGGCAAAATATGCACGGGAAAATCAGGTACCCTATCTTGGCATTTGCCTTGGAATGCAGATGGCGATTGTAGAGTTTGCCCGGCATGTGCTGGGTTATGGTGATGCACACAGCATTGAGCTTGACCCTCACACAGAGCATCCCGTAATTGCATTGATGCCTGATCAGGAGGATGTGGAGGAGCTGGGAGGTACGCTGAGGCTTGGCAGTTATCCCTGTGTGCTGGATGCGAATTCTCTGGCCTGCCGCCTTTATGGGAAAAGAGAAATCCAGGAGCGCCACCGTCACCGCTATGAGGTAAACAATGCTTTCCGAAAGGAACTCTCGGAGAAAGGAATGCTGATTTCCGGCACTTCCCCGGACGGGCACATTGTGGAAATGGTGGAAATCCCGGAACATCCCTTTTTTGTGGGAACCCAGGCTCACCCGGAATTCAAATCGCGCCCAACCCAGGCACATCCGCTTTTTGCAGGCTTTATAAATGCAACGGCCCAGAGAACATAACGTTGCTGCATATAATCAACATATAATAAGAATTTTGAAACACATTTTTACACTCCGCAGCATAGCGGACGGATACCAGGAATGGAAAGGATGAGGAAAATGAGTGAAGTGAGGAAAGCGAGTAATTCGAGTAATGCGTGTAAAGTGAGGCATACACGGCAGGGGCTTTACTGTCCTGAATTTGAGCATGACAACTGCGGTATCGGCGCGGTTGTGAACATCAAAGGCCGCAAAAGCCATGCCACAGTGGCGGATGCACTGAAAATCGTTGAAAATCTGGAGCATCGTGCAGGAAAGGATGCCGAGGGCAAAACAGGAGACGGCGTTGGCATTCTGCTTCAGATATCCCATAAATTTTTCAAAAAAGCCTGTAAAAGAGCCGGGATTGAGCTTGGCGCAGAGCGGGAATATGGAATTGCACAGTTCTTCTTCCCCCAGCAGGAAATCAAGCGGGCTCAGGCAAAGAAGATGTTTGAGATCATCATAGAGAAGGAAGGACTGGAGCTTTTAGGCTGGCGTACGGTTCCCGTTGCCCCTGAAGTCCTGGGGCACAAGGCAAGAGAATGTATGCCCTGCATCATGCAGGCGTTTATCAAAAAGCCGCAGGAGCTTGACAAGGGTCTGGCCTTTGACCGTAAGCTCTACATTGCCCGCCGGGAGTTTGAGCAGAGCAATGACAATACGTATGTGGTTTCCATGAGCAGCCGGACCATTGTTTACAAAGGGATGTTTCTGGTAGGCCAGCTTCGGACGTTTTTCGAGGATCTGCAGGATCAGGATTACGAGTCTGCCATCGCGCTGGTGCATTCCCGCTTCAGCACCAATACCAACCCAAGTTGGGAGAGAGCGCACCCCAACCGTTTCATGGTACATAACGGGGAAATCAATACCATCCGCGGAAATGCCGACAAAATGCTTGCCAGGGAGGAAAATATGGAGTCTCTTTACCTGGAGGGCGAGCTTCACAAGGTTTTGCCCGTCATCAACCGCAAAGGCTCCGATTCGGCAATGCTTGACAATACCCTGGAATTTTTAGTGATGAGCGGCATGGAGCTTCCGCTGGCAGTGATGATCACCATTCCCGAGCCATGGGCGAACAATGACACGATTTCCCAGGATAAACGTGACTTTTATCAATATTACGCCACTATGATGGAGCCCTGGGACGGCCCGGCATCCATTCTTTTCACAGACGGAGATGTGATGGGGGCAGTGCTTGACCGGAACGGACTGCGGCCGTCCAGATACTATATCACCTCCGACGGAAATATGATCCTTTCCTCCGAGGTAGGGGTACTGCCTGTGCCGGAGGAAAAAATCGTGCTCAAGGAACGCCTGCACCCGGGGAAAATGCTTCTGGTGGATACCGTACAGGGCAAGGTAATCGACGACGATGAGCTCAAGGAGGATTATGCGAAAAAGCAGCCCTACGGCGAGTGGCTGGACAGTCATCTTCTGGAGCTTAAGGACATTAAAATTCCCAATATCAGGCCAAAGGAGTACACCCGGGAGCAGCGCGCCCGTCTGCAGAAGGCATTTGGCTACACCTATGAACAGTACAGGACTTCCGTGCGGAACATGGCCCTGAACGGCAGTGAGAGCATCGGAGCAATGGGCGTAGACACTCCGCTCGCTGTGCTTTCCAAGGAAAACAGGCCGCTGTTTGATTATTTTAAGCAGCTTTTTGCCCAGGTGACAAATCCGCCCATTGATGCCATTCGTGAGGAAATCGTCACCTGTACCAGCGTGTACGTGGGCAAGGAAGGAAATCTACTGGAGCAGAAGCCGGAAAACTGCCAGGTTTTGAAGATCAATAATCCTATTCTCACCAACACGGATATGCTGAAAATCAAAAACATGAAGCAGGAGGGCTTCCAGGTCGCGGTAGTTTCTACTTTATATTATAAGAGCACAAAGCTTGAACGGGCGATTGACAGGCTGTTCGTTGAAGTGGATAAGGTGTTCAGAGAGGGCGCGAACATCCTGGTGCTCTCAGACCGCGGCGTGGATGAAAACCACATGCCGATTCCGTCCCTGCTGGCCGTATCCGCAGTGCATCAGCATCTGGTGAAAACGAAAAAAAGCACCTCTCTGGCAATCATTCTGGAATCCGGCGAGCCGCGTGAGGTTCATCATTTTGCAGCGCTTCTGGGTTACGGAGCCAGTGCGGTGAACCCATATCTGGCGTTAGAAACTATCCGTGAGCTCATAGACAACCGTATGCTGAATAAGGATTATTACGCGGCTGTGGATGATTATAACCGTGCGGTGATTTCAGGAATCGTAAAGATTGCATCAAAGATGGGTATCTCTACCATCCAGTCTTACCAGGGCTCGCAGATTTTTGAGGCTGTGGGCGTGTCCGGTGAGGTGATCGACAAATATTTTACAGGAACCGTGAGCCGTGTGGGCGGTATCACGATGGAGGATATTGAGGAGAGTGTGGAGCGTCTGCACTCCGAGGCGTTTGACCCATTAGGGCTTGATACGGATCTGACCCTGGACAGTGTGGGGGCGCACAAGATGAGAAGCCAGGGAGAGGAGCACCGCTACAATCCCCGGACCATCCATCTGCTCCAGGAGTCCACGAAGCGGGGCAGCTATGAGCTGTTTAAGGAATATACCGCGCTTGTGGATGAAGAAAGCCACGGAAGCCTCAGAGGACTTGTGGACTTTCAATATGCCGGGACTCCGGTTCCTCTTGAAGAGGTGGAGAGCGTTGAGGCGATTGTCAAGCGTTTTAAGACAGGGGCTATGTCCTACGGCTCGATTTCCCAGGAGGCCCATGAAACGCTTGCCATTGCCATGAATCATCTTCACGGCAAATCTAATACAGGCGAGGGCGGCGAGAGCGAGGAGAGAATTGATTCCGCAGGAACCGGGAATGACCGCTGCTCCGCCATCAAACAGGTAGCAAGCGGACGCTTCGGCGTGACAAGCCGTTATCTGGTGTCGGCACGGGAGATTCAGATAAAAATGGCGCAGGGAGCCAAGCCCGGTGAGGGCGGTCATCTGCCTGCGGGAAAGGTTTATCCGTGGATAGCAAAAACACGCCATTCCACACCGGGAGTAAGCCTGATTTCCCCACCTCCGCACCATGATATTTATTCCATCGAGGATCTGGCACAATTAATCTATGACCTGAAAAACGCAAACAAATATGCGGATATTTCTGTGAAGCTTGTTTCAGAGGCAGGTGTGGGCACTGTGGCTGCAGGCGTGGCAAAGGCCGGAGCACAGACAATCCTTATCTCCGGTTATGACGGCGGTACCGGCGCGGCGCCTCGAAGCTCCATCCACAATGCCGGACTTCCCTGGGAGCTTGGGCTTGCGGAGACACATCAGACCCTCCTGCGCAATGGCCTCAGGAACCGTGTCCGACTGGAAACAGACGGCAAGCTGATGAGCGGGCGTGACGTGGCGGTGGCCGCGCTTCTCGGAGCGGAGGAATTCGGCTTTGCTACAGCTCCGTTGGTGACTATGGGCTGTGTGATGATGCGCGTGTGCAATCTCGACACCTGTCCGGTGGGCGTTGCTACCCAGAATCCGGAGCTGCGCAAAAGATTCCGCGGCAAACCCGAGTATGTGGAAAATTTCATGCGCTTTATCGCACAAGAACTGCGGGAATATATGGCCCGGCTTGGCATACGCTCTGTGGATGAGATGGTGGGACGCACAGATTTGCTCAAAGTGACAGAGGATATGTCGAAACCCCATAAGGGTTCGCTGGATTTGAGCGCAGTGCTTGACAATCCATATACAGAGCAGGGCGGGAAAGTCACGTTTGATCCAAAAGCAGAATACAATTTTGAATTGGAAAAGACCTTGGACGAGAGAATCCTGCTGAAAAAATGTAGCAGGGCGGTTTCTAAAGGGGAGCACACGGAGGTGGAGATTGAGGTATCCAATACGAACCGTACCTTCGGAACTCTCCTGGGCTCAGAGATTACTAGAAAGCATAAGGACGGACTGCCTGAGGATACGATTGTGATTCACTGTAAAGGTGCGGGCGGCCAGAGCTTTGGCGCGTTTATCCCAAAGGGACTTACCTTACGGCTCACCGGTGACAGTAATGATTATTTCGGAAAAGGACTTTCCGGCGGCAAGCTGATCGTCCGGGTGCCGGAGAAGGGTTCCTACAAGGCAGAGGAGAACATCATTATCGGCAACGTTGCTCTGTATGGCGCCACCAGCGGCACGGCCTTTATTAACGGTGTGGCGGGAGAACGCTTTGCAGTGCGTAATTCCGGGGCAAACGCTGTGGTGGAGGGCGTTGGCGAGCACGGGTGCGAGTATATGACAGGCGGCCGTGTGGTAGTGCTTGGTAAAACCGGAAAAAACTTTGCCGCAGGTATGAGCGGCGGCATTGCCTATGTCCTGGATATGGAGAATGAGCTGTACAAAAATATTAATAAAGCGATGATTTCCATTGAAAAGGTTGAAAATAAATATGATAAAAAAGAGCTTCGCGACCTGATCGCTGCGCATGTGGAGGCAACCGGTTCCAGACTCGGAGCAGAGGTGTTACATGATTTTGAGAGCTTTCTGCCGCGGTTTAAGAAGCTGATTCCCCATGAGTATAAGAAAATGCTTACTTTAAGTGCGAAGCTCGAGGAAAAAGGACTCAACACCCAGGAAGCACAAATGGAAGCATTTTATGAAAGCGTCGGAGCAAAACACGATAGGAATGAGTAACAGGAGGATATTATGGGAAAACCTACAGGATTTTTAGAATATGAGAGGGAGACGGCCAAGGTACTGCCGCCTAAGGTACGGATCAGTAATTTCAAAGAATTCCGTGTCCCTTTAAATAAAGAAAAGCAGGAGCGGCAGGGCGCGCGCTGTATGGCCTGCGGCGTTCCGTTCTGCCAGTCCGGTATGATGCTCGGAGGGATGGCTTCCGGCTGTCCTCTGCATAATCTTGTGCCCGAGACAAATGACCTCGTGTATACGGGCAACTGGGAGCAGGCATACCTGCGCCTCAGCAAAACGCACAGCTTTCCGGAGTTTACCTCCCGTGTATGCCCGGCTCTCTGTGAGGAGGCGTGTACCTGCAATCTGGACAGCGAGCCTGTTTCCACCAAGGAGAACGAGCGGGCAATCATAGAGACTGCCTTTGAGGAGGGCTGGGTACAGCCAAGACCGCCAAAGGTACGCACTGGGAAAAGCGTGGCTGTCATCGGCAGCGGTCCTTCCGGTCTGGCGGCCGCGCAGATGCTGAACCACCGGGGACATGAGGTCACGGTATTTGAGCGAAGCGACCGCGTCGGGGGTCTGCTCCGCTACGGGATTCCTAATATGAAGCTTGACAAATCAGTGATCGACAGAAGGATAAAGCTTATGGAGGAGGAAGGCGTGCATTTTGTCACGGGTATGAATGTAGGCGTGGATATCAAAGCCGAAGAGCTGCTGAAAAAGTTTGACCGCGTTCTTCTCACCTGCGGCGCGTCCAATCCCAGAGATATCAAGGTTCCGGGGAGAGAGGCGAAGGGTATCTATTTTGCCGTGGATTTCCTTGGAAGAGTGACAAAGGAGCTTTTAGACTCAGACTTTGCAAAGGCCCCGTACGAGCTGGCAAAGGGGAAAAATGTGCTGGTGATCGGAGGTGGTGACACGGGAAACGACTGCGTGGGTACTGCCATCCGTCTGGGTGCGAAATCCGTGACCCAGCTTGAGATGATGCCCAAGCCGCCTGTCAAGCGTGCTGAGGACAATCCCTGGCCCCAGTGGCCAAAGGTGCTGAAAACGGACTACGGCCAGCAAGAGGCGATTGCTGTTTTTGGCCATGATCCGCGTATTTATCAGACGACAGTGAAGGAATTTGTGGCGGATAAAAACGGTAATGTTTGTAAGGCAAAGATCATGAAATTAAAAGGTGAAAAGGATGCTGCAACAGGCCGGCTTCAGATGGTGCCTGTGGAGGGCAGCGAGGAGGTCATCCCCGCAGAGCTTGTGCTTATCGCGGCCGGATTTCTGGGAAGCCAGAAGTATGTCACAGATGCGTTCGGGGTGGCGGTGAATGCGCGCACGAATGTAGAGACAGCGGCGGAGGGCTACCAGACATCTGTGCCCAGGGTTTTCGCTGCGGGAGACATGCGGCGCGGACAGTCCCTGGTGGTGTGGGCCATCCGCGAAGGCAGAGAGGCCGCCCGGGCCGTGGATGAATCACTGATGGGGTATTCTAATTTGTGAGGATGGAGATAACTTAACTCTAACTTAGTTTGAGATTGAATTTGAGATTAAAGCAGGTGTGAAAATGCCTGCTTTTTCTTTGCGAAATAAATGGAAGATTTGATTCAAGTCTATTGAAAAATTATAAACTACATTATATACTCAATATACAGAAGCGTGTGAGGGATATTTCCAGGACAATGAAAAATTGTCATAATGGCTTTGCCTTGCAGCCCGTGTAAAGTCACTTGAGGAGTTTACTAATGGTATGTAGGAGCCATTGAATGGTTTCTACATCAGTTCTAAAATATTTACGTCTTAAAACTCCGATTTTCATGCCTGAATCCAGGCAATGTTTTCCTTATATTGATAAAGATGATTTGGTTTAGGCCTATGCACTTGGTATGCGATGTGAAAATTTAAATTAAGTTTGAGGCGTTGACGAATATTGGTTTTTTGAACTTCATTTGTGGAAAGTTAGTCCACATTATGAGAAAGTAAAGGCGAAAAGGGAGGAATATTTGGATGATGAAAAATAGAATTATTACGGTTCAAAACGTACCTGTGACTGTTTCAGCAGGAGAACTTGATGACTATATCTGTATTACCGATATTGCAGGGGCAAAATCAGAGCAGTCCAGGGCTGCGGATATCATAAGAAACTGGTTAAGGAACCGCTCAACTTTAGAATATCTATCTGTATGGGAGCAATTATATAATCCGGAATTTAAAGTGTTCGAATCTGAACACTTTAAAATGCAGGCGGGTTTGCTTACATTTACGCCAAGTGTTTCTGAATGGGTGGAGCAGACAGGGGCAATTGGATTATATGTAAAAAGAGGGAAATATGGTGGTACCTATGCACACAACCTAAGCGAACAAACTGGATTATGAACAGTAGCACAAAGTTATGACATGAAATGAACTGTTTGACATTCCCATGCGATACTATTAGAATGTAAAAAGAAAGCTATGTCTTTGTTCGCCTTAGAGCTAGAAAACTGAATAAATATAGTATAAATTCGCGTTTTTACATAGTTTGGCGGATAAGACGCAATAAAGGCTGTTACGAGAGGGGATAGTATGAGGAAAAACGAATACGACAAAAACGAGGTTTATATAACTGAATTGAAAACACTCATACAATGGGAGTACGGCCTATCGGCCACTTCCATTGTTCCAGCAAAACGAGGCTATTACGGTGAGACGTGGCGAGTGGATACGAGGGACGGCAGATATTTTCTCAAGCTAGACGATTCTCCGCAGCACCAAACCAAATATCGTAACAGCCTGGCGGTTGTTGATTACCTGTGTGCCAGCGGCATTGATTTTGTCGGTACAATAGTCAAAACAAAGGCGGGGGAGCTGCATTCCACATTTGGGACCGCAGTTCTTGCGATTTTTGACTGGATTAACGGCGAAAACCATGAGACGGATGAGACAAAAATTCCGGAGTATGAAATGCTGTGTAAGGTATACGCTGTGTCAAAACCGGGATTTCATATCCCCCAAGCTGTGTTTTCCGCTGAAATCGCGTCAGACTTCTTTTCCCGGTGGGAGCAGCTTAAAACACAGGCGGCGAACGTCGAGGCCCAGAAGGTTTGTTTATTATTAGAGCAAAAGAGTGATTTGCTGCGCCATTATGCCGAACGGCTTCAGAATTTTGCGAAGTGTTGCGAGAAAGAGCAATCCAACTTCTATTTCACGCATGGAGACGCTGGAGGAAATCTACTCGTCGGCGAACAGGCATATTACATTCCTGATTGGGATGAAGTCATGTACGCCCCACCTGAAAGGGACGCGTGGGTTATGTGTTGTCACCAATGGGCGGTAGACCTGTTCAATAAAACCCTCCGTGAAAATAAGGTGGATTATGAGTTGCAGCCCCACCGCCTTGCTTTTTACTGTTACCACATGTTTTTCTACTATCTTGTTGAATTTTTGAAGGGCTTTACCAAAGGCGGCTTACAAAAGGAAATGGAAGACTATTTTGATAGTTGGATTGTGGAACGCATGGAATACGCCGAAACCAATCTCCCGGCAAGGGCCGCTTGCGCTGCCTTGCCAAACGCCCCACAGGTGGAGCGGCGACGGCCCGACTGATAGACGGGAGAGTTGTACCTGCTGCCCACAATTTGGTAAAAGTAGAAGGAAGCAAAAACTTTAAATAACACTTCAAATAAATAATCCGGAGTGTGGGAGCCCGGAATCTTAAATTTTCGCCTTGTAATACCCATCACCTCAAGATATACTATAACCATAGATTCGCCTTATATCAGAACGGGAATAGGAGAAGCATTTATAGAATAAAGAATGGCTTTGGCGGAGAGGAGGGCGCAGACATGGGGAGATTTTTAAATAGCAGGATACCTTACGAAGAATACAAAGAAATGACTAATATGCGTTTTTTTGTAGATAAAACGCTGCTGATAAAGGATGTTATAGATTCTGTAAAGATTGACGGCCAAAAGTATTTATGCATTACAAGACCGCGCCGTTTCGGAAAAAGCGTTATGGCAAATATGCTGGGTGCTTTTTTAGGAAAGGCAGTGGATGCTGGCGCTTTATTTTCCAATCTGAACATTTCGAAAGAAGAAAGGTATAGTCAACATTTAAATACTTATATTGTCATCTATATTGATTTCAGCAGATTTCCGGAAAATTGCAGAACCTATCCGGAATATATGGAACGTATCCTGAATGTACTGAAGAAAGATTTACTGGAAGGATATCCAGAGCTAAAACTAAGCGTTACGGATGCAGTGTGGGATATTCTAATGAGTATTTTTGAAAAAACATCAGATAAATTTGTCTTTATAATGGATGAATGGGATGCTGTTTTTCAAAAAGATTTTATTTTTGAGAAAGACAAAAAGGCGTATTTGGAATTCCTGAGAAATCTTCTAAAAGGACAGCCCTATGTTGAACTGGCATATATGACTGGTGTTCTCCCTATAGCGAAGTACTCCAGCGGTTCCGAACTGAATATGTTCCTGGAGTATGATATGGCGATGAAGATGAAATTCAGTGAATATTTTGGATTCAACGACAGGGAAGTGGATGAGCTTTTTGAGATTTATCAGAATACAACAAGTAAGTGCAGAATCACAAGAGAAGAACTGACTCAGTGGTACGATGGCTATCATACTGCGGGGGGAGAGCGGCTTTATAATCCACGTTCTGTGGTATGTGCTCTAACAGATAACCAAATCAGCAGTTACTGGACCAGCTCCGGACCATATGATGAAATTTTCTTTTATATCCGCAACAATATCGATGAGGTGAGGGATGACATTGCTCTGATGGTTTCCGGAGAGCATATTGAAATTAAGCTACAGGGATATTCTGTGACAAATACGGAGCTAAATACTAAGAATCAGATTTATTCTGCCATGGTGGTATATGGGCTTTTGACTTATGATGGCGATGAGCATGAAGTGTTTATTCCAAACCGTGAGCTGATGGAGAAATACAAAGAGCTTTTGATGACAAATGAGAGCTTGGGTTATGTACATCGGCTGTCCGTTTGTAAATGTATAACAGAACATGAAAGAAGCCTTTAATTTCAAGCATTTCCCGGCGAATAAAGGGGGCTTGAAATATGGTGATTTTGCAGATCATAACAATGATTATCGCGCTTGTCGTCCTGATCGTTCTATTCGCGATCGCGATCTTCTTGTTCCTGATTATGCTTCTTGTAGACCTTTATTCAATGGGTATCATTGACGAATGTTTCCTATGTCGCGACAAAAAGAAAGGCGCGTGTAAAACGTGCCGGTTTAGGTTCATACGGAAACGAAAGGAAGGTCGAAATGAAAAAGGAACACGAAAAAGTCATTGAAAATATGCTGGCGGACATTCGCCAGATTCCCGGTTTTATATCCGGATTAGGCGCGCAATCTGCGACGCTGGAATCATATATCCACGCGGCAAAGGATTTTCAGGAAGCGCACGAACACGAAGTCGTGATTCTGGACGCGATTATCATGTCGGAAAATTTTAGAAAAATATTGAAGCGGCCCGGCGTGGATCGTGATGAAATTCAGGCAATGATCGAACATTATGAAAGTGACATTGAAAAACACGCGCGGCTTCTTCATGAGTTCATAGAAGAACGGAAATATCATAATTGGAATTGAACGGGGAAATCAAAATGTTTTATTTTCTGAAGCTGGACATTGAAAAATTCTTCCCGAACGGGAGTTTTGAAAAGTTATCAAAGAAAAAACAGCACGAATTCCGGAAGAAATACAATGAGATTCAGCGAAACTTTGATGAAAGAATATCCAGGAACGAAAAAGGCGGCCGTCATTGACCGCCCTTTTTGTTCCCTGGAAAATGTTCACATGATATATATTGTTTGCCGCATATCGGGCAGATTTCAGCTTCACAGCCGAAGTGATGGCGTCGGCCGAACCTGGCGGCGCAATCATAACAGATCGCGTTCTTCTTCCCGGCGAACGGATCGCCCGGATCGCCTACTTTGATTCTTCGATACATTTTCCCTTGATAGGTTATAGACCGGACGCGACAGCCTAACGTCAGCCCGATCCGGCCGCCGCATTTCGGACATTCCTGTTGAAATTTGTTCCGGTATATAAATCTATGCGTCAGGCCGTTCGCGAACGTGATTTCCTGAATACGGCCGTCCTTCACGGTAATGTGATCTATAATTTGCGCGAAAAAGTCCTTTAATATTTCATTGTCGATCTGCAAGGCCAGATCAATATAATCAATGTGTTTCCGCGACATGATCTTCTGACTTATCAGGAACGCCGAAGCCTTCCTGATGAACGACAGGTCAGCGGCGTCCGGCCCGGCCGGAGCGTCCAGCGCGTCGATCTTTTCCTGTATGTCACGAATGTTCTTCTGAATCTCTTTTCGCCTGGCGGACATTTCTTCCGCCGTCATGCTTTCCGGATCGAAAAGATACAGTTCCATGAGCCGATCCGCGGCCCGTTGCGCCTTTTCCTTTTCCGCCTTCAGAATTTCATATTCCACGCCGTCGCCAGGGCCGCCGCCGTCCGCTTCCAGGATTTCCGGGAAATACCGGCCGCCGCCAGCGGCCCCGGAAGACAACGCCGCGAACATTTCGTTCAAGCCCTGGCGTTCGATCCCGACAATGTTCAGGAAGTCGTCGCCGCGGAGCAGTTCCCTTTCAAGCTGATCCAGCGTCGTGATCTTGTCAAAATTCTTCTGCGCGCGCGTCATGTTCGCGACATAGTTCAGCACGAACGGCCCTAAAATCGTTTCACTGATCGTTTTCCCGTCACAGTCAAGTGTATGTGATTGCTTCGTGCAACGGTACACGGACGGCCGGAATCCGTTTTCGCGCGGCCTGTCCTTCGTCACGATGAAGCCGCCGCCGCACGTGCCGCAACGGAGAAGCCCGGCGAACGTGTGTGTGTAGCAATTCCGGAATTCCGCCGTGTTCCTGGAAGCGTTTTTGTCCATGATCTTATTACAGCGCGCGAATTGTTCTTCGGATATGATCGGCGTGTGATTGTTCTTCCGGACGATCCATTCGCTTTCAGGCTTGATCGTGCCGCGCGACGTTTCCCGCACGTTATAGCGGTACGTGCCTATATAGAACGGGTTCCGGATCATGTCGTGTATGACCTTCGACGTCCAGGTTCCGCCGCGCCGCCCGCGGATTCCGTCGCGGTACAACATGCGCGCAATTTGCGTCGTGGATCGGGTTTCTTCGTACTTGTCGAATATCATTTTGACAAGTTCCGCTTCGCCGTTCCAGTCCGGAACCGGGAAGGCGTCGCCTTCGTCCAGACGATAACCGATCGGAATGTGTCCGCCGTTCCACAGGCCGTTTTCGGCCCGGTCAAGCATAATCCCCATGACACGTTCAGCGGTCATTTTCCGTTCGAGTTCCGCGAAGATCAGGATGATCTTCAGCATGGCTTCGCCGATCGCGGTTGACGTGTCGAATTGTTCGTTCAGCGAAATGAACGTGACGCCGTGCTTTTTCAGTTCTTCATACATTTCAGCAAAATCAAGAAGATTCCGGGAAATCCGGTCAACCTTCCAGACGATCAGGTGTGTGAACTGGCCCCGGCGTATTCCGGACATCATTTTTTGATATTCCGGCCGGTCAGTATTCTTCGCGGAATATCCGTCGTCTTCAAAGATCGCGAAGCGCGTGATCCCTAAAAATTTCAAATATTCTTTCAGCTTCTTCCGCTGAAAAGGTAAACTGTCCTTGTCTACCTGGTAGCGCGTGGACACGCGGACATACAGGGCCGCTTCATCTTCGCCAGGCGCGCGCCGCGTCCTATTTTTGTTCATGGCTTCCCCTTTCTTCAGCCTGGCCGGAAAAAGGGTATAAAAAGAAAGCCCGTTGCATTTTTCGGGCTTTCGTGATATACTTAATATGCTTATTTAAGTATCAGATTGCCCGATCCGGTCAAGCTGGTAAACGGCGGTTATCTATTGCAGTAGATAACCGCTATTTTTTTATTTAGTTTTCTGAACTTCTTTCGATCTGATCCATTAAATAATAAATGTGCTTACACGGGGCCTTCCGTTCCTTGAAGTCCGGACACGTGCAAGATTTCAGCGTCGTCCGGTACGATCCGCCCTTCTTCCCCGTAAACGTCGCGCAACGGCTTTTTACGTCGATCTTCCGCGGCGTCAATTCGCCGTTTCTGGCGCGCGCCTGGCGTTCGATCTGCGGCCGCGCGTCCTTGTTCACGTCATAACGCTTCAGCAATTTTTCCGTGGGCGTCATGGAATACAGGATTTCGGGGAGAACAAAGGCCAGGCCCGCGGCGGCGTAAACGATAATCATGAAGGCGGTTTCGGCTGGCGGGTAACTGAACCGGCCCGTCGCCGCCTGGATCGGAATGACCGCCGCAAAGATTAAACAAATCAGCGTGATATAAAATCGTTTTGTACTTGTGAATAAGAACATTTCATTCCCTTCTTTCGCGCTTTATGCGTTCTTTTTGGCGGCGTCGTCGCCGAAGGCTGACAATCCTTCCGCCTGTCTTGCTTCAAGTTCAAGTTCCTGACGGTATTCAGCAACTTCGCGATCAATCCGTTCCGCGGTCGATTCTTCGTGCTGGCCGTCTTCAGCGGCGACGACATTCCGAAAGAATTCCCGGACGGCCGCCCGGCGTTCCGGGGATAATTTCAGATATTCATAAACGAAATTATAATCAAAATCGTTCAGTGAATACTTCAATCGAAGCTGATCCATGACGGCCGCGGTTGTCCGGACGAACGGATCGCCGCTTCCCGTCCGAATCCATTCTTCCCGGACGTCGAATTCAGAGCATATCAATTTAATATGTTTATCGGTCACATTCCGGACGCCGCTTTCAATATTAGATATTCCGGATTTTGAAAGGCCGATTCTTTCGCCGAATTGTTCCTGACTTAAATTAAGCAGTTCAGAACGCAATTCCTTTATTCTTTCATTCATTTTGTTCACTTCCTTTCCTGGCGCATTTTCATATTATCACACAAAGTTCTGTTTGTAAACATTTTTTTGAAAAAAGTATTGACAAAGTTCTGTTTGGGGATTATAATGTTTTCAGACGGAACGAGAAGAACCGTAAAAACAGCACATTGACAACTGAATATAGGCCGAAATAAAGGGGAAAGGGGGTTGAAATTATGATGAAGGATTTTGAAAAGACGGTTCCGAACGTCACGGCGGAAGACCTGAAGTTCATCAAGGAATACACGAACCTTCCCGCGGACAAAAAAATCCTTGTCAGCGGTATCGTGATCGGCGTGAACCTGGACGAAAAGAACCGGGCGTTCAAAGAACTGAAAATGGCCTGACCGAAAGGCCAGGCCGGAAAGGATCACCAAAATGAACAGAAACGACATTATGCAATACGCCGCGGAATGTGGCGACGAATCAGCGGCGAACCTTTTGTTATTGATCGGGCCGGACGGCTTCGACGGTTCGTTCGATGAATATGAGAGTTTGGAAAGAAAATTCCAGAAAGGCGGAATCAATGAATAAAGAGCGAAGAAAGCGGATCAATGACGTAATCGCGCGGCTGGACGATATTCAGCCCATGTTAGAAGAAATTCGTTCCGAAATCGAACAGATCAAGGACGAAGAAGAAGAATACAAGGACAATATCCCGGAAAATATGCAATCCGGCGAACGGTATGAACGCGCTGAATCAGCTTGTGAAAGCCTGGACGAAGCCCTTTCAAGGTTCGATGATTTTGAAGAACCGTTCGGGGAAATCCAGGGCTATCTTGAAGAAGCGGCGGAATAGGGGGCGTGAATATGTGGGCTTACAGCCTGGACGAAGAATATTTCAGCGTGGCCGGGGAAACGATCGGATCGGCGATCGTTGCGGCTACACTGGAACTTCAGGATCGTCTTGACGAATACAGGAAAGCGAAAGGGAATCCGGACGCTATGTTCCCGGTCGGCCCTGAATGTACGGTATACGTCGGAGAATGTACGGAACACAAGCCGAAATTCTCTGATTACTGCGACATCCTGGAAACGCTGGAAGAACAGGCGGTTGACGATGAATTCGGCGACGCGGCGGGCGATTGGTTTTCCGGTATTCCGAAAGAATGGGTTCAGGAATTGAACGCGGCCGTTGACAACATAATTTCTGAATGGCTGACAAAACATGATCTGGAACCGAAGTTCATAAAAGTCGATTCATGGACAGAAGTTGTAATCACACTGAAATGACGGCCGGGCCTGACTGCAATCAGGCAATGTGATACTTAAAATAAGCGAAAGGGGTTTTATTACATGAATAAAACCGACGAATTCTATATTCACGACACGACGATCCGTTTCAATACGTCGCAAGGGTGGAAAGGGATCGGACGTTCCGTTCAATATGAACATTACAGTTATTTTTATCAGATTTTGCACATGCTGGAATCAGAGGGCTTCAAGGTCGAAAAGGACGCGGAAGTTTTGAGGGATTATAAAAACATAAGCAGAGATCATTGGCAAGGGCAACGCGGTGATTTAGAGTTTTCCGCGAAGAAATTCCCGGCCGGGTTTGAAATCACGTTTTTTCAGAACATCGTTTTCGATAATCCGAACGGCGGGAAATATGATTTTGACAAACTGGCGAAAATGCCGTATCTGATCCGCCTTCAGTATCTTGTTTCTATGCGGAAAGTCGTCGAAAAGCTGAAGACGCTGACGGAAGCGAAAGACAGGACGCCGCCGCCAGCGAAGACGGCTGAAGAAAAAATCCGGCGCGATCTTGTGTATAACTGGCACTTTTTCCCGGATATGAATTTTGATTTTCGGGAAATCCGCGAACCTGAATCGTCATATTACGGGCTTGACCGCAACAAAAAGCCGATCCACAACGGCGACGTGAAATATTTCCGGGATAGCTGGAACGGTTACATAATGCGGGGCCGCGCGTATTATTGCGCAAATATGAATTGGTGGGTGATCCTGAATAAACGGGAAGCCGTCATTGTTAGCAACTATGATATGTTTGACGATTTCCCGGCCGGCGATCCGCGGCGCGTTGCGCCGAACCGGACGCCGAAAGAATACGCCGCACTTCGGGAGAAACAGGAGAAGGCGAAGGCTGACGCGCTTGATCTGATCGCGCGCCTGGAAAATCACGGCGTCAGGGTTCCGAAAAAGGCAAGAAGGGCGTGTATCAATGAAGTATGTCGGAAGCAAAGCGAAGATCAGTAAATTTATTATTCCGATCCTTCAGGGCATGATCGACGCGAATCACATTGAAACATACGTCGAACCGTTCGTCGGGGGGGGGTAATTCGATTGAAAAGATTATCTGTAAAAACCGGATCGGGTACGACAACAATTTTTATCTGATCGAATTCTGGAAAGCTATTCAAGGCGGCTGGAATCCTTCCGGGATAGACATTTCAAAAGAACTTTATCAGTTGATAAAGGATCGGAAAGAGTTGTTCCGGCCGGAAGTGGTCGCGCTGGCGGGGTTTTGTGCTACATATAACGCAAAGTGGTTCGGCGGGTATGCCGGGATCGTAAAGACGAAGATCGGAACATTCCGGAATTATTACGACGAAGCCGTCAGAAACGTATTGAAACAGGCCCCGGCAATGTTGGACGTGAAATTCGATTGCCGTTCATTCGCCGACGTCCAGTGTGAAAATTGCCTTGTTTATTGTGATCCGCCCTATGAGGGAACGACAAAGTATGTCGAAGAATTCGATCATTCGCAATATTGGGAATGGGTTCGCCGGATCAGCCGGAAAAACATCGTCGTATGTTCAGAGTACAACGCGCCGGAAGACTTTTCCTGTATATGGGAAATGGAAACGGTGACAACGCTTGACAAGGCAAGCCGGAACAGGGCGATTGAAAGATTATTTGTTTTGGGGAAGGGGTGATTTTATCAAATGGCCAGGTTTCAGGAATGGAAAACCGTTCCGGGCTTCGGCGGCGTTTATCAGGCGTCATTCTTCGGCCAGGTTCGCCGGGTATATAAGAACGGGAAAGTCCATATTCTGACGCCTTATGAAAAGACCGGAGAACGCCACGGATCGCGGAAGCTATTCGTTAAAATGAAGTCGCGTGAAGTGAACCTTGCGCAAATTATCGCGCTGACGTTCATCGGAAAGCGGCCGCCTGACCGCGTTGTTTACCACAAGAACGGCGATTTCCGCGACAATATGGTGAATAACCTTGCGTATATGGAAAAACGCGACGTCGGCCGGATAACGGGCGCACGATCAGGGAAACGGGCGGTCGTGAAGATCGACAGCAACGGGGAAATCATTGACGTGTACTATTCCGCCAGGGAAGCGGGGCGGCGGAACAATATGTCATATCAGACCGTTCTTGACCGTTGCAACGGGAAAGTAAAGAAAAGCATACCGGCCCCGGACGGCTATGAATACGCCTGGGAAGACAGGCCCGCGTCGATCCGGAAAGCGATCGCGCGGATCATGGGGCAACAAATAAAGCCGGAAAAGAGGGATAGAAAATGATAGTTATATCAAAAACGGACGATTACGGGCTGACAGCCGGGAAGAAATACAAAGTGATCCAGGAATCAGCCTGTTATTTCAAGGTCAAACTTGACAACGGAAATATTGCGTATCGTTCAGAATATTTGTTCGAGAAAAAAGAAAGAGAGGAAAAAGAGAAATGAAAAACATCTTGAAACGCACAGTTGCAGTCATTGACGATCGGGGGATTCCGTCGTTCATGGTTAAGTTTGAGAATACCGCGACGGCCGCGGAAAAGGCTGACCGCGTGTTCTTCGTCCGGGGCCAGGAATACGACGCCTTTTATTTGTCGGCCTTCCCGAACATCGTGATCGACGGCCGGGCTTATTCCTTGCCGCTTATGACGCCGACGACGCGGCTGACGCTGGACGAAATGATCGCGGCGTGTCGCGCGAAGGGCGAAGGCTGGCACGTATCGACGGCGGCGGAATGGTTCCACGCGGTCGCAGAAAGCCGCCAGGCGGGAACAATGCCGCACGGCAATACAAGTTATGGCAAATACTACTATGACGCCGCTGAACGCGGTATTCCGGGCGATATAGGCGGAATAACGCTGACCGGTTCCGGCCCGGCAACCTGGCGGCACGACGGCACATTTGACGGCGTTTCAGACATGAACGGGAATATCTGGAAGCGGCTGACCGGGATCAGGCTGAAGAACGGCGTCTTCCAGTACATACCGGATAATGACGCCGCCGCGCCGGACGCTGATCTTTCGGAGAATAGCGCGGAATATAAGGACGTACAGGTCGCCGGGAAGCCCGTCAGAATGGGAATGATGGACGGCGAAGTGTGTATCACGACGGACGAAATTGACGGCTGGGCCGCCAGTGAAAGGAAGTTTGTCATTAACCTTCTTCCGGAAACACCGGAAATTCTCCGCCGCCTGGGAATCGTGACGCCGGATCAGGAAGAATCCGGCGAATGGCTATCCGCCGACGCTGACCTTGACGAAGCAACGCCGCTTGTGGGCGCGGGTTGGCGCAACGCGTCGTACGCCGGTTCGTCCGCTTTGTACTTCAACGATCCGCGGACGTACGCGTACCACAACATCGGCTTCTTCTCCGCTTTCCTGGGGGAACCTGTAATCCGCTGACTGTAATCTGATCGCGCCGCGATCGCGGCGCGTATGAGGGAAACAAAATGTTTGATTGGAACACGAACGCGGCCGCCGCGGTACGCGCACAGGTCGAACAGGACGAAGCCGACACAAGGTTAATAAAAGTAGCCGGGGAAGACGTCGGAAACAGGCTGATCCGGATTATACGCGAACAGTCGCCGTTGAAACAGCTTGCGTTCACGGAAACGACGATCGAAGCACTGGCGGCCGGTTACGATTATTCGGAGTGTAAAACGATCGACGACATGGCCCATGTATACGCCGGTTATCTGATAGACCTGACGTTCGGAAAAAGTCCTGAAAATATCTGTATGGCATTAAATGAAAAGGGGGTTTTGTAAATGCTGAAGCCTACAAACAGGCGGAATTATAAAGAAGTGTGTTCACTTTACGAATCGCGCGGGCTGACCGATTATCGGCTTCGGACGCCGGAAGACATAAAGGCAATACATAATTTTGACATTACGGAAACGGAAGGTTATTCCGATCTTACGGACGAAAACAAAAAACTGTACGCTGATTTTTTCATCACGTATATGAACGGGCTGGGAATGAACACGAAGATCACGATTTTCCCGCGGCGCGTCAATTACGTCCGGAAGACGACATATCTTCGCCAGCTTCCGCCCGATCCGGAAGACGGGAAAATTTACCGGGAAGAAATCGGCGTCAAATTCACGATCCTGAAGGCAAACGGGAAAACGAAGACCTTACCGCGCGCCGGGTATTTCGACGAAGGCATGACGGCCGACGACGCCACGGAAACACGCGAAGAAGAATTTCTTCGGGCCGATCTGATCGTCCAGCGTGACAACACATGGTTTCATGTGCTGGCCCCGGATCGGTACTATTAAGGGGGTGAGAGAATGAAAAGGATCAGGAATCCGGACGCCGGAAAACTGAAGGAAGCGTTGCGGGCCTATGGGATCACGACGCCGGATCAGCTTGAAAAAGCCCTGGCGGATTCCCTTGACAAGCTGGAAGTCGGGATCATGACGGAACGCTTGTCAGTACCGGCCCCGGAAAAGACAGCATAAAGGGGATAGCGCACATGACGGGAATCAGCCGCTATCCCCCGAACCGGCCCCGCGATAACGCAAAGCCTTTAATAATTGTAGACAAAACAAGGGCTTTTGTCAATAGGGGGCTTATGTGCAAGGTTATAACAGATATAAGACGTACAGCGACGGCGTGACGTATATCATTGACGCCTTCTGGAACAACGTCTGCCAGGATTGCGGACACGTTTATTTGTCCTGTACGTGCGATTGCAAATGTCCGAAGTGCGGAAGTGAAAAGATCGTCCGCACATTGGAAGGAAAGAGCCTTGAAGAAGTTATCGCGGAAAGACGGCCTGATTTAATTCAGAGTAAATCAGAATAAATCCGATTTAATCAGAGTTAATCAGAGTAAATCAGAGAATATCAGAGTAAATCCGAAATGAAAGAAGGGTGATACAGTGAATAGGCTCGGCTTCATAATTCTTTCGATTCTTCGCCAGAACGGGGCGAACAGCCGCTTGTCAGCTATGGCGGTTAGCGAAATAGTGGATGAAGAAGAATTTGAATACAAGGACAACACGATTTATAAAAAAATCAAAGAATTTGAAAGTGCCGGGCTTGTAGCGCAAGGATTGAAGGAAGGCCGCGCCGCGACGTTCTACATTACGCAAGAGGGCGTTCAAATTCTGGAAAGGGAAAGAAATGAAACATAAAATTTTATTCAAAAGTCTTTTATTGACTTCCTGGATCATGGTCGCCGCGCTTGCGATTATTACAGTAGCACAGGACAAGGAAATCCGCGCGTTACAGGCGGAAAAGATAAAGCCCTATAAAGGTTATCAGTTTGCAACGATCCAGTATCAGGACGATTACACGGGCGAATTGATTACCGTCCAGGGAACACTTAATTTCGACGCCACGCTTCAGCCGGTCGGAAACTGGATGTATGAATATAACGGCGTCGAAGCCGTACTGTCCGGCGCGCGTGTGATCGGAGAAAAGCGCGTTCCTTACAGTACGACGGGGAATGTTGCGATCTATCTTGCGGACGGGGAACAAATGACGTTTTACGGAACGGTTGTGAAACCGCTTGAAAATGACGCGAACCTGATCTTTTACATGGTCGATTCAGAATTGACGGATCGGGAAAACATTTTGAGAGATTTTTTTGAAAGGAGAACCGAAACAGATGAAGAATAAGATTGCTTTTGTAGCGGTGGGCCAGGCCGGGGGAAATATCGGTCGCCTGTTTGAAAATAAGGGGTATTCAGTCCTTTACATTAACACTTCACAAGAAGACCTTGACACGCTGGAAGCGGCAAAATACAAATATCACATTCCGGGCGGTGAAGGATGCAACAAAGACCGGCACAAGGCGAAACAGCTTGTCGTCGATGATTTTGACCGGATCGCGGCGGAAATTGATTCAAAGATCAAACAGAAGATGATCTTCGTCATTTTCGCCAGCGGCGGCGGAACCGGATCAGGGGCCGGGCCTATGCTGATAGACCTTTTGACGGACGAAGACAAGACGGTCGGCGCAATCACGATCATTCCGGGCGAAAATGAAAGCGTGAAGTCACATATCAACGCCTATGAATGTTTTTCGGAGTTGGTCGAGATCGACGCGACGGCGGCCTGTTTTATCCTGGATAACAGCAAGGGCGAAAAGATGAAGCTGAATCCGGTATTTGTGGACGATTTTTGTTCGTTCCTTGAAATTCCGGAAACGTACACAAGCGAAGAAGGGAACATTGACAAGGCCGAAATCGAAGAAACGCTGAAAGCGCACGGAATGGCCGTCGTCGTCCGGAAAAAGGCGGATAATTCCGCAAAGGCGATCGACGCGCTGAAGGACAATATATTCGCGCCGATCGAAGCGGATCAGACGGTCAAATATATCGCGGCCGCGCTTCCGCCGAAAGTGGCAATGATTGACGTGCAGAAGGCCGCGGGCGTTCCGATCGACACGTTCCAGACGGTTTCAAAGGACGAAACGGTCATGTGTCTTTCGGGCCTGTCATATCCGACGACACGGCTTGATTCCGTGTATAGCCGGGTAGATGAAAACCGGGAAACGATCCTGAAGAACCTGAACGCGGCAAAGGAAACAAGCCTGAAAAAAGACGTGAACTTCCTGACCGGCGTATCTGGCGGAAGGGGATCTTCAGGACGGCCCGAACAGCCGAAGCGTCCGAAGGCGCGGCGCGATATTATGAGCAAATATCTTTCATAGGAGTATGGGGAAAATGGCTGATATAACTTGGATCAAACTTCGGATCGACATGTTTGACGATGAAAAAATAAAACTGATTCAGGCCCTTCCGGATGGCGACACGATCCTTGTTATCTGGATTAGAATTCTTGCGCTGGCCGGGAAGTGCAACGCGAACGGCTATTTGTGCATTGACGACGAATTCCCGTATTCTGACGAAATGTTAGCGACGATCTTTAATAAGACCTTGCCGCAAGTCCGGCTTGCCCTGGACACGTTTTCACGGTTCGGCATGATCGAGAAGACACAAAAAGGCGTTTATATATCAAACTTCATGGAACATCAAAACGCTGACGGCATGGAGCGGATCAGGGAACAGAACCGGCTTCGCAAGCAACGCCAGCGGGAAAGACAGAATCAGATCAAGGCACATGAACAGCTTCTTCTTTCAGATATGTCACGTGACACGTCACGCGACACGTCACAAGACGTTCACGAAAATGTCACGGGAAGTCACGCAACAGAGAGAGAAGAAGAAATAGATAATAATAATATATTAAATTCTAACGAATTTAATATTAGTCAAAATCCGGATGATCCGGAACCGGAACCGGCAAGGCGGACGCCGATTGACTGGAAGCGGATTTTGTCCGATTATCTGGCGATATGCGTTGACCTTCCGGGAATCCGGGGGCTGACCGAAGGGCGGAAAACAAAGGTTCGGACATTACTGAAGGAATTCAAAGCCCTGAAGATCATGGACGGGCTGACGCCTGAAGAAATAATGAACCGGATATTCCGGGAAGTACAGGAAAGCGATTTTCTTTCCGGCCGATCCGGGAAATGGTCGGCGTGTAATTTTGACTGGATCATAAACAAGACGAACGCAATCAAGATCGTCGAAGGAAATTACAGGAACAAAGGGGGCGCGAACAATGGCATTTCAGGAAACGGCGGAAATAGCGGCGGATCAGTTCCGTCAAATAGTCGAACGGCGGAAAATGAAGCCCTGGAAAGGTTTAGAAGAAACAAAAACGTATAATTGCCCGTTATGCCAGGATAGCGGCTGGATCATGGAGAAGCGCGGCGAATATGAAGTCGCGATTCCGTGCAAGTGCGGCTTCCTGGAAAAACAGGCCCTTGAAAACAAACTGAAGTTCGCGTCGATCCCGAAAGAGTTCAGCGGCCACACGGTCGAGAATTTCCGCACTGACTGTTATTTCTCGGCGGAAAATAAGGAACTGGCGGAAATGGCGAAAGTGATCGCCCGGAACTATGTGGATCAGTTCAAGGAAATCCAGGAATCCGGAAAGGGATTGTATTTCTATTCGTCCGTGAAGGGTTCCGGGAAAACGCGGCTTGCGGTTTCGATCGCAAATGATATTATTTGCAAACACTTAATTTCCGCAAAGTTCGCGACGACGCTTCAAATCCTGGACGAAATAAAAAGCACGTGGGGAGATCAGGAAGGCGCGGAACAAAAGCTGATTCAGGACATTATACGGGTTCCCGTCCTTGTCATTGACGACATAGGCGTCGAAAGAAGCAAAGACTGGATTGAAGAACGCTTTTATAATATCCTGAATGGCCGTATGATCCAGAAGAAAATAACGATTTTTACAAGTAATTGCGCGGTGGAAGAATTAAGGCTTGACGATCGGATCGTGAACAGAATTCAGAAAATGGCCTTGCCGGTTGCCTTCCCGAACGAATCAGTCCGGGCGACACTGGCCCGCCAGGAAAACAGCGATCTTCTGGCCCGTCTACTAGGATAAACACGAAAAGGAAGGTGTAAAATGGCAAAAAAAAGAAAGTGCCGCATGAACGAAGAAGAAATCCTTGTTCATGAAATGGCGATCAAACTTCGCAAAAAGACCGACAAACAGCTTGTCGATGAATTTGAAGATCAGTTCCGGAAAGGGAAGGAATCAGCCGGGATCAGCGGCGACGACATTGATCTTCTGACAAAGATCGGAGTTCAGACAATATCAAAAGCCGGGAAAGAAAAGACGGTTTCAAATATCATTCAGGAATTAGTTTCGATTATCGCCAGGAGCCGCCAGCGGAAGTCGGACGGATTCTTCAAGAGTTCCGGCGCGAAATATAAGTTCCTGGAAATTGCAAAGCAGACGCCGGGGATCGGCGCGGCTACATACCGGAAGATCGAAAACCTGGTAAACGGACAGACCGAAAGCGGGGTGACGGACGGTGACTGACAATCACGAAAAGATCATTGACAAGATCGACAAACTTCTTGCGTTGTCACGGTCGGACAATGAGAACGAAGCCCGCGCCGCTATGCTGAAGGCACAGGAATTGATCGCGAAACATAACATTGACCGGGCCGAACTTGGACAGGAAGAAGAAAAGAACGTCATAACAATGACTTCGACGCCGTTCCGTGACGATTGGGTTCAGCTTGTCGCCGGGGTGATCGCGAATAATTTCCGTTGCCGAAGCCTTGTTATAGTCATGCGAAGGGGCGCGTTTCGTGTTCGGTTTTTCGGATTCTACGAAGACGCCGTTATCAGCATAAATATTTTTCAATACGCCGTCAAGGTCGTCCGGAAGCGGTTCGCGACGCTTCGCGCGATATATGAAAGTGCTGACCGGGTATTCGGGAAAGCTGAAAAAGACGCTTATGTCATGGGCTTTTGCTCCGGCCTGGAAAAGAATTTCGAGGAACAGAAGCAAAGCAATAATCAATTCGCGCTTGCGCTGGTAGTGCCGAAAGAAGTTGATGAATTCGTCAACGCGATCCCGTGCGTCGAAGAAGTGCGGGAAGAACGGGTTCAGTTAAACCGGGCGCAAGTCCTGTTATTCCAGAACGGCCACGCTGACGGCCGCGCGTTCCAGAACGCCGGAGACAAGGAACGTCTTCGGGGAATGGGGGTGTGATATGGATTTCAAGCCCGGAAAAGACAAATATTTCGTCCTGGTCGAAGGCGACGAAAAGGCGGCGATCCGCGACACGCCTGAAGCGGCTGAAAAGAAGCGTCAAAAGCTGATGAAATTCAGCAAGGGGAAACGGATCATTGTCTATAAATCGACAGAAAGGAACGGATAAAATGAATAAATGGTTAGGAACCGGCCGCGTCGCTGAAAATCCAGTGATTCATTACAGCCGCGAAGGAAAACCGTTCATCACGTTCGCGGTCATGTGCAAGAGGGATAAAAAGATCGGCAAGAATGAAAATCCGGTTGATTTCATTGACTGTATTTGTTCGGGCCGGACGTTCACGTTCGCGCAAGAAAACCTTTACAAGTACAAAAAGATCGAAGTCACAGGCCCGATCCGGTCAGGACACTATACAGACCGCGAAGGAAAGAAAATATATACAAAGACGGTATTAGTTGACACGATCGAGTTTGCAGAAACAAAGGCCGAAGAAATCGCCTATTTGAAATCAATCGGGAAATACCAGGAGCCGGAAGCAGAGCCGGAACCGGAACAATATGATCCGGGAACGCTTCCGCCGCCCGTGCCGGACGGCGCGTTCATGGATATTCCGGACACGATCGACGACGAACTTCCGTTCAGATAGGGGGAAACATGAAACATCACAAAATTAAAATTCTTCCGGAATACTTCGGCCAGGTCGCCACGGTCGGCGGCGGAAAGAAACGGTTCGAGATCAGGAAGAACGATCGAGATTATCAGGTCGGCGACACGGTGACGTTGCAAGAGTGGGAACCGGATTCCGGATATACCGGGAACGAAATCACAATTCAGATCGGGTATTTACTGAAGGATTGTCCGGAATACGGCCTTCTTCCCGGTTATTGTATTTTTAGCTGGTAGGGGGCCGGTCATGGACAAGAATCTTTTATACAACGGTTCCGGCGTCAAAGATTACACAGCGGCCCACGCAATCAGGAAAGCGGATTGCCAGCCGCAAGAAGTGAACCGTCTGATCGAGATAATCAAAAATGTCGCTGATCTGGCCGGATATGAGATCGAAGGCCGGATCGCGCTAAAGAATAAAAAGACAAGGAAGGTGTATCGTTAATGTTTGAAGACAAAGGATTGATCCGCGTCGCGTTCCAGGAAAGCGAAGCCGCGCGAATAGAAGAATTTATTGAAACGGTCGGCGACGCGATCCCGCCCGCGCTTGTTACAGAGTTAATCGACAGGGGATATTTCACGGCCCCGGCCGGAATGAAACATCATGGGAATTTCGACGGCGGCCTGTATTGGCATAGTAAAAACGTCGCTGAAATCCTTCGCCAGTATACGGATCGGCTTGGCCTGGAATGGACGAACGGCCGAAGCCCGGTCGTGATCGGCTTCCTTCATGACGTTTGCAAGCTGGATTATTACCGGAAGACGTACACAAGCGAAATGACGGATTATTCCATTATCGAGGGGCCGCCCGAAAGCCCGTCATATTACCATTACACATGGAACGACGAACAGATCATTCCCGGCCACGGCGACAAATCGCTGATCTTTATCGGCCAGTATATGAACCTGACCGACGAAGAAGTCGCCTGTATTCGCTGGCACATGGGAGCGTATGACACGAAAGAAAACTGGAAGTATTACAACGAAGCCGTTCACAGGTGGCCGAACGTGCTTTATACACATACCGCCGATATGCTGGCGGCGAAAGTTTGGGAAAGGTAGGGGCGAAAGATGAAAGAAATTAAATGTTCCAGGTGCGGCCGGAAAATACATTCCGCGGATTCCGTCAACCTGATCGCGGAAGCATACAGTGAAGACACGGAAAAGATCGGCGGCGTACTTGAAACGCTAGGCTATAATCTGCGGCATTTCGCGACAGTCGTGTTCACGTCGGTTTTGTCGGCAAAGACGCCGGAATTATGCCAGGATTGCGCGAAGGCCGTGTTCCGGTTCGCGCGCGGCGGGCTGATCCCGCCAGTACAGCCGGGCGACACGGTTTATAAATTCGATTACTTCGCCGGGGAAGTGGAGCCGATGAAGGTTGTGACGGTTTTACTTGCCGACGCCGGGAACGAAATCGAAGTCGAGTGTCGCGGAAAATCAGAATATTATTATCAGGACGAAATCGGGGAAGTGATATTCCTGACAGAAAAAGAAGCAGAAAGGGGCGGGAAGAATGAAGCCGCAAAATGAACGGGTTGAAAGATTTATGGAGTTGATGAACGAAGCACTTCAGGAAACGGGGATCACGCTTGCGGCCCATGACGACGAACCGCTTGTCGTGTTCGACGCTTTCCTTGAAGAACCGGTTTTTCTGGAAGTCCAGCGCGGAACCGATATAAATATTCAGGACGGGCGCGTCGTCGGCCGGGAAGTGTTCGATAATGGCGACATAAGCGAATGAAAGGGAAAGCCGCGGGGGGTAAATATCCAGGTGGAAGAAACGCCGGAAGAAGCCGTCGAGCGGCGATTTTGGGAAAGCAGACAAATGACCGTTTATGATTACAAAGAACTAATTCCGGAAGACATGAAAAAGCGGATCGCCCTGATCGACGTTGACGGCCACAATTATCCGAACTTGCCGTTGATGAAGCTGGCCGCATGGCATAAACGACGCGGCGATTCCGTCGAATGGTATGATCCGCTTTTTCATAATTCCGCATACGCGCCGCCGTTTGATATAGCGTACATGAGCAAAGTTTTTACATTCACGCCAGATTATCAATATCCAGTGAACGCGGATAAAATCATAAAAGGCGGAACCGGATATTTTTATCCTGACGGCGGCGATCCGCTTCCAGAAGAAATCGAACACATTTATCCGGATTATTCCATATATGGGATCACGGACACGGCGTTCGGATTCCTGACGCGCGGGTGTCCGCGAAATTGCGATTTTTGCATTGTCAGCGAAAAAGAAGGATCGAAAAGTTACAAAGTCGCGAATTTATCGGAGTTCTGGCGCGGTCAGAAAAATATAGTGTTATGTGATCCGAACCTGATTGCGTGTCCTGACTGGAAAGACCTGATTCAACAGCTTATTGACAGCCGGGCGCGGATCGACATAAATCAGGGAATTGATATGCGGTTAATGACGGAAGAAAAAGCGGAAATGATTAAAAAAAATCCGCGTGAAAGCCGTACATTTCGCCTGGGATAGATACGAAGACAAAAAGCGGATCGTTCCAAAATTCAAAGCCTTCAAAGAAATAACAGGCTGGGATCGAAGGAAGCTGATCGTTTTCGTTCTGACAAATCACGGAAGCACGATCGAACAAGACCTTGAACGGATTTACACGCTTCGCGATCTTGGTTATGATCCGTATGTGATGATCTACGAAAAAGAGAAGACGAAGAAGGGCGATCCGGTCAGGCGGCTTCAAAGGTGGGTGAATAACCGTGTGATTTTTAACACTATTCCGAAATTTGAAGATTATGATACAAAATACTAGAAAGGGGGATCGGAATGAAAAAGGACATATTCAAGAATTGCGTTGTAATTTGCCGGGAATATAACCGGGAAAAGGCGGCGATCGAAGTCACGACGATTGAAAAAGGCGTGACGGAAAGCCTGATCCGGCAATTATCCCGCCTGTCAATGCACGAAACGCATTATCGTTATTTCCTGGTGCGCCGTCACGATTACCAGAAGAACAAACATTCGATTATTCATCAAGTGCGCGTCATGGACATTAAAAACACTAAAATGATTATGGAGTTCGGCCGCGCCGCTATGGAAGGCGCGTTTGAAACAGCATAGAAAGGGGAAAGCATGAGCAAAGAGAACAAAAACCGCCTGATCCTTGATCCGCCGTGCAAATTCCGCCAGGCGTTCAGGGCTGAAGATCAGACTTTGATCTATATTTGCCGGAAATCGAATAAAAAGTGTCAGGATAGGGAAGAAAATGTCCAGGTGAAAGGGAAAAATGCACAAATGGAAGAAAAAATGCACAGTTGGGAAGAAAAGTGTCCGGATTATGAGCCTATGGAGCGCGCGACGGCCCGGAAAGAGCGTGAACAGAAGGAAGCGGCGCAAAGGATCGGTTATCGGATCGGGCAGATGATCGTTTATTACAGTTTTTCGGTTTTGTTTCTGGCGGCCCTGGCCGTGATCTTCGACAGGCCGATTTCATTCTTCCGGATCGTCATTTTTGTGGCCGTGCTGGATTTTTTACAGGAATTTCACGATTTTTGTTTCAAGACCGGCCCGAAAAGCACATTTTGACAAATCGGTTGATTTTGTCAAATAAATCCTGTAAAATAAAAGAGCGAACCGTTTTCACGAATCCGCCCTTACGCCTTTAATAATTATATCACGTCCTGATATAATTTCAAGTGGAGTTTGTGAGAATGACAACGCCAAAAATCGAAAGGAACATACTGAAAGACATTGAACTTCAGATCATGCTATGCAATGAGAGCATACGGACACACAAAAAGTCGATCGAGAAGGTGAAAAGGGCTTGCGGCTGGAACGGGCCGCAACCGATCGGCGGGATTGATTATTCAAAACAGTCTTCCCATTCTTCGCCGATCGCTTTTATTGAAGGTTATGAGATCATACAGAAAGATGAAAGGAAGATCGAAGAACTGAAAGAGGAAAGGCGCGAACTTCACGCGACGAAGCGGCGGATCGAAAAAATATACGCCAGTCTTTCGGACGATGAAGCGCAAATCTACTATAAGCGCATTATCTGCAAAAAAACACAGGCACAGGCGGCCCACGAACTTCATATTTCGGAACGCCAGCTTCAGCGGATCGAAAAGTCCATGAAGAAGAAAGGCGTGTTCAAAAAGTGAAATTTTTTTGAACACTAATTTGAACAAAAATTTTGACCGGTTTTTTCGGGGGCTGATTTTTCAAGAAATCCTTTATTTACGGGGAAAACCGCGATTTTGAAATGTCGTGTTTTATGTCGTGTTTTATGTCGTGTTTTTGGTGGGAAATATGTCGTGGAAATGTCGTGTCAAGTTGTGCTATAATGTGTAGCGTGGAAATCTGCAAAAAGACCTTCAAAGGGCGTCGCGAAAGCGGCGTCTTTTTTGTGCATGAAAGAAGGTGCATATATGAATACAGTGGAGCCGATCAGAGACAAGGACGTCGTTCTTGATCTGGCCGATTATCTGAAAGCCCGGAATGAACGTGATTACGTCCTGTATATGTTCGGGATTTATTCCGGGCTTCGCATATCCGATATACTGGCCTTCCGTGTGCGTGACGTGCGCGGAAAATCAGAAGTCTATATTCGGGAAAAAAAGACGGGGAAGGAAAAGCGTTTCGCGCTGAATAAGGAACTGATCGCAATACTGGATCAGTATATCAAGGACAAAAAGGATTATGAATATTTGTTCAAATCCCCCCGCTATCCTAACAAGCCTATAACAAGGCAACAGGCATATAACATACTGACTGACGCCGGGCGCGCTTTTTCTATCGACAGCATAGGAACACACACACTTCGGAAGACGTTCGGCTATCACATGTATCAGCAGACACACGACGCCGTGACGCTGAAAGAGATATTCAACCATGCGGACATAAGTGTCACGCTTCGTTACATTGGTATCAATCAGGACAATAAAGACAAGGCGATCCGCGGCCTGTCATACGGTCGAAGGCATTGACAAGAATCGGAACGTCTTTCGCTTTATGCCTTGCACTTGTCACAATGAATAACTGTCAAATAAAGTGTGTCGATTTAGTCCGCATTTAATTGATAGACTTTTCGATCGGCCGCGGCTTTACACAATTAAAAGATATGTCAAGTAAAGTGAAGGCCCCGGACGGCCCCGAACAGGCTTTTTGATCGAAAAATTTTTTCCCCGGAAAATCTAGGTTCTTTGAAATCGAACACACGTTCTGCGGGTGAGCGAGGCCCATTTTTTTTCTAGGCACAGACAAAAATCGAAAAGAATTTCCGTTTCCGTTCCGGGGCTGAAAGGTGGGGTATAGTATGGCAAAGGACGAAAACGACGGCGTAAAGCTGACCGACGTTGAATCACTGACCGTCAGCGCGGCCGTCCTGGGCGACACATTCGGCGTGTCTGACCGTCGAATCCGTCAAATGGCGGAAGAAGGGATCATTTCCAGGGTGGCGAAGGGCCGCTATAACTACAAAGAGAGTGTAAAAAACTACATTCTTTCGCTGAAGCTGGCCGTTGACGCTTCGACGTCGGAAAATCCTGACGGCGAACTTGATTTCAACGAAGAAAAGGCCCTTCACGAAAGAGTGAAACGACATATTGCAGAATTGAAATATCAGACAATGAAAGGCGAACTTCACAAGGCGGAAGACGTGCAGAAGGTCATGATTGATATGCTGACCGCCTTCAAAACACGTATTTTGAACATTCCGGCGAAAGTGTCGCCGATCCTTGCGAACCGGTCGGAGATCGGATATATCAAAGACGTCCTGACAAAAGAAGTTCTTGAAGCCCTGAATGAACTGAAAGACTACGATCCGAAGATGTTCTATTCGGACGAATACGTCGAGGACAACGGGCCGGACGATGAATAAAGAAGTCCAGGTCGATATAAAAACGGTTCAGTTGTTCCGGGAAGTGGCGAAAGCCGTTGCGCCGCCGCCGCTTTTGACCGTCAGCGAATGGGCCGACAGTTACAGACGCCTATCGGCGGAAGCCGCGGCGGAACCTGGGCAATGGAACACAGACCGCGCGCCGTATCAAAGGGCAATCATGGACGCGGTAAACGACGCGGAAGTCGAAGAAATCGTGATAAAATCGTCCGCACAGGTCGGAAAGACGGAACTGATCCTGAACGTGATCGGTTTTTTTATTGACTACGATCCCGCGCCGATCCTTGTGTTGCAACCGACACTTGACATGGCACAGGCTTTTTCAAAAGACCGGCTTGCGCCTATGATCCGAGACACGCCAGCACTTCACGGCAAAGTCAAGGACGTCCGATCGAGGGATTCCGGGAACACGATTCTTCACAAAAAGTTTCCGGGCGGTCACGTCACGATCGCGGGCGCGAATTCGGCGTCGTCGCTGGCGTCGCGTCCGATCAGAATTGTTCTAATGGACGAAATTGACCGCTATCCGGCCAGCGCGGGAACTGAAGGAAATCCGATCAAACTTGCGGAAAAAAGAACGGCGACGTTCTGGAACCGGAAGAAGATCAAAGTTTCGACGCCTACGGATAAATTAACAAGTCAGATCGAAAAGGAATATGAAACCGGTACAATGGAAGAATGGAATGTTCCGTGTCCGTGTTGCGGCAAATATCAGCCGTATGAATGGGCGCGGGTTCATTTTTCAGATGTGACTATGGAATGTAAATTCTGTACGGAACGATTTTCTGAAGTAGACTGGAAAGCCGGGGAAGGGAAATATATCGCAGAACATCCGGAACGGAAGAAAAAGCGGTCGTTTCACTTAAACGAATTAGCGTCGCCCTGGAAACACTGGGAAGAAATTATTGAAGAATTCAAGGACGCGAACCGGGCCGTCAAGGAATCCGGCGACGTGGAACGCCTGAAAGTCTGGATCAATACCACGCTGGGCGAAGCCTGGGAAGAACGCGGCGAATCCGCCGACGACGATTCCCTGTTGAACCGGCGCGAAAGGTATATGGCCGATCTTCCGGAAGGCGTCCTTCTTGTCACGGCCGGGATCGACGTTCAGGACGATCGTTTCGAGGTCGAAATAACCGGGTGGGGGCGCGGCTATGAATCATGGGGGATCAAGTACGAAAAGATTTTCGGCGATCTGGAAAAAGAAGAAACCTGGGCGAAGCTGGAAGAATATCTTGACCGCGAACTGTACTTCGAGGACGGCCACAGCCTTTTGATCGCGTGTTCGTGCATTGATACGGGCGGACACTTTACCACGCAAACATACAAATTCCTGAAGCGCATGGAGCGCAAGAACAAACGGATTTACGGTATAAAGGGCATGGGCGGCCCTGGATTGCCGCTGATCTATAAATTATCGACGAACAACAATCTGAAAGTGAAGGTTTTTATTTTGGGCGTTGATTCAGGAAAAGAAATCCTTATGACACGTCTGAAGACGGTGGACGAAGGCCCCGGCTTCTGTCATTTCCCGATCAACAAAGATCGCGGATATGATGAAACGTATATCAAGGGCCTGAATTCGGAACAGCGCGTCATTCAGATGAAGGACGGGCGGCCGGTCATGAAGTGGGTAAAAAAGACCGGAACGAGAAACGAGCCGCTTGACCTTCGCAATTATTCCACGGCCGCGGCGGAAATCTTGCGGCCGGATTGGGAAGTCCTTGAAAGAAAAGTGAAAGCGGGGATCAATTACATGAAAAGGCAACCGAAAAAGAAGTCGGCGCGTTCCGGAACGGTCAGCCGCGGGATTCAGTTATAAAAAGGCGGTGATTTTATGGGAAATGTCAAGGAAGAACGCCTGACGTTGTTAAGAAACAGGCTTCAAAACTATTATGCCGCTGAAGAAGCGATCCTTCTGAATCAGGAATATGTAATCGGCACAAAGAGCCTGAAACGGGCTGATCTGGCAACCGTCCGCGCCGCGATCAAGGATTTACAGGACGAAATTGAAAAATTAGAGGGCGGCGGCAAGAACAAAGCGTTCCGTTTTGTGCCGCGCGACATATAAAAGGGGGCTGAAAACGTGAATATCTTCGACAAGATGATCGAAAAAATAAGCCCGCGCGCCGCGCTTCAGCGCGAAGCTGACCGTTTCAAGCTGGAAACAATCCGATCTTTCCGAAATTCCGGGTATGACGAAAGCGGGGCTTCCAGGTCGAAAAATTCAATGAAGGGCTGGCGGGCGCGAAGCCTGACGCCGCAAGAAGACATAGATCAGAACCTTCCGACGCTTCGCCAGCGTTCGCGAAGCCTTTTCATGTCCGCGCCGCTGGCGACGTCCGCGATCAAAACGAACCGGACAAATATCGTCGGCCAGGGCCTGCGGCTGAAAAGCACGATCGACGCGGAATTCCTTCACATGACGCACGAACAGGCGCAAGAATGGCAGAGGGCCGCGGAACGTGAGTTCAATTTCTGGGCGTCAAAGAAATTATGTGACGCGACACGCGTGAATAATTTCTATGAAATTCAACAGGTCGCGTGTTTGAATTGGCTTATGAACGGCGACGCCTGTTGTCTGATCGAGTACGACAAAAGCGCAAAGAAATATTTCCCGTATGGCTTGCGGCTTCACTTGATCGAATCTGACCGCGTATCAACGCCACAGTCGGCGGGAACATACGTCGATCTAATGGCCCGGAATCCGGCGACGAAGAACAGGATTTTCAACGGCGTCGAGGTTGACAGCCGCGGGAAGGTGGTCGCGTATCATATTTGTTCCAGCTATCCGGGATCGAACCTATATCCGAAAAAGACCTGGACGCGCGTGAAGGCGTTCGGGGATCGGACGGGAAGCCCGAACGTCCTTATGATCTACGAATCAGAGCGGGCGGAACAATACCGCGGCGTTCCTTACCTGGCCCCGGTCATTGAATCGCTGAAACAGCTTACACGATACAGCGACGCCGAAATGATGGCCGCCGTTATCAACGGATTCTTCACCGTGTTCGTCACGTCGGAAAGCGGCGTCACGGATCAGCCGTTCACGGGCGTCACAGAAGAAGGCGACAACGTGACGGACGATGATATTTCGTATGAGTTAGGCCCCGGAATGGTGAACGTCCTTCAGCCTGGCGAAAAAATCGAAATCGCGGACGCAAAGCGTCCGGCAACGAATTTCGACGCTTTTGTGTCGGCCCTTGCAAAGTATATCGGCGCGGCCCTTGAAATCCCGTATGAATTACTGATGAAGTCTTTCAATGCGTCTTATTCGGCGTCACGGGCGGCGATCCTGGAAGCCTGGAAAGCCTTCAAGATGAAAAGAACATGGCTTGCAAACGATCTATGTCAGCCGGTTTATGAAATGTTCCTGGCCGAAGCGATCGCGTCAGGCCGCCTTCGCGCGCCTGGCTTCTTCCTTGATCCGCTGATTAAGGAAGCATATTGCAAAGCGCAATGGAACGGCCCGGCGCAAGGAATGATTGATCCGCTGAAGGAAGTCAACGCGGCTGAAAAGCGGATCAGCCTGAACCTGTCAACGCATGACCGCGAGACAACCGAAATGACGGGCGGCGATTTTGAAAGCAATATCCGCCAGTTACAGCGGGAAAAGAAACTGATTGCAGACCTGGAGCCGGAAAAAGCGGCGGCCCCGGAACCGGGAAGCGATACAAACAACAAAGAAGAAGGTGAAGGGAATGAAAAGAATGGAAATTCTGAACCGGGCGGCGATCCGCGCGGCGGCCCCGGCCCCGGCGACGGCGGCGAACAAAAATAAATTCTGGAATTTCGTTGACGCTGGCGGCGACACGGCGACGCTTCAGCTTTTCGGAACGATCCAGTCCGAAAAAAGCTGGTGGAGCGAAGACAATGTGACGTACCGCGATTTTATCAACGAATTGAACGGCCTGGGCGACAAGAAAACAATCCGGGTTGAAATCAATTCGGGCGGCGGCGACGTGTTCGCGGCAAATGCGATTTATAATGCGCTTCTGGCACATAAGGCGACGGTCGAAGGATATGTGATCGGCTTGTGTGCGAGCGCGGCGACAATCGTTCTTATGGCGTGTACCACGCGGAAGATCGCAAAGAACGCGCTTCTTATGGTGCATAATCCGACAGTGACAGTTTTCGGGGCGTACAGTTCCGAAGAACTTCTGAAGCTGGCGGAAGTCACGGACAAGGTGAAAGCGTCGATCAAAACGGCGTACAAAGAACGCCTTGACAAGACGGACGAAGAAATCGACGAATTGATGAACACTGAAACATGGTATGTCGGACAGGAAGCGATCGACGACGGTTTTTGTACTGATCTGATCGAGGAATCCGCCGACGTTCTGGATTTCGTCAACGGTAACACGATGAATGTGAACGGGATCGTTCACACATTCCGGAATGATTACGTTGAAACGGTCGTTCCGGATAATGTTCGCAAGAAGGTACTTGAATTTTCTAATACGCCGCAGAATTCCGGTACTTTTTTGAATATCAAACACAAGAAAGGAAATGAAAACATGGGCGAGAATGGAAACAAGTTCGAGAATGTGGAACAGTTAAGGGCCGCTTATCCGGAATTCTGCAATCAGATCGAGAATTCCGCGATCGCGTCCGAACGCGCGCGCCTTCAGGCGATCGACAAAATCGCGGCGGGCGTTCCGGCTGAAATGCTGGACAAAGCGAAGTACACGGAGCCGATCACGGCGGAAGCGTTAAGTTATGCCGTTCTTTCGGCGTCGAACGCGGCCGGATCGAAGTTCCTGAACAACATGGTTGACGATTTAGGCGGTTCCGGGGCCGGAAGCGTCGGATCGGAGCCGGGAGCGGGCGCGCCGTCCGGAGCGGAAGACGAATCCGCGGCAAGGGTGAACGGCCTTGCGGGTGCAATGAAAAAAGACAGAAGAAGGGGGAAATAATATGAATCTGTTTGAGAAAATCGGCGAATTCACGCCGGACAGCCTGATCGTATCAAATGAATTCCCGATCCTGAAGGAAGGTTGCGGGCTGAAACAGGGGCAGAAGGTTTTGAAGCGCGGTTCCCTGATCGTCAAGGACGGTTCCGGGGATTTCGTGATCGCGCCACAGGAAAGCGAGGGCGTGACGGCGTTCGGAATCCTTGCGGACGACGTTGACACGGGCGACACGGGCGAAGACAAGGTTCCGGCCGTCTGCTATGTGACGGGAATCTTCAATCCGGACGCGGTGATCGTCGGAGAGTCGGCAACCGTGACGGATTACGCGGACGCAATGCGCGGAAGGTCGATCTTCCTTCGCGCCGTGCAGAATTACGATCCCGCGGCGGGAAAATAATCAGCCCCGTCGTCAAAGCGGTGGACAGCGGGGCGCAATGTTATGATAAAACGGCCGCTGATCTTCAGGAAAATATCGTTGTCAAAAGGGATAAAATCACGGGTACACTGAAACACACAACCGGATTCAAGGCGTTCGGGGAAGGCGAACAGGACGGAAATTTCCTTGCCCTGGCACTTCCCGCCGATCCTGACGTCGAAATCACGACAGAGGTTATAAACGGGAAGTCCGGCCCGGTCAAGGTCGGAGAAGAACGCTTTTGCGTGTACCGGATCACGGACAAGGATCGCCAGAAGATCAAAGTCGTCTATAAAAAGGGCGGCGACACGGTAACAAAAGTTTATACACTTACCGGATTAAAACTGAAAGGAGAATAAAAAAACATGGCTGATTATACCACACGTGAAATGATGGCGGCGCGCGATCAGACGCCGCCGGTCAGAACATTTTTACAGAACACTTTCTTCCAGGACAGCAACACGCACGTCACGGAGAAGGTCGAGTTCGACGTCAGAAAGGGTAAACGGGTTATGGCTCCGTTCGTCGCGCCGCGTGTCGGCGGAAAGGTGCTGACGCGCCAGGGATTCCACACGAATCAGTTTACGACGCCGAAGATCGCGCCGGAAAGACCGCTGACGATCGACGACATTTCGGCGCGCGCGATCGGTGAGAACATTTACAGTCAGAGAACGCCGGAAGAAAGGGAAGCGGAACTTCTGGCGAAAGACTACACCGATCTGGAAGAAGCGATTTCCAGAAGAAAAGAGTGGATGTGCCGCCAGATTCTTTTCGACGGAAAGATCGACGTTCAGGACGAAGACGAAGGGCTTGATTTCCAGGTCGATTTCGGCTTCTCGAACAAATATGTCCTGACAACGGATCAGTATTGGTCGGTTGCGACGGTCAATCCGCTTCCGCTTCTCCGCACGATCCGCAAAGACATTATCAAGAAGACCGGGATCGCGCCGGATATTATGATCTTCGCGGGCGACATGATCGAAGACTTCATCACGAACAAGGCGATCGTCGAAGCGATCGACAAGCTGAACATGAAGAACGTCCTGATCGAGCCGCGCGTTGTCGATCCCGCGCTGACCTTTTACGGCCGTATTCAGGAGCTTGACATGGATATTTATTCCTATGACGAATGGTTCCTGAACGACGAGGGCGAGGAAGAATCTATCGTTCCGGCCGGACACGTGCTGATCGGACATTCCAAAGGCGAAGGCGCGATCGAGTACGGCGCGGTTACGCAGATGGAAGGGAAGCAGTTCGTCACGTATGAGGGCGATCTTGTTCCGAAGGTATACGCGGACGAGAAGAACGAAGTGAAGATGTTCCGTCTGACGTCAAGGCCGCTTCCGCGTCCGTATGACGTGGAATCCTGGGCCGTCATTGAAAAGAAAGGGGATGACTAATCATGACATATAAGGCAAATATCAAGGTCGTCCACGGCGGGAAACTTTATCCGGCCGGAACGATCCTTCCGGACACGATTTCAAAGGCTGATATTGAGTTCCTGAAGTCCAGGGGCTATCTGACGCCGTGCGAGGATGAAGCGGCGGCCGCGGACGATTTCGACGACGATTTCGACGAAGCGACGCCGGAAGACGATTTCAAGACGGCCGACGAAATCGGGAAGCTGAGATCGAAGAAGGACGTCAAGGATTACGCCGACAAGATCGGTTGTGACCTGGGCGACGCCTGGGAAGACAAGACGCTGAAAGAGTTGAAGGAAGCCGTGATCTTATACCAGGACGAACAGGAAGCCGCGGCCGACGCTGAATAAGGCGGGCGATCCCATGACGTTCAAAGAACAGCTTGAAAAAGACCTGGACAACATTTTTTTCAATCCGCTTGAATTCGGGGAATGGCACACAATAAACGGCGAAAAGAAGCTGATTGTCGTTGATAATGATATGCTGGCGAAGCTGGTACTTGGCAAGACAGAGCGCGACGACGGGATTTTGTCCGACAAAATCCTGATCTTCGTCCGCGAAGATGATCTTGATTTTGAACCGGTTTCGGAAATGCTGATCGAATACGACGGCAATCAGCACGAAATCACGGACGTCCTGACCGATTTCGGCGGATATACTATCATTTTAGGGGCGAATCAGGGATGAGCAGTATTATTGAAGTCAAGATTCTGAACCAGAAGGAAATTGAAAAGCGGCTGGGAAACATGAAATCGAAGGCCCCGGTCGTCATGGCCCGCGCAATCAACCGCGCCGTGACAGCCGCTAAAACCGCAATGGGGAAGGAAGCAAGTTCAAAATACTATGTCACAAGCGGGGCCGTGAAATCAACGGTCACGCTGACGCGGGCGAACGCCGGGAATTTGCGCGGCGTGGCAACGTCGAGAGACGCGCGCGTTCCGCTTTACAAATTCAAGGTTAGCCCGAAAACGCCGGTCAAGGTTTCCGGCCGGAACAGGCGAAGCCCGTCAGTCTATAAGGCCGCCGTTAAAAAGGCGGGCGGATATAAACCGCTTGACGGGAATCCGAAGCCGTTTGTTACGGGTTTCGGTTCCGGACATACAGGCGTTTTTGAAAGGAAGTCGTCAGCACGGCTTCCGATTTCGGAACTTTACGGCCCGGCCGTTCCGCAAATGCTGAAATCCGAAGACGTTTTTCCAGAGATCGAAAAGCGGGCGAATGAGGTATTGAAGAATAGGCTGGATCATGAAATTTCGCGCCTTCTGGCGCAATAAGGGGGCGGACGAATGGACGATATTGACCTTCAAAAGACGCTGATCGCCAGGCTGGAAAAGATTTTTGAACATTTCACGCTGGCGAACAATAAGACGGAACCGGTTCACGTGAATGTATATCCACAGGAATTACCAGCGAAAGAGGGGAAGAACGATGATAAACATTTCCCTTATGTGCTGGTATGCCTGGACGAAGAAGAAATCCGGGAATCGGAGTTCGGCCCGGAAGGGATCGCAAGCGTTTATTTCGTCGTCGGCGTCAAGGACGACAATAAAGACAAGAACGGTCACTTCGACGTTGCCCGCATGATGAACATGATCGTCGAATCTTTCCTTGAATGTCCGGTTGTCGGGATGAAATACCGGGTTCGGTTCCCGATCAACAAAAAGTTCCAGGAAGAAGAAACACATCCGTATTACATCGGCGGGATTACGACGTTCTGGACGGTTCCGCTTCCGAACATGAGGGAAACAGAATATGATTAACAACGAACCTGTCCTGATCTATTTAGGGCCTACAATCCGCGGCGTGGTAAAACACGGCGCGTCTTTTTGTTCCGGTTTCCCGCGCCAGCTTGAAGAATTCAGCGCGGAAAACAAGGTTATCAAAAACCTGATCGTTCCAGTTTCCAAAATCCAGGAAACGACGAAGGCAATTTCCACGGAAGGAACGGTCGAAAATATCGCCTTCAGGAAACTAAAAAACGCATGAAAGGAGCAATAAAAAATGTCTAATTACAAACACGGAATTAGAACAAGCCGCGCCGACACTTCGCTGATTGTGCCGATTACGACGGACGGCAATATTCAGTGTGTTATCGGAACGGCCCCGGTCAACCTGGCGGCCGATCCGTACAGCACGGTGAATCAGCCGTTCGCGGCGTACAAAAAGGAAGACGCGGCGAAATACGTCGGTTACAATACCGATTTCAAGAATTACACGTTATGCCAGAGCATTTACGCGACATTCGACGTGTTCGGCACGGGGCCGATCATTCTGATTAACGTCCTTGATCCGAAGAAGCACGTCGCCGCGGAAGCGTCGAAAGAAGTCAGCGTGATCGCCGGGCGCGCGGTCGTCGAGGAACAGGGGATTTTACTGGATCAGTTGAAAGTCACTGACGAATCCGGCGAAACAACCTATACCGTCGATGAAGATTATATCGCGTCCTTCGACAGCGACGGGAACGTCGTGATTTCCGTCACGGCAGAAGGCAAGGCAAAACAGGCGGAAACGCTGAAGGCGACGTTCGTGAAGATTGATCCGACAATGGTGAAAGAAGCGGACATTATCGGCGCGTATGACGTGCAGACGCGGAAGCGTTCCGGAATGGAACTGATCGGGAGCGTGTGCGCGAAGTTCAACCTGATCCCCGGCCTTCTTCTTGCGCCGGGCTGGTCGCATAAACCGGCCGTCGCGCTTGCACTGAACGCGAAAGCACAGCTTATTTACAGCCTGTACGGGGCGAACGTCCTGATTGACCTTGATTCTTCCGAAGACGGCGCGCCGTCGTATGAGAAGGTCAAGGAAACAAAGGAAAAAGCGGCCCTGACGGAAGCGTCTGAATGGGTTGTGTGGCCGAAGGTCAAGGTCGGCGATTTTATGTATTATTACAGCGCGCAGTTGGGCGCGAAACTTCAGAAGATGGCCGCTGACCGCGACGGCGTTCCGTCACAGACGCCTTCAAACAAGGCGATCCAGATTTCCGCCCTTGTGAATGAAGCCGGGGAAGAAGTCGAAATCGACATGGACGCGGCAAACGATTATTGCAACGCGAACGGCGTCATTACGGCGATCAATATGAACGGCTGGAAGTGCTGGGGCAACAATACGGCCGCCTATCCGTCAAGCACTGATCCCGTGAAGCGTTGGATCAATGTCGTGAATATCTTCACGTACATTGAAAACAACTTCAAGACGACGTTCTTCCAGAATGTCGATGATCTGACGAATTACAGGCTGATCGACGATGTGGTCGCGACGGAAAATCTTTCCCTGAACGGCCTTCAGGGTTCCGACAATATCGCGGGCGGCGTGATCGAATTCAATCACGACGAAAATCCGATCACTGAAATCATGGCCGGACATATCAAGTTCCATGAGCGGATCGGCGGCTATACACCGGCCGAAGATATTGAAAATGTCTTTGAATTCGATCCGACAATCACACAGGCCGCGCTTGAAGGGGGTGCTGAATAATGGCTGGATATAAAATTCCGACAGTCCTGAACAACTTCAACGTGTACGGGAACGGAACAAAGTTCATCGGGGTTTCTTCCGAAACGACGCTTCCGAACCTGGAATCTATCACGGAAACGATCGAGGGGGCCGGGATCAGCGGCGAGATCGAAGAAGCGGTTCAGGGCGCGTTTTCATCTATCGAAACGGAAGACACGTTCACGAACCTGTCGAAAGAGTATTTCCGCCTGGCGTCGCTGAACGGGCTTGTCACGTACCGCGGTTCAATGCAAGTCCTGAACACTTCGACACAGGTGAATGATTTCGTTCCGGTCGTCGTTACGACGGGCGGCCGCGCGAAAAATCTTGACCTGGGCGCGTTCAAGAAGGGCGGCAAAGGCGAACCGAAAGTCACGCGCGAGATCACGTATATCAAAATCACGATCAGCAACGAAGTTCTTCTTGAACTTGACAAGTTCAACATGATCTTCAAGCTGAACGGCGTCGATCTTTTGCAGAAGGTTAGAAGTCAGATTTAATCATATCAGAGAGGAAAGAAAGCGAGGATAAAAGCCCATGAGTAAAGAGTATATGACAGATATGTCGCATGAAGAAATGATCGAGGAAATTCCGGTTGCCACGCCGACGCCGGACGAAGAAGTCGCGAAGTTGCTTCCCGCCACAGAGGAAAGCGAAGATGATGAAAATTATCTGATCGTAAAGTTCGCGAAGCCTTTTGACTTCGAGGGCCAGAAATACGACGGGATTGACCTGTCCGGCCTGGAAGATATTAAGGGCCGCGAACTGACCGCGCTGGAAAAGGCGTTCGGGAAGTCCGGTATTGTTTCCACAATGCCGGAAACAACCGCGACGTATGCGAAGCTGGCGGCGACAAAGGCAACCGGCCTTCCGGCTGAATTTTTCGAGGAGTTGCCCGGAAAAGAGGTCAGGAAGATCAAAACGGCGGTTACACGTTTTTTCTACGACGAAGATTAAGGTATAACGACGGACAGACTATTCAAAAAAGTGCTGTCCGTCTTTCTATGTCTACAAGCACAAGCCTTGAATTTTTCGTCGGGCTTCCGATCGCCGATTTCCTTGACATAGCAAACGAGGTGATCGAAATTGGCCAGCAAAAGCAATTACGAACTAGCGGTCGAAATCGCTGGTAAAGTTGCCGGATCGTTCGGGAAGTCTATCAGCACTGTAAATAAATCGCTTTCCGGCCTGGGAAAAATCGCGGGCGCGGGGGCAAAACTGGCGACGGCCGGGTTCGCCGCGGCCGGGGCCGCGATCGCTGGCGTCGCCGCCGCTTCGGTCAACGTCGGAAAAGAGTTTGAAGCGCAAATGTCAACCGTCCAGGCGATTTCAGGGGCGACGGGTGAAGAATTCGCCGCTATGGAAGCAAAAGCAAAAGAAATGGGCGCGACGACACAGTTTTCCGCCACAGAAGCCGGGGAAGCTATGGAATATATGGCTATGGCCGGGTGGAAATCTGGCGACATGATCGACGGCATAGGCGGAATTATGAACCTGGCGGCGGCCAGCGGCGAAGACCTGGCGACAACTTCGGACATTGTAACGGACGCGCTGACCGCGTTCGGAATGACCGCGAGTGAATCCGGGAAGTTTGCCGACATACTGGCGGCGGCGTCGTCGAACGCGAACACGAATGTTTCCATGATGGGCGAATCGTTCAAATATGTCGCGCCGCTGGCGGGAACGCTGGGCTATTCGGCGGAAGACGTTTCGGTCGCCCTGGGCCTTATGGCGAACGCCGGTATCAAAGGCAGTCAGGCGGGAACGTCGCTGAAAACGGCCCTTGCAAATCTGGCGTCGCCCACGGGCAAACAGGCGGCGGCAATGGCGGATTTAGGGATTTCGCTGACCGATTCAAGCGGGGAAATGTTGTCAATGCGCGACGTCATGACAAATCTTCGTGAGAGTTTCAGCGGCCTTGACGAATCACAGCAAGCCGCGGCCGCTTCAACGATTTTTGGAAAAGAAGCTATGTCCGGTATGCTGGCGATCATAAACGCCAGTGAAGACGATTGGAACAAATTGACAACGGCGATCGACAATTCATCCGGGGCGGCGGCTGACATGGCCGCGATCCGGCTTGACAACCTGGAAGGCGACGTCACGATCCTGAAAAGCGGCCTGGAAGGGCTTGGTATAGAAATATACGAGGAAATGAACGCGCCGCTTCGGGAAGTCACACAGGCCGGAACGGACATGATTTCGCAGTTGAACGCGGCGTTCCAGGAAGGCGGATTTTCCGGAATGGTCGGCGCGCTGGGCGACGTGCTTTCACAGGCAGTCGTCATGGTATCAGGCTTCGCGCCGCAATTCGTACAAATGGCGGTTGATATGATTTTGAGTTTCGCGAACGGAATATCCGCGAATTCAGGTCAGATCGCCACAAGCGCAACACAGGTTATAACCGTTCTTCTGAACGGGCTTTTACAGGCCCTTCCGGTCATTATGGTGACGGGCCTTCAGATGATCGCACAACTTGCCGCGGGGCTGGCACAGGCCGCGCCGCAGATCGTGAGCAACGGAGTAGCGGCGATTCAGTATTTGATCCAGGGAATTTTGACTTATCTTCCGTCGCTGATTTCATCCGCGCAAACGATCGTGTTTGCATTGCTTCAGGGCTTGATCGCGGCCGCGCCGCAGATCATTTCCGGGGCGGTTCAGATTATAGGTCAGTTGGTGCTGGGAATTGTTCAAATGCTTCCGACGCTGGTACAAATGGGGCTTCAGTTGATCGTCACGCTGGCGAATTCAATAGTTCAGAATATCCCCTATATCCTGTCAGTCGGAATTCAGGTTATTATCGGATTGATTAACGGAATAGGCCAGGCCCTTCCCATGATCGCACAAACGGCGATTCAGTTGATCGTCACATTGATTCAGGGGATCGCGTCGAACCTGGGAAATATCGTTCAGTCGGCGATTCAGTTGATTTTCGCGTTCGGAAGCGGAATCCTTCAGGCTATACCGACAATCGTGATGTTAATACCGCAATTAGTCGAGGGAATTATATCGGCTATCTTTAACACAGACTGGATCGCGGTCGGCGGTCAGCTTATCGACGGGATCAAAGACGGCATTATGTCCGGGTTCACGTCGCTGATCGACGGCGTGAAAGGTATGTGGGGCAAATTTACAGACTGGATCACGGGCGGCGGCGACGACGAAGACGTCGGCGAAGCAATGGCCGCGGAAATCGAAGCGTCAACGCCTACGGCAACGGCGGCGGCGTCGAGCGCGGCACAGCAAACAGCGGCGGCCTTCCAGATTGATCCGTCACTTATGAATCAGTACGGCGTTGACGCGGCGAACGGGCTATCGGCTGGAATCACGGCCGGAACGCCTGGCGTGACGACGGCGGCGTCCGCACTTGGAACACAAAGTATTAGCGCGCTTGATACGTCCTTCACGGCGAATATGCCGCTTCTGGATAGTAGCGCGCAAACGGTCGGCCTTACGGCGACAAATGGCCTTGCAACCGGATTTCAGACGGGTTCGACGGCGGCCGCAGACGCGGCTTCACAGGCAAGTCAGGAATCTATAAACGCGATTACCGCGTCTTTACAGGCGCAACAATCCGAAATCGTGGCGAACGCTTCGCAGATCGGAACCGACGCGACAAACGCGATCGGAACCGGCCTGAATTCGGCGATTCCGTCCGTTTCGGCTACGGCAAGCGCGGCGGGAACGCAAAGCATAACGGCAATGACACAAAGTATGTCGGACGGCGCGGCCAGCATTACAGCAACTATCAATCAGTTAAGTTCGGATATGCAGACGGCAATGTCGGAAGCATGGTCGAATATTAACACGACAACACAAAATTCATTCAGTTCGATTTCGCAACAGATTTCGACACAGGTTTCAAATATCGGAACGTCCGTTTCAACCGCATTTTCCGGCATGGCGACACAGCTTTCGGCGGAAATGAACAAGATCAAGGCGACGGCGAACACGTCATTTTCCGGAATGGCGTCGCAAATCCGGGCACAGATCACGATTATCAAGACAGCGGCGACGACGGGCTTTTCGGGCGTACAGACGGCCGTTTTGAACAGCACAACGCAGACAACGACGCAAATGATCGCCACATGGCGGACGGCGCAGTCGTCGCTTGCGGCCGTGTGGAATTCTTTACGCGGCACATTCGCGAGCGCGTGGAGCGGCGTTCATTCCTACGCGGTCAGCGCGGCCAGAAGTACAGCGGCGGCGATCAAATCGGCGTTTGAAGGAATGTCGATCACGGTTCCGCGGCCGCGGTTGCCACACGTGAGCGTGTCATACACGACGACGGGATCAGGCGGGGCGACGGTGAGCGTTCCGAACTTTTCCGTTTCCTACTATGCGCAAGGCGGCATTATGACCGATCCGACAATGTTCGGCATGGTGGGCGGCGAAGCCGGGCCGGAAGCTATTCTTCCGCTTGATACGTTCTGGACACAGCTTCATGACGCTTTTGAAAATGTCCTGGGCTTCCAGTCAATGCAATCCGGCGTTCCCGGAATGGGATCGCGGGCGTCCGAAGTGTACGATCAGATCACGAACAACGAAACTATTAACAACAATTCGACACAAAATTCGTCGGAAGACAAGATTCATTTCACGTATGCGCCGAACGTGACGATCCAGGGCAACGCCAGCCGCGAGGATGTGGAAGAAGCCCTGTCAATGTCACAGGATGAATTCAACCGTATGTTTGACGAATACGTGCGGCAGAAGGGCCGGACGGCCTTCGCATAAAGGGGGCGGACGCATGGACGAAAAGCGCATATATACCACGGTTCAAGGCGATATGTGGGATTCTATCGCTTATCGTTTTTATGGCGACGATAAACAAATCGGCCTTTTAATGCGTGCAAATCCGGATTTACTTGACATTTATGTTTTCTCCGCGGGGGTTCCGGTTTATATACCGGAACTTCCGGAAGAAGACGATTCAGACCTTCCGGAATGGAGAGATTAAAAAATGTTAGCACGACGGGCGGAAATCGTTGTCAATTACAACGGGAAAAATATCACGAAAAAGATCAGTGATTATATACAGTCATTCGATTATACGGACAACGCCAGCGGATCGGCGGACACGGTGACGCTGAAACTGTCCGACATTGAAAAGAAGTGGATCGGATCATGGATTCCGATTCAGGGCGATTATGTCAGTATCACGATCAAAATTTCTGACTGGACAAAAGCCGGTGACAATCGGAAACTGAATTGCGGAAAATTCTTCCTGGACGATCTTTCTTTTTCAGGCCCGTCGCCTTCCACAGCTTCGATCGGCGGGATCACAACGCCGATCGCGGTTGATTTTAACTGTACGGAAAAAAGCAAGACCTGGAAAAAGACGACAACAAAGGGAATTCTTTCAGAGATCGCAAAGAAAGCGAAGATCAAACTGTATTATTCCGGGGAAGTCTACAAAATTTCTGAACTGGAACAGTCCGGTCAGACGGATATGTCATTCGCCTTCGATCTATGCAAGAAATATAATCTTGCAATGAAACTGTATAATGAAAAGCTGGTCGTCTTCGATCAGACCGATTATGAAAAGAAGAAAGCGAAATGCAAGGTCGATCGGGAAGATATGCAGTCTTTCAGCGCGGTCAAGAGCATGACAAAGCTATATGACGGCGTTCAGATCAGTTACAGCGACGGAAAGAAAGACAAAACCTATAAATATAAATATAAGATTTCAAAGGGTTCCCGGATTCTGAAGATCACGGAAAAGGCCGAAAGCCTTCAGGACGCGGAAATAAAGGCGAAATCAAAACTTCTGGAATTCAACAGGAAATGTCAGACGATCACGTTTAAGGTGCTGGGCGACACAAAATATATCGCGTCTTCCGTGGTCGAAATAACCGGAATGGGGAAACTGAACGGGAATTATTATCTTGATACCGTGAAGCACTCAAAGGCCCCGCGATCCGGGTACACGTGCGACATTACCGCACACAAGGTCGTTATCGTGCCGGGCGTGAAGGTCGCCAGTCAGCCGAAGACGGCAACGGTCAAAAAAGAAAATAAAAACACGGGCCGGAAATACACGATCGTTTCCGGTGACACGTTGTGGGGGATTTCATCGCGCTTTTTGGGTTCCGGTTCAAAGTATATGCAGATTTATAACAGCAACAAATCAACGATCGAATCGGCGGCGAAAAGATACGGGAAATCTTCTTCCAGTAACGGACACTGGATATATCCCGGAACCGTGCTGAATATACCGGGTTAGGGGGTTAGACTATGGCGAATGTTGATCCGGTCAGAATTGGCTATATTTCAACGATAGACTATAAGAACGGAACCGCAACCGTCGTATACAAAGAATGTGAAGATTCCGTGTCGCCGGAACTTCCGTTTCTGTCTGATGAATACGATATGCCGGACATAGACGATCAGGTCATTGTCGTGACGCCGCAAGACACGACGCGCGGCTTGATCCTGGGAAAAGTCTACCACGACGGGAACCGGCCGGTCGAAGGGCGGAAAGGAATCTGGCGGAAGGATTTCAAAGGCGGCGGCTATCTTCAGTATGATTTCGCGTCGCGCCGGTTCACGGTCGGCGGATCGCTGACCGTCACGGGGGATCTTCACGTCGGCGGCAACCTGACCGTTTCCGGAAGCTATCCAGGATAGAAGGGGGCGGTTTAATGATTGGATATTTCGGCGACATAGTGTTCCAGACAAGCGACAAGAAGATTCTGACGTTCACGGATTTCAAGCGCACGGCAAGCGCGAGTTTTTCGGAACATGACAGGATCGGGAAAAAGTCGCGGCTGGAATTCAACGGCCCGGAAAATCAGGAAGTCACGTTCAAAATGAAGATTCTTGCCGGGCATGGCGTGAAGCCCTGGAATATGCTTCACAAACTGATCGTTGCGTGTGAGAAGGGCGAAGTCCGGACGCTTGTGATCGGAACGCACAAGGTTGGAAGCGGGAACTATGTCATTACAAAGTTAGGCGCACAATATGAACACGTGTGGAACGCTGGCGAACTTGTCGGCGTGTCGATCGACGTCACGCTGAAAGAATATAAATAGGGCGGTGACAGTATGAAAATTGAAGGGATTGAAATTGAATTCAATTCGGAATATGAACGGGGGCTTCGGGAAGAAATCACTTCCCGGATTTCTTTTTTGTTCAGCCTGTTAGCGGGAACAATTCCCATGAACCGCGCGATCGGCCTTCCGGAACGCCTGATTGATTTAATGAATTACGAATCGCGCGCGGAATTCACGGTCGCGGCGATCGAACTGATCGACATGTGTGAACCGCGGGCGGCGGTGGATTCTATTGATTTCGTACAGAATGAGTACGGGAAAACTATTGCGAAGGTGGTGATCGCGTATCATGGCGATAATTGACATTCAACAGCTTTATGACTTGCCGGATATTTCCTTCATCGAGGGAATAACGGTCGATTCTATTATTGAAGAAATGATCGCTGATTATGAACAGAAATACGAGGAAACGACGAAGAAGCAGATCACGCTTCGGCCAGGCGACAAAGACATGATCCTTCTGAACGTCTTCGGCGGAAAGTTCTATCAGCTTTATGAACAGCTTGATTTCGCCGCGAAGATGAACCTTTTGAAATATTCCCGCGGCGATTATCTGAAGCATTTAGGGGCTATGAAAAAGACGTTCCTGAATGAGCCGCGCGCGGCCGTCACGACGGCCCGGTTCCATTTAGAGGAAGTCCGGCCCGATCTTGTGTATATTCCGGCCGGAACGCGGATCACGTCGGCGGCCGGTGACGGAATATATTTCGCAACGGACGATTACGCGGAAATTACGCCGGGCAAAGATACGGTTGATATAACCTGTACTTGCGAAACGCTGGGCGAAATCGGGAACGGCTACATTGAAGGCCAGCTTGAAATTATCGTCGATCCGATCCCGTATGTTTCCAGCGTGGAGAATATCACGAAGACGGAAGGCGGGGCCGGGGAAGAAACGGACGATGAATTCCGGGAAAGAATTTTCCTTGCGCCGTCCAGCTTTTCGACGGCTGGCCCGGCCGACGCTTATGAATATTGGGTTCGCCAGTATAACAGCGCGGCGATCGAAGACGTGAAAATCTACGAACCGGAAGAAGCGGTCGTTGACGTCCGGATTCTTCTGTCTGGCGGCGAATTGCCGTCGTCGGCGTTTTGTGAGAACGTCAAAAAATATCTTCTTGAAAATCCGGTCGTTCCGCTGACCGATAACAGCACGGTCGCCGCGCCGGACGTTGTGAAATACAACCTGAAAGCGACATATTACGTCAGCCGCCGTTATGCGAATAACCTGAACGCGGTGAAGGCGGCGATCGAGAGCGCAAAAGACGAATATATCCTTTATCAGCGTTCCGGGATCGGGCGTGACCTGAATCCGGACGTCCTGATCGAGTTCGTCCGCGCCGCTGGCGGGAAGCGCGTCGTGATCGAATCCCCGGCCTTCCAGGTAGTGCCGGAAACGTCCGTCGCACAGGAAGGCACGGTCGAATTCACGTTCGGCGGGCTGGAAGATGATTAGTCTTTATGACAGCGTAACATTCAGCTTCCTTCCGGAAGAAATGAGAACGCCGGAATATGAAGCCGTGTGTTATGCGGTGGACAATCAGGTCAAGAAATATATTGTCTACAAGCGGCGCGCGCATATATGGGCGAACCTGGAAGACGTCGCGGACGAACATCTTGATATGCTGGCGGTGGAATGTCGCGTCCTTTTCTACAATACCGATCTTGCGCCGGATATAAAGCGAAAACTGATCCTGAATTCTATGTATTGGTATATGAAGTTAGGAACAAGTCAGGCAATGCGCGAAATGATCGACATTGTATTCGAGAACTATAACACAACCGTCGAAGAATGGTACACATACGCCGGGGAACCGTTTCATTTCATGGTGGCCGTGGATTCTAACGTCACACAGCTTTCAATCGCGGAATTCTTGCGTTACCTGAACACGGTCAAGAACGCGCGGTCGCGGTTCGATTATCTGATCCTTCAGAATAGCGCGGTGATCCGGCTGACGACGTTTTCGGACGTCACGAATTTTATTTACACGTATTGCGGGCCTATGGAGTGCGGAACATATCCAGACATAGACACGGGCCTTCAGCTTGCGGAAGAATCGCTTGTCCTGACGCCAGACGGAACCGAAAGATCGGCGTTCTACGATCATTCCGGAACGATTCCGGACATTGCGATCGGGTTTGAACTGGCGGAAGAACGTGTCGTCCTGGAAAGCGGCGCGGATCAGTTCGCGACAGTATATCCGGGCAACGATACGGAATCCGGAACGAATCCGGACATTGCAACCGGCTTTCAGACGGAAGACAATTCCGTCACGTTCAGCGGCGACACGGAACAGGGCCGGGCCGCCTACGAAAGCACGGGAACAAATCCGGACATTGCGGTCGGCGGCGTCATGGAAGACGCCGGGATCGGCCTTGAAGGATCGCCAGGCGAAACGCCGGTCGTTTATCCTTCTGACAGCGAAGCAGAATCCGGAACATATCCGGCCCCGTCAACGGGGTTCACTTCGGTCGAAAGCGGCGTGGAAGCCGAAGCCGGAAGTTCTGAATCTGACTTATATTACAATCAGGCCAGCGAAGACGATTTCGCGGGCGACGTATGAAAGGGGTGAAAGCATGGCGAACACATGGAAATTGTCCGATCAGCTTATGACGGATATTAAGGAATTCTTATGCAATAAAGTTTCCTATGCCAGATTTAAGAGCGGTTCACAGTGGACGAAGATCAAGATTTACCGCGCGACGGTCATGAACGACGGCCGCGTCGGGATTTATCTTCTTTTCGATCACGAAGCACCGAACCAGATTTCACAGATCGAATTCTATGATACGGCTGGAAATCTTTTCGCGTCCGGAACAGAGAACATCAACAAGGAAGCCTTCGACGAAGGCGTTCTTTTCCGGTTTGCGATCAAGGTTGAACAGGTCGTTTCAAACGAAGCGGTCAGCGCGTCCGTCCGATCCGCGACGGCTGGCGTTTACGATTAAGAAGGGAAGTGAATCAAAATGTATATTCCTGTTTTTTGGAAAGACAGAATTGTCCAGTATCCGCGGCGCGTGTCCGTCCAGGACATAAGCCCCGGTATTAAAGAATGGACACCGGCACCGGGAGAGGTCGAACAGGTCGGCACGGCACAGAGCGAACGGAACTTCGGGAACATGGATTTCGGCGTTCTGGAAAACGCGCTTCTTGTCGCGCACTGTCTGGAAGGCTTGCGGATCGTCATGGATCAGGCGCAGGACAACGGCGGCCAGTTCCTTGACGTCACGCTGAAGAATTCCTTCAAATATCCGGCGTCAAATGCGGAACAGACGGTCACGCTTCCGCACGTCCTGAACAATCTTGATTATGAAGTTCATCCGGAAATCAAGGATCAGGACGGCTATGTTGACCGTGTGGAAGTGTACGGGAAAGCCCTGAACGCTTTCAAGGTCAAATATTACGGGAGCGCGAAACAGGTCACGCTTCGGCTTCACGTGGTAGGGGGTGTGTTCTAATGGCCGCGAATGTCATTATCAAATCAGACGAACGCCGCCGCCAGGAAGCGGATATGTTGCGCGCGTTCGGCGGCGGACGTCCTGAAAACGGCGAAAAGGTCAATCGGGAATACGCCGAAGAAATCAACGCAAGGATGAACGATATTTATAGAAAGGTGGGAATAAGATAATGATTATCATTGAAAGGGGCGAAGGAAAGAAGATTTCCCATTCCGAAATGGGGAATTGGCTGAACGTCGGCGATCAGCTTATGTTCAATCTGGAAAAGATGGAAGACGACGCCGCGGTTCATATCGACGTCATGGGTTCCGCGAACGGGAAACTTCGGGAAAGTGAAGGCGTTTACTACGTCGCACAGATCGACATTCCGCCGCGGGCCTACACGGAAAAGGAAATCGACAATCCTGACTATGATCCGGATCAGGAAGGATCGCAGAAGAAGATCATTGAACGCGATCCGGTTCCGTTCAGCATGGACAACGTGACGTTGACCTTATTCGAGTTGAAAGAAGGTGTATTCGATGAATAATTACAATTTTGACGCGCTTAAATTCGCCGTCGAAGGCATTTCGGGCGGCGCAAATACCGTTATCATGGACAACGCTGATCTTCCGTCCTTCATGGTTCCGGTTTACAAGCGTACAAACGCACAGCTTTTCACGGGCGGATCGGAACAGACACATCCGGCCTTCATCGTGGACACGGCGGAATACAACGCATTTTATTTCAGTCAGTTTATAAATTGCGTCGTGGACGGCCGCGCGTATTCCTGGCCGTTGGTCGATCCGGCCGCGTCCTTGAACTACGACGCCGCGCACAATTATTGCAACAAGAAAGGCCCCGGCTGGCATTTAGGAAGTATTCCTGAATGGGCGTGTATCAATCACTTGATCCGCAAGTCCGGCTTCGAGCCGCACGGCAACACGAACTTCGGAAAAGCGTATCAGCACGAACACGAAGCGGGCGCGGTCACGTACACATACGAAGATTCAGGAACGAAGATCGGACGCACGGCGACGGGTTCCGGCCCGGCAACCTGGCGGCATGACGGCACGTTCGCCGGAATTGCCGATTGGGTGGGCGACGTCTGGAAATGGATGTCCGGCGCGCGCGTCGTGGACGGCGAAATTCAGTTCTTCGTCGGCAACCTGGCGGCGAAGCAGACGTCCGCGGCGGCCGGTTCGTCCTTCTGGAAAGCGGTTCTTGAAAACGGAAGTCTTGTCGATCCTGGCACGGCCGACACGCTGAAATATACGAAAGCGTTCAAGATCGCGAAGGACACGGGCGAAAAGGGCAACACAAGCACGCCGAACTTCAATGTGATCGCGGCCGACGAAGGCGTTTCCGCGATCCCGGAAATCCTTCTGGCGTTGAACCTGGCCCCGGTCGCGGCTGATAAAGAGAAGTACAAGGGCGGCTTCTGGATTAACAACGAAGGCGAACGCTTGCCGATTGTAGGCGCGGGTTGGTACTACACGTCGAACGCCGGTTCGTCCGCTTTGGGCTTCAACTCTCCGCGGACGAACGCGAGCCACAACCTCGGCTTCTTCTCCGCTTTTATGGAGTTGTGATCTGTAATCTGAAACACTGTAATCTGACGGGGCCGCGGTAGCGGCCCCTATGAACGGAAAGGTTTAGAAAAATATGGACGATAACCGATACAACCGGAAGGCCGGTCAGAACTTGACGCCGCGACAGGACGCGGCGGAAGTCAGGGAACAGCGGAAGGGCCTTGTGATCCTTCAGCGGACAAAAGACCTTGCCGGTTATCTTTATATCGCTTTTGTGAAATATCCAAAATATGAAAAGCTGGGCTTCATGGCCGATTATAAGAAGACGTTGTTTCAGTTCCTTTCGCTGATTATATCGGCGCAAAAGAAATATTATAAAAAGACGACGCTTCAGGACGCGGACGTCCAGCTTGAATTATTACGGCTTTTCAATGATCTTTCCTATGATCTGAAATTTATAGATGAAAAGCGTTATTTGCTAGTGGCGAACATGATGAACGAGATCGGGCGGCTTCTCGGCGGCTGGATTCAATCTCAAAAAGACACTGGCAAAACGGGATAGAATCCCGCCAGGGAATGAGCCGTTACGCTTGCCGATTGTAGGCGCGAATTGGAACAACACGTCGAACGCCGGTTCGTCCGCTTTGAACTTCAACAATCCGCGGACGAACGCGAACCACAACATCGGCTTCTTCTCCGCTTACCCTTTTATCGAGAACACGTCGTCCACGCGCCGCCGTGCAGTGAAAGCAAAGGGAAAGGGGCTTATTTCCTCAACCGGCCACGGCCGGAGAAAATTAAACAATCCGGAAGAAACTTTTCCGGGGAAAACTAATTTGTCCGGCGCGAAAGGCGGGTTCTTCTTCCAGGGGAATCCGCCTTTCCTTTATACAGTTAGTAGCGCGTCGAAGGGTGTACCGGTCGGACAAGGGCGCGGCGGCCGAAAGTCGCCGCGCGAATCCTTTTGAAAGGAATCTGTTTTTATGCCAAAAACTTTCAATATCACACATGACGAAATAATCAGTCAGGAAAATTTGCTTCTGGCGAACAAACACGCCGAAGATTGCAAGCGGTTTCGTGATGAAATTTTAGCTTTCAACGCGCACCGTCAGGAAAATATAATCAGCTTGCACAACGATCTGACGTATTTTCCGGAAGGCGGGGAGCCTGGCGGCGAATTGCAGTCGAATTATAAGGTCGGCAAATACCGCATGAAGAAGATTTTCGAGCCGAAGCCGCGTATTATCATGGCCCTTCCGTACCGTGACCGCGTTGTCCAGTGGGCTTTTTACCAGAAATTAAGCCCGCTATTCGACAAGACGTTCATTGAACATTCATACGCGAACCGGGAAGGAAAGGGCGCGGATCGGGCGCGGATCACGCTTCAGAAATGGCTTCGCAAGGTCAATCGGAGCGGCGGAAAGTGGTATGTCCTGAAGCTGGACATTTCAAAATATTTCTATCGCGTCGATCACGAAGTTCTTATGAACATTCTTTCACGCCGGATCAAGGACAAATTGATCCTGAAAGACCTTTACAATTTGATAAATTGCGAAGACACGGCCTTCGGGCTTCCGTCAGGCGTTCAGCCGGAATTATGCGATCGGGAAGAATGGGTTTTCAATAAGGGTATGCCGATCGGGAACCTGACTTCACAAATGTTCGCGAACATCTATCTGAACGAACTGGATCAATACTGTAAACACGTTTTGCACGTTCATTATCTGATTAGATATGCGGACGATATAATCATTCTTTACCAGGGCAAGCGGGAAACGGAAGGGCTGAAGGATCAGATCGAAATGTTCCTGAATGACAATTTGCGTCTGGAACTGAACAAAAAGACGACGATCCGCCCGGCGTGGCTTCCGGTCGAGTTCGTCGGCGCGGTCATATCGCCGCTATTTATCAAAATGCGCAAGAGTACGCAAAAGCGCATGAAGGCGCGAATCCGTTTCATCAAAAAACTGTATGAAGCGGGGCTTATGGCCTGGTATAAGGTCGATAGCACTATGCAAAGCTATTTCGGATTGATCCGCGGCTTCACGGCCGGGAACCTTCTTCGGAAAATATTGGACGAATTCGTTTTTGTGGTAAACAACGCGAAGCGGGTGATTTCTTCCCGCTTTTAATTGTCTAATAAACAAGGAAAGGGGGGTTCGCATTATGCCGGACAATACAGCACCGTCAAAATCGTTTGAACGCGAAGTCCTTGATCGGCTGACGATTATCGAACAGAAGTTAGATAGTTACAGCAACGCAAAGGCGAAGACGTATGAGAACGAAAAAAAGCTGATCGAACTGGAACACGAAGTCAGCGATCAGGAAGACCGGATCAAAGTTCTTGAAGAAAAAAACACGTGGCTTTCAAGAACGATTGTCGCCGCGGTGATTGCGGCGGCGGTCGGCGTCGTGTTTACGCTGGCGCGAATGGGTGCGGGGATTTAAGAGGGGGAGAGCATGAGCGGGAAAAGAAAAAAGGCGAAAACAAAGCCTGAATTTTCAAAGTTCATTCTGGCCGTTTCCGCGCTGGAATGTTGGATCGTGACCGGGGCCGCGCTTGTCATGGCGTGGATCGGGAAAGACACGTCTGTCTTTTGTTATCTGATCCCGTCGTCGTGGGGGGCCTATGGGATTTCACGGGCCTTTTATTACAATAAGGCGAAATCAGAAAACGCGATCAAACTTCGGAAGGCGTACCAGGCGGCCGGGCTGGATTCCGCGCCAGCGGATCAGGAATTTGAATCGGCAATGTCTGAAGAAATTCAGAATCAAAATTATTAAAGGAGAGTGAAAGAAGTATGGACATTCAGCAGACACTTGTAACATTGTTATCCGCGGTTATTTGCGTCGCAATCCCGATCGTCGTCAAGGCGGCGACGGATTTCCTTCGCAACGTCACGGAAGGAACCGTGATCGAAGAAGCGATCGACATTGTTTGCGACGCGGTGGACGAAACGAACCAGACGTTCGCGGATCAGCTTCGCAAGGACGGCACATTCAACGAAGCTATGCAGAAGGAAGCCTTGCGCCGGTCGCTTGAAAATTCCCTGGCGAAGATGAATGACCGCATGAAGACGGTGATCGAGAAACATTATAACGATCTGGAAAAGTGGATTCTGACGCAGATCGAAGCAATGTGCAAGCAGAACAACAAGGAAGCCGCGGCCACGAACGCGGCGCAATGAGCAACACGGGGCGGGCGTTCTTCTGGCGTCCGCCTTTTTTAGAAGGGAGTAGTTTTATATGAAAATCTTATTGATTTCAGGACATGGCGCGGGCGATCCTGGCGCGTCGTCGAAGTTCGGCGTCGAAGCGACGGAAACCGTCGTCATGGTACAGGAAATTCAAAAGGCCCTGGCCGGTTATGCTGACGTGACGCTTTATCCCACGGATTGGAACGCATACAGCGACCTTCACGCCGGGGGCCTGAAGGTCAAGCCGTCTGATTATGACTATGTTCTGGAAGTGCATTTCAACGCTTGCGTGAATGACACGGCCGGAGACGGAAAGACAACCGGAACGGAAATCTATGTCACGACGTCGGAAAGCGGCGTCACAGTCGAACAGGCGATCGTTAATCAGATCGCGAAGCTGGGATTCAAAAACCGCGGCGTAAAGCGGACGAATTTTTCCGTGATCTATAATTGCAAAAAGGCCGGAACGTCCGCCGCGCTTCTGGAAACGTGTTTCATCGACGACAAAGACGATATGACGATCTACAACGGGAACAAGGCCGCCGTCGCCAGGGCCGCCGCACAAGGGATCATTGACGGCTTCGGGCTGAAAAAGAGCGGTTCCGGATCGTCCGGCCAGTCGTCCGGGAACACGTCCGGAACGTCCGGGAAGAAGGTTGTGAACGCGAAATGTGCGTCGCCGGAAGCATTTATCAAGCTGATCGCGCCGTTGTGTCAGGCAGATTATAAAAAGCACAACGTCCTTCCTTCCCTGTCGATCACACAGGCTTGTCTTGAATCCGGTTACGGAACAAGCGATCTTTATGTCTACGGCGGCGCGGCGTTCGGGATCAAGGCGTCCGGGGGCTGGAACGGGAAAATCTTCCGGAAAAGTTCAAAAGAGGTTTACAACGGCGTCACGAAATACGAAGAATCCGATTTCCGCGCGTATGACAATCTGGAAGCGTCCGTCGCGGATCACGGCGAATTCTTGCAGAAAGACCGTTACAAGAAGGTTGTCGGCGAAAAAGATTTCGCCACGGCCGCGAAGGAAATCAAGGCGGCCGGATATGCAACCGATCCGGCATATACAAACAGCCTGACGAACATCTACAAGAAGTATAATATCGGTCAGTATGATTCCGTTGTGTCCGGGAACGCCGGAAAGGGCGACACGGCCGCGCAGAGCGCGCCAGGAACGGCCGGAACCGGTTCAGGGGATATTCAGGTCGGTTCTTCCGTCACAATCGCGCCAGGGGCCGTTTACGGCGGTTTGAGTACGGCCCGCGGCCGCCAGGTTCCCGCCGTCCAGTGTGGAACGAAGAAACACACGGTCGCGGCGATCGAGGATCACAAGGGCGTCAGGGAAGCGAAGCTGAAAGAAATAAATTCATGGGTTGCCGTGTCTTCGCTTCGGGCGTCTGGCGGCGGCGGGATCAAGGTCGGTTCCTCCGTTACGATTTCGGCCGGGGCCGTGTATGGCGGATTAAGCACGACGCGCGGGCAATCCGTACCGGCCGCACAATGCGGCGGCAAGAAACACACGGTCGCCGCGCTTGCAACACACAAGGGCGTCGCGGAAGCGAAGCTGAAAGAAATAAATTCGTGGGTTGCGCTTTCGTATTTGAACCTTGTCTGACGCGCGTATTTGCCCGCCAGGGGCGTTTTGAAGGGTGAGTTTGGGGAATTGCAAAGGAAGCCGCGGAAAATGGATTTCCGGGGCTTCTGGCGCGTTCCCTGTCTATTCTGATTAAGTCTGATATACTCTGATTAACTCTGATAAAGTCTGATTTTCTCTGATACAAAAGAAAAAGAGCCGTCCGGCCCTTAATCTGTAATATCCCCTAAACATTTCAGTTCATAATAATCGGCTTCCGGCGAAAATACGTTCATCGGGCGGATCAGCGGTTCGATCCGAAGGATGAAGTCGCCGTCAAGGTAAAGACAGCCGTTGTTCACTTCGATCTTGTAACTGGAAAGCGGAACCAGCTTCTTCCCCTTGCGGTACTTGCTGACCGCCTGGACGATTTCGCCCGGCGTCGCCGTTCCGATCCAGTCAAGGTTTTTGCACAAGCTATAAATTTTATTTACGAAATCCAGTCTATTCATTTTATTACTTCCTTTCTTCATCTTATGTTTACATTATACACGATAAAGTGAAATTTGTCAAGGGAAAATGTAAAAATAAAATGAAAAATTTCAAGAAAAGTTTTCCAGACGACACGCAAAAATGAAGCCCCGGAAGACCGGGGCCGGAATCTATGCAGAATGGAAAAGTTCGTCCTTGATCGGAATTTCTTGATCCCGCGTTTCAGGAATATAATAATCATACTGGAACCGGCCGCGTTCGACGCCGTACCGGGTAACTTTGAAAAACCAGCGGCCGTCAGGAAGCGCGATTTCCATGATTACACTTTCGGACGTGCGCGTCATGGCTTCGATGTAGTTCCGGAGCCTGTCAACGGTGAATTTTTCGCCGTTAAAATAGCCGCCTACGGATAAAGAATGAAGCTGATCTGAAACTTCGTGAATCGTCATAACGAATCCCCCTTTATAATTTGTATGCTGGCCCCGGAAAGCCGGGGCCGCGGATCGCTTACGCGATCAGGAAAACACAGGTTGAAATTTCGCTTGTGCAAGCTGAAATATTGGATTTATACACGGTATAACCTAACTTTTCAACTTGCTTTTTGCGGCGATTGTACTGACCGGCCGAACATTCGCAAAGGATAAAGCCGTTTGTCTTGTTCGCCGCCAGATCGGAAAGAACGCGATCCAGGTCATTATATTTCGCTGGCATAAAGCCGAAATTGTTGTAATGATAGGAAATGTTCTTCTGGAAGATCACGTGTGATTTATAATCGCCGACGTAAATCCCGCACCAGGACGGATGAACGACGATCATTTCGCCGCGGTCATTGTAGCGGATCGTCCAGCCGTTCAGGATCGCTTCGCCGTCCTTTTCGGCCGCGCGGATCGCGTTCATGATTTCGGAGATTTCAAAGCCCTGTTTCTTCAGCGTGTTCACAACCTGGATATTCAACATATTCGTTTCCCCCTATATGATTTATTTGAATTGTGATTGTCAGTGTCATTTCGGAACTTCCCCCCGGAAGTGTTCAGCCGCTTCCGGTCGCTGTTGCCAAACTCTACGCCCTGGCAACCAGGCGTTTTCTTTATCTTATGTTTACATTATACACGATAAAGTGAAATTTGTCAAGGGAAAATGTAAAAATAAAATGAAAAATTTCAAGAAATATTTTCCGAACGTCACGGAAAAGTGAAAAACGGAAGGGCTTCGCCCTTCCGCCTGTCTTTATGCTATGCTGGCCGCAACCGTTCTGTAATGTTCCTGAAGTTCCTTGTTCCGGATCGTTTCCGGATGATCCGTTCCCCACGTCCAGGACATACGGCGAATTTGTTCTTCCAGGGATTCAGCTTCTTCCGCGAAATGCGCCTTGACTTCGGCCCGGTCGATTCCGTCCTTGACTTCGATCGTCGCGTGTTCCCGGTTCCATTCCTTCGCCGCCGCCCGCTTCCAGGGATCGTTTACGAATACGCCGATCGGCCAGAAGCAAAGGTTCCGCTTCGCCTTGCTGATCTTGCCTTTCTTTGAAATTTTCATCAAACTGTAATCATTTCCGCACCAGCCCGGATCGCCCGGCGCGCGATCAACGAAATAATATCCGTTGTCGTTCTGGAAATATGCCCCGCTGATTTCTACGATCTGGCCTGTCTTGATTTCGATTCCGTTCTTATCTAACATTTTTTGTACTTCCTTTCTTTTTTTGTTTTTCTTTATGTTTACATTATACACTATAAAGTGAAATTTGTCAAGAGAAAATGTAAATAAATAATGAAAAAATTCATTCTGAAATTTACTATTGACATTATAAAGTGTATAATGTAAAATGAAAGCACAAAAAACGAAAGGATGATGAAACATGAAAATGACAACTATTGAAAAGATCGAATTTCTGCGCCAGCGGCGCGGGCTGAAGAAGGGCGATCTTGCTGACGCAACCGGCCAGACGCGGCAGAACTTAGCTAACAAAATGGAGCGCGGGAACTTCAGTGAAAAAGAATTGTCCGGCTTCGCTGACGTTTTGGGTTGTGATCTGAAGATCGTCTTCGTTGATCGGCAGACCGGCGAAGAAATATAGTATTTGCAGAAAGGGGAAACAGATGTATAATGATATTGACTTCGACAAAATTGACACGTCCGGGCCGCCGCCTACGGCGGAACCGGATCGACAGTATTATTTTATAGCGAAAGTTCGCCAGTATGTGAAGAAAAAAAGTGCTGAATTAGGGCGTCCCCTGTTCTGTTGTACAAAAACCTTCGGGTGGCAAAGGAATCGGCTAGAATGCTGGGGGCTACTTTGGCTGGGGATACGCAGACAATGGTAGAAATTCTGCAGTATGCACACAATACGGAGTCAGCCATTTTGTCATATAATAGTGAAATTGAGCTATCCGCTGTGGTTAATTTAGTTTATCTTTCGGCGAGAGATAAATATCGTGTGGAGAGAGAAGATAAAGCAGGAAAAGGATATGTGGATTTTATATTTTATCCGGAGAAAAACACGGGAGATGCTATTATCATCGAGTTAAAAGTGGATGCTACACCAGAGGAAGCTATCCGACAGATTAAGGCTAAGGACTATGCATTAGCAATCAGGGGAAGATTGGCTGAAAAGGTGAAATATAAGGGTAGGATTTTGGCTGTTGGCATTAGCTACGACAAAACAACCAAGGAGCATTTCTGCAAGGTAGAAGAATTGAAGTGACTATATATACACTGCCGCCCGTGTAAAGTCAAATGAGGATTATACTAATGGTATGTAGGAACCTTTCAATGGTTCCTACACTTGTTTCATCTGTTTCAATTTAAGCGTTTTCGTACGATTTCGAGGAATCTATTCGGTTTGAGGTTATATATTCTCTGGGCGTCATATGATAGTATTCCCGAAATGCCTTATAGAAATTGCTGCTGTTGCTATATCCCAGCATCAGAGCGATTTCATTCACCGGCAAGCTGGTACCGCTTAAGAGAATTACAGCCCGCTCCATCCGCTGCTCCAGCAATATTTCGGAGAAGGTCCTTCCGGTCTCTTTGCGGAGCAAAGAAGACACATAGTTGGGATGGTAAGAAAAATGCTCGGCAATCTCTTTGAGCGTAACTGTGTCAGAGTGCTCACTCATGTACTGAAGGATTTTTTCGGACGGACTTTGGTTTGTATTTTCCAAATGGCTGGCCAAAGCATATTGCCGGGCAATCTGCACCAGAAAAGACAATACCAACGGCTTCAATATTGTTTGTGTATCCTCCTGCTTATTCGCATATTCAATTACCATCATTTCCAACAAGGTGCGAATGTTGCAGGAGTCCTCAATGTTGAAGTGAAGAAATTCATCAGAAAAACTGTTGGTGGCCGGGTCAAGCAAAAATCGAAAAAATTTAGAGTTGGCAGAAAGCATAGGCAGAAATGCCCGAAAAAATGCATCCTTCTGTATCAGCACACCGATGATGGTAGTCTCTTTATCATTGTGAACACATATCGCATGACCGGCAAAGGGCTGTCCGGCATATAACTCTCCCTCACGAATTGTAATACGGTTATCGTATTTATAGCTGATGGAGTCATATTCTCCCTGATAGGTATAATTAAAGTAAAAAAAGTCGTGCCGGTGGAATAATTCCTGCCGCCCGCCGCTTTGGTGTACAACAATTAATATCTCATCCTCTAAAGGCCCCGGCCAGCAGAACATCTTCTCATTCTGGCTGCCGACAGAAAAGTCATGATAGGTCCAGTCTAAGGTTAAAAATTCTTCCCGCAGTTTATCAACAGACGAACACAGTATTTCTGATGCCATTTCATTTCTCCTTCCTGCCGCAGTGCAGCTCAATTCCGCTTCGCTGTATCTCACTCACGGGCATTCGCCCTATATGCACTGTTCATTGCTTTCGTGCATTATACCATGTGACATGAGAAAACACCACACTATATATTAAGTTATAGCGCTGATTTTTTGACTGATCTCTTTTATACTTTAGTTCGTAATGAAAAACGAACAGGAGGATATTATGAGAACAATAACATTGCAAGAAGGGAACACGGCTTTTTATCATAAATTATTTTCGCTTGTGCTTCCTATTGCCTTTCAACAATTCATGCTGGCGGCAGTCAGCGCTTCGGATGCTTTAATGCTGGGACTTGTGAACCAGGCTTCACTTTCAGCGGTATCGCTGGCAAGCCAGATAACATTTGTATTCAACCTGTTTATGGGTGGCCTTACCATGGGGACGAGTATACTGGCGGCGCAATATTACGGAAAAGGCGACAAAGTATCTATTGAAAAAATATTTGCCTATGTGACGAAAGTATCCTTCCTCATATCCGCAATCTTTTTCTCTGCCTCCCTTTTTGCCCCGGAAGCTCTGATGAAGATTTTCACCAGTGACCGGCAGTTGATTTCCGGAGGCGTTGTATACCTGCGTATCGTGGCCGCCTCCTACCTATTTACGGGAATCTCGCAGATTTATCTTTGTATCTTAAAAAATACAGGATACGCTATGAAAAGTATGATGATAGGTTCCACATCAGTCGTTGTAAATATTTTCTTGAATGCAGCGCTCATCTTTGGCCTTCTGTTTTTTCCCGAAATGGGAATTGCCGGAGCCGCGCTTGCAACCTCCGTTTCCAAATTGATAGAAATGATATGGGTCTGCCTGGAGTCGTTGAGGGAAAACCGCGCAAGGCTGCGCATGAAATACTGTTTTAAGGCGGATAAAGTGCTGGCAAAGGATTACTGGATCTATACCACGCCCATGCTTGGAGATTATCTGGTATGGGGCTGCGGCTTCACCATGTACTCCGTCATCATGGGACATTTAGGCAGTGATGCGGTTGCCGCAAACTCCATAGCGAATATTGTGAAAAATCTGATCGTCAGCTTCTGCACCGGACTTGCAAACGGCGGCGGCATTATTGTGGGCAATGAATTAGGTATGGGGGATTTAAAACAGGCAAAGAAGTATGGAGGGCTGCTCTGGAAAATGGCAATCATCAGCGGAGTCGTATCCGGAGTTATGTTAATAGCGATTTCTCCTCTGATATTGAATGTTACGGCTTTAAGCCCGCAGGCCAAAGACTATCTGAAATGGATGCTGATCCTCTGCGCCTGCTATATGGTTGCTAAGTCCATCAATATGACAACGATAGCCGGAATTTTCCCGGCGGGAGGCGACTCAAAATTTGGACTTATCTGTGACGCAGTGACGATGTGGATTTTTGCAGTACCTATCGGATTTCTTGCTGCGTTTTATTTACACCTTCCGGTTGTGGCCGTATTTTTAATCATCAATCTGGATGAGGTCGTCAAGCTGCCTGCGGCAATCGTCCATTACCGGAAATACGGATGGCTTAAAAATATCACAAGATAGGCGGCAGCCTTCTTAATATTAACCTGACCATTTTGTATGTCTGCGGAAGTATTTCTGCTGGTACTGCCTTGGCGTCATTCCCGTTTCCTCACGGAAAATGCGGATAAAATGGCTGGTGGAGCTAAAAGTCAGAAGGGCGCTGAATTTTTGCAATTCCTGATCGTAAGAGTTATGTAATTTACTGGATTCACGGTTCTTAAAGATATATGCCGTATGATCCTTTTCCTGCTCGTATTTAATCTGCAGGCGGATACAGTTTGCCTCAAGCAGATTTTCTTCGCCAAGAGCAATGGATCGAAAGAGATTGCAATATGAATGTATTTGAGTCAAAAAGTTGTTGACAAAGATAGACTCGGTTGCTATAATTTCTCACATGAACAAAGGCGTTCTTTTGATGGGTTACCTATCAGAAGTGCGCCCTTTTATTTTTTATGAAAAATCCCGGACGGCGGTTGTACAGACAGGCAATCCTGCCGCAGGGATACGCAGATATAACAAAAGCAGTTTGATCAGCTTCTATGTACGACGACATAACTTGGCTGCGCAGGAACCGGATAAGCGCAAAAATATGTGATAAAGAAATGCATGATAAGGAGAGAAAACAATGGGGAATTATACAAGAGAACAAATTTTACAGATGGCGGAGGAGGAAGATGTGGAATTTATCCGTCTGCAGTTTACCGACATGTTCGGTACGCTGAAAAACATTGCGGTTACAGCGCGGGAGCTCCCCCGGGCTCTGGATGACCAGTGCATTGTGGACGGCTCCTGCATAGCGGGTATTGCGAGCGAAGCAGAATCAGATATGTATCTGCACCCGGACCCGGATACGTTTACGATTCTTCCCTGGAGGCCGCAGCAGGGAAAAGTCGCAAGAATGCTCTGCGATATCTGCAGGCCGGATGGTTCTCCTTATGAGAACAGTTCCCGCTACATATTAAGAAAAACAGTGGCCACCGCAGAGAAAGAGGGATACTCCTGCTATATTGATCCGGAATGTGAGTTTTTCCTCTTTCATATAGATGATAACGGAATGCCCACCACAGTGACTCACGAAAAAGCCGGATATCTGGATATCAGTCCTCTGGATTTAGGCGAAAATGCAAGGCGTGACATGGTGCTGAATCTGGAAGAAATGGGCTTTGAGGTGGAATCCTCTCATCACGAGACAGCACCTGCCCAGCATGAGATTGATTTCAGGTATGGCGAGATGGAAAAAATGGCAGACTGTATAATGACTTTTAAAATGGCTGTACGCACCATTGCCAAACGCCACGGTCTGCATGCCACCTTTATGCCAAAGCCCCGGGCAGAGGTCAATGGGTCGGGAATGCATATTCATTTCTCACTGTTTAAGAATGGAAGAAATATCTTTGAGAATCCGAAGGCACCGGGGGAGCTGAGCGAGGAAGCTTATCACTTTGTGGGAGGGCTTCTTGCCCACAGCAGGGAGATGGCGCTTGTGACCAACCCTCTGGTGAATTCCTATAAGCGTCTGGTGCCGGGATATGAGGCACCCACGGAGCTGACCTGGACAATGAACAACCAGAATTCGCTGGTGAGGATAGCCAGAGTTCCGGAGACAAGGATTGAGCTTCGAAGCCCCGATGCTTCGGCAAATCCTTATCTTGTGTTTGCCGTATGTCTGGCAGCAGGACTTGACGGAATAAAGAGAAAACTTTATCCCACGAAAGCATCCAACCGTTCCTTATCACAGTCAGATCAAAAGGCAATGAACATCGAGAATCTGCCGGAGAATCTCAGCGAGGCTATAGCACTTTTTGAGCAAAGTAATTGGGTCAAAGATATTCTGGGACGGAAATTCTGCGAGGAGTATGCGGCCGCAAAGAAAAAGGAATGGCAGGAATACACAAGACAAGTGACACAGTGGGAAGTAGAACAGTATCTTTACCGCATTTAAATGAAGCGTCAAATGCAACGTGAGCGCTGTGTGCGGAGCATTGAAGCGGCATTAACGCGAAAGAGGAGTGGCTTGATATGAGCAGCAGCATCGTGATTGCTTTTCGGAAAATTGAAGATGCGAAAAAAATCCGTGCCATCCTGACCGGGCATGGTTTCGGAGTGACGGCTGTGTGCACCACGGCGGCCAATGCGCTGGCTGCGGTTTCAGAGCTGGACAGCGGCGTTCTGATCTGCGGATACCGTCTGCCGGACATGCGGTATCAGGATATTGCCCAATGCCTGCCGAAATATTTCGAAATGCTTCTTCTCGCCTCAGCGCGGGTGCTCAGCGAAGCACCGCCCGATGTACTTTCCCTGGAGCTTCCCATGCGGACCGGAGATTTGGTGAACACGGTAAATATGATGCTCACCCAGCTTGACCGGAGACGCAGGAAGGACAAAAAGAAGCCAAAGCCGCGTACCTGGAAAGAGCAGAATTACATTTCCAATGCAAAGCTTTTGCTCATGCAGCGGAACCACCTCAGTGAGGATGAGGCGTACCGCTATATTCAGAAATGCAGCATGGATTCCGGCAACAGCATGGTGGAAACAGCACAGATGGTATTGATGCTGATGTACGAGGAAATTTGAATTGTATGAGGAAGTCTGAATTAAATATGGTGTTTGGGATTACAATGGCGTAATCATGATATCCAATCCTGGCATACCTGGGTTCGTACGGGTATGCCGGGATTATTTTATTTATTCCCGTGGGTAACGAGCCAAGCGGCCATGCTGGCATGGACTTTTGACAACTGCCGCGGGGGCATTAACTACATAATCGGAGGATGAGGAAATGGAGTTCATAGATGGAAAATGGAAAAAGAAGGAATCCCCATGGGAGGAGCTTACCGGCGACCGGCTTATAGACCGGGAAGCAGTAGTGGAGGGAGCAGTCCACAGCATCCGAAAAATGGGCGAGGTGGCCTTTCTCATATTAAGGAGGCGGGAAGGCTTATTTCAGACAGTTTACGAAAACGGTCAGGTGGAAATGCCTCTTTCGGAATTAAAGGAGGCCATGACCGTGCGGGTACGGGGCCTTTTGTGCAAGGAGGAGCGGGCACCGCATAAACGGGAGCTTCGTATCAGAGGAATTGAAATACTGTCTTCTCCGGCAGAACCGCTTCCGCTTGCGATTGATAAATGGAAGCTGGATACCTCTCTGGAGGCAAAACTCAATTACCGTCCGATCGCTCTGCGCAATGTCAAGGAACGGGCAAAATTTAAAATTGAAGAAGCGCTCGTACGTGCTTTTCGTGATTTTCTCTACAGTCAGGGATTTGCGGAAATCCATACACCAAAAATCGGAGCCAGGGGTGCGGAGGGCGGAGCCAATGTATTTAAGCTCTCGTACTTCCATAAGCCTGCGGTGCTTGCCCAGAGTCCTCAATTCTACAAACAGATGATGGTGGGTGTGTTCGACCGCGTATTTGAGACAGGGCCTGTATTCCGGGCAGAGAAGCACAATACAAAACGCCATCTCAACGAATATACAAGCCTTGATTTTGAGATGGGGTACATAGACGGTTTTGAAGAAATCATGGCTATGGAGACGGGATATCTCAGATACGCGATGGAGCTGTTGAAAAACGATTATGAACAAGAACTTTCAATTTTACAGGTTCAGCTTCCCGATGTTTCCCGGATTCCGGCAGTGCGGTTTGACCAGGCCAAGAAGCTGGCTGCGGAAAAGTACGGCCGCAGCATACGCAACCCTTACGACCTGGAGCCGGAGGAGGAAGCTTTGATCGGCAGGTACTTTAAAGAAGAATACAATGCGGATTTTGTATTCATCACTCATTACCCCTCCAAAAAGCGTCCCTTCTATGCAATGGACGACCCGGAGGATAAGTCCTGTACCTTAAGCTTTGACCTTCTGTTCCGCGGACTGGAGGTAACCACCGGAGGACAGAGAATCCATGATTACCACATGCTTATGGAAAAAATTGCGGCCCGCGGTATGAGTGGGGAGGGGATGGAACAGTATCTGGACACCTTTAAACACGGAATGCCACCCCACGGCGGACTGGGAATCGGTATGGAGCGCCTTGCCATGCAGCTTCTGGGCGAGGAGAATGTGCGTGAGGTATGTCTGTTCCCACGGGATTTGAATCACCTGGAACCTTAACACACAGAAACAAGGAGGTTAGCAGTAATGGCAAAAAGAATAGATGATGAGACAATGGAAAATGTATGCATTTTGGCAAAGCTCTCCCTGAAGGGCGGTGAGCTTGATCGTGCCCGCGAGGAAATGCAGAAAATGCTGGACTATGTGCAGAAGCTTGAGGAGCTGGATACAGAGAATGTTCCGCCCCTCACCCACATTTTCGGCGACGCTGATGTTTTTCGCGAGGATATAGTCAGAAACAGCGACACCAGGGATGTTATACTTGCCAATGCGCCGAAAGTAAAAGAGGGCCAGTTTCAGGTGCCGAAAACAGTAGGATAGGGAGGCAGGACGATGGATTTGCAAGCTTTAACCGCTCTTGAACTGGCGGATAAGATCAAGAAACGTCAGGTCAGTGTGCTTGACGGTGTAAAAAGTGTGTTTGAACAGATTGAGAAAAAAGAAAGCCGGGTGCACGCGTATCTGGATATCTATAAAAAAGAAGCCTATACCCGGGCAAAGGAAGTGGAAAAGGGCATTGCAGACGATCTGTACAACAGCCCTTTGGCCGGAGTGCCCATCGCAGTGAAGGATAACATCTGCGTGAAAGCCCATCCCACTACCTGTGCATCAAAAATCCTTGGTGATTTCATCCCTCCTTATAACGCGGACGTGATCGACCGCCTGGAAAGAGCAGGAATGATTATCATCGGCAAAACAAATATGGATGAATTTGCCATGGGCAGCACCACCGAGACTTCGGCCTACGGCGTCACGAGGAATCCTCATAATCCGGAGCACGTGCCGGGCGGCTCATCGGGCGGTTCCTGTGCGGCTGTTGCGGCAGGAGAGGCATACCTGGCTCTTGGTTCTGACACAGGCGGTTCCATCCGGCAGCCAAGCGCCTTCTGCGGTGTGACCGGACTGAAGCCAACCTACGGCACAGTTTCACGCCGCGGTCTGATCGCGTATGCCTCTTCCCTCGACCAAATCGGACCGATTGGAAAAAATACGGCAGATTGTGCGGCTCTTTTGGAGGTGATAGCCGGGCATGACCCTCTTGACAGCACATCTCTGAAAAGGGACGATATACAATTTTCAAGAGAAAATGACAGAGGAATCGTGGGAATGAAATTCGGCGTACCGAAGGAATATCTCTCCGAAGGATTGAATCCCCAGACAAAAGCAGCTTTTATGGAAGCTCTGAAGGTGCTTACAGGAATGGGCGCAATCGTAGAATTTTTTTCCATGAAAACGACAGAATATATGATACCCGCTTACTATATCATCGCCAGCGCCGAGGCCAGCTCTAACCTGGAGCGGTTCGACGGGGTGAAATATGGGTACCGTGCCGCTGAATATGAGGATCTGCATGATATGTACCGTAGGACCAGGACAGAGGGCTTCGGAACAGAAGTGAAACGCCGTATTCTCCTAGGTTCTTTCGTCCTAAGCTCCGGGTATTATGACGCTTATTATCTGAAAGCATTGAAAACGAAAAACCTGATCAAGCAGGAATTTGACAAAGCCTTTGCAGATTATGACGTGCTCCTTTCCCCCACAGCACCCGATACCGCGCCACGCCTTGGGGAAAGCCTCAAGGATCCTATGGCGATGTATCTGGGAGATATTTATACAGTGGCAGTGAACCTCTGCGGGCTTCCGGCTATTTCTGTACCCTGCGGAAAGGATGACAAGGGACTGCCCATCGGACTGCAGATGATCGGCGACTGCTTCATGGAAAATCTATCCCGACAACCCGCAGAATTACCAGATTTCCCAGCTCTATCTGCCTATCTGTTACGACGGCTGGGTGGAGATTGAGACCTCCGGCGGAAAGAAAAAGGTGCGCATTCATGAGATGCACATGGAGGAGGACGCGGGTAAGCTCATCCACGATGAATGGGAGGACTGCTCCCTGGTTGATTATAACCGGAGCGGCGTGCCGTTGATCGAGATCGTCTCCGAACCGGATATGAGAAGTGCGGAGGAGGTGATCGCCTATCTTGAAAAGCTGCGGCATCTGATGCAGTATCTGGACGTTTCCGACTGTAAGCTCCAGGAGGGCTCCATGCGTGCGGACGTGAATCTTTCCGTGCGGGAAACAGGCGGCAGTCTTGGAACAAGAACGGAGATGAAAAACCTGAACTCCTTCAAGGCCATTTCCAGAGCCATAGAGAATGAGCGGGAACGCCAGATCGAGCTTCTTGAACAGGGGAAAGCCGTTGATCAGGAAACACGCCGCTGGGATGATAACAAGGAATATTCTTATGCCATGCGCTCCAAGGAGGACGCGAAGGATTACCGCTATTTTCCCGACCCTGACCTGCCCCCGGTGCACGTAAGCGACACCTGGCTTTTAGAGATACGAAAAGCCCAGCCGGAACTTCGGGAGGAAAAGCAGCAGCGCTATCAGGAGGAATTCGGCCTGCCTCTTTATGATGCACAGCTTCTTACAGAATCCCGCTGCTTTGCCGCTCTCTTTGAGGAGACAGCTGTTCTTTTCGGTAATGCGAAGAAAACCGCTAACTGGTTCCTGGTGGAGGTGCTGCGCCTCATGAAGGAAAAGGGGATGGAGGCAGAGCAGGTGAAATTTTCTCCTTCACATCTGGCGGCTTTGCTGGACATGGTGGAGAAAAAGGAAGTCAGCCCGCAGAATGCGAGAAAGATTTTTGCGGAAATCTTCGACAGGGATGCAGAACCCCGCTCCTATGCAGAGAAGAATGGCCTGATGATCGTCAATGACACAGGACTTCTTAAGGATACGGTTGCACGGATTATTGATGAGAATCCGGAAGCCTTTGCCGAACTGGTGGGCGGTAAGGATAAGGTGCTTGGTTTCTTTGTGGGACTTATCATGAAAGAGCTGAAAGGCAGGGTGAATCCGGCCGACGTGCGGGAGACCTTAAAAAAGCAAATAGAGAGACGTAAAACACAGGAAACACAGGAAATATAGGAAACACAGGAAATATAGGAAACACAGGAAATATAGGAAACACAGGAAATATAGTAAATATAGGAAACACAGGAAATATAGTAAATATAGGAAACAAGGAAATACAAGAAACAAGGAAATATAAGAATAAAGATAAGAAACAACAAGACATAGCAAACATAAAAAAGGATGAGGAGATTCTAACTATGGTTACTGTAAACAGGAATTATCTGAAACTGCAGGGAAGCTATCTGTTTTCTAATATTGCGGGAAAAGTAAATGCATATCAGGAAGTAAATCCCGAAAATAAAATTATCCGTCTGGGCATCGGCGATGTGACTCAGCCGCTGGCCCCGAGTATCATTGAGGCACTTCATAAGGCTGTGGAGGAGATGGCTCACGCGGAAACATTTCATGGGTATGCGCCGGATTTAGGATATGAGTTTCTGAGAAATACGATTGCCGAAAATGATTACCGGGAGCGCGGTTGTGAGATCATGCCGGATGAGATTTTCATCTCCGATGGCGCAAAAAGTGATTCAGGAAATATCCAGGAGATTTTCGGTACAGATAATAAGGTGGCTGTGTGCGACCCGGTATATCCCGTATATGTGGACACGAATGTGATGGCGGGCCGAAGCGGCGAATACAATACTTCCCGGGAGAATTTTGACGGTATGATCTACATGCCCTGCCGGGAGGAAAACGGCTTTCTCCCCGAATTCCCCAAAGAAATACCGGATCTCATTTATCTGTGCTTCCCCAACAACCCCACAGGCTCGGCCATCACAAAGGAGCAGCTTCAGCGCTGGGTGGACTATGCGAACAAAAACGGCTCCGTGATCATCTACGACGCGGCTTATGAGGCATATATTTCCCGGAAAGAGGTGCCGCACAGCATCTATGAATGTAAGGGTGCGCAGACCTGTGCCATTGAGCTTCGCAGCTTCTCTAAAAATGCCGGATTTACCGGAGTACGTCTGGGATTCACTGTCGTACCCAAAGCGCTTGAGAGGGATGGAGTGAGCCTTCACAGCCTCTGGGCCAGGAGGCACGGCACGAAATTTAACGGTGCGCCCTATATTGTGCAGAGAGCCGGGGAGGCGGTGTATTCACCACAGGGAAAAGCAGAGCTTAAGGACCAGATTGCGTATTATATGCGCAATGCCGGAGTCATCCGTGAGGGGCTGAAAGCGGCAGGCTATTCGGTATCCGGCGGAGTAGACGCACCCTATATCTGGATGAAAACACCGCAGAGCATGAGTTCCTGGGAGTTTTTTGACTATCTGCTGGAAAAAGCAAATGTGGTTGGCACTCCCGGCTCCGGCTTCGGCGCACAGGGAGAAGGATATTTCCGCCTTACCGCGTTTGGCACTTATGAAAATACTCTGGAAGCAATTGACAGAATCGGGAAATTATGAAAAAATAAAGCAGGGCAGAAAAAATTGCCGGGGCAGTTCCCGGTCCTGCTTAAAATGCAAACTTATTACGCGAGGAGGATTACTATGAAAATCAGACGAATTGAGCATATGTGTGAGGGAAACGGACATGTTATCATCAAGGATATTCTTGAGGAGCCGCAGCTTAACGGCAAATGCGGTTTATACGCCGAGGTGACTCTGGAGCCAGGATGCTCCCTGGGATATCATGAGCATCACGGAGAGAGCGAGACCTATTATATTATCTCGGGCCAGGGGGAGTACAATGACAACGGAGCCTACCGCCCGGTACAGGCAGGAGACATTACCTTTACTCCTGACGGCAAGGGACACGGCCTTGCAAATACCGGAAATACGGATCTGGTATTCATGGCGTTGATAATTTTAGGATAAAATTGCACAAAAACAGTAATGTTTCAGTGTCAAAACAATGTGAAAAATGCGGAAGCGGCAGCTTCCGCATTTTTGTTTGTTGCCCCTGGAGGTAAAGTGGCGTATAATAGGAAGAAATATCCTGGCTGGCAAGAATATAGTTCAAACAGCAGGATATATGGAGGAGGGGTATTTATGAAAAGAAAAATAGCAGCATTGACAGCAGGAATGCTTGTGGTATGTCTGGCAGGATGTGGAAAAGAGGGATTTGACAAGCTTTTAGATCCCAAGAATCCCGTATCACTGACCGTGTGGCATTATTATAATGGATCACAACAGAATGCGTTCGACAGTCTGGTGGACGAATTCAATGAAACAGAGGGAAAGGAAAAGGGGATTTTCGTACAAGCTTACAGCCAAGGCTCTGTGGAGGACCTGGAGGCGGCAGTGAATGCTTCTATCAATGAGGAAGTAGGTTCCCAGAAGATGCCGGATATTTTTTCATCCTATGCAGATACAGCTTATGAGGTGGAGCAGATGGGGAAATTGGCAGATTTGACAACGTATCTTACAGAGGAAGAGCTTGACGAGTACGTAGACTCCTATATAGAAGAAGGACGTATTGCCAAGGACAATGGGCTGCGCATTTTCCCGGTTGCTAAATCTACGGAGATCATGATGCTGAATAAGACTGACTGGGATGTATTTGCGGCAGAAACAGGAGTGGAGTTGGAACAGCTTGCCACCATCGAGGGTGTAGTAGAGGTGGCCCGCCAGTATTATGAATGGACAGATGCACAGACTCCTGATATTCCCAACGATGGAAAGACATTTTATGGGCGTGACGCACAGGCGAATTTTTTTGTCATAGGTACGCGTCAGCTTGGACAAGAAATATTTGAGGTTAAGGACGGAAAGGTCAAGCTTAATATGGACAAGGAAATTATGCATAGAATCTGGGATACCTACTATGTTCCTTACATAAAGGGCTATTTCGGAGCATATGGTAAATTCCGTTCCGACGATGTAAAGACCGGAGATATGCTCGCATTTACCGGCTCTACCACAGCCTCCATGTATTTCCCAAGCCAGGTGGAAACGGAGGATGACAGCTATTCTATTGATTACACAGTCTTACCGGCTCCTATTATGGAGGGCGGAGAGAACTACAATGTGCAGCAGGGCGCAGGCATGGTCGTGAGTAAAACTGACGAGGCAAGAGAATACGCTGCTGTCACTTTCCTTAAATGGTTTACAGAAACAGAGAACAATCTTAAATTTGGCTGCTCCTCAGGATATCTTCCTGTGAAAAAAGATGCCATGAGCAAAAAGGAGCTGGATAAAGTGATTACGGACGAAAACATTGAGATTCCGGATACCACCTATGACAGCCTCAATTTGATCATTGACAGCAAAGAGCCGGTAACTCTCTATACAAGCAAGGCCTTTGCAAAAGGGTTCAATGCCAGAAAGGTACTGGAATATAATCTTTCTGACCTTGCAAAAGAGGACCGAGAAGCTGTGAAAGCGGCACTTGCAGGCGGAGAAGATTTGGAAACTGCATGTGAGCCATTTGTGGATGAAGCGCATTTTGAAGAATGGTATGAAGATTTCAGCAAAGCGTTGACAGAAATCGTAGAAGAATAAAGGATAAAGCGTTTATGAAAACCAGCAGGAAAAAGACGATATTCAAATTATTTCTCATACCGTTGACCATCGTCATGCTGACGCAGGGAGGAATCATTTTCGGAACCCTTATTGTCAGCCGTACCTCAAAAGCACTACAGGATTATTCTGTGGGAATGATGTATCGTACTGTGGAAAACAGGAGGGTGATTCTGGAAAATGAAATGATCCAGAGGTGGTCCTCTATAAATAATAAGGGACTTTTCACCAAACAGGCTCTCGAAGAGACACTTGAGGAGAATGGAGTGTCCATCCAGAGGTTCCTGGGCTCAAAAGAAATGCAGAAAAGTTTTCTTACAAAAATATCCTCCCAGTGTGTAAATATGCTCCGGAATAATACGGCCACAGGTTTTTTTGTAGTGATGGCTAACCAGGAGATTGGCGAGACGGATGCGGAATGTGAAGGTATATATATCCGAGATGCGGACCCATTTTCAAATCCAGCCAATCTGTCGGATTTACTCATGGAGCGCGGAAATAAACAGCTTTCCAGAATGATGAATATCCCTCTTGACAGCTATTGGACTACAGATTTTCATTTCCAGAGTCAGGGCGTAAGTGAAGCGGATGATTTCTTTTATAAACCATATCAGGCTGGTGTGGATAATCCGAATGCTGAGGCGAAAAATCTGGGCTATTGGTCCCTGCCCTTTGTTATTGAAGACAATGCCAGAGGTGATTCTTACAAGATGATTACCTACTCCATACCACTTGTATACGATAAAACGGTCTATGGTGTGATGGGTGTTGAAATCGCAGAAAATTATCTTATGGATTATTTTCCGCTTGAGGAGCTGGATGACAATCAGCAGGCGGGTTATATGCTAGCGGTTCAAAATGAGGATGGTTCCTGGCGTCCAGTGACCGGTACGGGAGTGTATTATGACCGTATTGCGGAGAATTCTGCTAGCTTTCAGGTTTTAAATACAGATTATGACAGTCTTTACCGGCTGGAGAGCGATGGAACCGGAGACCAGACGTATTATTCGGTTGCCAGACCGATGAGGCTGTATAATGGAAATACGCCGTTTACGAATGATCAATGGTGCCTGGTGGCTATACGTACAGAGGAACAGCTTTTTGGCATGGGACATGAGATGTACCTGCGGATGGGCATCGCTGTATGTGTGGGACTGCTGTTCGGCATTTGCTGCCTTTATTTTATCATCCGTTATCTTACGAATCCGATCAAGCGGTTAATGAGCTGCATCAGTAGTTCCCAGGAGGCATTGAACAGCTTTAAAACTTCAGGGATTGTTGAGGTGGACGGACTTTACGATGTCGTTAAGAACCTTACCGACCGTCAGAAAGAGGCGGAGGTCGCTCTGGTAGAGGAGAAGGAGCGATACCGTCTGGCGCTCGAGGGCAGTAAGGATACATTTTTTACCTATGATATTAAGTCAACGACCATGGATGTGTTTAATACCACACTTCTCCCCGGTAGATGGAACTGTGGGAAAATACGTGGAATGATCGGTATTTTTCTCGAAGAAGAGATCCATCCGGACGACAGAGAAAAGCTTCGCGAGTGCTTCGAGAAGCTTCCAGAAGATATCAGAATTGAGTTTCGATTAAAGCGCGAGGACTGGGATGATTATTGCTGGATACTTCTGAGTGGCAAGGTTCTTTTGGATTCCAAAGGAAATAAGAGCAAGCTTGTGGGAAGTCTGCGTGATATCAATGAAAACAAGAGACAGGAGCTAGACAGGCTTTTAAAGGCTTCTGTCGATCCGGTCACCTTGCTTTATACCCGTGCGGCCGGCTCTGCAAGAATAAATGAACTGCGTGCAGTATGTCCGAGGGGAACCATGGTGCTTCTTGATCTGGATCAATTCAGAGCCATGGATGAACGGTATGGGCTTGTTTTCGGTGATACCATTCTTGAGGAGATTGGACGTAACGTCAAACGCTTAACTCAGGAGGAGAAAGAAGCAGGTGCAGGAGAGGTGCTCGCTCTTCGCTTTGGCGGAGATGAAATCTTGATTTGGCTTTCTGGTTACGGAGAGACTGAGGCAAGAGGGTTCCTCGAGAAATTTTACCGAGGAATATCACAAATGTTCGGTGAAAGCGGCTTTACCGTGAGTATGACCTCGGGTGCTGTGATAGCTGACGGAGATGAGGATACGGTGCTTTTAGAAGCAATGGCAGTGGCGGCGCAGAAGCAGGCAAAAATAAGCTGCCGTGGCAGTTATGTGTTCTATAGCGAATTGTCAGGCGATATTTATAAGAACCTTCCGGATATCAGCGGAAGCGAAATTGTTTCTTTGGGCTATGCGGACCGTCTGAATATGGTATCTCTTACCCTCAATTTCTTTGATAAGGGCGGAGAGGCTGATACTGTGATGACTGTGTTATTAATGAAGCTGGGAAGATATTATGGGGCAAGTGATATTCTGATCACAACGCTGAACCGTGATTTCCGCAGTGTGTATCTGGAGTACCAATGGCATGATGAGCCAGAGGGATGGGCAGACAATTCCCTTCGCCATTATACAGCCAAGGAATTGGAAAGGTTTATTTCCTGGAGTAAAGACAGCTGTAGAAGCTTTGGAGTGGAAACTCCGTGTTCAGACCTCGTGTGCAAATTCCTGATGGTTAAGCCTGACAGTTGTGGCGTGGCTATGCCCATGGTGGACAGCGGAGAATTTGTGGGGATGATCAGCTTTGTAGGCCCTGCAGATTCGCTTCTGATGGACGAGGCGGAGCGTAAGAATATCAGGGAAATCGGTACTATTATCCAGAACAGTCTGAATCGGGAGCGTCATGATCTGGCAAGCCGTGCGAAGACAGAGTTTCTGTCACGTATGTCCCATGAAATCCGTACTCCTATGAACGGAATCATTGGTATGACGGAAATTGCTCTTAAAGAGGGGCAAACCCGGCAGCGTATGTACGACTGTCTCAAGAAAATCCGCAATTCCTCGGGTTATCTTTTGGGCCTCATCAACGATATATTGGATATGTCAAAAATAGAGAGCGGTAAGATGCACCTTGAGCCGGATGATTTCCAGCTTCCTGAAATGTTGGAGGATATCCGTCAGTTGATCGAGCCTCAGGCCAAGGCGAAGGAAATTCACTTTGTTTTGGAGACAGATATAACAAATAAATGGTATTATGGCGACAAGCTCCGCTTGAGTCAGGTACTTATTAACCTGCTGGGCAATGCGGTTAAATTCACTAATGCAGGGGGCAGAGTCAGCCTTAAGGTGTCAGAGAAAATAGTTCTTATGGGTGTATCTGAGATTTATTTTGAGGTTAAGGACAACGGTGTCGGAATTAGTAAAGAGGATCAGGAACGAGTTTTCCACTCCTTTGAACAGGCGCAGGGTGGTGTTGCCAATAAATTTGGAGGTACAGGTCTGGGTCTGGCTATCAGCAGCCACCTGGTACAGCTTATGGACAGTGAAATCATGCTGGACAGCGACCTTGGCAAAGGAAGCAATTTCTCTTTCAGCATCCGCCTGCCGCTTGGCAAGCCTGTGGAAATGAAGCAGGAAGACGTTCATGAAGTGACATATGAGGGCCGCAGAGTGCTTCTTGTGGAAGACAATGCACTGAATGCCGAGATTGCACAGGTGCTTTTAGAGAACTATAAGTTCACTGTGGACTGGGTCGAAAACGGGCAGGAAGCGGTAGAACGTGTGCGTAATACAGAGCCGGGTACATATGATTTGATCATGATGGATATCCGTATGCCGGTGATGGACGGATTGGAGGCAACGAAAGCTATCCGAAGTATGGAACGGCCGGATACGGCTGAAATCCCCATCGTGGCAATGACGGCAAACGCTTTTGACGAAGATATGAAGAAATCAATCGAATGCGGAATGAACGGACATTTGGCGAAACCGGTGGACGTACGTAAGCTGCAGACAATATTACTAGAATTATTCAGGGAGTGAAAGCATGTATCAAGAGACAGCAGAAAAGCTTTTAAGTTTTATCAAAAAAAGCCCGACGGCATTTCAGGCAGTGGAGGAGATGCGCCAGCGCTTTTTGCGGCAGGATTTTCAGGAATTAAAAGAGGAGGAGCACTGGGAGATTGCGCCAGGCCGCAGCTATTTTGTCACCAGAAACAGCTCTGCTATCATTGCCTTTACCATTCCGCAGAAGCCGGTATATAAATTTCATATAATAGCCAGCCACAGCGATTCTCCTGCTTTTAAAATAAAGGAAAACCCGGAGATTTCAGTGGAAAATGCTTATGTGAAACTCAATGTGGAAAAATACGGTGGAATGCTTCTGGCACCTTGGTTTGACCGGCCTTTATCGGTAGCAGGACGCATGATTGTGCGGGAAAATGGGAAACTTAAGGAAAAGCTGGTAAGTATTGACCGGGATCTGCTTTTGATTCCAAGTCTGGCAATCCATATGAACCGGGAGGTCAATGAGGGTTATAAATATAATGTGCAGAACGATCTTCTGCCGCTGTACGGCGGTTATGAGGCAGGCGGCAGCTTTATGGGCTTGCTTGCAAAGGAGGCGGATGTGCGGGAGGACGATATCCTGGGACATGATCTGTTCCTTTACTGCAGGACTCCGGGAACAATCTGGGGCGCGCAGGGGGAATTTATCTCAAGCCCGCGTCTCGATGATCTGCAGTGTGCGTTTTCCTCCATGGAGGGATTCCTTCGGGCCGGAAGAAAAGAGTCCATAGCGGTTCATTGTGTGCTTGACAATGAAGAAGTCGGAAGCACCACCAAGCAAGGTGCGGCGTCTACTTTCCTAAAGGATACACTTAAGCGCATCAACGCAGCTCTTGGCCGAACTTTTGAGGAATATCTTATGACTCTTGCCGGGAGTTTCATGGTGTCGGCGGATAATGCCCACGCCCTGCATCCCAACTATACGTCAAAGACAGACCCTGTGAACAGGCCGCTCTTAAATAAGGGAGTTGTGATCAAGTATAATGCCAATCAGAAATATTGTACAGATGGCGTTTCTGCGGCAGTATTCAAGGATATCTGTGCACAGGCGGAGATACCTTACCAGACCTTTGTGAACCGCTCAGATATGGCGGGTGGCTCTACGCTGGGCAATATCTCCAATACACAGGCAGCGATAAATACAGTGGATATCGGACTTCCGCAGCTTGCCATGCATTCTTCGTATGAGACGGCGGGAGTCAAGGATACTGAGGATTTGATAAAGGCAGCACAGGTGGTGTTCCGATGAGTAAAAAAATTGTATTTTTTGATGCGGACGGAACAGTCTGCGATATTAAAAAGGGAGTGCCGGAAAGTGCAGTAAAAGCAATCGCCGCTCTGTGCGAAAACGGACATGAGGCGTGGCTTTGTACAGGAAGGAGCCGGGCGTTTGTGCCCTGGTATCTGGAGCAGGTGCCCTTTACAGGGATAATCACTGCCTGCGGAGCAACCATCGAAAAGCAGGGCCAGAGACTTTACAATAAAGAAATGCCTCCGGAGGCAGCCGCGCTTTCCGTGGAGGTGCTGCGGAAGTACGGGCTTGTGCCGGTGATGGAAGGCGCAGATTATATGTATTATGATAAAGACGAATATAATCAAGAGGTGAACTGGTACTGTGATCTGATCACCGAGGCACTGGGAGAAAAATGGCGTCCCATCCGGGGAAATGAGCACAGTATGCAGATCAATAAGATCAGCGCAAAGATGCGCCCGGGCTGTGACGCGGATCGGGCGTGCGGGGAGCTTGACTCATATTATGATATAATCCGTCATGAGAGCAATTCCTTTGTGGGAACCACGATTGAGATGGTGCCAAAAGGCTTTAACAAGGCGGTGGGGATTGCGGCTGTGTGCAGGATCTATGGGATTCCCTGGGAGGATACCGTAGTGTTCGGCGACAGCAACAACGACCTTTCCATGTTTGAGTATGCGGCAGTTAAGGTCGCTATGGGAAACGGTTCACCGAAGATCAAAGAGCTTGCAGACTATGTCACGACAGATATGTTTCATTATGGTATCCGTGATGGGCTGCGTCATCTGGGACTGATTTAAGCTGCAGATGCCATCTGTGAAATGATCATCTGTGAAATTGCCGATCAGATTGAAACAAGGAGGAAATAAAAATGGTATTATTTGTGGAATATCCGAAATGCACCACCTGCCAGAAGGCAAAAAAGTGGCTTGTGGCCAATGGTGTAGAATTTACGGACAGACATATTGTGGAACAGAATCCAACCAGAGAGGAATTGAAGGAATGGATCAAAATCAGCGGGCTTCCTATAAAACGCTTCTTTAATACCAGCGGGATGAAATATCGTGAGCTGGGACTTAAGGAACGTCTTGAGACAATGACAGACGAGGAAAAAATCAGCCTGCTGGCAACCGACGGCATGATTGTGAAACGGCCGCTGCTGGTGGGTGACGATTTTGTGATTCCGGGATTCAAGGATACTGTGTGGGCAGAAGCTCTGGGAAAGTGAGGACAGGGAAATGAAAACATTAAAGCTGAGAGAAGGGTTTTATTGGACAGGGATTGTAGACGATTCCCTGAGAGTTTTTGATATTATTATGTATACGGAGTTCGGCACCACCTATAACTCTTATGTGTGGAAGGCCGGGGATAAGATTGTGCTTTTTGAGACTGCAAAGGGTAAATTTTTCGACGAATACCTGGATAAGCTCAAAGAGGTCATAGATGTGACAAAGATTGATTATCTTGTGGTTGACCATACAGAGCCGGACCATGCCGGAAGCATTGAGAAGCTTCTGGACTACAGTCCGCAGATGAAAATTATTGCCACAGGCTGCGCCATCGGCTTTTTGAAGGAAATCGTGAACCGTGATTTCTGTTCCATCGCGGTAAAGGATAACCAGAGGATGGAAATCGGCGGAAAGACGCTGCGGTTTATGATCGTACCGAATCTCCACTGGCCGGATACCATGTATACTTATATTGAGGAGGAGCAGATTCTTGTGACCTGTGATTCCTTTGGCTCTCATTTCGGATTCCATGATATCCTTGCAAGTAAGGTGACAAATCATGAGGATTATATGAAAGCAACGAAATACTATTTTGACTGTATCATTGGTCCTTTTAAACCATATATGCTCAAGGCTCTCTCAAGAGTGCGCGAGCTTGATCTTTCCATGATCTGTCCCGGCCACGGACCTGTGCTGGATGAAAAGATTGATTTTATGCTTAACACGTATGAGCAGTGGTGCACAGTGGTGAATCCCAATCCGCGAAAGACCGTCATCATCCCTTATGTGAGCGCTTACGGCTACACTGCCCAGATGGCAGAGGAGATTACAAGAGGAATCAAAGAGAGCGGCGATGTGGATGTGCGCTGCTACGATATGGTGGAGGCTGACCAGGATAAGGTGTTGGAGGAAATAGGCTTTGCCGACGGTATCCTTTTCGGAACACCTACCATTGTGGGGGAGGCATTAAAGCCAATCTGGGATCTGACCACCGCGATTTTTGCAGGGACTCACGGAGGCAAGCTTGCAAGTGCGTTCGGAAGCTACGGCTGGAGCGGAGAAGGCGTGCCTCATATTATAGAACGATTGAAGCAGCTTAAAATGAAGGTTGTGGATGGCTTGTGCGTGCGCTTTAAGCCAAGCGATAACCAGCTTCTCGATGCTTACGAATACGGTTACAATTTCGGCTGCATTCTTCAGGAAAAGGAGAATCCAAAGAAGGCGCAGGGTACACGTACGCTTGTGAAATGCCTGGTTTGCGGGGAAATCTTTGATTCTTCTCTGGAAATCTGCCCGGTTTGCGGTGTGGGCAAGGAAAACTTCGTGCCTGTGGAGGCAGAAGAAAGCGGTTACCGCAGTGACTCCGAGAATTTCTATGTAATCCTCGGAAACGGCGCTGCAGGCTTAAGCGCAGCCAAGGCAATCCGGGAGCGGGATAAGACCGGTTCCATTGTCATGGTATCCAACGAGGCGTACAGCACCTACAACCGTCCTATGCTGACCAAATCCATGGTGGCTGAGCTGGATGCGGAGGAAATTGCCGTAGAGCCCGCTTCCTGGTATGAGGAAAATAAGGTTTATCAGGTACTTAACAGGGAAGTGAAGGCAATCGATACAGAGCATAAGGAAGTGGAATTCTCCGACGGTTCTAAGGTAAAATATACAAAGCTTATCTATGCCCTGGGCTCCGAATGCTTCATTCCGCCTATCGAGGGTGCGGATAAGCCGGAGGTTATCGCCATCCGTCGTATGGCTGATATAGAAAAGATTGAGAAGCTGCTGGACCGCGTGAATAACGTGGTGGTCATCGGCGGCGGTGTACTTGGCCTCGAGGCTGCCTGGGAGCTGAAAAAAGCGCACAAGGGTGTGACTGTCCTCGAGCTTGCGCCGCAGATCATGGGACGTCAGCTTGACCTGGCCGCCAGCGAAATGCTTACGGCAATCAGCGAGAGCAACGGTATTTCCATTCACACAGGAGTTGAGATTGCCGCAATTGACGGCGACGGAGCAGTGAGCGGTGTGAGACTTAAGGACGGTACGGTATATCCGGCTGAGCTTGTGATCGTTTCCGCCGGCGTACGTGCCAATACTGCAGTTGCAAAGGCGGCAGGACTGGAAATTAACAGAGCTGTTGTTGTCAATGCCCGTATGGAGACGAGTGTGGAGGATATCTACGCATGCGGCGACTGTGCGGAGTACGAGGGTGTCAATTATGCGATTTGGCCGCAGGCTGTGGAGCAGGGCAAAACCGCAGGTGCCAATGCGGCCGGAGAGGCACTGGAATACACGACGGTTTCCGCCGGACTTTCTTTCCACGGAATGAACACGGCACTCTATGCAATCGGGGACAACGGCAAGAATCCGAATCTTATCTACAGGACTGTGGAATTTAAGGACATGGGCCGCAAGCAGTATGAAAAATATTATTTCCTGAATAACCGTCTCTGCGGAGCCATTCTTCTCGGGGATACCTCCAGGATGGCCGCCATCACAGAGGCAGTGGAGCAGAAGAAGACGTTTAAGGAGTTGTTTGCCTGAGAAGAGATAAAGAAATAATGAGAAATTTTAAGCAATACGAAGCAGAACTGCGGACGCTGCGCCGGCATTTCCACCGATATCCTGAATTGGCCCTGAAAGAGGTGAATACCTCAGCTTATATCAGGGAATATCTCATGGCACTGGGGTATGAGATTACGATGGTTGCACCCACAGGTCTGATTGCAGAGCATCCGTCGATGAAGCATAATAAAAAGCTGGTGGTCATACGTGCAGAGATGGACGCTCTGCCCATCCAGGAGGCCACAGGACTGGCATATGCATCCTCTAATCCAGGGTGTATGCACGCCTGCGGTCATGACGGCATCATGGCCACAGCGCTTGTGCTTGCAAAAATATTGACAGAAGAAGGAACGGATTTCCCCGTGCGGGTCCGTTTCCTTTTTGAGCCTGCGGAGGAGATTGGAGAGGGCGCCGGACGGATGATAGCTGCCGGGGCTCTGGACAATCCACAGGCAGATGCTTTTATGATGTTTCATTATGCCGTGGATGATACCCTGGGTATGGCGGTTCACCGTGGCCAGGCTTCGGCAATGATTGGCGGAATGCGTATACATGTGGAGGGGAAATCCAGCCATTGGTGTCAGGCAGATAAAGGGATTGACAGCATTTATGCAGCTTCGCTTGTGGCAGATGCAGTCCATAATATTAATGAGAATTATGTCAGAAAAGCTCCCTGCCTTGTTGGGCTTGGCACAATCCATGGGGGCGAGTATCCCAATATTATTGCTGGACATGTGGAGCTTAACGGAAACATCCGCGCCTGTGCCGAGGAAGACTATCATGCCATGAAGGACCTTCTGGAAAAGCGCCTGCGGGAGATTGAGGCACGTACCGGAGCCTCAATCCGGATGATATTTCCCAAAGCACCCGTTCTGCCAATCCTCAATGATCCGCTGCTGACTGACTGTGCGGCGGAGGCAGGCCGAGAGGTGTTTAAGGAGCGGTTTATGCTGGAAGGGGAGGATAAACTTTTTCTTTCCGGGGATAATGCTTATCGCTATTTCCAGAAAACCAGGGGAATATTTATGGTTTTTCTGGCAGGGGACACAGAGGAAAATCATCCGCTCCATCACCCGAAATTCCGGCTGGATGAGGAGATTCTCCTTCCAAGTCTGGAAACACTTTATCGGGTACTTTTGAAAATATGTAAAAGACTATAACGGAACAAATAGGAATCTGGTGAAATGAAATAATGTAACTACAGGGGACAAAAATCATGCTACAGGAGCTGAAAACATTTATTGCAGTTGTAAAGTATCGTAATTTCACTAAGGCGGGCGAAGCGGTGAATCTTTCACAGCCTGCTGTCAGCACTCATATCAACCGCCTGGAAAAGTATTACGGGACCAGGCTGGTGGTGAGAAGTCCGAAATCCATCCAGATTACGGACAACGGCTGGATGCTTTACCGCAGGGCACAGGAGGTGCTCGACCTTCTGCAGCAGGCGGAGCAGGAGCAGAGGGAGACAGGGCAGGAGCTGAAAGGAAATCTGAAAATCGGCGCTACCTACACTGTGGGAGAATGTGTGATGCCGGGGATTCTCAGGCGTTTTCAGAATACATACCCCGGTGTGCAGCTTGAGATGGTGATTGCCAATACAGAGGATATTCTTGAACTGGTGCGTAAGGAGCAGATACAGGCAGGATTCATCGAAGGCGTGTATCAGAGAGAGGAATTTACCGGCAGATTTTTCATGCAGGATTCGCTGAAGCTTCTCGTGTCTAAGGAAAGCCCGCTGGCAAAGGCAAAGGTGCTCCACCCTCATATGCTTAAAAATCAGAACTGGATTTTCCGCGAGGAAGGTTCGGGGACAAGAGAATATATGGATTTCTTTCTTTCCCGGTATCAGATTGAGCCGGGTGGCGTGACGGTCATGGGCAGTAATTATGCCATCAAGGAGGCAGTGCGTCACAATATGGGCATTACCCTTGCTTCCGGGCTGCTTGTGAGAGAAGGGGATGAGATAGTGGCCGTGGATTTTGCGGAGCCTTTTGTACGGCCGTTTTCTTATGTGATCCATAGAGAGACTGAGGTTTCAAGAGCGGTAACGGCCCTGATTGAGCTGGTAGAGCATATTTCGCTGGAGAGACAGCTCGCTCAGGAGACAGGCAGCGGTTACAGTGAGCTGCCGCATATCTCCTGGGGCACTCTATATGAGCCCCAGACTTCTGCAGAGGAAGAGCCAGCCGGTGAGAGTGAAGGCGCTGAATAGCGTGGTGAGCAGAATCACACCGGAGGAAAAGGAACCCTCATGGTCCATGTTTTTGGCCATGATAAAACAGCTGACTGTGGTGGCGGAGCCCAGCATGATAATAATCGCCACAAGCTTGTCCCTGGTAAAGCCAAGTGCAATCGCTACAGGAAGAAACAGGGCTTCAAAACCAACCAGTTTCAGAAGTGTACAGGCAATGGCGGCCTTCAGTCTGGCGAAGGCTTTGCCAAGCTTAAGGGAGCCGCCCATTGCCATTAATCCAAGAGGAGTTGCGATTTTTCCCAGATTGTTTACTGTGGTATCGAGAATCGTCGGTTTGGGTAGTCTGAATACAGACCATACCATTCCGACGAGGATGCCCAGGATGATGGGATTGGTCACGATTCCTCTTATTGTGTTTTTTATGAGGCGGCGGTTCAGCTTCTCTCTTCCCGGGCGGAAAAGGGACAGCACGATCACCGCCATTACATTATACAGAGGAACGCTGGCAATGATCATCAGAGGAGCCATGCCTGCGTTTCCGTAGAGGTTCTGCATCACTGCAATTCCCAGGAGTGCCGCGCTGCTGCGGTAGGAGCTCTGGATGAATTCCCCCTGAATATCTTTTGGCTTAAGGAAAAATGAGAGCCCGGTGGCAATGGCAATGCTGGCGCAGGTGGCCAGGAAGCAGAAGATTACCATTTTACCGTCCCATACTTCGTAAAAATCCGCATTGGAGATGTCCTGGAATAAAAGGGCGGGCAAGGCCGCGGAGAATACAAATTTGTTCATCCGGCTTACGAAGGCATCGTCGAAAAGATTGATGCGGCGGAAGAAAAAGCCGAGGATAAGGGTGAGGAAGATGGGGATGGTGGCGTTAAGGCAGAAGATCAGGTTTTGCATGGGATTTACCTTTCTTTGGGGTATTTTTGTTGCAGGGGGGACGGAAAATCCGTGCGGAAGCGCGCAGTGTGGGCCGCGGAGGCCGTTCAGGGGCAGACAGGCGCCGGCACAGGAGTTGTGCAGGTCGGGTCTTTGTTAGTAGTGTAATTTTCTGCAGATTATTATACCGCATTATTGAGATTTTTGTACAGTAGTATGATGAATTATGTCAGCAATATGTTAGTTTATTTGCGCGAGTAGGAGGAAGGCGGATATGGCTGCATGTGCGCTTGGTGATTGCGGGTTGGATAAAATGCGGTTGACAACGGTTGAATTTTGGATGTATAATATAAATAACGAAAATTAACCGTTAGGAACCGTATTTTTATAGAGGGGTGATGAAGTATGACGATTGAAGAGATGAAAGAAAGAAAGAGAGAGCTGGGTTATACATTTGCACAGATTTCAGAGTATTCAGGAGTTCCGCTTGGTACTGTGCAGAAGATATTCAACGGGGAAACCAAATCGCCGAGATACGAGACGATTCAGGCGTTGGAGAAGGTTCTGAAGCAAGGATACCGGGGAGGATTGCTTAGAGAGAAAACTGTGTACAGAGTGAAGCGGAAATATACTGTGGACGATTATTACAATCTGCCGGATGACCATAGGGTCGAGCTGATTGACGGAGAATTTTACGATATGGCAGCACCGTCGATCAAGCACCAGAATATTTTAATGGATTTATCAGTTGATGTTGTTAATTTTATCCGGCAAAACAAGGGAAAGTGCAGTTCATTTGCAGCCCCTACCGATGTCCAGCTAGATCAAGACGACAATACAATGATTCAGCCTGATTTCTTCGTAGTATGTGACGAGAAGAAAATAACAGACAAATGCATCGTAGGCGCTCCAGATTTTATTGTAGAAATCCTGTCCCCATCTACCAAAGAAAAAGATGCACGTATCAAAGCTTGGAAATACCGTGATGCAGGAGTACGAGAGTATTGGATGGTCGATTTAGAAAAAGAAAAGGTAATCGTTTACCTCTATGAGGAGGACATCATACCAACAATCTACGGCTTCGACACCCCAGTCCCAGTCCACATATATGACGACAAGCTCCACATAAAATTCAAAAACTAATGCAGAACCAAAGACTAATTCAGAACCAAAAACTAATTCAGAAACAAAAACTTCAAACAGCACCAAACCATCCGGTGAAAACACCAAACCCTCCAGAGGGGGCGAAAACGTAGCAGTAGGTGAGGATAAGGGAAAACGGTGTGGGGCAGTGGCACTGGTCATGTCAGGCATTTTGCGGAAGCGCGCCTGAAAATCCATCGGTTACGGAGACTTAGCCGCGAGAGCTCTTCTCGAGCGGCTTAGTCGCAGTTAGCGATTAGTTGAAGGGAAGCGAGCAATGCCTGACATGACCAGTGCCACTGCCCCGCACCGTTTTCCCTTATCCTCACCGTACCAAAACATTTCCGGGGGCCCCCTCCATCCCAATTGCCCTCCCCCGAAATCTATGGTATCCTATAACAAACGTGTAACGTAAAACCTAAGGAGAATCCGCCATGCCAACCATCAAAGACATCGCAAAAGAAGCCGGTGTGAGCTTTACCACTGTCTCGAATGTCATACACGGGAATACAAAAAAGGTATCCCCGGCCACCATAGAAAAAATACAGAAAATCATGGAGGAAATGCATTACGTGCCCAATATGGGCGCACGTATGCTGGTGCAGAACCAGTCGAGAATCATCGGCGTCATCGCTAATGACTTCACTGAGCCATCCCGCGACGGAATCCAGAGCCCTTTCATGGCCAAGATCCTTGGAACCATGGAAAGAGAAATCCGCAGGAACGGATACTACATGATGCTCTGCTTTTCCGAATCCGCGGAAGAAATTGAAAAACTTGCAAGCACCTGGAATGTAGATGGTATTCTCACCGTAAGCTTAGGCACCGGACTCAGCCGCAGACTGGCAAAGAAAATCCGTGTTCCTGCGGTATTTACGGACTGCTATTTTGACCCGCAGGAGCCATACACCAATGTGGGGACAGAGGATGAGCAGGGCGCCTTAGAAATTGTGCGCTATCTGCACAAGCTGGGACACCGGGATATCCTTTTTATCTCCGATGTGTCCGAAACGCAGCTTCCCCAGGCAATGTGCGATGTGGGAAGAAAGCGGGAGGAAGGGTTTCTCCGTGCCATGAGCGATGCGGGCCTGGGTGACTGTGAGGATCGGATCCTGCGCTGCGGAAACAAAAGGGAGGAAAAGGAAGCATTGTTCCGAGAGCTGATGAAGCATAAGGGAAGTGTGACAGCTCTTGCGTTCTGTAATGATTATCTGGCTATTGAAGCGATGGATTATCTGCGCCATCAGGGAATTTGTTTTCCTGAGGATTTTTCCGTCACCGGATTCGACGATATTGACATGGCGGCTCTTGTTACTCCGAGACTTACCACAGTCCGTCAGGGGGTGGGGGAGAAAGGCCGCCTGGCCGTGCGGCGTCTCATCAGTCTGATAGAAAAGAGCCCTGATAAAGAAAAATGCCGCCGCCTTCCTGTTGAGATAGTCATTCGTGAATCTGCACAAAAAATATGAGAAAAAGTTTAACGTAAAACCATTGATTTTTACTTCATGGTGTAGTAAGATAGCAGACAAAGGTTTAACGTAAAACCTAATGGCAAATAATAACGGAAGCGTACAGAGAAAGGAAGCTAAGTAATGGAAAAAACATGGTGGAAAGAAGCGGTAGTTTATCAGATTTATCCAAGAAGCTTTAAGGACAGCAACGGAGACGGTATCGGAGATTTGAACGGTATCACAGAGAAGCTCGATTATCTCAAAGAGCTGGGAATCGACGTGATCTGGCTTTCACCGGTCTATGAATCCCCAAATGATGATAATGGCTACGATATCAGCAACTATCGGGGAATTATGAAGGATTTCGGGACCATGGAGGATTATGACAGAATGCTCGCAGCCGCTCATGAGCGGGGAATCCGCATCGTCATGGACCTGGTGGTAAACCACACCTCAGATGAGCATCCCTGGTTCGTGGAGAGCCGCAAATCAAAAGAGAATCCTTACCGCGACTATTATATCTGGCGTGAGGGCAAGGACGGAAAAGAGCCGAACAACTGGGGCTCCTGCTTCTCCGGTCCCGCGTGGGAGTATGATGAAGCGACACAGATGTATTTTCTGCATCTGTTTTCTAAAAAACAGCCGGATTTGAACTGGGATAATCCGGTGGTTCGTAAGGAAGTATTTGATATGATGGACTGGTGGTGCCAGAAGGGAATCGACGGCTTCCGTATGGATGTCATCTCCATGATCTCCAAGGTACCGGGCCTGCCGGACGGTGAGGTGGGCAAAAACGGCTACGGAAGCTTTAGCCCTTATGCGTGCAACGGACCTCATGTGCATGAGTATCTCCAGGAGATGAACCGCGAGGTGCTTTCCAAATATGACCTGCTTACCGTGGGAGAGTGCTCCGGCGTAACCGTGGAGGAGGCGAAGAAATATGCGTCCCTGGATGGCGGCGAGCTGAATATGGTATTCCAGTTTGAGCATATGGACCTTGACGGTGGAGAAACCTTCAAATGGAACGACCGCAAAATCGACCTGGTCGAGCTGAAGGAAGTGCTGACCAAGTGGCAGGTTTCACTTATGGGAAAGGCCTGGAACAGTCTGTACTGGTGTAATCATGACCAGCCGCGTATGCTTTCCCGTATGGGCAATGATTCTTCGAAGTACCGTGAGATTTCCGCAAAAATGTTGGCGACCTGTCTGCATATGATGCAGGGAACCCCGTATGTATACCAGGGTGAGGAGCTCGGTATGACCAATGTTCCTTTTGAGACACTTGAGGATTTCCGCGATATTGAGAGCATTAACGCATACCACGAGCTGGTGGGAGGCGGTGTCCTGGACGCAGAGGATATGATGCGTTTCCTCCGCTATAAGAGCCGCGACAATGCAAGAACACCGGTACAGTGGGATGACAGCGAGAATGCAGGCTTTACCACTGGTACTCCGTGGATCATGGTGAATCCGAATTATAAAGAGATTAATGCGAAAGAGCAGCTTTCCCGGGAAGATTCCGTGTTCCATTATTACCAGAAGCTGATTGCACTGCGCCATAGCAATGATATCATTGTATACGGGGCATATGAGCTGCTGCTTCCGGATGATCCGGCAATCTATGCTTATACGAGAACTTTGGGCGATGAGAAGCTTCTTGTGATCTGCAATTTCAAAAAAGAGGAACAGTCCTTCACCATGCCGGAGGAATTTTCAGGCAAGGATCAGGCTGAGGTGCTGATTTCCAATTATAAGGATGTAAAATGGGCGCAGGAGCTTACGCTTCGTGCGTATGAGGCAGTAGTATTTCGATTCTAATGTGGCTTAAAACAATGCAGGTATCAGGGAGGTTATAATGAATCAAAGAGAGAGAATGCTTGCCGGGCTGCCCTATAAGGCGTGGTTGGACGGACTCGAGGAGGACCGGCTTGAGACAAGGAAAAAGGTGCAGACGTATAACTCCATGGAGTTTACGAACTACGAAGACCTTGGAAACGCAATCAAAAAGATTCTGGGCAAGACCGGAAAGAATGTGACCATTGAGCCGCCTTTCCACTGTGATTATGGTACCAATATTGAAGTGGGAGAAAACTTTTACGCGAACTTCAATTTTGTTGTGCTTGACGTAGGAAAAGTGACCATCGGTGACAATTGTATGATGGCTCCTAATGTTTCTATCTATACAGCCGGACATCCCATTCATCCGGACAGCAGAAACAGCGGCTACGAATACGGCATCGGGATCACAATCGGAGACAATGTGTGGATAGGCGGAAATGTAGTGATCAATCCGGGCGTTCACATTGGAAATAATGTGGTCATCGGTTCCGGTAGCGTAGTGACGAAGGATATTCCCGATAATATGGTGGCCGCGGGTAATCCCTGCCGTGTGTTAAAAGAGATTACAGAGGCTGACCGGGATTTTTATTTCAAAGACCGTCGGTTTGATGTGGATGACTATCGATAAAATATAAAAGTGCGTTGCCTGCTAAAAAACTGTTCCTCATTTACGGAATATATGGTATGATTAGTTTACCATAAACAGGCGGGTATTCCGGAATTGTGCTTAAAAGATGACGGAGCCCTGCCCCAATTGGAGGAATTGTATGAGATACGGCAAGATACGGATTGAGGATGGTTATCTGGTGTTTAACAAGCATATGATGATAAACAGCCTTCCGTGTAAAGATATTTTGTGGGCTTACCTGCGCCGGGAAGGTGCGGACAGCAGCGCCCGCAAGCAATTGATTGTGAATTATCTGGTAATTGTGACCAGAAGGAAGAAACGCTATAAGTTTGATATGACAGAACGCGAGGTGCAGGATTGCATCCGTCTTCTCAAGGTTTTGAACCCGGAGATGGCAGTCGGCTTTCCTAAAGGAGGCCGCCTGCCGCTTCAGAGTCTTCCGAATACCAGGGACCTGGGTGCTTTAGTTACCGAGGATGGCAGACATATCCTTCCACGTAAGCTTCTGCGAAGCGGTGAGATTTATCATGTGTCTATTGCGGACCAGGAGATGCTTACAGAGGAGTACCGCCTGCGCACAGTGATCGATCTGAGGACAACCGCGGAGCGCAGGGCCAAGCCTGATACGATCATGCCTGGAGTGGAATATTATCATATCCCTATTCTTGATGAAGAAACGATTGGCATATCTCACGAAGGCGGACTGGCTGAAATGCTTTTGAACTTTGGCGGAAACGCGCAGCAATATATGGAGAAGCAGTATGAGAGTCTGATTCGCGACCAGTTTTCCGTGAAGCAGTATGCACGCTTTCTTGATGTACTTCTGCACCAGGAAGACGGAGCAATCCTCTGGCATTGCAGCGCAGGAAAAGACCGGGTAGGCGTGGGTACTGCCCTGCTGCTATGTGCGCTGGGCGTTCCCAGAGAGGTTATCTGCCAGGACTTCATGCGCACCAATGCATATTTGGAGGGAGAACTACAGTATATGCTCCGTTTTCTCGAGGCAAGAACAGAAGTACAGGAAAATGTGGCTGACAATCTTCGCATTCTATTTAAGGTGAAGGAATCTTATATAGACGCAGTATTTAATGCGATTGAAAAAGATTATGGCACGGTAGACCGTTTCCTGCGCCGCGCGCTTTATCTTACCCCCAAGGCCATCGAGGATCTGCAGGAAAAGTATTTGATTTAAAAGCTCAATGTAACCGACAGAACCAAGGGAGAAAGTCTGTCTTTCGAAAGCTCCCGTCTCTAAATTTCATCTGGCAGGATAACAAAATTAATATTTTATTGAAAAATAACCCCCCTACGGGCTTGTGGAGGGGTTTTTTCATGGCTATAATGATATCAACTTGATAAGCTTATCATATTGAACAAGACAAAAAGAGAGACTAAAGGAGCCAAAGATATGAAAATGAAAAAAATCACCAGCCTGTTATGTGCGTTCGCCATGGCAGCCTCTTTATTTGCCGTACCGGCCGCAGGTGTAATGGCGGATGCTTCTAACGGAGAAGTGGTAGTCACCATGCCCACCACCTCAGAGCCGGCGTCAGGATTTGATTCCGCTTTCGGCTGGGGCGCGGGGGAACATGTGCATGAGCCGCTCATCCAGAGTACCTTAGTGCGTACAACAAAGGATTTGAAGATAGAGAATGATTTGGCTACTGAATATACCAGCAGCGAGGACGGTCTTACCTGGACGGTAAAAATCCGGGATGATGTGAAATTTACTGACGGCGAGCCTTTGACAGCACAGGATGTGGCTTTCACCTACAATAACTGCCGTGATCTGAGTACAGTAAATGATTTTACCATGTTAAAAGAGGCTGTGGCTGTGGACGAAACCACTGTGGAATTCCACATGAATGAAGCCTATTCCATCTGGCCTTATACCATGGCTATCGTGGGCATTGTACCGGAACACGCATATGATGAGAATTACGGACAGAATCCCATTGGTTCCGGCCGTTATATCATGAAACAATGGGATAAGGGACAGCAGGTCATCTTTGAGGCTAACCCGGACTATTATGGAGAAGCTCCGAAGGTACAGAAGCTCACTGTGCTTTTCATGGAAGAGGATTCTGCGCTTGCAGCCGCTATGGCAGGACAGGTGGATGTGGCTCATACAGCCGCGTCTTACAGTGACCAGGAACTCGACGGCTATAGCCTGATGCGTGTGGAAACTGTGGACAACCGTGGTTTCAATCTCCCTGCAACAGTGTCTGAAGAAAAAGACGGAATTACCTACGGAAACGATTTCACAGCTGATGTAAACGTGCGCAGAGCCATTAACCTGGCCATTGACCGTGAGGAAATGATCAACAATGTCCTCAATGGTTACGGTACGATAGCTTATAGCGTGTGCGATAAAATGCCTTGGTACAATGATGAGGCGGTAAGTGAGTATAACCTGGATGAAGCCAAGAAGCTCATGGACGAGGCAGGCTGGGTAGAGGGAAAAGACGGTATCCGCGAGAAGGACGGCGTAAAAGCAGGATTTACCCTGATGTTCAGCAATGGTGACTCCGTGCGCCAGGCGCTTGCCGAGGATACAGCGAACCAGCTTAAGGAGCTTGGTCTTGAGGTTAAGACTGAGGGCGTAGGCTGGGATACCGCTTATGATCGTGCGCAGTCCGAACCGCTTATGTGGGGCTGGGGTGCACACACACCTATGGAGCTTTATAATATCTACCACAGTATGGGAGAGAGCGGTCTGGCTCAGTATTCTCCCTATGCAAACGAGACAGTGGACAATTATATGGATGAAGCGCTGAAGAGCGATGATCTCGAGGCCTCCTATGACCTCTGGAAAAAGGCACAATGGGACGGAACGACCGGCATTACCCAGGAGGGTGATATCCCCTGGATCTGGCTGTGCAACATCGACCATCTCTACTTTGTGCGTGACGGCCTCAAGGTCGCTGATCAGAAAATCCATCCTCATGGACACGGCTGGTCTATTGTCAACAATATAGATGAATGGGAATGGGAGTAAAGAGCTTTGATGAAACGTAACCTAGTTTTTGCAGGAAAAAACTTCATAAGAATGGTTTTACTCTTATTTGCAGTAAGCATTGTCACCTTCGCCCTGGTATCTGCCTCCCCCATTGATCCTCTGCAGGCCAATGTGGGGCAGGCTGCCCTGGGCAGTATGAGTGAAGCCCAGAAAGAGAAGCTGCGTTCCTACTGGGGCGTGGATACCCCGGCCATACAGCGGTATTTCAATTGGGCAAAGGATTTTATAAAAGGAGATATGGGCACATCACTGGCGTACCGTCAGCCGGTAACACAGGTGATTGCCGTAAAATTAGCCAACTCTTTGTTTCTTATGGGGTTGGCTTGGATTATTTCCGGACTTCTGGGCTTTGTGCTGGGTGTGATTGCCGGAGTGTTTGAGGGGAAACCCATCGATAAGGCAATCAAGGGTTATTCACTGCTCATTGCCAGCACCCCGGCATTTTGGCTTGCACTTCTTTTACTGATTATTTTCAGCGTGTGGCTGAAGCTTCTGCCTATCGGACTTAGTGTGCCCATCGGAATGGAGGCGGCAGGGGTGACTTTCCTTGACCGTGTGCGCCACGCGATTCTGCCGGCCATTACCTTAAGCATTACCGGAGTTTCCAATATCACCTTACATACCAGGGAAAAAATGATCGACATTATGGAAAGCGATTATGTACTCTTTGCCCGGGCAAGAGGAGAGAGTCTCTGGAGTATTGTCCGTCATCACGGACTGCGCAATGTGCTGCTTCCCGCGATAACGCTGCAGTTTGCCTCCATCAGTGAGATTATCGGTGGTTCAGTGCTGGTGGAGCAGGTGTTTTCCTATCCGGGGCTGGGGCAGGCTGCCGTGTCGGCGGGGACGGGGAGTGACGTACCGCTGCTCATGGGTATTACACTGATTACTGCGGCTATTGTATTTCTCGGAAACTTTATTGCCAACATCCTCTACGGTGTGGTAGACCCGCGTATCCGAAAAGGAGGGCGCAGAGGATGAAAACAAAAATGAACCAGAGAAAAAAAGCAAAAATCCTTTTGGCCGTGGCTGTCTTTTTCCTTGCAGCTGTGGCTGTCGCGGGTATTATCTGCCATGACGCTGCGATGGTAACGGATTTTTCCAGAAAGAACCTTCCGCCGAGCCTTGCTTATCCTTTTGGTACGGATTGGCTGGGCAGAAATATGTTTTACCGCACCCTTACAGGTTTGTCTATGAGTATCCTTATCGGTGTCTGCGCCGCGGGAGTGAGTGTAGTCATGGCCCTGATTCTCGGCCTTGCCGCAGCCACACTTGGCAAAAAGGCGGACTCCGTGATCACCTTTCTCATAGATTTGGTGATGGGGATTCCGCACATTCTGCTCTTGCTTTTAATATCCTTTGCTTTGGGAAAGGGGCTTAGAGGTGTGATCGTGGGTGTGGCTCTCACACACTGGACTTCCCTTGCGCGTCTCATTCGCGGAGAGGTACTGCAGTTAAAACAGAGTGAATATATCCAGATTGCCCGGAAACTTGGCCATAGTAACCTGGAAATCGCGCGGAAGCATATGCTGGTACATCTGCTCCCACAGTTCCTTGTGGGACTGGTGCTGATGTTCCCTCACGCGATTCTTCATGAATCCAGCATTACCTTCCTGGGCTTCGGGCTTTCCACAGAGCAGCCGGCCATCGGCGTGATTCTCTCGGAAAGTATGAAATATCTGATTATGGGAAAATGGTGGCTTGCGCTGTTCCCGGGCATTATGCTGGTGCTTACCGTTGTACTCTTTGATCTGGGCGGTACATCTCTGCGGAAGATTCTCGACCCGAACAGTGTACATAAATGAGTGCGACTCGCAGTCAAATACCCCGCAGCAAGCTACGGGGCGTACTTGAAAGAGACAGGAGGATATTATGAGCTGTACAAACAAACGTCATATCCTGGAAATTGATGAATTGTCGGTTTCTTTTTTACAATACGAGAACAGTAAAAGCAGCAGCCAGATTGAGCTGCCGGTCATCTCCCGGCTCTCTGTATCTGTTCATGAGGGCGAGATCGTGGCCGTTGTCGGCTCCAGCGGTTCAGGAAAAAGTCTTCTTGCCCATGCGATTTTAGGACTTCTTCCTTACAATGCGAAGGTTGCGGGAGATATGTATTTTGATGGAGAGCTTCTCACACAGGAAAAGATTGCTGCACTTCGGGGAAATAAAATTGCCTTTGTGCCTCAGAGTACCACCTACCTGGACCCGCTGATGAGCGTAGGCGCCCAGGTCCGCGGCGGCAAGGAAGAGGACAAAAAGAAAAAACAGCGCAGACTGTTTAAGCGTTACGGACTTACCGAAGAAGTAGATGAGAAATATCCCTTTGAGTGTTCGGGCGGTATGACACGGCGCGTGCTGCTCACTTCAGCATTGATGGGCGACCCGGAACTGATCATTGCGGATGAGCCGACACCAGGGATGGATTTAAAATTGGCAAAGAAATCCATGGAGGATTTCCGGAGATTTGCGGACGAAGGGAAAGGCGTGCTTTTAATCACACACGATATTGAGCTTGCTTTAGAAGTGGCAGACAGGATTGCCGTGTTCTATGCCGGGACCACGATTGAGGAGGCGCCTGTATCAGATTTTACTTCTGAGAAAACCCTGCGCCATCCATATACAAAGGCACTTTGGCGTGCGCTGCCCCAGAACGGTTTCCAGTCTCTGCCCGGAGTGCAGCCTTATGTAAAGGATATGCCCAAGGGCTGTCCCTTCGGACCGAGATGCAGTCAGTACGGGACGGAATGTGAGGGTGAGATCCCTATGCAGCGTGTGGGGTGCGGTACGGTGCGGTGTGTCCGCTGTGTGGGTGAGCCGTTGGCCGTAGAGGAGCACCACCATCATAAGGGCACAGAACATCATGGACCTGTGCACCATCATGGAGCCGCGGAGCGTCATGATGCTCCGGAGTTCGAAAAAACTATGGGAGGAAGCATATGATTCTCGAGGGTAGAAACCTTACATTTGCATATGAGGAAAAGGAAAGGGAAGTTTTTACAAATGTAAACCTTTCAGTGGAGAGCAGTGAGCGTGTGGCTGTCTTAGGCCCGAGCGGCTTTGGCAAGACGACGCTCTGCAAGATTCTTGCGGGTTATTTGAAGCCCAAGTCGGGCGAGGTGTTGATAGACGGCAGACCCTTACCCGAAAAAGGCTACTGTCCGGTACAGATGATCTGGCAGCATCCCGAGCGCGCGGTGAATCCCCGGCTTCGCCTGAGAGACACTTTGGCTGACGGCAGGGACGTGGAAGAGCGGGTGGTGCGCGAGCTGGGGATTGAGACGGACTGGATGAACCGTTACCCCCAGGAGCTTTCCGGGGGCGAGCTGCAGCGCTTCTGCATAGCCCGTGCGCTTGGAAAAGATACAAAATTTTTGATTGCAGATGAAATCAGTACCATGCTTGACCTCATCACCCAGAGCCAGATTTGGACTTTTCTTCTCAAAGAGGTGGAAAGCCGCGGAATTGGGCTGATCGTTGTTTCCCACAGTGAGCCTCTTTTGAACCGGGTAGCGCAGAGAAAAATCATATTCTAAATCATATTCTGAATTTGTCAGACTGCGAGCCGGGTAATTTTTCATTGACAAAACTGTTTAACTTGCTATAATGTTAATCATATGAATATTTATTAGTTTAAAGGGTGAAAGCAGGTGGGTTATGCAAAAGAGAATTTTATCCCTGTTAGTGGATAACACAGCAGGTGTATTGAGCCGGATTTCCGGTTTGTTCAGCCGCCGCGGCTACAATATCGACAGTCTCACCGTAGGTGTGACCGCGGACGAGAGATATTCCAGAATGACAGTCGTATGCAGCGGTGATGCTTTGATTTTGGAGCAGATTACCAAGCAGCTTGCCAAGTTGGTGGATGTACGCGATATCAAGGTTCTGGAGCCGGATGAGAGTGTCAGCCGTGAGCTGGTGCTGGTCAAGGTTGCTGCTAAGCCTGAGCAGAGACAGGGCATTATCTCTGTTGCCGATATTTTCCGGGCGAAGGTTGTTGATGTAAGTAAGGATTCCCTGGTAGTGGAGATGACGGGCAGCAAGAATAAGCTTGAGGCATTTATCTCTCTCATGGAGGACTATGAGATTTTGGAGCTTGCGAGAACAGGTATCACGGGGCTTTCCAGAGGCGCACAGGACGTACGTTTCCTGTAAAAAGGTTTGCTAGGGGAATGCTCCCTTAACGATAAAATTGCAGAGCAGCACAGATTTACGCTTTCATGCAGAGCATGACGTGCGGCTCGCAGCAAGTACGCCGTGGCGTATTTGAATATAAAAAATGACAAGAATCACGAGGAGGAAACAAAAATGTCAAATAGGATTTTTTATCAGGAAGATTGCAATTTAAGTCTGCTGGAAGGTAAGACGATTGCTGTGATCGGATACGGCAGCCAGGGTCATGCACATGCCCTGAATGCAAAAGAGTCCGGATGTAATGTTATCATCGGTCTTTACGAGGGAAGCCGTTCCTGGAAAAAAGCAGAGGAGCAGGGCTTTGAAGTATATACTGCAGCAGAGGCAGCTAAGAAGGCTGACATCATCATGATCCTGATCAACGATGAGAAACAGGCTGCACTTTACAAAAACGACATTGAGCCGAACTTAGAGGAAGGCAACATGCTGATGTTTGCTCATGGATTTAACATTCACTTTGGCTGCATCGTACCGCCGAAGAACGTTGACGTTACCATGATCGCTCCTAAGGGACCTGGACATACAGTAAGAAGCGAATATCAGGCAGGCAAAGGTGTTCCGTGTCTGGTAGCCGTAGAGCAGGATGCAACAGGTAAGGCTCTGGATATGGCACTTGCTTACGCATTAGCAATCGGCGGCGCAAGAGCAGGCGTTCTTGAGACTACTTTCCGTACCGAGACTGAGACAGACCTTTTCGGCGAGCAGGCAGTTCTCTGTGGCGGCGTTTGTGCACTGATGCAGGCAGGTTTCGAGACTCTGGTAGAAGCTGGTTATGACCCGAGAAACGCTTACTTCGAGTGTATCCATGAGATGAAACTGATCGTTGACCTCATTTATCAGTCAGGCTTCGCAGGAATGAGATACTCCATCTCCAACACTGCTGAGTACGGCGATTACATCACCGGACCGAAGATCATCACAGAAGAGACCAAGAAGACCATGAAGAAAATCCTTTCCGACATCCAGGATGGTACTTTTGCAAAAGACTTCCTGCTGGATATGTCTTCCGCTGGCGCTCAGGTACACTTCAAGGCTATGAGAAAGCTTGCTTCTGAGCATCCGGCAGAGGTTGTGGGCGAAGAAGTTCGTAAGCTGTACAGCTGGAACGGCGAAGAGAAGCTGATCAACAACTAATCAGAACAGAAGATATTTTGAAATACATAAGGCTGTCCGCCCAGGGAGGTTCCGGGGTGGGCAGCCTTTTTTCGTTATGGTGTAGTATTTAGCGGTGATATCGCTTACGGTGCCATTATACGTCCCATATTATGTACGGGAAAATTACGTTGGAACAAAATTTTATTATTCAAAAAACGGCTTCAGAAGCGGATTTTCCTGTTCTTTTCTGCGGCACACGAAGCCAACCTCCCGGGAGGGGAAGCGAAAGCCCATCGGGACTTCCACAAGTGTCTCTTCTTCAAGCTCTTTACTCACAAATTCCCGGATGACGCACGCTATGCCCAAGCCGATTCTCGCAAAGTCGATGAGCAGATCCATGGAGGTGACCTCCAGGATATGGCTGAGTTCAATGTCATGCTCCTTCATCTGTGTGTTTACAGACTGGCGGGTGATATTTTCCTCATCGAGCATCATAAAGGTAGCAGTCTGAAAGAGCGGTTCCTCGGGGAATAGTTCATTCTGGTTTCTCAAGTACTGCTGTGTAGCCACAAAGGTATCACTGATACGCTGTAACGGCCTGAAATAATACCCCTGTAGCTTTTTCGGCTTTCCGATCAGGCCGAGGTCAATTTTTCCTTCGTCAAGCAGCTTCAGAGTCTGATAAGTTGACTGGCAGGAAATCGTAATCCGTACTTTGGGACTGGCAGCAATATAAGGTTTCAAGCGGGAGAGCAGCACATATTTACTTAAGGTAGAACTGGCTCCCAGACGCAGGCGGGGGATTTCTTGAGAACGGCTGTGCAGCAGGGCTTCCTCCCCTTCGGACAGAAGTGAGAAGGCTTCCTTAACCCGCACGAAAAGCGCTTCCCCGTCCGGTGTGAGAGTTACGCCGCGGGAGCTGCGTTTAAAAAGTGCGGTATTAAGATTTTCCTCAAGCTTACGTATGGCCCGGCTGATGGCGGGCTGACTGATGTAAAGCTCCTTCGCTGCCTGGGAAATATTCCCGGTCCGGCCAACAGTATAAAAAATATGATAAAGAGACAGATTTTCCTGCATGATTATAAAGTCCTTTCCGAGTAATTTAGGTATGATAACTCTGTAAATTCAATAATGCATTAGTTTAGATACGCTGAATTGATAGGGCATATAGCCATTAAAATCGTTCCGTTTTAGGAAGTATGTCCTGTGAAATATACATTTTCTAATGGGCAGCGCTGTAAATGTGCATATATCTCATCTGCCATACTATGACTACAGGTTATAATGACCATGATTAATATGTATTAGCATTATAACAAAACTTATGCTAGAATAGCAACATAGACGAAGAAAAAATAGTAGGAGGAAATAATAATGGGAATGACAATGACGCAGAAAATCCTGGCTGCACATGCAGGTCTGGATTACGTAGAGGCAGGACAGTTGATCGAGGCGGATTTGGACCTGGTATTGGGAAATGATATTACCTCCCCCGTAGCCATTCATGAAATGGACAAAATGACAGTAGACACCGTATTTCATAAAGATAAAATCGCACTGGTCATGGACCATTTCATCCCGAATAAAGACATTAAATCCGCAGAGCATTGCAAATGTGTGCGCGAGTTTGCCTGCAAGCATGAGATAACCAACTATTTCGATGTAGGGGAAATGGGCATTGAGCACGCACTCCTGCCGGAAAAAGGTCTGACCGTGGCAGGTGACGTAATCATCGGCGCAGACTCCCACACCTGTACCTACGGAGCTTTAGGCGCATTCTCCACCGGAGTGGGAAGTACAGATATGGCAGCTGGCATGGCTACAGGCAAGGCCTGGTTTAAGGTACCGCCGGCAATCAAATTTAATCTGGTCGGCAAGCCTAAAAAATGGGTGAGCGGAAAAGATGTGATTTTACATATTATCGGTATGATCGGCGTGGATGGCGCACTTTATAAATCCATGGAGTTTGTGGGAGAGGGGATTCAGAATCTTTCCATGGATGACCGCTTCACAATTGCCAATATGGCCATTGAAGCCGGCGGTAAGAACGGTATTTTCCCGGTCGACGACGCTGCCATTGCTTATATGGAGGAGCATTCTAAGAGACCGTACAAAGCATATGAAGCTGACCCGGATGCAGAATACGAGGCTGAGTACACCATAGATTTAGGCGCGTTGGAGCCGACCATCGCCTTCCCGCACCTTCCGGAAAATACAAAGACCATTTCCGAGATTACAGAGGATGTCGTAATCGACCAGTCTGTGATCGGTTCCTGTACAAACGGACGTATCGACGACCTTCGTGTGGCAGCAGAAATCTTAAAGGGCCGCAAGGTGAAAAAAGGTGTGCGTTGTATCGTGATTCCTGCCACCCAGGCAATCTACCTTCAGGCAATGGAAGAAGGACTTTTGAAAATCTTCATTGAGGCAGGTGCTGTTGTCAGCACTCCCACCTGCGGACCGTGCCTTGGCGGATATATGGGCATCCTGGCGGCAGGAGAGCGCTGTATCTCCACCACCAACCGCAACTTTGTAGGACGTATGGGACACGTGGATTCTGAGGTTTATCTTGCAAGCCCGGCAGTAGCCGCAGCCAGCGCTGTAACCGGAAAGATTTCCGCACCGGAAGAACTGGGATTATAAGGAGGAAGAGGATTATGCAGGCAAAAGGCAGAGTTTTTAAATATGGAGACAATGTAGATACAGATGTTATCATCCCGGCACGCTATCTGAATTCTTCAGACCCGGCTGAACTGGCAACCCACTGTATGGAGGATATTGATAAGGATTTCGTAAATAAGGTGGAAAAGGGAGACATCATTGTGGCTGAGAAGAACTTCGGCTGCGGTTCCTCCCGTGAGCACGCACCCATCGCCATCAAAGCGGCAGGTGTGAGCTGTGTGATTGCAGAGACCTTTGCACGTATTTTCTACCGCAATGCCATCAACATCGGTCTGCCGATCATCGAATGTCCGGAGGCAAGCAAAGGAATCGATGCGGGTGATGAAGTAGAGGTAGACTTTGATTCCGGTATGATTTATAATCGTACTAAAGGTACTGAATTCAAAGGGCAGGCATTCCCGGAGTTTATGCAGAAGATCATTAGGGCTGAGGGTTTGGTTAACTATATTAACAGCCAGAACCAGAAATAAATTTGAATCAGGAAGGACTACGCAGCTTCCGGAGTAATTCCGGGAGCTGTTCTTTCGTTACGTGCGGAACCAGCTCGTCGTCAATCATCAGGTTTGGTGCTGTCTTGCAGTGTTTCAGGCAGCAGCGGGTTGTCAGAAGAATCTGACCGTCCCTGGAAATTCCGTCCTTGTCGGGCTTAAGTTCCTCTTTTAGGATACGGAGCAGCTCCATACCGTTTTTCCGGGCACATCTTGGTCCTGTACAAGCCACGATTTTGTGGTCGTAGGCACAAGGTTTGAGGTCCTTAGCATATTTCACAAGACAGGAGAGGACTGACCGTTTGATATTTATTTCCGAGGCAGCACGGTCCAGAATAGAGGTGGATAACTGGCCGGTGATGTCCTGAATCTCCCGGAGCATCTGTAGCATCAGTTCTTGCTCCTGGGGTTGTGTTTTATAATAAGAAAAAATCTGCTGCAGGCGCTTTTCGGTATCCTCGTTCATTATCATAAGACTGTGTGGGCTCCTTTCAGACAAAAATCCAGTGGTAGTAATAATTAGTTTTCCCGGAATAAGGGGAAATTATTAAAATGGGTTATTCCAAAATACAGAAATTACGAACAAATGTATAAAATAGAAGAGTAGACTTAGATAAAACAGGCGGAGGTGACCTGGTGAGAAACAAAGAAAGAAAATACAATGCGCGCAAACGTCGCCGTCGTATTGTCAAAATAGAGTTATCCCTGCTGGCCATAGGTGTGCTGCTGCTTCTTGCATTGTCCCTATACATATTTAAAGGTAAGATACAGGATGCGATATCGGATAAGGTTCCGCCTGTGAATAAGGCAGAGAACCTTAATGCAGGCAGAGAAGAGTCGGAGTCGAAAATCGGAGAATCCAAAAACGTAGAGCGGGAGTTGGACACTGGATTATCAGAATCAAATACCGAAATTAAAGGTGGAAATTCTGAGCTGGAAGATACCGCATCTCAAAGTGACCAGTCTGTGCGGGACCAGGATTATGTGTATGCACATCCTGAGATATATCCGCAGGAGTTTATAGATGCTTTAAAAAGAAATCCTGAAATTTTAGATTTCGTTCTTAACTATCCGGATGCGGAAAAAGCAGCTGTGGGCGGCCTGACGTCTGAAGAAAAATCCCAAACCTGTCCGCTTTTGCTCCAGTGGGATTCCCGCTGGGGTTATGCACCTTACGGAAATAACAATATCGGTATATCCGGGTGTGGACCTACCTGTTTGTCCATGGTGATCTATGGTCTTAAAAGGGATGAGAGTGCAACTCCGGATGTGCTGGCAGAAGTGGGTATGAACGGCGGGTATTACGTAATGGATCAGGGAACCGACTGGTCTTTTATGACTGAAACTGCACAGGCCTATGGGGTTATGGTTTCTCAGCATCCTTATGCGGATAAGGAAATGATGAAATCCTGTCTTGACAGCGGCGGATTGATTATTACATCCATGACTCCGGGAGATTTTACGGATAAAGGCCATTTCATTGTCATCTATGGGTACGAGGGCGATGAGTTTCAAGTAAATGATCCATTCAGTAATACCAACAGCAGTAAGGCTTGGGATTATGAAACATTAGCGAAACAGATTAAACAGGTGTGGATGTATTATTAACCGTAAGTTAATTATTTTGCCTGCAATTAAATAAATACTCAATTGTGTGAAAGAGCGCACGCCTATATAATGAAAGTATCCAAAGAAGAGCGGCCGCTCCAAATTTCTTTAACTAGGAGGAATTTCACATGAAAATAAACGAGCAAATCAGAGAAAACCGTAAAAAAGCAGGCTTGACTCAGGAGCAGGTCGCGAGTTACCTGGGCGTATCCACACCGGCCGTGAATAAATGGGAGAAAGGAGTTTCCCATAGTTAAAGATACCACACCAAATATAACGAATCCACGCTTATATGATACTGCATGAAAAAAGGTACTTGATAAAAGCAATGAAGCGCAATATCAAGTACCTTTTTGATTTGTTTTTTACATGGTTATTAAGAGAATTACTCTTATTCCGAAGTCCTCAATCGTTCCACCACAGTTCCTTTGTTAAAGAAGTGGAGAACGATCAGCGGAATGACCGCAGCCAGCAACAGATAAAGCACGCCGATGACCAAAGCTGGAACCAATGTAATGTGCAGAGTAAAGA
>JNKJ01000011.1 GCA_000702025.1 Blautia schinkii DSM 10518
ACAGCGATCGTTTTTACAAGATACATGATGCTTTCCCTGGAGAGCCGGGAATCAAAGGATACCCGTTCTATGGGGGAACTCTTTTTATACTTTTCTGATGAAATGTCTGATATCACATGGATACAGGCTTTTCAAATGATGCTTCAAATGTTCCGGACACTGCTCGCTGATCAGATTGATATATCTGACGAAAAGATCGATGAGCTGGTAGATGCATTTATGGATGCAATCCCAGCACTGCTAAAATCGAAACTGCAAGCAGCGTGATCCACTGAACATTGACAACTGAATAACTGCCAGGTATTGAATTTTCAAGGTGCATAGCTAATATCTATGTGCGAAGTTTGAGTAAAGTAACTTAAAAACGATTCGGAAGTATTTTATACATACTCCCGAATCGTTTTATATAATTTAGCTGTATCCACAGGCTTAGTCAGATGGGCATTCATTCCTGCCTCCAGCACCATTGAGGTATCTTCCGTAAAAGCATTGGCGGTCAAAGCAATGATCGGTATTGTTTTTGCTTTGCCACACGCCAGATTCCGGATGGTGCGCGCGGCTTCACAGCCATCCATAACCGGCATTCGGACATCCATCAGGATCAGATCATAGTCTTCCGGCTCCTCCTGAAACCGATTCACAGCCTCCAGACCGTTTGACGCAATTTTACACTCCGCACCTGCCATCTGCAGAAGCTTTGAGAGAAGCTCTGCATTGAGCTCATTATCTTCCGCGGCCAGTATCCGTATTCCCTTAAATGGCTTCGCCTCAGCAATTGCCACATTTTCCTCTGCTGTTTTCTGACTTTGATGCCTTTCCCCTGCTGCCTCTCCTGACTCAGCTCTCTCCTCAGAAATCCTTAAATAAAATATTACGGTAAATGTGCTTCCCTTCCCGGGTTCACTGTCTACAATGATTTCACCATCCAGCAAATCCACTAAGCTCTTGGTTATAGCCATTCCAAGCCCTGTTCCCTGAATTTTGTCCACGATTTTATTCTGCTCTCTGGAAAAAGGTTCAAATATATTCTTTATAAACTCCCGGGATATGCCAATCCCTGTATCCTTCACTGTAAAAGTAATCTTATCCGCCTCCGGTGAATGGGGTACGCCGCACACAGTAAAATCAATGCAGCCTCCTTCCGGTGTATATTTGACCGCATTATTTAATATATTCATCAAAATCTGTGTAATGCGGATATCATCCCCTGTTACATATTGATGGGCCAATTCTCCAATCTGTATGTGAAACTCCTGTTTACGCGCTAAAGTCTGAGGACGGATCATGGAATCCATTTCATTAACCAGCGCTTCAATGTGTATCAATGAATTATTAAGTACGGCTTTTCCGCTTTCAATCAGGCTGATGTCTAAAACTTCATTGATCAGTGAGAGCAACAGCTTACTGGAATTTAATATCTTCCGTGTATAGATCCGCACCTGTTCCTCATCAGATGCCGCCTGCTCAAGCAGCGTAGCAAAACCGATGATTGCATTCATGGGGGTACGAATATCATGGGACATATTTAAAAAGAAAAGATTTTTCATTCTATTGGCTTCCTCGGCAATCCGCAAAGCCTCACGCAGTGCATTTTGCTGCCTCTTCTGTTCCAGATAAATATCTGTCGGGTCCGTTCTGGACTCTTGTTGTTTTTCTTTGTCAAATGTATTTTTCATAACTTTCCTTCCGTGACTTACATTTCTCTGGGTCAAGGCCAAATTCGCATTACTAATTAGATATATTATACCCTTACTAATGCGATATGTCAAATTCAGATATGTTTCTCAGCACTATTTTTCGCCTCGCGATTTTTCGCATTACTAATACGACTTTTTATACATTTATCAATGTGTTTAAGTCAATTCTAACATTACTTAAACTAATATTGAAAGGTGGTGTGGAATTGCAGGAGAAAAAGGAAATCAACATAGAAATAGGCGCACGGATTAAATCAGGAAGAGAAAAAGCCGGACTGACCCAAGACCGCTTTTCTGAATTAATTGGCATGGGTCCCAAAAGTGTATCTGCATTAGAACGGGGAACCGTCGGCATCTCACTCTCTACGCTTAAAAAGATATGTAAAATATTATCTGTATCCAGTGATGCCATTCTCTTCGGGCCAACCGCGAAGAACGACGTATCAGAACTAACGGCCCGTTTAGAACGGCTTACACCGGAACAATTCGTTATTGCAAAAGAAATCATCTATAAACTTCTGGAAGCATTTTCTTTAGGAAATTAAATCTGAATAAGCCAGGGCAGCTAAAACAACTGCCCTGGCTTAATTACATTTTGCTTCCATATGCTACGATAATACCTCGACCTGACAGCTATGCTGTTTCCTGCTCTTATCATAGCTGATTCCAACAGCCAGAATCCTGCCTGTATATTTGTCCTGTTCTCCAATCTTACCCTTAAACCGTTGGGCATAATTTCTATCTTTAATTTGCCTGATTGCATCTTCTGGCGTGGAATCAATTTTCAATTCTAATACAATGCAATCTGCACCTCTGTCCGTCTCCGGGTAGAAAATAAAGTCCACATACCCCTTTCCGACCTTGTCCTCCCGTTCCACCCGATAATTGTCCCGGGCTGCCAAGTAAACAAGATTCACCACTGCAGTTAATTCAATCTCATTGTTATAGCTGAGCAGCGGTACCTCTGTATCGTGTGCCAGTTCCAAAATCTGTGCCATTGTCTCTGTGTCTCCTGCCAAGGTAGCTTCCAGCATGCGGGCAGATTCGTTTGCCAGAGAATATACGTAACCCAAGGACGGTTCTTTTTGCAGCATATCAGAAAATTTCTCCATCAGCTCTTTATTGGGGATACACACCTTGCCATTTTTGTAGCTTAAAAAGCCATAAACAACCATGGCGGAAAATATTTCCTCTTTTGTCTGCAGACTCATGGATGTTGCCGCATATTCTAATATTCTTACCGGAACAGACATGCCTGCTGCCATCAATGCCAGATCATCACGGACAGCTGCCACATTATGCTCAATATAATAAAAAATTTCATCATAAGGACCTGAGCTCGTCCAGTAATTACCAAAATTATTATTTTTCAGCGACGCCACAACAGAACGGGGATTATACAGACGATTTCCGGACTTTGTCCAATAACCGTCATACCAATACCGTAGTCCCTCCCTTGTCAGGTTTGGTTTTACCGTACTGGTAAGATATCTTTCAAACAGCATATCTGCCTCTTGTTCTGTAAAACCGAAATATTGGGAGAATTTCTCTTCCGCTGCCATGGTATACTCCAAAAACATGTTCAGTTCCGAACCGCTGGAATATTTAGCTATTGGAAGTATCCCCGTCATATAAGTGAAGATTACATATGGCATGTCCTTTAATAAATTCTGTAGAAAAGAAAGATATGCCTGCTTATCTTCCTCAGTAACAAAACTTTGATGGAAAATGTAATCCCACTCATCCAGAATGAAAATGAATTTCGCAGAATCATCCCTATCATTAATCGTCAGAAGGATGTCCCAGACCGCCTCTGCTTCATCCACTTCCACATCCGGATATGCAGCCCTAATATCCTTAATCAAAAGCCCTTCAATCCGGTCAATATACTCCCTGTATGAAGTGCATCTGCGGGGTTGTTTATTAAAGGTAATATGAATGACCGGATATTTATTCATATATTGCTGATAATCCACGTATTTTGAAATCTGTAATTTACCAAAAATATCCTCCGCATTGCAGCCTCTGGAAAAAAAGGAAGATATCAAATTTGCCATAACTGTTTTTCCAAACCGCCTGGGCCTTGTGATGCAGACCTGGCTGCCGCCATTTTCAACTAATGGGATTATTTCCTCTAATATCTGTGTTTTATCTACAAAATACGGCTGCTCTGTATCTATTTTAAACAAATGATAAGCTGTCTTACTGTTCAAATAAATGCCCATACATTGCCCCTTTCCGTTTCCTTTGCCTTCAGATATCCTCAAATTTCAACTGATTCTCTTCCCTGAATTCAGAAGTTTTTATAATTATACCCACTGCACCGGCTTACGTCAACGTCAAACAGCAAGAAAAGCCCCGTCTATTCATTAATACAAGATTGTATCAATGAACGGACAGGGCTTCTGTCAAATGGCTGTAAGCGAGAGTTTTATGGAGGGCTACTCTTCTGCGTGCGTAATAGAAATATCAGAAAAATATGTTTTTCTCACAGCCGTATTCAAATTGTCTGTTACTTTATTTGCCATCATTTCATAAATCTGCTCATGTGCCTCAAACAATTCCCGGCCTCTTCCGGTCTTTATCATTGTCTCAACGGTCTTAAGCCTCATGGAATGTGTCAGCACCCGCACTACCTGGTTGATCTTATTCACCAGGGGATTTTTCCCCATATCTGATATGGTATTATGGAATTCATTATCAGCCCAGAATGCGTTCTCCACGTTATCCGGTCCTTTGTCTATCTCTTTCTCCATGCGGTTCAGTCTGTCTTTCAGGATATGCAGATCCTCCTCCTGAATCTTCTGCATGGCCAGCTGCATCACTCCAACCTCTATGAGCTCGCGCAACTCCATCAGATTTTCATATGAATCCTCTTTGTCTAAAATAATCCCGTAAATCATAGGGTCGATCATGCTCTCGGAAAATCCTTCGCAGACAAAGGTTCCCTCTGCCCGTCTGATCTCAAGCACTCCCAGGTATACAAGGATTTTAATGGCTTCGCGGATGGAATTTCTTCCTACACCCATGCTTTCGGCAAGCTCAGCCTCTGTAGGTATTTTATCTCCGGGACGAAGCTCTCTATTAAGCATAGCTTCTGTCAGAGCATTGATCACCTGCTGTACGACTGATTCACTGTTTACTTTTTTTAAATAACTTACATTTTGCATTCTATTCACCCCTTTATCGGTTTATCCTACAACCTACATACTACCATATAAATTAGCATTTGTCTATTGCAGGCAGATAAAATTAAGGGGGGCTATACTCTTTTAATCCATATGTGAGCCGCCGTTGATGTCAATTTCCTCACCTGTAATGTAGGATGCCTCCTTGGATGCCAGGAAAACAATGGCATTTGCCACTTCCTGTGTCTCGCCAGGACGTCCCATGGGGATTCCTTCGATAATCTTATCTGCATCCTCCTTGGGAAGGGATTTCCAGATTTCTGTATTGATAAGTCCCGGGCAGACGCTGTTTACAGTAATCCCTTCCGCAGAGATTTCTCTTGAAAGGTTTTTGGAAAATGCCAGCACAGCTGCTTTGGAAGCTGAGTAGTGTGCGCCTCCGAATACGCCGCCGCCTCTTTTTCCGGATACGGAGGAAAGATTGACAATTCGTCCGTATTTCTGGTCACGCATCACCTTCATGCACTTTTGGGTGCAGAGGAACAGACCGTACATGTTGACTTCAAATATTTTCCGCATATCTGCCATGGTCATATCTGCCACGGTCACCTTCTGGGAAATGCCCGCATTATTTACCAGCACGTCAATTCTGCCGTAGGCGTTCATGATGTCGTCCACCATTTTCTGCACAGATGCCTCGTCCGTAACATTTACCGTCACGCCCATGGCTTCTCCGCCTTCTGCTTTAATCTCATTCACAGTTTCCTGCACACCGGCCTCATTCATATCCGCAATGACAACTGCTGCTTTCTGCTTTGCAAATGTCTTGGCAATGGTCTTGCCGATTCCCTTTGGTGAGCCGCTTCCTGTTACAATTACTACCTGTCCGTCAAATTCAAACATTTCTTACTCCTCCATTTGATTTCTGTTCTATTCCAATTTTCACCGGATATTCTTACCGCATATTCTCAGGCAACCAATGCCTTAGCCGTATCCACAATATTCTCCACTGTGATTCCGTTCATTTCCAGAAGTCGCTCATAAGGAGCAGACTGTCCGAACTGGTCCTGGATACCAATACGTTTTACTATGCACTTGCCCGTCTCTGCCGCCACTTCACTCACAGCGCTTCCAAGACCGTTCATAATGTTGTGGTCCTCCACGGTGATGATCCTGCCTGTTTCATTCACGCATTCCATCACAGCGTCAGCATCCAACGGTTTGATGGTGTGCATGTCAAAAAGCTTTACGGAGATTCCCTGTGCCTCCAGCTGCTCTGCGGCCTTCATGGCTATGCAGACCGTATCGCCGTTGGCAATAATGGAAACATCCTTTCCATCCTTCAGCTTGTTGGCCTTTCCGATTTCAAACTCTGTATCCTCCGGGTATACAACCGGGATGGCGTCCCTTGTGAAACGCAGGTATACCGGTCCCTCGTATTCTGCTGCCGCTTTCACCAATTTCTTCGCGGAATTGTAATCTGCCGGCATGAGGACTGTCATATTGGGAATGGTACGCAGCACGCCCATATCCTCAATGCTCTGATGGCTGGCGCCGTCGTTTGCCGGAGTAACCCCGCCGTGGGAGCAGGCGATTTTTACATTGAGCTTGGGATAGCAGATTTCCTGGCGGATCATCTCACACATTCTTAAAGAACCAAACACTGCATAAGTCACTACAAAGGGAACCTTTCCGCAGGTAGCAAGCCCGGCTGCCACTCCCGCCGCGTTCTGTTCCGCAATACCTACATTGAGATACTGCTTTGGAAGCTCTTTGCGGAATTCTCCCGTTTTACAGGACTTTCCTATATCAACATCCACTACATAAATATCATTGTCCAGCTTACCAAGCTTTACGATTTCCTCACCAAAACCATCTCTGGTCGCTTTTTTTACTTCGTTCATAATCTTATCCTCCATCCCTTTATGCTGATTTTCTTAAATCCAGTTTCCTAAGCTGTGCATCCAGCTCATTCATTGCCTGCTCATACTGCTCATCATTCGGAGCTACCCCGTGCCATCCGCACTGGTTCTCCATAAAGGAAACGCCTTTTCCCTTAACTGTATTGGCAAAGATACATTTCGGCTTTCCGTTCTTTCTCATACGGATTCTGTCCAGGGTGTCCACAATCTGTTTCATATCATGTCCGTCTATCTCATAAGTATCGAACCCAAAGGCTTTAAATTTCTCACCCAGATTGATATTAGGCATCACCTCGTCTGTGGTTCCGTCAAGCTGAAGGTTATTGTTGTCTACGAATACAACAAGGTTATCAAGCTCATATTTATGTGCGGTCTGCGCTGCCTCCCAGATTTCACCTTCCTGGCATTCGCCGTCTCCCACTACCACAAATACCCGGTAGTCTCTGTTGTCCTTTTTCGCTGCGATTCCCATTCCTACGCCGCAGGCAAGCCCCTGTCCCAGAGAACCGGTAGAGATATCAATGCCGGGGCATTTTTTCATATCCGGATGGCCCTGAAGAATGGAACCTTCCTGACGAAGGGTATCCAGCACAGCCTCGTCAAAAAATCCCAGAGTTGCCAGAGCAGCGTATTGCACCGGGCATACATGACCTTTGGAAAGAACGAAACGGTCTCTGTCCTCCCATTTCGGATTCTTTGGATCAAGGTTCATTTCCCTGAAATACAGGGCTGTGACAAAATCGGCTGCTGAGAGAGAGCCTCCCGGATGGCCCGATTTCGCTTTGTGAATCATACTGATCACTTTTTTTCTTAACTCAATACTCTGTCTTTCCAGTTCTTCAACACTTACATTTTTCATAATTTCCGCTCCTTTTTTAGATGAATAATAATGATATTTTAGGTATATAAGTTATCAACAGCAGTACAATCAATGCTGCAATAATTAATGGAATCACTGCTTTTGATATCTGTTTGAGATTTACATTTCCCACACCGCAGGCCACATAAAGGTTTACGCCTACCGGAGGAGTGAAAAGTCCGATTGCCAGGTTGACGATCATTACAACGCCCAGGTGAATCAGGTCCACGCCCAATGCCTGTGCCACCGGCACGAACAGCGGAGTAAAGATATACAAAGCTGAGGTGGAATCCAGGAAGCACCCTGCAATCAGAAGAATTATATTTATAATAATGAAGAAAACAATAACATTTCCGCCTGTGGCATTCTGAAGTGCGGAACTGATGGCCACATCCAGTCTTGCTCTGGTAAGTACATATGCGAAAAGGCTGGCTGCCGCTGTGATAAACATAACTGTGGCTGTGGTGGAGGTGGTGTCAAGAAGTATGGCATAAAACTCTTTCAGCCTGATCTTCTTATATACAAATACTCCTACAAACATACCGTACACGACAGATACCGCTGCTGCCTCTGTGGGAGTGAAAATTCCTCCGTAGATACCGCCGAGAATGATAACCGGCATCATGAGTCCCCAGAATGCGTCTTTAAAAGCTGTCCAGCGTTCTTTTTTGCTGGCCTTAGGCAGTGTCTTTAAATCGGATTTCCTTCCCACCAAAAGTGATACCACCATGAGCGCAAGGCCCATTATCAGTCCGGGAAGAAGTCCTGCGAGAAACAGATCACCGATGGATGTATCGGCAATGGAGCCATATACCACAAAGGTAATGGAGGGAGGAATGATAACTCCTATGGCTCCCGCCGCTGCCATCAACGCTGCGGAAAACGCAGGTTTATAGCCTGATTTGATCATGGCCGGCACAACAATCACTCCAAGTGCCGCCACAGTCGCCGGTCCCGAACCGGATATCGCTGCAAAGAAGCAGGAAACAATGACACATACAATGGCAAGACCACCTCTGATATGTCCGACACAGGCCTCGGCCAGATTGATAAGCTTCTCTGAAATCCCTGCCTTCTCCATGATGTTTCCTGCTAAAATGAAGAAGGGAATTGCTAATAATACAAACTTGCTGGTTGACGCTGATACGATCATGGGAAGACTGCTAATTACCGTATCCAAAGGCCTTCCTGCTCCCTGGGCGATCATGGCTACCACACTGGAGGTACCAAGACACACGGCTATGGGTGCTCCTATGAGAAGCAGTACGGCGAAGCTTATAAAAAGGATTGCTGCTACCACTATTCCCTTACCTCCTCTTCCGGATTTCTCTTAATCTCTTGGATCAAAACCTGTATAAAGCGTACGGTTGCGAAAAAGGCACCAATCGGCACAAAGGATCCGAATATCCATTCCGGCCACTGCATACCGGCTGTCACCTGCCCCAGGATTCTCTGGTTCCTCACCATCAGGATTCCGTAATAGAAAATCGCTCCGGTAAACAATACAGCCACAAAATATCCTATTATCCTTAATATCTTCTCTGTCTTTGGCCCGACCGCGTCCGTCACAATGCTAAGTCCCAGATGGGCTCTCCGCTTTGCTGCAATCGCGGTACCCAGCATACTGAGCAATACGAAGAGGTACGTTGTGATTTCCTCCGAAAAGGAAAAGGATGCACTGAACAGGTATCTGGCAACCACGTTTGTAAATGTGAGGATTGTCATAACGATCAGACAGACGGCCGCCAGAATTTCCTCGATTTTATCAAATATCCGCATATCTTTCCTCCTTCCTACTCACTCTGTATGCCAAAGGCACTGCAGGCTTTTTCGCCGTATTTATCAATAAACTCCTGTTTCATACCGCTGATTTCTTCCTTAAAGGCATCCAGCTCTTCCTCGCTTAGCTCCGTCACAGTCATACCCTGGGCTTTGAAATCCTTCACAATAGCTTCCTCTTCTTCCTCCACAGTGTCTCTTCCCCATTCACAGGCTTCCTTTGCCTTTTCCTGAAGAAGCTCTCTTGTCTTTGGCTCCAGTGACTCCCAGATTTCCGTATTGGCTACGAACAAATCATTTTCATATGTATAGTTCCATAAGGTAAGATAATCCTGGATTTCATCCATCTTGGCGGATTCTGTGATACTGATGCCGTTTTCCTGGCCGTCGATGGTTCCCTGCTGGATGGCGGTAAAGACTTCGCTCCAGCTCATTGCTACCGGGTCGGCTCCCAAGGTCTTGAAGAATTTCATATAAACCTCGCTGCCCGGCACGCGGATTTTCAGTCTCTTCACATCCTCCGGTGTTCTTACCTCTCTCTTGCTGTTTGTAATCTGGCGGAAACCGTTGTGGAAGGAACCCAGGTAGGTGATACCTTTTGCCTCCAGACGCTCCGCATAATAACCACCCCCGGTAGTGTCAATGACCTCTCTTGCATGCTTGTAATCCTCAAAAATCCACGGAATCGTCGCTGCGGAAAGCTGCTCATCGATCACTGCCATCACACAGGTGGCATAAGCTGCCAAATCCACGCCTCCGCCTGCAATCATCTCGATTCCCTTGGTAGAATTCCCCCCGGCGAGCTGGTCGTTTGGATATACGGCTATGGTCACATTTCCGTCTGACGCCTCCTCTACCAGCTCCGCAAACTTGTCTGCCACTCTGGCGTCAATCTGAATATCCGTACCGTTCACTGCCATAACCAATTCGATTTTTTGGTAACCATTTTCTGTCTGCCCTGATGTCTCCACATTTTCTGTGCCGCCCCCGCACCCTGCAAGCAGCCCTGTCAGTATGACTCCGGCTGTCAGCAGGCTTAACATCCTTGCTTTCATAAATACCTCCTTCTTTGCTCTTCCCCATTTCTTAACATCCTACGTAGGCTGTTTTCTTTTATGTTTACATCCTAACATCCCATGTTTAAAAAGTCAATAGCCTTTGTGAGATTCCATTATATATACAATAATACCTCTTACTTTCTATGCATAATGCACAAAGCATCTTGTGCTATGTCCATTTCCGGCTTGACACGGCGGTCTGTGTCCCCTATAATCGTTGATACAGCGAGGAAGAGGAATAGTACGCAGAATCTATGCTCCAGAGAGGAAATCAGTGGTGTGAGATTTCCGCAAAAGACTGCAGAACCCGCCTTGGAGCTTCTGGAGGAAACTTCAGCGCGTGTCAGCGTTATTGACGGAATGAGTGAACCGGATCCGTCCGGTTAATAAGGGTGGTACCGCCGATTGTTAATTGGCCCCTTGTTTTTCTATTAGGAAAAGCATGGGGGCTTTTTTGTATCATAAGAGGAAGGAATTTAAGAAAATAAAAGAGAGGATAAACCTATGAAATTAAAAAACTTAGTTGGAGAACGTTTCAAAGAAAGACCTGCTGACTGTGTAATTGACAGTCATGCCCTCATGATCCGTGGAGGGTATATCAAGTATGTTGCCAATGGCATTTATTCTTTGTATCCGGTCATGAAAAGGATCACCAGGAAAATTGAGAATATCATCCGGGAAGAAATGGATGCGATCGACGGGCAGGAGGTTTTGTTCCCTGTAGCTCTTCCCGGTTCCTTATGGGAGGAATCCGGCCGCTTTGAAAGTGTGGGGGACGAACTGCTGCGGTTTAAAGACAGAAATGACAGCCAGATGGTTCTCGGTATGACACATGAAGAAGCCTCCGTACACCTTGTCCGGGAATACGGCCAGACCTATACCAAATATCCATTCATGATCTACCAGATTCAGACCAAATTCCGCGACGAGGCAAGACCCAGAGCCGGACTGATCCGTGTAAGGGAATTTACAATGAAGGACGCCTATTCCTTCCATACCTCACAGGAGAATTTAGAAAAGTATTATGATTTATGTTATCACTCCTATCACAGGATTTTTCAACGCTGCGGGATACCGGAAGTGATTGCCGTAAGCTCTGATTCCGGTATGATGGGCGGCAGTACTTCCCATGAATATATGCTTCTTACCGATGCGGGTGAAGATTCTATCGTCATCTGTGAGGCTTGTGATTACCGGGCAAATATGGAGGCCGCCGCCAATGTTGTTGACAATTCCATGAGCCTGGCTGAAGCAGACCTGGAAAAAGTATATACTCCTCATTGTAAAACGATTGAAGATGTCGTGAACTATTTGGACGGCCCCCTGGAATGCTCCTGCAAAGCTGTAGTCTATCAAAAGAATTCCAATGATGACTACGTGATCGTATTCCTCCGCGGCGATTATGAGGTAAATGAAACCAAGCTTACGAATTATCTCGGAGAAAATATACACCCTGCTGAGATTACGGAGGAAAGCGGAATTGTTCCCGGATTTATCGGTCCCCATAATTTATGCAACGGTCATACTGTCCTTTATGATATTTCACTGAAAGGTATTGAAAATCTGGTTTGCGGAGCAAATGAAGAGGATTACCACTACAAAGGGCTCAATCTGTCCCGCGACTGCTCTGATGTAAAATTTGTGGATATTTCCAAAATTAAAACAGGCGGGATCTGCCCCTGCTGCGGTAAAAAAACAATTCAGGTAAAGCGTGGTATCGAGGTGGGGAACATTTTTCAGCTTGGTACAAAGTATACGAAAGCTATGAATATGACATACACAGATGCCGACGGTTCTGTTAAGAATCCCATCATGGGCTGTTACGGAATCGGCGTGGGACGTTTGGCTGCATCCGTGTGTGAGGCAAAACATGATATCAATGGTCCTGTCTGGCCCGTATCTATCGCTCCCTGGCAGGTGCATTTATGCTGTATGCGCATAGATCAGGAACCATGTAAAACTGCCGCAGACAGCTTATACCATCAGCTTTTATCTGCGGGAGTTGAGGTGATTTATGACGATAGAGATGTCCGCGCCGGTGCAATGTTTGCTGATGCAGACCTCCTGGGCGTTCCTGTCCGGGTGATCATCGGACCTAAAAACTTAAAGAATAATCAGGCCGAGTTAGTTACACGGGATAAAACAATTACGAAACTTATCGGTATTGACCATGCTGTGGATGAAATTCAAAGTGTGATCAATGAGCTATTTGCCGAACTTTCCAGGCAAGTAAGTCCACAGGTACATCCTTTAGATGAAGAGAATTAAAAACAATCCCTAAGCTTCACAGCATTCTTCAGACGAACCAGGCCATCCTCCAAAAGTCTTCTCGGACAGGCCAGGTTCATACGGAGAAATCCCTCACCATTGCGGTATTCATTTCCGTCGCAAAGATAAAGACCGCTGCGGCTGCGGATAAAGCTGCAGAGCTCCGCGGAATTTCCGGCAAGAGCTCTGCAGTCAAGCCACAGCAGGTAGGTCGCTTTGGCAGAGACTGGCGTTATGCCTTTGATTTCGTTTTTAATATACTTTTCTGCAAATCTTCTGTTTTCCCACAGATACTCACGGAGGGCATCCAGCCATTCCCCGCCATTGTTAAATGCAGCGATTGGAGCGATTGCGGCGAACACATTCGGCTCTGCGACTTCATCCGTATTGAGCCCGCGGTTGACCTTATACTTAAGATGATCATCCGGGACGATTACCGCTGCGGTCTGGATTCCAGCCAGATTAAAGGCCTTTGTGGGTGCCACACAGGTAATGCTGTTTCTCCGGCAGTTTTCGGACACCGAGGCAAAGGGCGTATACTCCCATCCCGGCTCTGTAATATCACAATGGATTTCATCAGAAAGCACCAGGACATGATATGCGCTGCACAGATCACCAATCCGACTGAGGGTTTCCCTGTCCCATATCTTTCCCACCGGATTATGGGGATTACATAAAATCAGCAGAGTGGTCTGAGGGTCGGCAAGCTTCTCCTCCAGGTCATTAAAGTCAATCTGATATTCGCTGCCGTCATATATTAGCCGGTTTTCCAATACATTTCTTCCGTTGTTTAAGATGGAGTTAAAGAAAATATTGTAGACAGGGGTCATCGCTACGACGTTTTCCCCGACTGTTGTCATCTTCCTCACTATGCTGGAAATGGCCGGAACAACGCCGGTGCAGAAAATCAGCCAGTCCCTTTCAATTGCAAAATGATGCCGTTCTTTCCACCAGGACTGATATGCCTGATACCATTCGTCCGTCAGTACGGTATATCCAAATACTCCCTGTTCTGCCCTTTCCATTATGCTTTCTGTAATACCCGGCGCTGTACGGAAATCCATATCGGCCACCCACATAGGCAGCTCATGCTCCGCCACATCCCATTTCATGGATCCTGTATTTCTCCGGTCTACCATAGTATTAAAATCGAATTTCATTCTGCTTATCCCTCCTACTCTTCCGCCTGGAAATTTATTCCCGCAGTCTCTTCTGAACGGAAGTCTGTCTCCGCATCTTCTTCCGTCTGGCAGCTCACTTTAGCTTTCTTCCACACGAAAATCCACCTCCACAGTGCCGTCCTTCAATGCGGCCGCAAACCCCTCAGAGTCATCAATATGACCGATTTCGGTATAGCTGTAGGAGGTGCTGAAATCCTCAAAGAACAGAACAAGACAGTCGGAACCATACAGCATAATGTCTCCCGTCCGAATGCTGCCTACATTTTGCGAATCGGCAGGAAGCGCTTCATCCATGTAATAATATTTTTCATTTCCGTTCAGTTCATCCATATGAAGTGTGAGCGGTAGTCTAGCGGTGAACTCTTTGGCTGTTTCATTGTCATATAAAGCAGCATGGAATGTCTGCCCGCCTACCTCAACTGTGATTTTCTGCACTTTTGAATCCTCGGTTTTCTCTGCACTCTCCGATGCCCTGACTGTCTCCTTTCTCTCTTCTGCCTCTTTTATCTCTTCTACCGCTTCTTCATTGTCCGCCAATTCTGGCTCTTCTGCCTTATCTGCAACAGACGTCTCTTTCTGTCCATTACTTATCACCTTATCTACCTGACCGGCTCGATTTCCACAGGCCGTAAGCATGAAAGCCATAGATATGATTATAAAAAAATTACTATACTTTCGTTTCATTCCTATTTCCTCCCAGGTATTTCAAAATCCTTTTACTAATGCAAAAGTGCCATTTTTTCCTGTGAATGCATGTCATACAATCTATGCAGCGAAGATATGTCAGCTTTCCTATGCTGTGAATATGTATTAAAATTACCGGGCAGCTCCAAATCCCACAGACAGACATAAATTAGGGGATACATTGTATCTGCCTGATAAAACACCGGGGCTACCCTTTCCTATATGATACACATTACATATTTCAATGTCCAATACTTATATCACATCGTTTTTCATAGTTTTAAACTATGGTATTTATCATACTCTCTTATATTCCATTCCTATATTGTTCTGGCGACATCATAAAGAAAAAATTGCCACGCAAAAATAAACAAACCGTGGGAATTTTCTTCAGCATCCCTTTTGTCGGACATATAAAAAGACAGGCAGCACGCTGTTATCGCGTATCTGCCTGTCCTTGTATGTGATTGTCCGGCAACGTGCAGCACCATTAAGCTATGATATACTATAAAATCACACTGCAATGTTACCCTGTAATGTTACCCTATAAGCTTACGCCTTAAGTCTCTTCGCAAAATCCTCCATTGCCTCTGAGATTTTAACCTGCTGCGGACAGACTGCCTCACAGCTTCTGCATCCAACACATGCGCTGGGCTTTTTCTCTTCCGCATATGCCATCATAGCCATGGGTGCAATAAACCCGCCTTCGGTAGAACAATGTTCATTGTACAAAGCAAGCAACGCAGGAATATCCAATTCCTGGGGACAATGGCTGGTACAATAGTGGCAGGCTGTACAGGGAAGTGCCGTGGTGCGGATCATCTGGGCTGCAATATCCAGAATCGTTTTCATCTCATTCTCACTTAACACCTTCTCTTCTTCAAAGGTGTGGATATTTTCCTTAAGCTGCTCGAAGCTGGACATACCGGACAAAGTAACCGTCACCTCCGGTATGCTCTGCAAAAACCGAAATGCCCATGCGGGAACCCCTTCATCCGGGCGCAGTTCTTTAAGCTTTGCGGTATTTTCCTCTGACAATGACGCAAGCTTTCCGCCGCGCAGCGGTTCCATGACCCAAACCGGAATCTGATACTCCGTCAGCAGTTCGACTTTGCTCTTTGCCTGCTGGAATGTCCAGTCAAGATAGTTCAACTGAATCTGGCCGAACTCCATGTATTCCCCGTAGGCTTCCAAGAACCGCTTCATGGTATCATAGTTTCCATGTGCAGAGAATCCCAGATGCTTGATACGTCCATTCTTTTTCTGCTTGATCAGATAATCAAAAATGCCATATTTCTCATCCAAATATTGGTCAATGTTCATCTCGCAAACATTGTGGAACAGATAAAAATCAAAATATTCCACCTGGCATTTTTTTAACTGGTTTTCAAAAATCTCCTCCACTTTATCCATATTAGACAAATCATATCCTGGGAATTTTGATGCCAAATAAAAAGAATCCCTTGGATAATTCTTCAGTACTTTTCCCATCACAATCTCAGAATTTCCACTGTGGTATCCGTAAGCAGTATCATAGTAGTTGATTCCCTGCGCCATGGAATATGCAACCATCTGCGCTGTTTTTTCCTCATCAATGACAGCATCATTGCCGTCAATGACCGGAAGACGCATTGCCCCTAATCCAAGGGCAGATAATTTTTTGTCTTTAAATTCTTTGTAAATCATATTTATCCTCCATTCTTTCAATACGAAATTTTTCTTTTGCTTCAGTACCCCGCAATTTCTTTTAAAATGCGGGCCGGCACACCACCCACAACTGTATTTTCCGGCACATCCTTCGTGACCACCGCTCCGGCCGCCACCACCGCACCGGCTCCTATGGTCACTCCCGGCAGGACGGTTGCATTTGCTCCGATCCACACGCTCTTTCCGATTATAATAGGTGCAAAAATATTATCCCTGCGTTTGCGCGGATCCAGGTCATGATTGATCGTAGCAAGCACCACATTATGTCCGATCAGCGTGTCATCTCCAATGGTAACGCCTCCCTGGTCCTGAAAACGGCAGCCGGAATTGATAAACACACGCTTCCCAATCCGTATGTTTTTCCCGCAATCCGTGTAAAACGGCGGGAACAGTCCGAAGCCTTCATCAATTTCCCGCCCGGTCAGTTTCATCATCAGTGTCCTGACCTCCTCCGGGGTGTGATAAGCGCCGTTTAGTTCACATGTAATCTGAAGCGCTTCCTGAGACAATCTATGCATAAGCTGATGTGCTTCACTTACTGCATCTATCCGATGCTCCCTGTTAATTATATCAAAAAATTCCTGTATTTCCATTCCTATTCTCCCGATTAATGATTTTTTTCTTATACTTAAGTCCTTATTGTGATAATAACCACTAATCTGTTGAATGTCTAATACTTATATAATATTGATTTTTATAGTTTATAGCTATGCTATTTGGATATTTGGCGCTAACCGGATACTAACCCCGACAAGATTATAATATTTATTTCCACCAGATGCTTATACACTTTCCGCTTTTATCGATCTGTTCAATTCCTTTAGAACATTTTTCATAATGACCAGCATAATGAGAAAGGTCACAACATCTGCAATCGGTGCGGAAAGCAACGGTCCCTCAACCCCAAATACAAGTGGCAGTAATAACACAAGCGGAACACTTAAAATAAAATCCCGGAGTAATGATAATCCCATTGACATTATGGGCTTTCCTAAGGACTGTAAAAATATACTTGTGGCTTTTACCACACAACAAAGGATCATAGTACATAAGAAAATACGGAACGCCTTGACTCCATATTCATTATACAAATCGCTTTCGCTTCCAAACAGACCAAGAATCTGCATAGGAAATATCTCAAAACAAAGAGTCGCGATTAGTCCAATGCAAACCTCAACCATCATCATGATCTTATAGATTTTTTTCACACGCCCTTTTTGTCCGGCCCCATAATTATATCCAACGATAGGCTGGGAACCGGCGGCAACACCAACGGTAAAGGCTATGACTATCTGGAATACTTTCATTACAATCCCCACGACTGTCATTGGGATATCTGCGCCGTACTTGGACATTGCGCCGTATTTTACCAATACATTGTTCATGACTCCCATAATGATCACAATAGACAACTGAGTCAGGAAACTGCTGATTCCAAGGGGCAGGATACGTTTCAAAAGTATCCCTTTTAGGACAAAGCTTCCGGCATTCAGCTTAAAGGATTTGGTGTGAAAAAGATAATACACAGCTAAGCCTGCAGATACAAACTGGCCTATGATGGTCGCAATCGCGGCACCTTTCACGCCCCAGTGGAGCACAAATATTGCAATAGGGTCAAGGATCACATTGATGATACAGCCAACCAACGTGGATATCATTGCAAATTTAGGACTACCGTCTGCACGGATAACAGAGTTCAATCCATTAGAGAACATAAAAAACGGAATACCGATCACAATGATATTAAAGTAATCTCTGGCGTACACGATATTATTTTCTGTCGCTCCAAATGCATTTAAGATTCCTTCCCGGGCGAATATAAAAACAAGCATGATGATAATGCTGCTGAGTACAAGCACGACCACCGCATTACCCGCTCCGTTTCTTGTACTGTCTGTATCCTTCTTCCCCTGGCATATACTAAGGAATGCAGCACAACCGTCTCCTATCATTAACGCAATTGCAAGTGCTATGACTGTAATCGGAAACACCACGTTCGTGGCTCCGTTCCCCAGATATCCCACTCCTCTGCCGATGAAAATCTGATCAACAATATTGTAAAGTGAGGAAACCAGCAAAGACATGATACATGGAATAGAAAATTTCATCATAAGCTTTCCAATCGGCGCCTCCGCAAGATATTGATTTGAGTTTTGATTCATGTTGTTTCTCCTTTTTTGCACAAAAAAAGCAGCTGAAATGCTGGCTTTCGCATTTCAGCTACCACCTGTTTAATATATCGACGATAGTATACCATCCATTCTTATTTTTCGTAATAGGTAATTATTACTAAAGATTTGCCCGCATATATATGTGTATAATTGCTAATTCAGGCTTTAATTTCTTCCCCAAACAAAACGTCATCATCAAGTTTCTCAAATCCGGAAGCAAACTCGCCGCCCTTAATACCAATCATGTTTTTCACCCCGCCCTGTACCACAATTCCTAAATCCTGAATGAATGGGATCACATCATTTTCCTGATAATAGGGGTGGATTTCATTCTGAACCAGTGCGGGAACCGTGTCTACCTGTGGCAAAACTCCGTTAATTGCAATTCCGGGAGCAGTCCTATGATAATTCCATAGGCAGAGACGACCTTTGTATTTCTATTGCCCGCAAAGTCGGGACGGGTAGCTCCTCTCTATCGCCGCAAAAGCACTGAAGCTTTTCATTACTTATAATTTATCATGCCCCTGCCGCACTGTCAACTGCTTTCCTGCTTTTTTCAGCTTTTTCAGGATTAAGTAATCTTCAACAATCTTTCTCAGATTTTTATCAAAAATTCCATCTTACTTACCCGACGCGGTATCCTTCTTCAATATACTTATATATCAAATCCCACATCTCCATATAAGTATCCACGGCTATTTTTTCAAAGCCTGCCACCGGATGAAACGATATATTTTTCAAACTATGGGAAATCCAAAACCAGACATTTACTCCTTTCATTTTATACTCTCCCTCTTTCATATCCAAGAGGCCGCTATTGCCGCGCCCCTTGTGTAAAATCAATTCATCCCTATTTGACTTATCCACTCAGCAACTGCTTCATCTGGATTTCCCGCATCAGAGTCCCCGATATGAAGTCCGTCATCCAGCACATCTGCCTCCGGTTCCATGCTTTTTATCGTATCAATGCTGCCCGAAAATCCGCTTCCGCCGCTGGTGCAAAACGGTGCTACGGTCTTTCCGGACAAATCATAATCATCCAGAAAACTATAGATGATCATCGGCATGTCACCCCACCAGTTCGGATAGTAAAATGTAGCCCGTCCTCTCCAGCCCTTGAAAACACTGGGCTTAACGGCTTACACAAGTGTGTTTTCTGTTCTTTTTTAGTAGCATATTGCTCCGACCTTTCCCATTTATTGTACTCTGGTTTACCCGTTTATACAAATACCTATGTTTAATGCTTTTCCATACGTTTTGTGAATGATAAGAGACAGCGGTTGGTTGATCCGCTGTCTCTATGTATTTTCCTATATTTTATTTTTTACAGGTTTCGAAATTCACTCCGGCTTCTCTTGCTGATAATCTTCTGCAATCTCTGATTTTCAGCATGGAGTGCCTGATTTTCCTGCCGGAGTCGGAAAATTTCTTCTTGAAGGAGATCGATCCGTCCTTCCATTGCTTTGTCTAAAATGCCTCTGCGGGGATTGATGGTTCCGGCCTGCTGTTCCATAGCCCGGTCAATCTCAGCCCTCACGATGGGATTCTTATAGAAGAATCCTCTCGAAGCGCCTGTCATTTTTACGAGCTGCGGAACCGATACCCTCTCTCCCTGATCCAACAGTTTGCGGATTGCCAGTTTCGCCGCAGCAATCTTTTCATCGCTTCGTTCCCGGTTCATTTCAATCATCCTGTCGTATTTGTTCATATTCTTCACCCCATCCATCTAAATTTGCGAGCAGGATTCTGGTCTGTTGTTCCCGTGCTTTTCGGGTTTCTTCAGCCAGAAGTTGATTACTCATTTTTCTGTAATGCTTTACTGCGCTTATGTTTTTATGCCCCAGAAGTTTTGCTATCGTCCAGTCATCCAGATGCATTTCTGTCAACTTAACTCCGTAAGACCGCCGGAACATATGGGAACTGAATTTAAACAGTTTCCCATCATCATCCCGCAGATCTTCACTTTTTATCAACCGCAGCACCTTGTGCTTTATGGTTGTATATTGAAGCGGGCGGCTGGGAGCTTTGGCATCCACGAAGATATACTTGGTTTTACCATACTGATCGTAAGTACAATCGATGGCTTTCTGGATCAGAGCCGCTAATTCTACACTGATTGGCTTTTCAAAGGTTCGTGTTTTCACCTGATCAATCCGGATAATATCCAGCCCATTTCTCTTTGACAGGCAGTCTGTATGCAGTGTCAGCGTATCAGAGATTCTTGTACCAAGCATTTGGTGGATTACCATACATCGTGCCAACTGGATATCCAGTTTTGTGATATGAGCGTTCAGCCGCTTCAGTTCCTCATCGGAATAAGCTCGGAATACTGGCTGCACTTCCGGCGGGATATCTGTGTTGATGAATAAGGATTCCAGATGACTGTATCCATATAGTTTTCCGATACTTTCCAATACTGCCCTCAGTTTCAGAATGTCATCGCTGTTTCCTCTGCCGGATGAACCATTGGTGTTGATATAGACAAGATATTCTTCCAGCAGATCCCGGTCAACATCGGCGCAGGAATTGATCTTTACGCCTTTCTCCATCAGGTATCCGGAAAACTTCCGGATGGAAGTCAGCTCCCGTTTCACGGTTCCGATTTTTTCATATTTTATATGCAGGAAAATTGCCTGTTTCACTTCCTCCCTTAGACCTTCCTGCAAGATTCCGGTAAAATCCAGAGTTTCCGTTTTATAAATCGGATTTTCTTTAATAGGGATATCCAGTTTTTTCAGAGCCCATATATCCTTTTCCCGCTCCGGTCGCATATCCTTCGGCTGAATGAAACGCAGGAAGCGTTTCAGGTGCTGAAGCACAGGAGCATCCGTCCGGCATATCGTTCCATACAAAGTTTCCTTCTCTTTATAAAATGGGATACCATTCTGCAGCATCCATATCTTTAACAGTTCGATCCATTTGGATGGCTGCCAGCCGAGGAAGCTGTCAGGTATGTTTTTTCGCAATTGAAGGGCTTGGCACACCTGTTTGTAATATGTCTTATCATGGTAGATGGTGTTCAGCGACACCTGGCCGCCCCTGTACAGGAAGTAGCGTCTGTATTCTTCCCGCATGGTTTCTTTTGGAAGAAGGGAAAGGTCAATAAAATTACTTTTTCCAATGGCTCTTTGCGGCAGATTTCCGGAAGTTTCATAGCATGCCAGCTCCCAATAGTACAATCTATTTTCCATCTCTGCCTCCTTTCTTTCTCAAACCGGCCGCCAGATTATGTTCCGGCTTTTGGAAAAATCCCATATTCTCTTTTGCAATCTTTTTGGGCATGTAGTCTATATACTGTTCTGTCATTTCCAGATAATCATGTCCCAGGTAATCCCGTACTCCCTGTATGGATACGCCATTGTCATAAAGCATCGTCGCCACTGTATGGCGGTAATCATGGGACTGGAACAGGTAATCCCCGCTGTCAATCTCATGGTCTTCGCAGAACTTTTTCATCTGATGACGGAAAGTCATGCTCCGGTAAGGGCCGCCGTTTTTGTTCGTAAACAGGTAGTCATCCGGCCCGATCTGGTGGGTTTTGATATAAACTTCCATGATCCTATACAGGCCCTCTGCTATGGGAATCCGCTTATAATTCTTCATCTTTACCTGATACACCTGAATCCAGGTATCATGGTTCTGGCGATAATAGGCATTTCCCTTCAGGGTACATACCTCGCTGATCCGCAGGCCCAGACACCAGAGATGGAGGTACATGCAGCGAAGATGATCCGGGAGCAGATGCAGCTTACCCAACACTTCTTCGCAGACCTCCGGTGAAACGCTCCGGTCATGATGTTTGACGATTATCTTTTTTTGATAAAGCTCTGGCTGGAACGGCATCGTTTCCCGATAATTTCGGGCGATGAGAAACCGGAAGAAATGATTCAGCCCGGATATATATGCATTAAAGGATTTTGCGGAAATCCCGCTTTCCTGCAATTCACCGAGGTAATCTTCAATCTGTTTTGTCGTACAGCTTGCGGCATCCTGACCTTGTTCCGATAAACGTACCAGGAAACGCTCCAACAGGCAGTATCTTGTCGTTATCGTGCTGATGGCCTGACCGGTAACGCCGATCTGGTATTTCATATATTCCTTGGCGTACCTGCGGTTTTCCTTGTGACTGATCTCTGTGAAGGACACACTGGTCACTGAACTGCTCCGATTCAGCCGATGCTCCGCAATTCTCAATCCATCCAGGTACCAGATATTCGCCTGCCAGTTAATCTGTGCATTATGCAGGAAGACTGTTTTCCGGCATAAATTCAAGATCGCAAGCATCTGGTGTTTATAAGTTTCGCTGGGAGTGTGTTCGGTCAGATAAGCGTTGAACATCTGCTCCTGTGCCAAGTCCATATCCTCAATATCCTGAATCGCCTGCTCGGTACAGAAATCGTACAGATACTGTAGTCCAGTCAATCGTTGTCTCCGTTGGATTGAATTTTTCGTAATGGCAAGGATTTCATTCAGTGTCGTAAAAACCTGTTCTTTTACATGCCATGCACAGGATTTTGTGAAATCCCAGACCATATTGGGGCGATTCCTGACGGAATCCAGTTCCAGCGCCAGTTTCTGATCCGGATGATAGGGAAGGAACAGAATTGTTTCTTCCAGCCGCCACCGGCATTGATTCTTTCCTGCCAGGGTTTTCATCCGTCTGCGGATATCCGCCTGTTTTGTCCTGTCATACGCAAGGAGATAACGGTCAGCCGATTGGATCTGGCAGGCGGAGAACAGATAGTTCTGGTATGCTTTCCGCAGTGGATAGTCCATCTCCAGAATATCCTGAATCCCCATTTCTGCCAAGAACTTCTTCAGCCTGCTTTTGGCGGTCTTGGCTACATCTTCGCAGGAATCAATGGTTTCAATGATCTGCTCCGGCAACGCTTTGGGTTTTTCTTCCTGTCGCCATTCCCGTATTGCGTAGGCAGGCATTTTCTATCACCTCCCCCTATAAAAGTTCTTTCACACCATACAAGGCGGAATGCTTGGCGTAGAACTCCTGGCTGGCTTCGATCAGCTCGTCATCCATGATGTTCAGATAGCGTATGGTTGTATTCAGATGCTTATGCCCCAGGGCCTGCTGAATCAGTTCCAGCCGCCATCCGTCTTTCCGGCGTATATTGGCAAAGTACCGCCGAAGCATATGCGGAGTCAGATCAATCCCTGTCTTTTTCTCCATCCGTTTCAGCATGTCATAGACGCTGTCCACTTTTAAAGGCTGTCCGGCGGTCTTTCCCGCGATATTGATGAACAGATAATTCTGATGCTGCAATAGTTTTCTGTACTCAGCCAGATAGTACATCAGGAAATCGAAGGAGTCATCGCTGATCCTGGCTTTTCGGTATTCTGCGTTTTTAGATCTGGCATCATTTTCGTTATCTTCACGGAAATAGACGCCAATCATGCGATTCCGGTAATCAATGTCGTGGACATAGTCTACACCAAGAATTTCCCCGATTCGGAATCCGGTTTCCGCAAGCAGCAGGATGAGGAGTTGATCCCGACAGTTGGTACACGCCTGAAGGACTGTGATAATTTCATCGTGTTCCGCAGGCCGCACGTTCCGTTCTTCTTCCTGCAGGTAACCTTTGAACGCCTGAAAACGGAGCCTCTTTTTTACGCCTACCGCATTGACTGCGAAATGGTAATTATAGGACAGTACCTTCAGGCTCCCAAGCTGTTCATACATTCCCTCGATATAAAGAAAGAACCTGAACACATCTTCCAGATATGCGTTGCAGGTTCCGTTGTGTATTACTTTTAAATTGTTCTTTTCTGTATGGTTCCCGGCTTTCAGCCAGTACAGGAAATCTACAAAGTGTTCATTCTGCCTTTCCAGATCCAGCTCATAAACCTGTGGGATTTCCATATGGATTTCATTCAGGTACTCCAGATAGTAGCATATAGAAAAGGCCGACCGTTTCACCGTATTAGGCGAACGATTGGCCTTAATTTTATATTTCAGATATTTGGATGGCAGCGGAACAATGTCATACGTCTGGCAGTCCTGGATGTAATAATATTTTGTACGCCCTTCTGTAAGGGTTTCTACCTTGTACCGTCTCAAACCGTTCGCCTCCTTTCCTCTACGCAATACACAGTATACCGTGTTGTTTCACAAATAGCTACCACAAAATCCAACCAAAAACGGGATTTTTTCTCCGAAAACCGAAGCACTACCAACAGGCTGTTTACCTGCTGGCAGCGCCATCTGGATCTTCCTCTTTTTCTGTTGGATTCAGCATCCCGTCCAAACCAAAACTGACAGCAACCGCATGATCTATCTGCGATAGTAATTCAGGAGTGATCGGCAGATTCTGATCTGTTGGCTTCAGGTCTTCCTTTTTATTCAAATTTCTCCCTCCCGCTTTCTCTTGGAAAATAAAGAAACTGTGCTGATATTCTGTATTATTTTAATCCAGAGGCACTGTTCTGTTCAATCCCGATGCTGATTGCAAGGGCTTCATTTACCGCCTCCATTGCGGTTTCGTCCAACCGACCTATGTAATCGCCAAGCCTGCTTCGGTCAATGGTGCGTACCTGTTCCAGCAGGACAATGGAGTTACATCGCAGGCCCTCTGTACTGATTGGCAAAAAAACATGGGTAGGCAGCCGGTGTTTTCTTTGTCTGCTGGTAATGGACGCCGCGATCACGGTAGGGCTGAAATGGTTGCCGACATCATTCTGTATGATCAGCACAGGCCGGACGCCGCCCTGTTCACTTCCTATGATTGGCCGGAGATCCGCATAATACAGATCCCCTCGTTTAATTTCTTTCAATTCCATGCCACCTCCAAACATTTTCAGAGGCCCATTTCTAAGGCTGCCTGCTGTTCCTCTCTTGCAAGTGCGTCCACTTCCGCACGGGCGACCATTTCTTCTTCCATATCGATATAAGCCTGAAACAATTCTCTGGTTACCATCGGAAACTTTGCGGGCGGCATTTGACCTGTGCGGATAGCATCCAGCAGAGAAACCACCTGATCTTTCAATTCCTTTGTTTTGCATTGTGTAATACATCCGCTCTCCATTTTCAGGAGTGGGCGATCCAACATGTCCGTCAGCAGAACCTGCCCGGCACGGTCTTTCCATGTATAGAGAAACCCGGAGATGTTCTCCGGAGTCATATTAAAAACATATTGCTGTGTACGGATTCCTTTCAGAGAGCTGACAGTTGCATATCCCACATAGAATCCGTCCATAGCACATTCTACTTGATTGATCTCATCCATTGTCATGATCCTCCCTCCAATCTGTTTTACTATGTAAAAGGCCGGCAGCCTGGTTTTGGGCAGACTGCCGCCTTGTGATATCAATCGTTTTGTGCTTGCCAGTATTTATCCCCGATTTCCCCTGGCACGGGAACACACCAAACGGCCATGGCTTTGACCTCATAGGAATCTCACCTCCCCGTGGATCTCACGGGGCCGCCCTCATTGGCTGCGACGGCTCACGGCAGAACAAGAAAAAGCCGCTTCAACGCTCGGCCTGTGACTGGACGGAAGTACCATTATAACCCTCTGCCTGTCATCGCCTTCGGTGCGGATGCCCCGCATCGTCTGATCCATGAACCGGGAAATCTTCCTTCTTTCTTCTGCGGTGTAAAGAAGTTTCCCTGATTCCAATCATGTGGCTTGCCAGCTCCTGCCGACAACAGAGGGGAAGTATCTGGTATGCTGCATATGCGGTTTTCAAGGTGCCGGAGGGTAGATAGAAAATCCCCCTCACTTTACATGCCGAAAAGTGAGGGGGCCTACAACCGGTAATTTTTAAATTTCCATCATTTTTTTGATTTTGTCATAGAGTTTCCGGAGCCGCTTGCTGATCGCCTGCTGGGAAACGCCATAAATCTCACCGAGTTTCTGCTCGGAAAGTTCCTGGCCATGCCGAAGCCAGAGCAGCTTCTGATCTTCCGCATCCAGCAGAGGAAGAACTTCTCTGAGCTTGTCCAGAAAGATGTTATTTAGAACTTTCTCAGCCACATCCTGATCCGAGTCGAATAAAACATCACGATCACGAAACTCCTGCGTTGGCAACATATCAATGGAAATGTCCTGATTGTTGATTGACCGTTCCTCCAGATACTTCTGCCGCCGCTGATTCCGGTAGAACTCCTTAAAATCATCCTCTGTCACTTCCATCAGCATCCCGTGCAGAGGAATAAAACGCTTATCCTTATAGGATGAATCACTTTCGCAGAGCGCACAGTACGCTTCATATGTAAGCTCCTGATACCCTCCGTCTTTTATAATAAATACCTTTTTGGGTGCATATTTCACCTGTAGATCCTCCGTTTCGTCTGAATTTTGGGGAAAATTCAGACTGAAGGAGGCCCCCTACAGGAAGGTTGACGCTGCTTGTCAAGCGGCAGCCATCGCCATTTTCCGACAAATAGAAAATGCGCTCGCCAAAAGACGAGCGCATGAAGGCGGCAATATGTACTGTTTTGTGAAACTGGATGTAGAAAAAGAAAAAATAATGTCGAACTAAAAAATACCGCAATCCCTTGGAGGACTGCGGTATGTAATGAATGTGATGTTTGACTGACTCCAGGCGGACAACCGCCATATGCTATATATTTCGTTGCCATGGTTTCCCCTTACGGGGATAACTGACAAGAAATGTGTGTTTTCCCCCTCATCAATTTTTAATGAGGGTATTATAATAGGGAAATTTTAGAAACCGAGTAGGATTCTCTTAGCTTTTGTCAAGCATCGCTAAAAAATTCGACAAGCCATAGCAAAATTTAAGTTAATTTGTAAATATGCTTATTTCTCTTATTGTATTTCAATGCGTGATTGTTTATTTTTGCTGTGTAACAAGTCTAACAAGACTTTCTATATCTTATTTTTCTATTCTACCAAGGGTACACTATACTTGTCAACAAATTTATTTAAGCAGGAGGGTTGGCAAGTGGAATATGGAACCATTCGGATCAAGCTGGATGATCTTTTGAAAGAATCCGGCCTTAGTAAAAATATGTTGAGCCATCGGGCAGAGATGCAACGGACACAGATCAACAACTACTGCAGAAACCAGATCACTCGATTGGATATAGACGTTCTTGGAAGGCTCTGTACAGTGTTGAATTGTGAGATTGGTGATCTGCTGGAATTTGTACCACCAACAGAAAAAGAAAAATAAGTCCCGCGGGAAGAGATTAATCACCCTTTCCTGCGGGTTTTTATTATATAAAATCCTGTAATTGTCAGCTTGCGAAATCCAAAATATTTTTCTCTATTTTGTACAAAAGACACACTAACTCCACCAAAACTCCACCTTCGTATGGTACACTACCCTTGGAGGTGCAAGCAATGTCAAAAATGATTTTGATTATAGAGGATGAAGAATCCATTCAGAATATTATCAAGGCGTTCCTGGAGGACGCAGGCTACACGGTGGTTCTGGCTGCTGATGGCCTGGAAGGGATTGAACAGTTCCGGGCGAACAAACCCGACCTGGTGCTTCTGGATTTAATGCTCCCGAAAATTGACGGCTTTGCCGTGTGCGAAATTCTGCGGAAGGAGAGCCGGGTTCCCATCATCATGCTCACCGCATTGGACGATGATGACAGCCAGATGAAGGGCTTTGACGCCCTGGCCGATGACTATATCACCAAGCCCTTTTCCATGCCGGTTGTGATGAAGCACATCGAAGCGGTGCTGCGCCGGGCCGAACAGGGCGGCGCTGCGCCCAATACCGTGATCCGCTATAAGGAAATCACGGTGGATACGGACAGCCTTTCCGTCCTTGTGGGAACAGAAAGCGTTTCCCTGACCACCAGGGAATTTGAGATTTTGAAGCTCCTTCTGGAAAACCAGGGCCGGGTGGTGTCCAGGGAAAGACTGCTGGACACGGTTTGGGGCTACGATTATGTTGGCGACGAAAAAATCATAAACACCCACATCAAGAACATCCGTAAAAAGCTGGGTGTGGACTACATAGAAACCATGAGAGGGGCGGGATATAAAATTGAGAAAGAAGATCAGTGAAAGCATCCAGGCCAAGACCTTCCTCAGTATGCTGGCGCTGCTGGTGGTCTGCTGCATCCTCATTTACGGCATGGTGATGATCTTTCTGCCGAGAAATTATCATACGGAGCTGGAAGGCCAGGTTACTTCCGATTTTTATGACTTGATGGCGGTCCTGGAACGGAACGGCTGGGAGGCCAGTTCGGACAGTTTGATGGAATTTTCCATGAGGAACAACGCTTCGGTGAAAGTCAACGATAATTATGGGAATAATCTGTTCTCCGTGAATTTTGCCGATATGGAGAACCTGGACACTTCTGCCCCCTCTATGAGCTGTTCCGCAACATTCCAGCAAGGCGGGCAGACCTACCATGTATTTGCCAATGCCGCCCTGGTCGCGGTGGCGCAGTCCTATGACATTCTGCTGAAGCTCATCCCCTTGATCGCCGTTGTGATTCTGCTGATTTCCGTCATGGGGGCGGTGGTTTGTTCCCGGTATTACTCCAAGCCGCTGGTCAATATCAGCAATGTGGCAAAACGGATGACCACCCTGGATATGACCTGGAAGTGTGAAGTCAACCGGCAAGACGAGATCGGTGTGCTGGCCGCCAGCCTGAATGAAATGGCCCAGCGTTTGAGTGATACGATGGACAGCTTGAAGGCGGCAAACTGGCAGTTGAAGAAAGATATTGAGCGGGAACGGGAACAGGAAAAGCAGCGGGTGGAATTTTTCACCGCTGTCTCCCATGAGCTGAAAACCCCCATCGCCATCATCAAGGGGCAACTGGAGGGTATGATCTATCAGGTGGGCGAATACAAAGACCGGGATACCTACCTGCGCCGGTGCATGAAAACCACCAATGACATGGAGGCGCTGGTCAAGGAGATTTTGTCGGCGGCCCGGATGGGCGGCAGCGACTTCCACCTGGAGCGTACCGACCTGGACATCAGCCAAATGCTGCGAAAGGTCTGTCAGCAGTTCCGTGGCCGGATGGAGGACAAGCAGATGGAGCTTCGCATGGACATCCAGCCGGAATACCACTACCAGGGTGACCGGCGGCTCATGGAGAAGGTGTTCACCAACGTGATTGGAAACGCCGTGGCCTATTCACCGGTGGGCGCGGTGATTACTGTCACCCAAAAGGACGAGGTGTTTTCCGTGGAGAATACCGGCGTCCACATTGCCGAGGAAGATTTGAAGCGCATCTTCACGCCATTTTACCGGGTGGACAAATCCCGGAACCGGAACAGCGGCGGCAGCGGCCTGGGGCTGTATATCACCAAAACCATCCTGGATCACCACGAAATCATCCACAACATGGTTAATACGGAAAGTGGCGTGAAGTTTACGGCGTTTTTGTGGTGATGGTCCTGCTGTTTCCTGTCTTGTACTGCCTGAAAGAATAAAATATAATAAATATTGTCGGTAGTAAGAGCATAATCTTCGTGGCCTCAAAATAGGTAAGCGCAAACGGAGGCGTGTGATTTCCCACAAAGGAGACCAAGTCCTCGTTGATAATATAAAATTAGGAAGTGGTAACATGGAACAAATCTTAATTATCGAAGATGATACTGACATCAACAATATGATGGCGTCAGCGTTGACAAAAGCAGGGTATGAATGTAAACAGGCGTTTTCTGGAACGGAAGCCATGCTATATCTCAATAATGAGAAATTCAGCGTGATTATTTTGGATTTAATGCTTCCCGGAAAGAGTGGAAACAGTATTGTCGAGGAAATAAAACCTCACTTAGATACCCCTATCATCGTTGTTTCAGCAAAAGACGAATTAGACACAAAGGTAAATCTGCTCTTTTCCGGGGCAGACGATTATATGACAAAGCCATTTGAAATTGATGAACTTGTAGCACGAGTGGCCGTTCAGATTAGAAAACACAGCACAGATAGGTCAGAAACAGTCTATCATTACAAGGATATGGTTTTGAACATTACAGAACACAGCATTTCCGTTTCAGGACACCCCATTTCTTTTACTCGACAAGAGTTTAAGATTTTGGAGCTATTGATCACAAACCCTAAACGGGTATTTTCCAAAAAGGAAATATATGATTATGCGTGGGACGACCTGTATATTGGGGAAGATCGAACCATTAACGTCCATGTCAGCAATATCCGGCAGAAAATCAAGGCATTTTCCGATGAAGAATACATCGAAACAGTCTGGGGCGTAGGCTTTAAGCTGGCCGATTAAATCTTGATGATTTCTTAAACATTCCTTTGCGATGTATTTGTACTGTCGCGGTACACTGTATTTAGATCAAGCAAAGGAGGAATATGTTATGGAATATCTTCTGTCTACGGACTGCTTAACGAAGAAATTCAAAAGGCAGACAGCCATTGATAATATCAGCCTGCATATCCGGCAGGGCGAAATCTATGGCCTGATTGGAAAAAACGGCGCAGGCAAGACAACATTTTTGAAAATGATTAGCGGCCTTTCTAAACCTACCAGCGGGGATATTACCTTTTTCGGGTATCACGGCACAGAGCGAAACAAGGTGATCTCCCGCATTGGGGTATTGCTTGAAGCGCCGGGGCTTTACCCTGATATGTCCGCTTATGATAATCTGAAATTGAAATGTATCTGTGTAGGTTTGCACCGCCCCGGTTACATTGAGAATATTCTGAATATCGTTGGTTTGAGCGATGTGGGAAAAAAGAAAGTCGGGCATTTTTCTTTGGGTATGAAGCAACGGCTCGGCATTGGTATGGCTCTTGTGGGGGAACCCGATCTGCTCGTACTGGACGAACCGATCAACGGGCTTGACCCGGAAGGAATTGCAGAAGTCAGAGAAACTTTGCTTCGGTTGAATAAAGAAAAAGGGCTTACTATCATCATTTCCAGTCACATTTTGGAGGAACTTTCTAAAATCGCCACAAACTATGCGATTATTGATAAGGGCCAACTTGTAAAAGAATTAAGCCGCGAGGAATTAGAGGCTACCTGCCGAGAACATATCGAAATTAAGATGGATCACCCGGATTTAGCCCTGCCAGTGCTGGACGCACTCGGTTTCAAAGATTACCGTGTGGCTGATGAAAACACCATCCATATTTTTGAGCGGCTGAACGAGAGCGGAAAAATCACAATGGAACTGTCACGGAAAAATATCTATATTCATTCCATTTCCGTTACGAATGAGTCCATTGAAGATTATTTTCTGCGGCTGACAGGAGGTGTGGATCATGCTTAAAGTAATAAAAATGGATTTATTCAGAATGTTCAAGAGCAAGTACACCTATATTGTGCTGGCGGCTGCTATGCTAATGATGTTTGCTTCTGTTTTTATGACACAGCAGGATATTTCTTATTATCAGCAAACCCCGTCTGCATTGGAAACCCTGCGGGAAACTGGCGATGAAGTGAATTGGGGTATTTATATCGGTCAGGTATCTCCTGAATGGTGTACTGGCGCAAAGATCCCGCTGCCGGAGCTTGTTTCCATGAATATTCAAAGCAAATTACTTCTGATGTTTTTGGTGGCATTTATCGCGCTTTTTGCTGGCAATGAAATCCGAACAGGATTTATTAAGAATATCGCCGGACAGACCAGACATCGGTGGGAGCTTGTAATTGGGAAACTCCTTTCGATTGCAATTTTTACTGCGGTAATGCTGATTGTGGCAATTCTGGCAATCATGGCCGGAAGTGTTCTCTTTTTCGGATATGTCCATATTCAGGAGGCAGGAAAATTCATAGGATATTTGGGGATGCAATACCTACTTCACATTGCCTATGGCAGCGTGATCCTGTTCCTTGTTTACCTATTTCAAAATGTGGTGGCAAGCCTATTGACAGGGATTTTGCTGGCAGCAGGAATTTTACAGGTTGTGGATGCGTTGCTAATAAACATTATTCCCCGTCTAAAAGAGATTGCAGACTTTAGTATTATGAACTACCTATCATCAGGAAATGTAGGACTTCTTTCGATGGCAAGCGGCAGCTCATTATACCTGAAAGCCTTTCTTATCGCAATAATCACGTTGATCCTGATGGGAAGTTTAAGTGGGTTTATTATGCAGAAGAAAGATATATGAGAAAAGAGGTGAAAAGATGGCGGTTGCGTGTATCATTTTAGTGGTTATAGCTATTTTAGGGATAGGATGGGCTTTTTATTACCGGCATCAGATTAAAAATGTCAAAAGCCAGATTTCTTTTCTGAACCAGCATGAAACGAATATGTTGATAACAAGCGACCAGAAATCGGGCTGTGTAGCCGAGTTGACAGATGAATTGAATATCCTAATTGAGCAGACCGCCGCTTTAAGGAAAGAGATTGCAGAAAATGAAAGTCATCTGAAAGATACTATAATCAACCTTTCCCATGATATACGCACGCCTTTGACCTCTATGGACGGATATTTCCAGCTCCTATTGAAAAGTGATGATCCTGTGGAACGACAACAATATGCTACGGTTATCTCTGACCGACTTTCCTCTTTGAAAGAAATGCTGGATGAGCTGTTTACCTATGCAAAGTTGACCAATAAGGCGTATGAAGTAGAATTGTCCCCGTGTGCTGTCAATGAAATTCTTTTAAGTGTGCTTTTTAGCTTCTATAAGGATATTAAGCAGAGGGGCATAAAACCGCTGGTTAATGTCCCTGAACAGGATATTTTTATTCAAGGGAACGAACCTGCGCTCCGCCGCATTTTCCAGAACATACTGAAAAATTGTATTGAACATGGGAATAACCAGCTTTCTGTCCGTCTAATAAATACCGCTGATACGGTTCAGATTTATTTTGAAAATGGCTACCAGACGCAGGAGCCTATTGATGCCAACAAAGTGTTTGATCGCTTTTATAAGGCGGATGGAGCCAGGAGCAAAACTTCAACAGGGTTGGGGTTATCAATCGCTAAAGAGTTGGTAGAACGCCTGAATGGTTCTATAACAGGCAATGTGAAGAATGATATTTTCACCATCACTATAACCTTTCAGCTATTAAAGAATAATTGATAAAACTACCGGACGACGGCAAAAGAAAAAAACCGTCGTTCAGCAGCTCTTTCTCATGCCAAATTAAAACACGGCGGCTTTGGAACATCAAGGCTGCCGATTTTTTTACACTTTATCGCCAACTCCACCTAAAAAATATCTCAACTCCACCTCAACTCCACCTTTGTCGTGTACCATAAGGGTGTTCCCGACAGACGGGGCACCACCGGGGCGTAAAACAGCCCCGGCGAAAAACTTATGTTAGGAGGTACACAAGTGAACCCACTGGTTTTACTCGAAGGAAATGAGGTGGCTCGGAAATGAATCTGTGCAAACGGGCCTGCCTGTATTCCATCCGCAAAAAGGGCAAGACCCTCATGCTGCTGGCGTTTCTGCTGGTCATGGCCACGCTAATGCTGACCTGCCTTTCCATCCAATCGACCACGGAGACGGCCAACGCCAATATTAAAAAAGCCCTGCTGGGCTATTTCACCATCAACGCCAAGACGCTGGAAAACGGTATCCCGGAGGATACGGTGAGCCAGATTCTTGATGTGGATGGTTTGAGCGGCAGGTACACCCTGCGCTCCTATACCTACGCTACTTATTTTGACGCAGACGGGAACCTTCTGGAAATCAACACCGAGGGCGCTGCCCAGGTGCCGGAGGGCTATGAGAACGCCGGACGGGTGGTAGCAAACTCCAACTCTCAGGAGGACAGCTATTTCACCGATGGCGGCTTTGAGATGGTGGAGGGCAGCCCTATCACCACCGAAACCGGCAGCCAGGTGCTGATCCATGAGAAATTCGCCCAGCGCAACGGCCTGTCTGTGGGCGACACCATGCTGCTGGGGAATGTGGAGAACAAAAGCCAGACCATCCCCGTGACGGTGGCCGGGATTTTCACCAATACGGAAGAACAGGATTCCATCGGCATGGCCCCGTCTTATGACCTTTACGACAACATTGTTTTCATCGACCTCTCCACCGCCTCTTTCCTGCTCTACGGCACCGAGGGAACCACCAATGTCCAGTACGGGGATTTCTATGTGAACGACCCAGACGAGTTAGAGCGCATTATGACCGATGTGCAGGAACTGGATGGTGTAGATTGGGAGAGCTGCACCCTGACCCGCTACGACAACGACTATCAGAACGCCAAGGAATCCTTGGAGGGCTTGCAGAACATCGTCTTTATCGCCATCGCTGTGGTATCGGTGATCTGTTTCCTGGTGCTGGCCTTGTTCTTGACGCTGCGGCTCCGGGGGCGAATCCATGAAACCGGCGTCTATCTGGCCATGGGCATTTCCAAAGGCTCGGTGCTGCTGCAATACCTGCTGGAAGTGATCCTCGTGGCGGCCATCGCCCTGGTGATTTCTTTTGGAACCAGCACAGCCATTTCCCATCAGATCGGGAGCAGCCTGCTCTCCCAGGTGACAAGCGAAACCTATGAGACGGTGGACTTGACCGGGGAAAGCGAAGCTGCGGAAGAAGAACCCACCGAGGATTTGGGCCTTGCCGAGATCGAGGTAGCTGTTTCCGCCGAGGATTACGCACTGGTATGGGCTTTTGGCATGGTGCTGTGTGTGGCCTCTACCGCACTGGCGGCCTATCCCATTATGAAGATGAAGCCCAAGAGTATCTTGTCGCAGATGAATTAAGGAGGTGCAGGCGATATGAATTTAGGAATACGGGCGATTTTATACAGCGCACGGAAATGGAAAAAGACGCTGCTGGTGTTCTGCCTGCTCTTGGCCATTACTACCCTGGTGTTGTCCGGCCTTGCCATAGCCGACGCTCAGGAGGAACAGGCTGAGGAAGTCCGGGGAACCACCGGGGCCAGCTTCACGGTGGAGAGAAACTTATCTACTGGTGGTTGGTCAAATGGCAGCGATGGCACTTATAGTACGCAGGAGTTTATCTCCGAAGATATGATTCAGGAAATTGCGTCTGTGGACGGAATCGAAGGATATGACGCTTCATTTATTTTGATGCCATTCTTCTATGATGAAACCGGGAAAGCACTGCCCGCAAAGGTGTACAGCTTTTTTACCTATGGCACTATCAATTCTGAATATAGCGAATTGTTCCTGTCAGGGAAACTGGAGATTGTAGAAGGGTCGCATATTACAGACGATATAGACAATGGGATTATCATCAGCCGGGAACTCGCAGAAGAAAACGGGCTGGAAATTGGCGACACAATAACAGGTGTATGCTACCCGGAAAACAATACCCCGGAAGTGGATATGCAACTCGTTGGTATTTTTGATGTGGTAGCGGACAAGGACGATCAAGTGAATATGTATGACGCCTCATCCTACTTTGATTATTCCGATTATACCTTCTGCAGTATGGGGGCAATGGTCCAGTTGGTTGAAGGATGGGGAACCGATGAGATTGAAGAAGCAAACTTCTATGTTTCCGACGCTGCTCAGTTAGATAGCGTAATTGCGGAAGTACAAAAGATTTCCTCTATCAACTTGAACAATTTCAATATCACTGCCAATGACGAGGTATATCAGAATATTTCCAGTGCCCTTTCTGACACCGGCACCCTGATTACTACCCTCATCGTTGTCATCACGGCTGTGAGCATGGTGCTGATTATTCTCATTCTCTCCATGTCCATCCGCAGCCGAAAAAGAGAAACCGGAATCCTGCTGGCCGTTGGAATCGCCAAGCCTGCGGTGATTCTCCAGTATGTGCTGGAAACCCTGCTGATCGCGGTGGTGGCCTTCCCACTGGCGTACCTATCGAGCAAGCAGGTTGCCGGCGCCCTGGGGACGCTGTTCGGCAAGGTGGCGGAGAATGTCATCGTTACGCCGGAGCACTTTATGCTGGTGGCCATCGTGGGCGGCATTTTGCTGGTGGCGGCAGTGCTGGTGTCCAGTATCTCAACCCTGCGGTTGAAGCCCAAGCAAATCTTGGCGCAGATGGAGTAAAGGAGGTGCAGGCAATATGAATTTAGGAATACGAGCAATTTTATATAGCGCACGGAAGTGGAAAAAGACCTTGCTGGTGTTCTGTCTGCTCTTGGCCATTACCACCTTGGTGTTGTCCGGCCTTGCCATAGCTGATGCTCAGGAGGAACAGGCCGAGGAAGTCCGGGGAACCACCGGAGCCAGCTTCACCGTGGAGCGTGACATCTCTACGGGCGGCTGGAACGGCAGTTACAGCACGCAGGAATTTATGTCCGAGGACATGATCCAGCAGATTGCCGCAGTGGATGGCATTGCGGGGTATGACGCCACCTTGATTACACTGCCCCGTATCTTCAATGATAAGGGTGAGGAACTGGCTCATGAGAATTACAGCTTCTACAACTACGGCTCCTACAATTCCCAATACCATGAGCTGTTTCTGTCGGGCCGGTTTGAGTTGGTGGAAGGCACCCACATTACCGATGATATGACCAATAGCATTATTATCAGCCGGGAACTGGCTGAGTGGAACGGGCTGAAGGTTGGAGATACCTTGACAGGCGTTTACTACCCGGAGAATAACACCCCGGAAGTGGATATGGAGATCGTAGGCATCTTCGATGTGGTGACGGATAAGAACGACCAAGTGAATATGTATGATGATGCGTCCTATTACGCCTATTCCAGCTATGTTTTTTGCAGCATGGACGCAGCCGAAGGCTTGATTAAGGGCTGGGGCGAAGATGGCGAGGGCATTTCCGAAGCCTACTACTATGTCACGGACGCCGCCCAATTAGAGAATGTGATTCAGGAAGTGCAGAGCATTTCCTCTATCAACTGGAACAACTACAAGATCACCGCCAATGACGAGGTGTATCAAAATATCTCCATCGCCCTTTCCGACACCGGCACCCTGATTACCACTCTCATCATTGTCATTACTGCTGTGAGCATGGTACTGATTATCCTTATTCTCTCCATGTCCATCCGCAGCCGGAAACGGGAAACCGGCATCTTGCTGGCGGTGGGTATCGCCAAGCCTGCAGTGATTCTCCAATATGTGCTGGAAACCCTGCTGATTGCAGTGGTGGCATTCCCGCTGGCCTACCTCTCCAGCAAGCAAGTAGCTGGCACCCTGGGTACGCTGTTCGGCAAGGCGGCGGAGAATGTCATCGTCACACCGGAACACTTCATGCTGGTGGCTATCGTGGGCGGCATTTTGCTGGTGGCGGCAGTGCTGGTGTCCAGCATTTCGACCATGCGGTTAAAGCCCAAGCAGATTTTGGCGCAGATGGAGTAAAGGAGGACGCAATATGAATTTAGGAATACGAGCAATTTTATATAGCGCACGGAAATGGAAAAAGACCTTGCTGGTGTTCTGTCTGCTCTTGGCCATTACCACCTTGGTGCTTTCCGGGCTGGCGATTGCCGACGCTCAGGAGGAACAGGCTGAGGAAGTCCGGGGAACCACCGGGGCCAGCTTCACCGTTGAACGTAATTTATCTACGGGTGGTTGGGCCAGCGGCAATGGTGGTTCTTATAGTACGCAGGAATTTATATCCGAGGAAATGCTTCAAGAAATTTCTTCCATAGATGGAGTTGCGGGATATGATGCAGCGCTTGTCTCTATGCCTTATTACTATACTCAATCAGGTGAAAGTATCATTACAGAGGATGTTAACAACAGCTTTTATACTTATGGTTGTCTCAATTCAGAATATAACGAGTTGTTCGTATCTGGGCGGTTTGAACTGGTAGAGGGATCTCATATTACGGAAGATGTGCCGAATGGACTTATTCTCAGCAGGGAGCGTGTCGAAAAGAATGGATTGAAGTTAGGGGATAAAGTATCCGGCATCAACGATCCCTATGCAGATGATCCCGAAGTGGAGATGGAACTCGTAGGTATCTTTGACATTGTGGCAGATAAAGATGATGAGGCGACCATGTATGATGCTGCTACGCTGTGGGATTATACCGATTACGCTTTTTGCAGCTTCCATGCGATGAAAGAAATGGCTGTTAATTATGAAGATGGCAATAAACTTACAGAGGCCCACTTTTTCGTAGAGGATGCAGCACAGTTGGATAACGTGATAGCCGAGGTGCAGAACATATCCTCGATTAACTGGGATAACTTTATCATTACCGCCAACGACGAGGTATATCAGAATATTTCCAACGCACTCTCCGATACCAATACCCTGATTACCACCCTCATCGTTGTCATTACCGTTGTGAGCATGGTGCTGATTATTCTTATTCTCTCCATGTCCATCCGCAGCCGGAAACGGGAAACCGGCATTTTGCTGGCGGTGGGTATTGCCAAGCCTGCGGTCATTCTCCAATATGTGCTGGAAACCCTGCTGATTGCGGTGGTGGCCTTCCCGCTGGCCTACCTATCCAGTAAGCAAGTGGCCGGCACCCTGGGTACACTGTTCGGCAAGGCGGCGGAGAATGTCATCGTCACGCCGGAACACTTTATGCTGGTGGCTGTCGTGGGCGGCATCCTGCTGGTGGCGGCGGTGCTGGTGTCCAGTATCTCGACCATGCGGTTGAAGCCCAAGCAGATTTTGTCGCAGATGGAATAAGACCATCCACCCCCTAAAATAACGAAATGAGGTAATCACTATGAGTATCATGGAAATCAAGCAAGTGGGATATTCCTACGATAATAAAAAGAAAGTCTTAAAAGACGTCAACGCCGAAATGGAACAGGGCAAGCTCTACGCCATCCTGGGGCCTTCCGGCTGCGGTAAAACCACCCTGCTCTCCCTGATCGGCGGCTTGGACAGCCCCGGCAGCGGCCAGATCTATTTTGACGGGCAGGATATTGCCAAGACGGGCCTTTCCGACCACCGGAAAAACCATGTGTCATTTATCTTTCAGGCATACAACCTGATCGACTACCTGACTCCCGCAGAGAATGTGTCGCTGACTTCCAAGCTGCCGCCGCTGCCCATTTTGGAGCGGCTTGGCCTGACGAAAGAAGAAGCCAAGCGGAATGTGCTGAAGCTCTCCGGCGGCCAGCAGCAGCGTGTGGCCATCGCCCGCGCCCTGGCAAGCGAGGCTCCGGTGATCCTGGCAGACGAGCCTACCGGCAATCTGGACGAGGACACCGCCCAGGACATTACCGAGATCCTCAAAGAGAGCGCCCACAAGATGAACAAGTGTGTGGTGGTCGTCACCCACTCCAACGAACTGGCGAAGCAGGCCGATGTGGTGTTCCGTCTGAAAAAAGGTGAGCTGCAGGTGCTGGAGCGCGTTCAAGATGGAGCCGCCCAACCCCAATCCCGCAGAAACAACACTCCCCGCAGTGAAAGGAGGGCAAAATGATGGAGATGGACAGCAATCCAATCACGAAACCCTCGAAAAAGGGAACGATCCTTTCCGCAGTTTTTTATGCTCTTGCGGCGGTGCTGCTGATTACAGCCTTTGTCTCTCTGGTGGCCTGCCATCAAAATATCTCCCGGCAGCTTGAGCAGGGCGTCCCTGTGCAGGGAAATGAATTGGCCATTGTGAATCTCTATCTTACAAGCTGTGTGCAGTATTTCGCCTTTGCCGCCGCCATGGTGTTTTGCGGCAAGGCTGCCCACAGGGTGCTGGCGATTCAGAGCGAAGCGCCGGTACAGGTCGCGCCTTATATGCTCAATCCCCCGGCAGAGGCCACCGGCTCCACTTTTACGGAAGAGGTGGAGCCGGAGGAGGACGATACGGATTTTGAGGCTTGGGGATTCCGGGAAAAGGAAGAATAAAAGACGTTGGAGCGCTTGCCAAGAAGCATTCCTCCAGTCATGTTTTAAATAGTTTGTCCTTGGAGGTGATAGTATCGGACATATTATTATGATTGAGCTGCAGGCACAGGACTCAACAGCTTTTCAAGATATTTTATTTGTTTTAAATAAACATCCGGAATTAAAAAAATGGATGCTGGATGATGAGCCGATACTATCATTTCCCGGCCTGGACATATATCCACGTAGAAGGAAAGTTTTCAGGGATCATCAAGAAATCCGGTTAACACATAAAGAATATGAGATTCTTCTTCTGCTGGTTACCAATAAAGGATGGGTTTTAACTTATAATCAGATCTACGAAAAAGTCTGGAACGATTTTCCCACGGGAGGTGAGCGTAACACCATTGGGTTCCATATCTACAACTTACGGGAAAAGCTGTACCAGGCAGCTCCCAATGCTCCCTTTACTATCCGATCTGTCCGGGAAGTTGGATACTGCTTTGAAATACAAGCAGATAAATAAGAGTCAGCAGTCTGATCCATTCAGACTGCTGTTCTTCTTTTCTGCTGTAAATTCCTCTTACAATGGGAAGTTCACCATCTCCTGTCATCATGCCAGGTGCCACCTTTCACCAAAAGGGCACCGTTGCCCCTTGGCGGAAGGTGGTATTTTTACACGGTCACGGTTTCCGGATCTGAAAAAGCAATCTGCTCTTTCCGCCCCTGGAACGGTACCTTTACTCAGTAACGAGAAGCTCCGCCTTTTTCAAATCCTGGATTGTCCGCCGTACAGTAGATGCTGATGTTTTCAACTCGTTGGAAATGTTCCATATCAAAAAGACAACACGTTTTATCCGTGTTTGATCACAATCAACCATTGCTTTCTGTTGACGTTTTCTGTTGCACATGTTATACTGTTATGCATAAAAGCATAACACTTATAACAGGAGGGGTGAGGATGGATTGAAGCTAATTATTTCAAATGTATCAGGTGTACCCATTTACGAGCAAATTAAACAGCAGGTCAAAGCCGCTATCTTGTCGGGAGAACTAAAAGAGGAAGAAGCCTTGCCTTCTCTCCGTACTCTGGCAAAGGACTTAAAGATCAGTGTTTTGACAGTTACAAGGGCCTATACAGAACTGGAACAGGAAGGGTTTGTCAAGAATGTTCAGGGCCGCGGTTGTTTTGTACTTGGCAGCGGTTCCGAACTTATGAAGGAGCAGCTAATTTGCAAAGTGGAAAATAGCTTAACAGAAGCTATAAAAGCAGCAAAAATTGCTAACCTATCTAATGAGGAACTACATCATCTTTTAGATATTTTATTGGAGGCGAATACAGATGACTAATTATTTGGAAGTAAAAAATCTGTCAAAATCTTTCGACAGTTTTCAGCTTCACAACATTACTTTTACGCTCCCCAAAGGCTATATCATGGGGCTGATCGGGCCGAACGGTTCCGGCAAAACAACTACAATTAAGCTCATTCTGAATATGCTCAAACGCAACGGCGGAGAAATCAAAATCATGGGCTTGGACAATATCGCCGATGAACAGAAGGCAAAGGCAGAGCTTGGCGTTGTGTTTGATACAAACTATTTCAGTGATGATTGGAAAGTTTCTGAGGTAGAAAAATCCATCTCTGTTTTCTATCCCAACTGGAACACGGAGCGTTTTAGTGAAATGCTACGGAAATTTCATATCGCTCCGACCAAAAAGGTCAAAGAACTTTCAAAAGGTATGCAGATGAAGTTGATGCTGGCTTGTGCGTTCTCCTATGACGCAAAGCTGCTGATTTTGGATGAACCTACCAGCGGCCTTGATCCAGTTTCCAGAGATGAATTGCTTCAGATCCTTTCGGAATACATTGAGGACGGAGAACACAGCGTTTTGTTTTCCACCCATATTACTGGCGATTTGGAACGAGCCGCTGATTATATCACATACATCAGTTATGGGGAACTTTTTTTCACCGGCAGCAAGGATGAATTTGTTGATATGTTCCGCATCGTTAAGGGTGGTATGGATGAACTTTCCGCTGATCTACAAGCGAAGGCGGTTGGTGTTCGTACTTTCCCGACTGGCTTTGAAGCTCTGGTCAAAACCGAGGATATTGGCTCATTTACTGCATTGGACATTGAACCGGCTACCATTGACGAAATCGTTGTGTTTACAAGCAAGAAAGGCGAGGATTATGAGTAATATATTGAAAGCTACAAGACTGGATTTTTCCCTTGTAAAACCGTATGTCAAAGTGATTGGGTTTACTATGCTTCTCCCCATCGCTTTTGCAGCAATCAACCGATCTATATTGACAGGAGTTTCTTTCGCCATGTGCTTTATAGCCATGACAACCGGCTATACCTTCTCCGTCACAGAAAAAAATAGCATGGAACGCCTATATGGTATTTTGCCTGTAAAGAAAAGTGAAATGGTAATGGGACGGTATCTTTTTGTTATTGTGCTTGGAGTTATCGCTTTGGTGGTGTCCCTTATCACACAGCCGATTGTATTACGGGCATTGGGAGAAACCGTTGAACCGTTTGGCATTATCAGCGCAGCCATTGGCGGCCTGTTCTTGTTTGCGCTTTACACGGTATTTCAAATTCCCGGATATTACAAATTTGGCTCTATCAAAGGCCGGGTGTTTATGTATATTCCGGTTGCAGGATTTTTAGTGACTTTGTTTCTTCTTCCTAAACTGCCTGCTGATAACCCCATTATCAACGCGATTGCCAGTTCACCTGTGTTGCTTCTCACTCTTGCGATTGCGCTGGTGGTTGTTATGTATGCTGTGTCGATCTGGTTCTCTGTCCAGATTATGAAAAATAAAGAAATGTGAGGTGGATAGTATGGATTTCACGATTTTAGCAGTAGTGCTTCTGATTGGTGTTGGCATTCCGGTTCGGAATAAGCTCATCCGCAAATATCGGGAGGAAAAAAAGAAACAGGATAAAAACCGGGATGAAAAATGATGGATATGGAAAAAACAGAGTTTATACGCTGCCCGATCTGTGGGAATAAAACGCGCGACAAAGTTAGAGAAGATACTATTCTGAAAAATTTTCCTCTCTTTTGTCCAAAATGTAAAAGCGAATGTCTAATTGATGTTGAACAATTCCATATATCCGTTATCAAAGCGCCAGACGCACAGCCGCAGAGCCGATAACACACAAGGTCTAATTTCTTGTGGTTATCGGCTCTTTTGAATGGGGGTGCCGCTATCAAGCTATTAAAAACGATGAAGGAGGTCTGCCTATATGAATGAAGTTTTGAAACTGGAACATATCCAAAAATATTACGGCAGTAAAGGTAATGTCACAAAAGCAATTCAGGATATTAGCTTTTCTGTTCAGGAAGGGGAATTTGTGGGGATTATGGGGGCATCCGGTTCCGGCAAGACCACTCTGCTCAACTGCATTTCCACCATTGATACGGTCAGCGCAGGGCATATCTATCTGAATGGAACCGATGTGACGGAAATCACTGAAAAGCAAATTGCCCGGTTTCGCCGGGAGAACCTTGGATTTGTGTTTCAGGACTTTAACCTGCTGGACACTCTGACCATTAGCGAGAATATTGCTTTGGCATTGACAATCAATAGAGTTCCCGCAGATGAGATTGATGGTAGGGTACGAGAAATAGCCGGAAAGCTGAACATCACGGATATTCTTGACAAATATCCCTATCAGGTGTCTGGCGGTCAGAAGCAACGATGTGCTTGCGCCAGGGCAATCATCAATCAACCAAAACTGATTTTGGCAGATGAACCTACGGGCGCTCTGGACAGCCATTCATCCCAAATGCTACTTTCCGCTATCCAGAGTATCAATGAAACGCTTGGAGCGACAATTTTAATGGTAACACACGATGCTTTTTCCGCAAGTTACGCAAACCGTATTCTTTTTTTGCGTGACGGTACTATTTTTACGGAGATTTTCAAAGGCAGCAATTCCCGCAGGACTTTCTTTGAAAAAATTCTGGATGTCCTCACCATGACGGGAGGGGGCGTGAGTGATGTATGCTAAACTTGCATTTCGGAATATTCGCAGGAGCCTTCGGGATTATATCATCTACTTTGTGACGCTTACGCTGACTGCGGCATTGATGTATTCTTTCTTGGCACTGGGACTTTCCCCGGACATTCTTGCCATGACAGAAAATATGTCAATGCTTACCACTGGCATTTTGATACTGTCGGCACTAATTGCCTTTATGTCCTCGTTTGTCATTGGATATGCTGTTCGCTTCATGTTGGGCCAACGCAAAAAGGAATTTGCTGCCTATGAGCTGATGGGCATGGAAGTGAAAACCGTCCGCAATCTATTTTTGGTGGAAAATGGCATAATTGGCGGGGTAGCTTTTTTGCTGGGAGCTTTGATCGGAACCGGCTTATCCGGATTGCTAAATCAGGTTATCCAGAATATTTTCGAGGTTCCGCACACTTATCGGGTTTTGTTTTCTTTCCGCGCATGGGGAATGACACTTTTCTTCTTCATTCTGATGTATGGATTTGGAATGTTTCGCGCAGCAAAGGTTATCCGGCGGCAAAAAGTGATTGATCTGCTTTACGATAACCAAAAAAACGAGGAAATCGGTTTTCATTCTTTGCTTCGGAGTGTTCTAACTGGCTTACTCTCGATTGCTGTTATGGTTGCAGGTGTAATTCTGCTGGAAAAAGGACTTCACATCCAGACTAATGAAGCATTGTTGTATTGTGGCGGAGCCTGTCTGCTAATTCTTGTGGCTGTTTATGAGCTACACCGAAAGATCCCAGTTTTGCTGTACCTGCTTGCCAAACGAAACCCCCAGCGAAAATATCGAGAAGAAAATCTGTTTTTCTTGGGGCAGATTGGCAGGCGTATTCAATCTTCCGGGCGTACAATGGCTGTTGTGGCAATCTTGTTGACGATTTCTCTTACAACGATGTTTATAGGACTGACAATGGGCGCAGGCTATAAGGCCAATATGGAGGCGTATTATCCCTATGACGCCGGTGTAGCCATTGACGCACCCTTGACCAAGGATAGCATGAATTCTGTCCTCTCCTTTGTGGAGGAACGCTGCAAGGTGGAGGACAGTGCAACCTATTACTTATATACAGTTCCCGGTAAAGCCATCGAAGCCTTGTCTTTGTCTGACTATAATCGCTTGCGAGAGATTTTAGGGCTTTCGTCTGTTTCCATAAGTAATAACGAATTTTTAGTTCACTGTGATACATGGAATTATGTGGATGACATCCAGCAGAGATTGGAACAGCAGTCTGAAATTACATTGAATGGTCAAACCTTGACCGTAGCGGAAACGCCGATCTTAACTGAGCCAATGGAGCAGTATCAAATGGCAGGAACAAATGGATATGTGCTTGTCCTGCCGGATAAAGTGGCTTCACAGCTATCCGGGGAGAAAATTCGCCTTGTGATGAAACTGGCGGATGGTGGATACCCGGAACTTAGAAGCGAACTAAGACAGTTTTTGAACAGTGGAGCATGGTTGCCAGACATCCAACCCGGACAGGAACTACCGGAGAAAATGACAATGGGGATAACAGTAAAAGCGTGGGGTGTTGCCAATTCACTGACCGGATTTACAACTCTCTCCTTCTGCGGGCTGTATTTGAGTATTATTTTTATCATTCTTTCCTGCTCGGTTCTGGCTTTTGAACAGCTTTCTTCTATAGACAAAAACCGGAAAAATTATGCGGTGATTGATCGGCTGGGCGTATCAAGTCAGAAACAGGTTGCCTTGATACGCAAGGAACTTTCCACTGTGTTTTTTATCCCCTTGCTATTCCCCATCATACTTACCGTTTTCCTGATTGCAGGAACACAGCTCCTTTTCGGGAAATCGTTTTTGCAGGAAGGACTTGTGTTGTTCTATGGCATGGTGACAATTCTGTTATTCTGTGCTATTTACCTGACCTATTTTGGAGCAACAATGTTCCTGTTCAAAAAGGTAATTCTTCGGCCCAAAATAAGATAGAGATTGTTGAAAGGAACGGTATTGTATGAGCTGGGATATTGATGTTAGCGAAAAATTGTATCAACGCCTTGCAAATGAGATTTTCTTTCGTATTTTACACGGCAAATATAGAACAGGAGATAAAATGCCTTCTTACACCGAGCTGGCAAAAGAAGCTGGAAGTAGCCCGGAAACTGTTAGGAAAGCATTTCGAGAACTACAACATTATGGCGTGATTGAAAAAATGCGGCGAGGTTATTTTGTAACTGCGGATGAAGCGGTTGTAATGGCTTATCGTCAACAATATCTTACAAGCATTGAGAAAAAGTATCTTACTGCAAAAGAAAAAGTTGAAATCTAAATAGTATTATGGTTCTAGTCATCTATCAACCATAGGAGGCGATAACATCAGACGAATTATTATCTTAGAGCTGCCGGATCATGATTCCAAAGCATTTGATGAGATCCTTACCATCCTGCGTAGTTATCCAGAGATAGAAAAATATGAGCTGGCCGGGGAGCCGATATTATCCCTCCCAGGTCTTGAGATCTATCCGAGCAAACGGAAAGTTTTTCGTGATCGCCAGGAGATCCAGCTCACCACAAAGGAGTATGAAATACTTTTATTGCTTGCAGCCAATAAGGGGCATGTGCTTACATACAGCCAAATCTACGAGAAGGTATGGGGAGATATCCCCTCTGGCTGCGAGAGCAACACTATCGGCTTTCACATCTGCAATCTGCGAGAAAAGCTGTACCAGGCAGCTCCCAATGCTCCCTTTACCATTCGATCTGTCCGGGAAGTTGGATACTGCTTTGAAATACAAGCAGATAAATAAGAGTCAGCAGTCTGATCCACTCAGGCTGCTGTTCTTCTTTTTCTGCTGTAAATCTCTCTTACAGTGGGAAGTTCACCTTCTCCTGTCATCATGCCAGGTGCCACCTTTCACCAAAGGGCGCAGTTGCCCCTTGGCGGTAGGTGGTATTTTTACATGGTCACGGTTTCCAGATTTGAAAAAGCAGGCTGCTCTTGCCGCCCCTGGCACGGTACCTTTGCTCAGTGACGAGAAGATCTTCTTTTTTCAAGTCCTGGATTGCTCGTCTCACAGTGGATGCCTACGTTTCTGTACATAGGATTGGTGTAATTTATTGAGGCACACTATTAATCTTGTATTGCTCAAACAATTGAAATATAATATTTTCATATAGGCGTCACAGAGTGTTACTGTGACGTTTATTTTAATGTTGTACAAAGAATGTGGGGAAAGAAAAAAATTTTAATTTAGACTATCTTTTTGCCTACCTCAGTTGTTATACATAGTAGAAAGGGATAAACGTTTTGAACTTTTTTAATAGGCGAGAAAGGAGGATTTTGTGGATGCAGATTTTCTCTTAATCAGAAAAATGAAACAAGGCGATGATGACGCTTTTGATACATTTGTCCGTAAATATTACAATGACATTCTCAAATATTGCGTTTATCATTGTTCTGATGCGGAGTACGCCGAAGATCTGACACAAGAGACTTTCGCAAACTTCTTCGCAAAATTATCTGATTATCGTTATAAAGGAAAAACCAAAAATTATCTGTACACAGTTGCAGGAAATCTCTGTAAGAATTATTATAAGCGGCAAAATCCCATTTCTATTGAAGATGACCAGATATCAGAAATGGAGGCACCTGGAAATCAGGAAGAAACAATTATGGACAAAGTCACATTGGAGTGGGCTTTAAACCAACTACAAGCCGACTTTCGGCAGGTAATCGATCTATATTATTTCCAAGAAATGAAGCTGACAGAGATTGCGAGTATCTTGGGTATTGGATTGCCGCTTGTGAAGTACCGATTGAAGCAGGCAAGAAACCGTTTGCAGGATTTATTAGGAAAGGAGGGAACGACACATGAACCTGGACGATCAGATTAAAAACTATAAAGAAAAGAAGAAAATTGTCCCCAGGGAGGAAAAAATTCAGGAAACTATTAAGACTTCAAAAGAGAAATTTTTCCTTGCGGAAGCAGAAAAAACCTTGTCTTATCGTTCTTTCCTATATACGCAATTTCGGTTGATAAAAAAAAGATGGTGGCTTTTTCAGATTTTGATACTTGCTGCCTTATGGGGAATATTCCCCCTTGCAGATGATGCCCTGTATGCGTACAGAAGTATGGGAGTTGCTGCAGCGCTGTTTATTATTTTAATTATTCCAGAGCTTTGGAAGAACAGAACGAATCAGTGTATGGAGATCGAATCTGCCACTTATTATTCACTTAGGCAGGTTTACTCTGCGAGAATGTTGCTGTTTGGTATAGTAGATGTTTCCATTGTTACCATATTTTGTGCAGTGGCATCTATCTCGTTGAAATTATCCTTAATGGATCTGCTGATACAGTTTTTATTTCCGATGGCGGTTACAGCTTGTATTTGCTTTGGTATCTTATGCAACAAACGGGCTTTTAATGAAGCAATCGCTATTGGGATGTGTATTATCTGGAGCGCACTCTGGTGGTTTATCTTATTGGATGAACGAATCTACACTGCCATTACGATTCCTGTATGGATAACTCTTTTTGGTATTGCGTTGATATTTATGATTTTTACTGCATATCGGTCAATTCGTCAATGCAGCAAAATATGGGAGGAAAACTCAGATGGAACTAAAAATGATTAAACTCACGAAACAGTTCGGCAATTTTACCGCAGTTGACCATATGAATCTTACTATGACGAATGGTGTCTATGGTTTGCTCGGTGTAAATGGCGCCGGAAAAACGACTCTTATGAGGATGATTTGCACATTGTTGCAACCCACCAGCGGAAAAATTCTCTGTAATGGGAAAGACATAACTAAAATGGGAGCGGATTACCGCAAATTGTTAGGGTACTTACCTCAAGATTTTGGATTTTATCCGGAGTTCACAGTTAAAGATTACCTTCTTTACATTGCAGCTTTGAAAGGTATCCGTCCGGTTGTTGCAAAAAAACGTGTAAAGGAATTAATTTCAAAAGTAGGGCTTTCAAAAGCAGCAAATAAAAAGATGAAAAAATTGTCCGGCGGCATGAAACGGAGAGCTGGAATTGCTCAGGCAATGCTGAATGATCCCAAAATTTTAATTCTTGATGAGCCCACGGCCGGTCTTGATCCGAATGAAAGAATCCGATTTCGAAATTTAATCAGCGAACTCTCCGAGGATAGACTTGTGCTGCTTTCAACACATATTGTATCGGATGTAGAGTATATTGCTAATGAAATTTGGTTAATGAAGGATGGCAGACTTCTCCATCAGGGAACGTCTGACGAATTGATTCATTCTATGACTGAAAATGTATGGAAATGTTACGCTAACAAATCTGATGTTCCGACACTGATGAAGAGATATAAAATCTCAAATATTAAATCAGAACCACATGGCGTAGAACTAAGGATTATATCCAAAGAAAAGCCCTTCCCAGATGCAGTTATGGAAGAGGCAAATTTGGAAGATGTATTTTTATACTATTTTGGTGAAAAGGCAGGTGCTGATGATGCTGTTATTTGAAGTAAAAAAAGTTCTTTCTAAACCATTAAATAAAGCCGCTCTTTTGATTTTGGCGGCCGTGCTGCTTATCGGAAGTTTTTTGACAATAAGAGATGTACGATATATTGATGCAGATGGAAATTCATCAACAGGTATTTCCGCAGCTCGCCATCTGCAGGAAGATAAAAACCAATATAAAGGGTATCTGACAGAAGATGTGCTGAAGCAGGTTATTCAAGCAAATGCAGCAGTTAATGCTTCCTCAGAATCACAATCAGATGATATTCAGGAGAACAATAAAGCAGCAGCAAATGAGCAGGCTTTTGCTGATATTAGGGAAATGATCAACCTGGCTTTTGGCGAATTGGATAATTATGATTACTACAGAATTGATAGCGTATCGGAGGATGAAGTAGGAAGTCTTTATGAGCAGAGAATCGCTGGCTTAAAAAATTATCTAAGCCGTGACGATGTAACAAATACTTTTTCTGAAGATGAAAAGCAATGGCTGATCAATAAGTATGAAAGCTTGGATACACCTTTGTACTATGAGTATGCAGATGGCTGGAAAGCATTGATGGATTCTCAGTATCTACCCACTCTGATGATGATTACAGTTTTGATTATTGGCTTTTTAGTATCCGGTATTTTTTCTGATGAATTTGCATGGAAGGCCGATTCGATCTTCTTTTCCTCAAAGCTGGGCCGTGGAAAAGCCATCCTGTCTAAGATGGGGGCGGGCTTTGCTATCACAACAGTCTTGTACTGGAGCGTTGTACTCTTATTTGGTTTCATCGTATTAGCAGTATTAGGATTCGGCGGTGGTAATTGTGCGGTACAGACAGGCGTAAGCAACTGGAACAGTATCTATAATATTACGTATTTACAGGATTATCTGATTAGTACATTTGGCGGATATATTGGGAGCTTGTTTATTGTAACACTGGCTATGCTGGTTTCCGCTAAAACGCATTCTACGGTATTTGCAATTACGATTCCGTTCATAATCACTTGTATCCCGCCTTTTGTGGGACGGCTTGAGGCATTTGCGCGTATTATGACTTTGTTCCCGGATCAGTTATTGTCCATCAATAAAAATCTGGAGGATTTCAGTCTGTATCATATTGGCGGAAATATATTTGGTAGCGTATCTGTCATTATTCCTTTGTACCTGATTTTGTTCTGCCTGGTCTTCCCGATTCTATTTATTGTGTATCGGAGGACACAAATTAAATAAATGAGAGTACGAAGAAAAAAACGGGCAAAACGTCTTATTGCATTACTTTCACTGCTACTGCTCGGCATCGGCATCGTTGGATTTAGAAATATATTACCCAATCTGGCGGATGTTTTTCAGTATCATCATGTTGCCAGCGAAGAATATGGGTGGAACTTAATTCTGGTCAATAGAGATAACTACATCCCAGATGACTATACGGTGGAACTGACAGAATTGTCAAATGGCCAGAAAGTTGATTCCAGAATCTATCCTTCTCTCCAAGAGATGTTCGATGCTGCCAGAGCAGAAGGTCTTGGACTTTTTGTGGCTGATGGTTATCGTACCGCAGAAACACAACAGCAGATTTTGGAAGGAAAAATAGAGGCATACAAAAACGAAGGTTATTCCGGCGAAGAAGCTGAGAAGAAAGCCAAAGAATGGGTGGCTGTTCCCGGAACGAGCGAACATCAATTAGGACTGGCTGTTGACATCAATGCAGATAAATCTCAAAGTACCAGTGAAGAAGTTTATGAATGGCTCTCCAAAAATGCGTATAAGTATGGATTTATACAACGATACCCGGAGGATAAAACGGATATTACCCATACAATTTACGAACCTTGGCATTATCGGTATGTCGGAAATGATGCTGCATTTGAAATCTATTCTCAAAATATTTGTTTGGAGGAATACATTGAAACATTGGAATAGCCTGGGGTAATAAGTCTTTTAGAAAAAATCCGTTAAATAAGGTGGTGATATTATTGGGAGAATGATCATTTTGGAGTTGCAAGAACAAGACTCTAAAGCATTTGAGGAGATCGTTTCCATTCTCCAGTGCCATCCGGAGATAGAAAAATTCGAGCCAGCCAAGGAGCCGATGCTATCCCTCCCAGGTCTGGAGATTTATCCAAGCAAACGGAAGGTTTTTCGTGACCGCCAGGAAATTCAGCTCACGACAAAAGAGTATGAAATCCTGTTACTACTTGTGGCTCATAAGGGGCATGTGCTTACTTACAATCAGATTTATGAGAAGGTTTGGGGAGATTGCCCGTCTGGTAGTGAAAACAACACCATCGGCTTTCACATCTGCAATCTACGGGAGAAGCTATATCAGGCAGCTCCCAATGCTCCCTTTACCATCCGATCCGTCCGGGAAGTCGGATACTGTTTTGAAGTACAAGCAAAAAAATAAGAGTCAGCAGTCTGATCACCTCTCAGGCTGCTGTTCTTCTTTTTCTGCTGTAAATCTCTCTTACAGTGGGAAGTTCACCTTCTCCTGTCATCATGCCAGGTGCCACCTTTCACCAAAAGGGCGCAGTTGCCCCTTGGCGGCAGATGGTATTTTTACACGGTCACGGTTTCCGGATCTGAAAAAGCAGGCTGCTCTTTCCGCCTCTGGCACGGTACCTTTGCTCAGTGACAAGAAGCCCTGCTTTTTTCAAGTCCTGGATTGCTCGTCTCACAGTAGACTCTGACAGTTTCAGTTCACGGGCAATGGTCGGGATGGAGGGCCAGCATTCTCCATCCCGGTTGGCCCGATCATAAAGATACAAATACACTGCCACTGCTCGGTGTGGCAGCTCCATGCGGTAGAGAAAATCAAGCCTGCCCATCTTCCTTTACCTCCGTAGATTTTGTCGGATGGAGCAGCCGACTCTCCCGTATGCCTTCCTCCGCTTTACGCTCCGGTCTGGCGGCTCTTGGCGCAGTCCGCAGCCCTGTGCCGCCGCCTTTTCTTTTCTCCCTGGAGGATGGCTCATTTCGCTCTGTCATGGCTTGTGCCTGCCCTCCTGCCGGTGGGATGGCCTCTGCTGGCGGAACATCCTCCATCAGCCACTCTGGATGGTATTTCTTCACGATCCCGTCCAGAATCTCCTGCTTCTCGGCATAGGCCACTTTCCGGTTGCCCTTTTCCTCCACAGCATATTCTTCTTCAAACTGGATGCCCCATTTGAAGAATAGCTTCAGCTTGACTTTCATGGGATAGAAGCCGGTCTTCATCACAATAAACTGACCTTTTGGCATGCTCTTGAGTTCATCCGGTGTCATGAGCGCCCGTTCCATCATCTGTAGGGATTGGGACGGATCGTTCTTCCCCCGGCTGACCGATCCGGACATGACCGTCCGGCTCCCCAAAGCCTTGGATAGCACCTCCGCCGAGGAACTATTAGGTGCAAAGCCACCAAAGATGGTAAGCTGGGTATTGTCCACGATAATCTCCGCCCCTTCTTTGCCATAGTTCTTTTCAAGCTGAGCAAAGGATTGGATCACCGGCACGATCTGAAGGCGGCGAGAACGAGAGGCTGAGAACATCATCTCGGCACTCTCAATCTTCGGAAGGGTGCCAAACTCGTCACAGTAAAATACACAGCGATTTTTCAGTTTTCCGCCCATCTCATCCGCTACGGCCAGGATCTCCCGGTAGAGCTGCTGGATGATCAGGGAGATCATGAAGAAGGTATTGGGATTTTCCTCTGGCATGATCAGGAAGATAGCGCACTTCTCCCGGCAGAACTTTTCCGCATCAATCTCCGTATCAAAGCATAGGAGTTGCTCCAGTTCGGAATCCAGAAAAGCATTCAATCTGGATAGAGCGGTACTCATGACGCTGGCCATGGATTGTTCTGCAGTATTCAGAGCGGCCCCGGCAAACCATTTTGCTTTGTGGTCATCCGGCAGAAGCTCCATGAGTTGCTGGAACTGATTTTTTCCTTTTTTCTGCGAGGGAGCCAGCAACTCCTGGATGATTTTGAACACGGAGACGATGTGACGCTTTTCCGGTTCGCAGAACTCTGCTACCAGCAGAATAGTTGCAGTCAGCAGACCTTCCGCAGCATCATAGAAATAGGCGTTCTGGCCAAAGCTGGCAGCATCCATCCCGGAGAGGATAATGGTCTTACTGATAATCTTGGCATACTTCTCACAGCGGGCTTTGTAGACCAGCTCCTTTGGGTTTTCCTTATATAAATCCATATACTTATTCACCAGGTGAAGCAGATTGTTGCCATTGCTCCGTGTAGGATTTCTAAGGTCAATCACCGATACCTGATATCCATAATGCTCTTTGGCGATGGTTCCATAGTTCCGCATGACGTCTCCCTTGGTGTCGGTTGACAGAAAGCTCATGCCAGAAGCGCAGGCGTATTCGATACAGGGATAGAGCCAATAGGCGGTTTTCCCGACACCAGCGGCACCGATCATCAGGGCATGGACATCGCCGGTATCGATGAGGGCTGTGGTTCCGCCCTTAGAGTTGGTACATCCCACCACAATTCCCTGATCCTTGGGCAAGTGTTTGCCTTGCCGCCACAGCTCCGGCTCAAAGGGGATGTGCCGATAGGTTTTCCGGCTCTCCGCTTTTGTGGCCCACCTCGCAGTACCATGCTGGCCATTGCCAACGGTCTTGCTCTTGATGTTGAGGGTGTACATGTGGGCAATCAACGAGACGCCGCCCAGGACACCAAGCATTACCACAGCTACAAGAATTAAAGTTGCGATATTATCCATAGGACAACACGCTTTCCAGGTTTCTTCATCACTCCTTTTCATTTAGATTTTTATTGCTGCATTGCCATTGATGAGGATTCGGTTTGGCATGATGATTCCCTCCTTTGCATTTCCATTTGCTCACGCTCCACGTAAGTCTCCAGCCGCAGGCAGTCCACTGTCAGGGAGAGCGTATTCTTGATCTGTTCCATCTGTGCCGATTCCGGCAGAATCTCATTTTTCTGAAAAACCTGACCGATTGCCTCCAGGCGCTCCCCGATCTCAGCGATGCGGGCTTTGTAGCCGACCTTATCATGATGAGGCGCATAGAGACGGAGCAGGATCTTCTCATATTGCTGTACGGTGTAGGACTTCTCCAGTGAGGCAAATTGTTTCTGGCCCAATAAAAAAGCAATCCCCGCCATTTCAGAGGATTGCATGATGATATCCCTGGGCCGCTCCAGGGAGAGTTGCCTCAGTTTTTGGTATTGCTCCCGCAACGCATCCAACGGATACTTGGGACATCGGTCACCGGCAAAGGCGATGGCCAGCTCCTGGCAGAGCGTTTTCATCCGCACCAGGCCCGGATGCTCGGTTCCTGGGATCGCCTCCAAGCCATGGGTGCTTTTGAGGCCCTCGTTCCAGTCCTTAAACCTGGGCTGTTCCGCCCTGACCGTATAGGTTCCAAGCCGCAGGATTTCTTCCTTCAAACGATAGTTTCCCTCAATGCCTGCGCTGTCATGGTCGAGGCAGGTGACCACGGTATCGATCTGCGGATTCATTTTCAGGATATGGGTGGCTCCATAAGTGGCTGTGGAACAGAGAGCCACATAGCTGTGTTCCTGCCAGTTCTCCTTATGCAGAGAAATATAGGACAGCATATCAATCGGGGCCTCAAACACATACAGCCGATTGCTTTTCCCGATGTAGTGAAAGCTGTAATCGGGATTGCTGCTGTCCACGTTGCCCTTGAATCCGCTGTCCGAGTAGGTGCCTCGTTTATGGGCATGGCGGGCAATCCCATTTTCGTCCACACCCACAAAGACCGCATTGTGATACTCCGCATCTTCATAGAGCAGGCCAGCCCGGACAAAGGCATTCACAACCTCCCGATCCAGAAAACGTCCTTTCAGAAGATACGCATAAACCCTCCGCATATCCTCATTCTTTTCTGGAAGGGCAAAGGGCTTTTTCTCCTTGACTTGTGCGTCCTTTTGTGGGAGGATGACAACGCCTTGCTGCTCCAGGAGAAACTTCACGGCCTCCGGGAAGTCCAAGCCATAAAACTCTCTGGCAAAGGCAATGGCATCGCCGCCTTCCGGATTATATTGATTGAACCAGAGATTGCCCCGGATCGTGATTTTTTCTCCGCCATGATTCCATTTGTATTCCGATCCGGATCGCTCCACCTTCTCTCCTTGTCCGAGAAGGAAAGACCGCAGATCTGTACGGCGGGCCTGATCTTTTTGTTCTTCTGTAAAGTGAATATAGGTTGTAGCCATGAAATCTCCTTTCTCAGCCCTGTTTCAGACCATGGGCCTGTTTCTTTTCATCGATCTTACGTTTCAGCTTTCGGTCTATCCCGCCCTTACCGCCTTTGCGCTCGTCCTCGATCCGGTTCTGGATGATCCGGGCCAGATGCTGCAACAGCCGCAGGCTGCCCAGGGCCGCCGACCAATTCCGGTTGCTGTGGACGCTTTGGAGAAGCTGGGCTGCATAGACATTCCCCTGATCAGCAGAGTCGGTCAGATAGGAAATGGCTTTTTCCATGTCCTGCTCCACCTCCCGGCCATACAGGAACAGCTTGCCAAGCTGATACTGAGCAAAAGCATTCCCCTGATCCGCTGCCCTGGTAAACCAATATAACGCCGCATTCACATCCTTGGGGATGCCCTCATCGGCCAGATAGAGTTTTCCAAGAAGATATTGTGCGTACTCATGATCCTGCTCGGCGGCTCCCGTCAGATAATGGATGGCTCTGGGGATATCCTTTGGGCATAGCTCTCCATTGGAGAAGACCTTGCCCAGCAGATACTGCGCTGCGGAGAAACCTTGATCCGCAGAGAAAGCAAGCAGCTCCATGGCTCTTGGAAGATCCTGCAGAAGAACCGTTCCTTCCAGCAGCGCTTTCCCCAAGGCATACGCCGCATAGAGATTGTTCCGTTCCGCTGCTCTTTCCAGAAGGGAAACTGCACGGGGAATGTCCTGGGGAAGATCCACGCCTTGGAGCATTGTTTTCCCCAAGAGATATTCCGCATAGGGATTTTCTTTCTTCACTGCTTCCTCCAGCCAGCGCAGAGCATACTCCGGATTCTTAGGGATCTCTTTTCCTTCCAGGAACAGTTTGCCGAGAGTATACATGGCATAATCATGGTCTTTCCCCGCTGCGCCCATGAGATAGTCGATTGCCTTTTTCGCATCCCTGCCAGAGAAATCTCTGCTCAGATACAGTTTCCCCAGACCATACATGGCATCGGCATTGCCAAGCTCCGCTGCCTTTTCAAAGTACATTCTGGCCCGCTCCGGATCTTTCTTTGTTCCTGTGCCGGTAAGGTTCATCTGGCCCAAGCGATAATATAGCTTGTCATCCGCCATATCTTGCTCAATCTTCAGGAATCCCTGATATGCTCGGCTGTACCATTTCTCCGATGCCGCCTGATCCGGCGCAGTGCCAATCCCATTCCGGCACATGCGTCCCAGCTCATACTGAGCGTAGGCATTCGGCTTATCCTCATCTGTGGCCGCCATGGTAAACAGAGAAAACGCTTTTTCTTCATCCTGTTCCACGCCCTGGCCCCGATGATACAGACTGCCCAAGGCATAGGCAGCGAAGGGATTTCCCTCCGCAACCGATTTTTCATACCACTCGGCAGCTTTCAGATAGTCCTGATCCACGCCATAGCCGAAGGCGTACATCTTGCCGATCCGGTATCGGAGATACCCTGGCTTTTCCTCCTTTGGCTCTCTGGCGCAGAAAGCAGAAAATGCTTTCCGGAACCATTCCTGCGCCTGTTCTTCATCCTTCTTACATCCAAGACCGGCCAGAACCATTTTGCCAAGATCATGCATGGCAAAACCGTTGCCCAGTAGAGCTTCTTCCTTCAGACCGGCCAGGGCCTGTTCAAAATCCGGTTTGGATGTCTTGGTGCCATAGAGGAAGGCACGGGCCTCCTTATATTCATTCGTCCACCAGGTATCCTTCTTCCGGTCCCAGCCGCCAGAATAAGAGCGAAATCTGGGAGGCGGATCTGGCTCGATGGGATCGTCCGCCTGAGAATCTGATTCCGGAGTTTCTGGCATCTCCGGATCAGGGACATCGGCCTGGGCCGGTTCCTCCACATCCTGCCGGTCAGCATGAAGGCCCAGGGCCTCCTGTATCACTGCATTCTTGATCGGCTTGAATTCTTTATTCTGTGAAAGCGGCACTCGCTGTGGAAGTGCTTCTGTATAGACCTGGAGCGCTTCTTCTTTCTGTTCGTACCACAGATTATAAAGAGCAGCGATCTTTTCATCTGCAGCCAGCTCATCCACGATGGCATCCACCAACGCTTTCACATCCGCTTTCAGGTAGCCATAGACCTTTTTCCCTTTGGTTTTAGAAAGCCGGTCAGCCAAACGCAGGAGCAGTTCTTCCACCTTAGGATTGTCATAGGTTCCGGCATTGATGCGGGAGACAATCTCTGCGATCAGCTCCTTACTGTGCAGACGCAGTTCATCTCTTTGAACCGTCTGCTTTTCATAAATGCAGAGTAGATCCTGCTCAAAGATATCCTTGGCCAGGGAAGACCGCATCTTCGCCACACCTTGTTTAGTGAGGAACCCTTCCTTCTCTACAGTAGAGTACGCCAGCAGATGGATGTGGGGATGATGGCTCTCATTGTGAAAGGCGGCATACCATTTCAGATGATCCATGGGGATCTTCAGGCTGTCAGCCAGAGCCTGTGTCTGCGTCCGGAGCATATCCCTCCACCGGACGCCGGTATTAAAACCGAGACGCTCCGCATCCTCCCGGCGCAGAGAAATAATAAGTGTCCACACATTTCCCTGATGAGCATTCAGCTCCTGGGATACCTCTTTCAGCTTTACCTGGACACCATCATCCGTGAACAGCCCATGGTTGCCGAACCGTTCCGCACCGGGCCGGGTGCCGATGTAGTCGGCATAGGTTTTCTGGTTCAGGATCTCATGGGCATTGTCCTCAATGGCACGGGTGATAAATTCAGAGGCGGCTCCCACGGTCTTTTCTCTCTGGTAGTCCTCATATTCCAGCATCGCAGCGCTATCCGGGAAATCCCGCAGGATCTTTTCAATGAGTTTTTGTTGTTTCACTGTTGCGGGAGCCAGCTTGAAAGACTCATCGATCTTCTCCACACCTTCACGGGTGGCGATATAAGTGACATACCCGCCGATGGGCTTTTCCTGATCTGGTTTCAGGTACTTGAACTTGGTGACCAGACGGGCCATGGGGGAACCTCCTTCCTTTTTAGAGTAAAAAAAAAGCAGGAGACCTCAAAAGAGATTTCCTGCTGGGATACTATATTCTCTTACATAAAGATATTAGTTTTGCGCCTTCAATCGTTTAATCAGTTGTCGAGCAAATAGTAAAGCAATTTCATCACAAGAATATGCTTTAGAATCTATAGCTTGAATATCTGCAACCGAGGGATACTTGTTCCGTAAATCTTCGTTAGTAGTATTGTGAACAATCGGCAATATCAATTTCTGTCCATTTCTATTTTGCCTATTCAAGAATTCATTTAGTTCCTTTTCTGTCCATTCACGATCAAAGAAATTTTCTGAAATTACAATAATAGCAAATTCAGCTTTTTTCGTTCCATCTAAAATACGGTCTTTCCATTTATCTCCCCATTCAAGAGATTTTTTATCATAAAATATTTTCACGCCAAGTTTTTCAAGAGAATCATTCAACTCATCTACGAGATCAGCTTTGTCCTTGTTGGCATGAGAAAGAAAAACATCATATTCTGGAAGCATATTGGCTTGGTATACTGGAACCGTTGTTTTTTCGATACCATTCATTTTATCAATAAATTCCTGATCCTTACTAATACTTTTAAGGCACGATACAAGTTGCCTATATGCGTCTAAGTTACGATGAAATAAAATAGTTTTAATTCTTGAACCAAGAGCATGTTCTTTCAAATATTTGTTGTAAAAAATTTCAAAATCATTTATCCAATCCTCACTTGGCTGATTATACTTATGTAAATCAAAATCTCCTACTGCTGCATTAGCCGGAGGTTGAATGCTTTCTGTTCTTTTTAATAAATCATGTAGTTCCTTTTCAAATTGCGACATGCCTAATCTTCTTTCTTGCTCTTTCTTTTCCTCATACAAATAACCATCTTTAAGAATTTGTATATGATAAGGATAGTTGTCTCCCCATTGAACATGTATCAAACCAGACTCTCTTAATTCCTTAAAACAGCCCCTGAGAATCGTATCATCTCGATTACTTAAATTTTCAAATCTATCTTTCCAATAATCCGATGCTTTCTCATTATCTACTATCTCTTTCAACAGACTTTCTGCCTCATCGGAAATAACAATTCTATTCTCCATACACATCTCCTTCTATTATATTATCTTGTATTTAATCTCTCTCATTTTCTTATCCAAACACTTTTATAAAAATTATTATATCATACTGTACATTTAATTGTAATCTACTTTATCCATTTCACTCGTCTTCTTCCCATCCTTTCTGCCAGCTCACTGCATCATCAAAAGCGAAAGAGCCATTCAGCCTTTTGACTTCCTTGACACATTCTCCCCGCAGGCGTTCCAGTGACACCGGATCGATGTTGTTATTCGCTGCGACCACATTCATCATGACCGCCAGCTCCACGGCCAGCTTGAAAATCATCCGGTTCTGCCGATGATCACTTTCCGCCACAATGCTTTTCAGCGTGGAGGTGACGATATTGGGGAGATAGGTTTTGTTGTCCTCTGCGGAAAGGTACCCAGCATAAAACAAGATTGCTTTTTCGATGAATTCACTCCGGCTGTCGCAGTTGTCTTTTTCATAGAGAGTGTCCGCCAGCTCCAAGGTGGACGGTCTGATCCAGAGCTGGAAGCGGCGTTTGATTTCTTTCTTTTCTGCCTCTGTATCCTGCATGTCTGAAATCCTCCTTCTTATTCATAGGAACCTGCCAAAGCACCGCATCATTCGTTGAAACTTCTGGGCCTTGCGGGAGTTGAAGCACCTGTCCAGGAACCTTTTGCCCAAATCCGGCACCGTAATGCCATTTCTTTCAGAAGCGGCGGAAAGCCTTGAAGCGGCCGGCTCTGCCGGACGCAGTGAGCTGGGGCGGGGCCGCCATGCGGCACCGTCCCTTTCTCCTGCTTGATTTTCGACCCTGTATCCGCACGGGGAACCGTTGCTTTTCCATGAGCGGGGCCTGCCTTCACACGGGCCGCAAACGCCTCGCAAACCGGCGGGGAGGGATACTTCCTCGGCCTCGCCCACAAAACCGCAACACGGGGCCGACAGGCGTCTCACCGGGGTGTTCCTTTTCGCATCACATCTCCTGAACCGGCGGCGTTGTTGCTTCTGCCTGTTCGGAAGAATGCCAGTCAATCTCACGATCCCGCAATGCTTCTTCGAAGATCAGCTCTTTTGCTGCTATTGGGATTGTAGATTTGCGCTCAGCACGATAGACCGCAGTAGAAACATCTTTCAGACGATAAGTCCGCCACTCCGGATCTCCCTGCTCTTTTACGCTGATCGTTCCATCGTCAAAATCAAATTCCAGGAGCGCAGTGATTCGATCATCATGCTCCATAGCGTCGCATAAGACAGAGAAGGTCAGATCATCAATAGGCTGATGTTCTCCAAAGGAAAGTGCCAGACTATCCAAGGTCAACCTGCCCTCATTCTCCCGCATAAAATTCCGATAGAGATAAGCCGCACTGTAGAAGTTGTTCCGCAGGTCGGAAGTGAAATGAAAATCATCCCCGTCCTCATGGAAATGGATCACAGCAAACCGTCTGGCAGCTTCAACCTCACGTTGTGCTTTCTCTTCTTCCTGACGGATCAGTGCTTCGATTTCCTCACGCTTTTCTTCCGGGACGAGAGACGCATAGGTTTCTTCAAAACATTTCCGCAGCACACCTTCGATGGTACGTCCCTGATCCGTCAGGATCTCGTCCAGAGCAGCGAGTCGATGCTCATTAAAATATACGGTAACGTCTATATCATTCATTGGTTATGCCTCCAATCTTCGATTCCGTTTTTCTGTTCCTCTACAAACTCTTTCTCCATAATCAGGACAATTCCTCGCAGAACAAAAGTAACACATGGGATTGCCACACTATTGCCCAGGGCTTTATACCTTGCCGAATCAGATGCCCCATCGATCAAAGTCCAGCCATCCGGGAAACCCTGCAGTCGCTCACACTCCAGAGGAGTGAGACGGCGAATCAGATTTCTGTTTACCTCAGGCTGGCAGATCAGATCAGTTGCATCTTTATATTGTCTGGCGCTTTCTGTGCCAGCGACTTTGCTTTCCTGGAATTCATCCACTCGCTGGCGGCTATAGACCGCATGCCGGTCTGTTGTATTCAGGGTGTAACTGATATCTTCCTGATAGCCAAACCCATTCCCTCCATTTTTACTTTGCCGGTCAATGATATTCCCGGCAATACAATAGCTGTCCGGTTCCTCCGCGATCAGAGGAAGATTGTTACCGCCCGTGCCGCTTCTGGCTGACAGTGTCGGGGATACCGGCAGCGGTCCGGTATAACGTCCATCGATTCCGTGGTTTTCAAATAGCACCAGGGATTGTGTATTGCCTCCCATCCCGTAGGATGCTGTTACCGCCTGCGCCTTTTCCACGGGGCCGGTGAACCTAAGATCCTGCCCGTGGTTATCAAAAACCAGCGGAGGATGGCCGGACATCTGCGCCCGAAGTGTTCCTGCCACATCTACACTGCAATCCATCACTTGGCCGCCCTGATCGTTCAGGCAGAGAGTTGGCTCTTTCTGTTGGTCAGGGAGTCCGGCAATAAAGGTCTGCATCTGCATATTTCTTGTTGCCATCAATGCGCCGGAAACATGGCCCAGGTTGATCGTTTCCTCTCTTTGATTGATATGGAAAGCCATGAATCCTTCCGTATCTATTTGATCCCCACCTGGATCTCCAGTGCTTTTTTGAGTTTTTCCGGAAGTTTCTTGCCCCGTTCCGCTGACCGCCGCAGGATACCCAAGCATGCTTTCCTGCTTAAATAATATTTCCGGGGCGGATGTTCCTCCAAAATCTGCGACAAGAAAGATTCTTTTACGTCTCTGGGGGACTCCCCAGTATTGAGCGTCCAGGACTCTCCAAGCGACAGAGAATCCACTTCCCAATATGGCCCCAGCAGATTTCCACCTCCCGGCCGGAGGTCGAGGAACAGATATGGTATGGTCGGCGATCCTGCAGATTTCCTCCAGGACCGCTCTGAAATCTTCTCCGTTTGAAGATGAGAATGCTCCAGGGACGTTTTCCCACACCATGAATCGGGGAACAATTCCGCAAGGGTTAACTGTTTCATTTCCTCGTTGTCTTTTGGCATCTGACTTTCTCATCTCCTTTACAATCCGGATCTGCTCCATAAAAAGTCCGGAACGCTCACCGGACAAGCCTGCGCGCTTTCCTGCGATGCTCAGATCCTGACAGGGTGATCCGCCCGTGATGATATCTACAGCCGGAAGTTCCGTCCCTTTTAATTTCGTAATATCGCCCACATGGAGCATCTCCGGGAACCGCTGCATGGTTACTTGGATCGGGAAAGGTTCTATTTCACTGGCCCATACCGGAAGGATTCCGTTCCGGACAGCAGATAAAGGAAATCCACCGATCCCATCGAACAGGCTTCCAAGACGCAGCCGGATTCCCGTTGATTTTCCTATTACAGAACTTTTCGCATGTCAATCACCTCTCGATTCGTTATTCATTGATCCTTCAGATGCATTGTTAAGGACTCTCTCCTGTATCTGCCGGCGCCTGTTCTTTTTTCTCCGGCCTGGGCCGCCTTGCTCTGGGCGCAGGATCTGCTGGTTCGCCAGAGCGCATCTCAATAAATTCCCGCACATTGGCCGGGACATGTTTGCCATAGAATCCTTCCATGGCTTTGGTCAGCTCATCTTCAAGCTGCAGATCTTTCTGCTCCATGTAGAGCCGGAGCGCAGTCAGCTTTTCCTCATCAAAGGAAATTGTTACATTGGTTTTCTTCATAGGTTCCTCCTTCACATGGAAAGAGCAGGCCCGGAGTCCTGGCTCCAGTCCTGCTCTTTATCACTTACATGATTCATTTTTGCCTGCCCCATAGGTGTCTGATGGAACACGGTACTGTCTGTACAGCAGTTCGTCCAGTCGGTCTGTTCCATGCGGCAATTCTGGATCAGTGCGCCGGAAAAGTTGCTGTGTGTAAAGATGGCTCCCCGGAAGGTACAGCCATCGGCCACCATCTTTTTAAAGCATGTTTCCTCAGCAGTGACGCCCTTGAGATCACAGGAGAACAAGGTTGCCTCTGTAAAATCAGAGAAGCACAGCTCCGCCTGCGCCAGATTCGTTTCATACATTCTGGTTCCTGCGAAGATGGCGCTGTTTAAATTCCGATGGCTCAGATTCAGTCCGGACAGATCGTATCCGGAGAAGTCAGCCTGTTCGCCACCCGCATCGTGAAGCCAGAGGACATGTTTGGCGCAAATCACATCGGCATCCTCCTGACTGAGCCGGGGAAGTTCTTTTTCTTCATGGGCATATTCCGGGTTCAGTTTGATGCACAGCTCATCGCCCAGGTCATCCAGATATGCAATCTCCGGGCGATCCTCCAGCATTTCAACAAGGAGCTGGGCTTCAACTTTGTCCAGCTCCATCTCATCTGTCAGTATCCGGTACATTCCGCTCTGCTGATCCGTGATGGCTTTCTGTGTGTATTGCTCCGCCATCTCAGCCATCTCCCGATTGAATTTTGCTATCGAAGGATATTGATCCAGGAGACAAAGCTGGCGGGCCTTGGGAAGAAAAGCATGGTAGCGGGCATAGTTATATCCCTCTGCGTCAACAAGAATACCATCCTCCTGGTTTTCTCCCAGCACCAATAGGCAGTGTCGGGTTCCGTCCGCATCCTGCCGCATGACTCCACGGTGTTTGGCAATAAAATCATACTCCGCCAGCGGTGATTGGTAGAAGCGGGCATACTCGCTTTCAGACAGCTCCAACACTTTCTCTACCACACAATGCTGAGAGCGGATTTCTTCATCCTTGCGATGGAAAAAAGCATAGAGATCCATTCTTGTCACCTCCTTTACCGCATAACAAGATCCGATGTCACGTCCTCAGTCTGTTCCTTGGTTGCGTCCGGTTCTGATGGATTCTCTGGTACACCTGCATTCTCCTGGTGGAGATGGTCATCGTAGATATTACAGCCCAGCAGAGAGAATACACTCCCCATACCGGATGCGCCGCCCTGATTACAGGACGGACAGTATTCCAGATGGTAAGACATTTCAATATGATCCTCTGTCATGATCAGCTCATTGATTTCTTCTTCCTGTTTTAACGCAATCACTATCAACCTTCCGGCATCACTGTCGGCGGAGAGGTCAAGCCCAAACCGATTTTGGATTTCCTCGAAGCCTACTGACCACCTGCCAGTTGTTGTCTGGCTGATTCCTTCCCGGACGAGGACATCCGCAATCTCTCTGGCCGTGAATTGTTTTTTCTTACTCATGTTGTTCGCTCCATTTCATAAAAATGGGGCGGCCTTTTTCGTGCCGCCCGATAGCTTTCGATATAACCGATCTGTCACATTCCCGGAGTAAATCCGGCAATGCTTTCGGGGCCTTCCGTAGCAGGTTCTTTATCCAAATCCTGATCTTCCCGAAGCGCAGGGCAGACTGTCTGGGAGAATCGATGTTCCTGGGGCTGGTATACATAGAGCCTGTCAATGGCGCTGCTGGATGTAAAGGCATTCAAAAGTGCCTGGGCCAGATCTTCATTTCCGACTTTCTGTATCCGCAGCTTCTGATTGTCCAAAAGCTCCTTGAGCGGAACCTGTTCCTGTCTGGCCTGAAAAGCGATGCGCTGGAGTAGTTTTTCGATCCGAAGCGGTTCTTCATTTTCTACAATCCAAAGCATATTTTCCGGTTCTTCCATCTGGATCAGGGAGAGGGATGCCAGCTCCCAGGTATCCGCTGGGATGTATCCGCACTCCAGGACGCCATCGTCCGCCAGCTTTCTTATCGTTTCCGGAGCAACTCCGGCATCGGAAAACATGGCCCCGTAAATAATCTCATTGGAAAGGCAAAGAATACGGAGACTCTCCTGAAAGGTTTCCGGACAGAAATTGTTTTTCACATAGCATAGGGATCGGAAGATGTCATCCAGTTCCTGCTCCATACGGGAGCCGCAGCTATCCGCCATATCACAGGCAAACTCGATCCAGTCAAGCACCGGTGTCTTATTTTCGGAATCCACCATGTCTAATGTTTTCAATATAAAGTCTTTTAACAGCATTTCCTTCCTTTCCCACAGGGAGCAGTGAGCAGCTCCCCATGTTCATCCGTCACATCCGTACTCGAAGCCCCGCAAGCTGATCCGTTTTTACGCCGACCAGATACCAGCGTTCATCCATTTCAATGCGTGTAGGCACCCATCGGCTGCCGATGAGGACATCAAAGCATTCCCCACAGTGCAGGCCGCCATAGTAACGCTCCAGGGAGAAGCGGATATCATATCGTCCGCTTTCCTCATCGTAAACCAGAGTTCCTTGTCGTTTCCGTTCCATAACATCCTCCTATTGTGTTGGTGTTTCTGTATTACTGTTGTCAGTTTCGCCGCCCACCTGCAGAACGCCATAGCCCAGGATTTCATAATAGCCCACGCTGTAGGAGCGCTCCCGGCAGGCATCCCCGGAATTTCCTTCGATGGTGTGGACGGTTCCATTCTCCACGCTGGCTACGATCCCCACATGGTCGGACACGCCATCCTGCCCATTGTCCGCCCAATCAAAGAAGATGATCATGCCGGGGGAAGGGGTTTCTGTTCCCGCCAGCCATTGATTTCTCTGTTGGAACCAATTGACGCCATCCGAGCAGAGGGAGAACTTCGGGCAGATACCACGGTCAATGTAGCCGCACTGATCGGCGCACCAGGAGACGAAACAAGCGCACCATTCCACACGGGATTCGAATCCGTACCAGCTCCAGTAGGGCTGCCCGCCTTCGTTGCCGAGCTGAGACTGGGCCACGGAGACGATCTCCTGATTGACGCCCACGATGAGCTGGGTAAACTCTGCCGCATCGATGTCTGTTCCGAAGGCGGCATTGACGGCGGCGATGAGCTGTTCATCTGTCTGATCCGGTGCGAAGCAGCCCACCAGCTTACTCACGAAATCCGGCTCAAAGGAAAATTCATAGAGGGCAGTCGTATAAAGCACCTGTGCCTCCCGCACCTTCTGCCAGTCATAACCGGCGGCTGTCATGGCATCCTCGATGGCATACATAGTGTCCTCCACGCCCTGGAGCTTGGCGAGTTCCTCGGCGGAGAGGTTCTGTTCTACCATCTGTTGAAGCTCTGCGGTATCGAATTCAATGGTACCGTTGAAGATGGAGACGATGGCCACGATGGGCATCACAATGATGATAATGATGCCCAGGACGATCCCGCCCACCACCTTGAGTACCTTTTTATCTGTGAGAAGGGATACGGCAATCTTTTTGAGCGCCGCACCCACTGTGGCACTCATCGGCCTCCGGCCTTTCCGAAGATGGCCGATTTATAGTCCGGCGCAATGACCTGTAAAAGATATCGCTCTATTCCGCACCGGTATAGGCAGGTGCCTCTCTCCGGATATTTGATCAGCTCAAACTCCGATGGCTCCACCTGGAGGGCATCCATAAACTCTGCCGGGTTGATCTGGCCGGGGTTAAAGAGGAACTGATGGGTGGGGATACTAAACAGCGGTTTTGTCATCTCGCAGACTTCCGGCATCAGGAAGTCATTGATGTTCTGGCTGGCGATGATGATCGCTGACTCCTTCTTCCGGACACGCTTCATGGCGTTTCGGATATACTCGATGGAGGTCAGGTTGGTCAGGTACATATACAGCTCGTCAATGGCGGCTGCGGTATTCCCCTTACCCAGGAGCTGGTTGGACATAAAGGAAAGCAGATTGAAGAGCATGGCATCCTTCAACCTGCGGTTAGTATCCATCAGCCCCTTCACGCCGAAGCACAGGAAGGCATCGTCCGTGATGTTGGTGTAGCCATTGAAATACTTACTTTCCGATCCCACGCACATGGAATGGATGCCCAGGCATACCTGCTGGAGGGTTTCCTCTGTGTACAGGTACTTCCGCTGATTATCGTAGGTCATGAATTCTTCTTCGCACAGCTTATAGAAGTCCTCCATGATGGGGAAATCCGTAGGCTTTTTGGCGCTGTAGTCCGTGCTGTCGGTAATGCCGAACCGGGCATACAGCTTGGCCAGCAGGATCTCAATGGTGTCGATCTGCACATCCGTGAAATCCTTATAGGCCCGGAAGAAGTCCTTCAGGTAAGCGATGTGCTGGGAGAGCCTGGTCACTTTCCGGAAGGCCAGCGGTGTGGTGGCATCGATCTCGCCCTCCGTGCCATCGCCCCATGCCTTTGGCTCTAAGGGGTTGACAATGTACTCGCCGGACATGAAATCGATGTAGCAGCCGCCCAGGGCCTCCGTCAGTTCCTCGTATTCTGCCTCCACATCTAAGGCGATGACCAGCTTTCCTGCCTCCCTTAAGTTGGTCAGGATCAGTTTTAAAAGATAGGATTTCCCCTGGCCGGAGTTGCCAAGGATCAGGATATTGCTGGTGGTCTTATCCTCGCTGCGCCGGTCAAAGTCCACCAGGATATTGGTGCCATACTTATCCCGGCCCAGGTAGATACCACGGGGATCGGTCTTGCCGGAAAAGTTAAAGGGGTACAGGTTGGCTACGGAGCTGGCGGGCAGCACACGCTCGAACTGCGCCCCGAACTGATTGGCCCCCACAGGCAGAACAGAAAGATATCCTTCCTTCTGCCGGAGGGTGAGCCGGTCAACCGTGATCTTGGAGCGAGTCAGCTCCATGGCGATCTCTGACTGCAGCTCCTTTAAGGCATCCATGCCCTTGGCTTTCAGCTCAATAAACACGGAGCAATGGAGAAGCGGTTCCTTGTTTTTCCGAAGGTTGGCCAGAAGCTCCACCACATCCTGCAGATTTCCTTCGGCCTCGATGGTTTCATTCACATCGTTGCCGGTACTCATCAGCTTGTTCTTCCTGGTGGCGTTCTGCAGGATCTTCCTCTGTTCCATAGCCTCCACCAGCCGGTGGTAGATCCGAAGCGTCACGCCATTGCGGTCAGCAAGCTGGGAAAGGATGGCCTGTTCCTCGGTGGAGGGCGGGTACTCCCGGATGGCCCACACGCAGCGGTAACTGTCTCCAACGATATAGTGGTCGGAAAGGAACTTGATGGTACCCGGCAGGATGCAGTCGAAGAAGTCCTTGGTGCGGATTTCCTCCATCTGCTCCGGTGTCAGCACCTTGGGTTTTCGTTTGAACATTTCTTACCTCCTTGCCGCCGCTTTGCACCGGCAAGGGGATCAGAAAAGGCCGCTTTGCCTGATGCAAAACGACCGATAGTTGATTGGTTATTCCGTTTTCGCAGCCACAATGAGCAGACGCCCATCCCCGCCGGATGAACCATAACAGGTAGACAGGGTGAGGAGCTGCTGGCCATATGTCGGGATAATCCCGGTGTCATAGAGGGCACACTCCCTGGCATAGCGGATCTGATGCAGGAAATCCGTTTCTGTATCCACGGTAAGGAAACGGTACCAGGCATCCTCCTTCTGCACCTTCATCACGGAAAAAATGGTATAGAGTGCTTTGCCAGCGGCAGTTTCCAACTCAATGGTGGGATGCTCGGCATAGTAACTGGCATCCGTATAGTTTTTCAGGCTCCCGAACATGGTGCCATTCTTCATGTTGTGGCCATAGATGATTAAGTTTGCGCTCTCCAGGCTGCACCGGCCATCCAGGAAGGGGACGCCATTTATGCTGTACGCCCCATAGAAATCCTTCCGAAGATATTTCTCAGAATCCTCCGGGGTGTGCATCAGCGGATAGTCCACCGCTGTGCCGGGGATACAGATCCAGCCGATGCAGTCTGCGTTCTGCTCGAACAATAGGGCCAGGTTCCGCTGTTCCTCCTGCGGCTCCTGAGCTTCTACAGATTCCTCCGGCGCAGAGGATTCTGCCTGCGCATCCTCCGGATCTTCCGGCGCAGTTACCAGCTCCGCCAGATCCTCGAAGGTATCCTGCGCCTGCTTCTGCCTCCACAGGTCATGGCCTGCCATGAAAACCGACAGCAGAACAACAAAAACCAGGACAGTGCCGATGACCGCCCTGGGGATTTTAGGCTTCTTCTTCATCGGAATCCTCCCCGTCAAAGAACTGCTCTCCATCCGTGTCCGGCATCTGGTCACCATTCATGGATGCTTCAAAGTAGACCGCCAGGAAACGTTTGATTTCCGCCTTCTTCATCCGGTGGGTTTCAAAGCCCTGCTCCGAGACCACCTTTTCGATCCGGTTGGCGGTATTAAACACCTGTTCCGGCTTCAAATTTTTGCATCGGCCAATGAGCAGGAATTGTCTGGCGGTAGCCATTTCCGTCTGGATATCATCAAGAAAGTCAATATCCCTCTTGATGATCTTCCGCACCTTGGGATTGGTTTCTTCCTCAAGCCGAGCCTGCAGATAGGTTTTATTATCATCGAAGCACTCGCAGGAGTCGGTACAGGTAACCTCGATATCCGGCACGGCGGACAGCACCATCATCAGGTGATGGATCTTAATCTCAATATTGGTCCTGGACAGAACGGAGATATTGGTGGGCGCGATCATATAAAATAAAAGCTCATATTTTCCCACGGCAAGCCCGTACTTGGTAAAAGTCTTGATGCCAAGAAGCTCCTGGGTGGAGCGCCCTTTTTTCTTTTTCTGACGGGTTCCTTTTTCCTTCTTCGCCACAGGGATCACCTCCATTCAAAGTATTGCTGGGTAGAAATAAAGTAACGTACCGCATACCGCATAAAGTCCAGGACAGTGGTGTCATCCATCCGGATGCTTAAGAATCCAAAGCACAAGGTAACCGCAGCCGGGACAAAAAAGCCGAGCTGCACCAGGGCCAGCACCGACAGCAGTGTTGCGATACACAGGATGGCAAAATCCCGCAGCCCCCACAGCCACAGGTTGGCGGTAGCTTTTAAGTTTTGCGGGTAAAGATAGGTTGTCATGAGATTCCTCCATTCCTTGATAAATTTTCAGCCCGTTCCAGCAGATCGTCCTGTAAACTTCCGGGCGGCACATAGCCCGCCATTTCTTTTAGGGCTTCTTCATCTTCCCACAGATGAAAGATGGTCAGATATCCTTGTACAAAGCGATCCAGACCGGCCTGTTTGGTGGACAGATTTTTTCCCTGGCAAACCGCCGCCATCTTTCGGATGCTGGCCACAGCTTCTGGTTTGATTTTCATACTCATACGATTTCCTCCTTATCTTACGGAGCGGGCCAGCCCCCTGGTCAGGTTGACTGCCGTGGTTGTGGCGTGAACCACGCTCATCACGTTGACACGCACCGAGCTGTCCAGGCCGAACTGCTGGGCAATCCGAGGTACCTCGTTGGCTGCCAGCATGATGCCAAGCCCCAGGAGCATATTTCCGGGGAAGGTCAAAAGCCCTAAAAACAGAAGTGTGGTCTGCATAAAGGAGGTCAGGCACAGGGCCGCCACCTGCCGCATCCATTGTACGAAGCCATCCGTATAGCCCCTGGGGACACTGAACATATACAATGCACCCACGGACATCTGGATCAGCAGGATGCCGCCGCGTTTGATGTTGGCGAAAAAGATCTTGATCACACAGTAGGCGAATGCGATCAGCGACAGGATATTGAACAGGCTGGCGCTGACCGTAGATGAAACCGCAAATGTGCCTTCAAGAACGCTGGTGCTTTCCCCGGCCAGCCCCAGGCTCTGTTGTCCGGCAAAGATTCGTGTGAGATCCCCGGCAAAGGTGTTCTGCAGGCTGATGCAGAACTTATATAGTTCAATGGGTACCACGCCGATCAGGGAGCAGGCAAAGAACCCTTTCAGCACGTTGATGGCGGCGGATTTGATGTCGGCCCGCCCGTGCTGGTACTCGATGGCCACATCGAAAACCGCCACCACTACGCCTGCTACAAAGAGCGCCCAGCCAAACAGGGTAAAAAGTTCTACGGTAGCCTTTACCCAATCCAGATCGAAGATCTCGGCTCCCATATTTCCCATCATGGTAAAGAACTGCGCCACCGCATCATAAATGGTGGTGTAGAACCATTGGAGCATGGTATCCCAGATCACGTTGGAGATCTGCTCACCGAGGAAACTGAACACGCTGCCAATGGCGTCGCCAATCCCGCCGATGAGGTCACCTAACCAATCAAATATTGTAATCACCTCCAAAGGGAAAGGCTGCTTTTACTGATCCGGCAGCCTTCCCGCCATGTTGTCTGTTTTTGAACTTACATTCCCGGCCCGGTCATACCGATGGGTTCGTCCTGATACATTCCCACATAGTCAAGGATCGTATCCGCGATCTGCGTCCGGTCTGCCTGGGTAATGGGAAGATACCAGGAGGGCTTGCCATCGTATTCCCATATGTGCGGTTCGATGGCATCCCTTCCATTTCGGAGCTGTTTTCCAATGATATCAGAAAAGCGGAAAAGCTGCTGATCCACCACGCCATCGGTCCGGTTGATGATGGACAGCTTGATGGCATCGTATTGGTCTATGATGCCGGTGGTCGTAAGCTGCAGCTTTACCCTCAGATCCTCATCCAGCAGGGCCAGACAGGTTCTCCCACAGAAGTGGGCATCCTGTAAAAGTTCACTGTTTCCAAAGAAATCCCGCATTTCCTTTTCGTAAAAATTCATGCTGTTTCCTTTCTGCCTTTTCACTGGCTCATGGCAGGGCCGGGTTCTTCCGGTGCCATGTCAGGCGAGGTATCCTCCTTTGCCGGAGGAGCCAGGATTGCCGGATTGACAACGCCTTCGCCGCTGTATCCAAACATCTGATTATGCCATTGCCGCAGTTCCTCGCCATGTTCCCAATAGTGACACAGCAGATTGACCGCCTGCCCGTACATAAAGCCGGTAATGCCATCCGTATCCGCCGGATGATTGGTGCGCTCGGCGGCCTCCGCTACAGAAGCCCCGTCTTTGATTTCCTGTTCCATCATCCGGCTCCAACGCTCGGCATAGCGGACAATCCCGTCACTGCCTTTTTCTTTTCTCAGTTCCAGATAGTTTTTTTCCATTCCATCCCGGATACAAAAAGGCGGAACAGAGCTGGTTCCCGGATCAGATAACATATCCTTTCGGGTAAAAAGTTCCCGGTTGCTGAACCTGCCCCAGGGATCGTCCTCCGGGACAACGTCCGGATATAACCGGGAAAGGAGCTGGCTGATTTCATCCAGGCTCATTTCATATAAGACTCGTTCCCCAATCATCCAGTCCTGATTTTCCTGCATTGGCTCTTTTAATTGCGCCATCAGATCCAGGCTGCTGGCTGGATATTGGTCTTTCTCAAACCGGAAGGTCTGATAAAACTGCCGGAAAGTATGCATTTCGACAGCGTGATCCAACGCTCCCTCAACATCCAGGGAAGACCATTGCTGTTCCATGAGGGCATATTCCTGATCCAGATGGGCATCCAAAAGTTCCATAAGAGCAGCATGATCGGTCATCCCGGCTGCGACCTCATCCAGCTTGTAATACTCCGCCAGGTTCTCCCGGTTTAATTCCACATCTTCCAAAAGGAGACTTGCGTTAGGGCCAATTTCAAAATATCCGCCCTGGTCATATGCCTGCGCCAGTGTAGCCAGAGGTGTTTCTTCTTCTGCCAGGGCCGCTAAATATTCCTGATCGTAGCTGGCACTGCATTGCTCCAGGTTGCGATAGACAGTCTGCACCACGCAAATCTCAGGGAGCTTTTCATAGAAGGCATCTTTCCCTTGCGAGAAAGCAGCGTTCCACTGGCCCCGATAGGCTTCGTATTCTGCCTGCAGTTTCGGATGCAGTGTATCCAATACCTCCGGATTGCCAAAGTAGCGGTAATAGTGAGTCGGCGGCAGGACGGTCATCCCCGGCATGTGCAGATAGGCATCCTCTTTTGTCCATACGGCGATTTCCTCCAGGGTAGCGTTCCGGTTTGGCTCCCCGTTTTCATACCAACAGGGATGGTCTACGATCTGAAAACTGCGGGGCTGCTCTCTGGCAAGCAGCTCCTGAATCTCCGGGTGCTGATCCAATTCTCCGCTGTCCGGCACGAACAGATCCAGCATGGTTTCTCCAGGTTTTAAGCGGATCTCACATCGATGGAATATGACCATTCCTTAATTGCCCCCTTCCATCAGAGAATCGACCAGATGTACATGGGAGCGGTCAGGGTAAAGATCAGGCAGGCGAACAGGATGCATGGGGCTGCGAATTCGAACTGCCCATGCTTTCTGTAGTCGAAGTAAGCGGTGCCGACCTTTACGAAGAACAGGATAGCCAGGATCATATCCACCACCGGGAAGACCACGTTGTTGACTACCGTTTTGATCTGTGTCTGGGCCTGCGTCCAGGTCTGTTCAATGGCCCCGGCCACGTCACCGGCGGCGAAGGCGGGCATGGCGCTGGCTGCCACCAGCAGTGTTACCATGGCCGCAGACAGAAGAATCTTCGTAGTTTTTTTCTTCATAAGTTGCATTATCCTCCTATCAAAATGGGGAGGAATGTCTGGCGGCAGACGCCTTCGGCATACAGGAACCGCTTTATAACGTCTGCCGCACAAAACGATTCCTCTGTGTCGAAGTTACATTTTACGGCGCTTTGCCGCTTGCGAATTGTTTCTCCGTGATTGTCCGGATCTTCAGACCTAAGTTCTGGCAGAAGCGGATTTCCTCCCGCATGCCCGCCGAAACATGATCCCCGAAGATCCACAGCTCATCGCACAGCCAGAGTAGACTCCTTCCGGCCTGCATGCCGAGCTGCCTTTCCTCTGGATTGCCATCCTCCAGAACAAGGGCATAAAAATGAGGGACAACCGGAGCTGCCCCACAGGAGAATACATATCTGGCATACTGCCTGGCCCGTTCCAGGTTAGCGGAAACATCGCCGCCCAGCGGGGAGCAAATATACACCTTTTTCATCTTACTCATCATCCTTGTTCTTTTTACGGATAATCAGAAGGGCAACCAGGCCGCCCAGGGCGATGGCACCCAGGCCGATCCAGAAGCCAGTCATGCTGCTGTCTCCGGTCTGCGGCACATCCACAGTCGGGATCTTTTCGTTGGTCATTTCCGCTTTCACAATCTCACCATCCTCTCTGATCTCAAACGAATGCGGTGTCGTGTCAATCTGGTAACCATCCGGCGCATCGAATTCCTCGTAAGTGTATTTTCCATACTCCAGAGTGAAACGGGCGATCCCGTTCTCATCGGTATAGCCCTCGGCCACCACGTTGCCATCCTCGTCTTTGATGCGGAAGCCCGCATTCGGCAGGAGTTTGCCATCTGCGATGTCTTTCTTGGTGATTTCCAGCTCGCCGGTGATTGGCTTGTTCTCAATGTTGCCCAGCTCGATGACCTGGCCGTCCTCATCGATCTGTACCTCAAAGATCTCATCGGAAAGGACATAGCCCTCCACGGTAGAAATCTCTTTGATCTGCCAGATTCCGTAAGGCACATCCGTAAAGGAGAAGCTGCCATCCTCCGCGGATTCCGCAGTCAGGATCGCATTTTCCTCTGTAAACTCCGTGCAGTCTGCTTTAAACAGCCCAAAGACTGCGCCGGGGAGCGGCTCTCCGTTTTCATCCACCTTGACGCCGCTGATGCTGCCACGGATGATCTCGTTGAGGATTGCATCGCCATCATTGACCACGATCTCCACCACAGCGGTGTCCTCGCCGCCATACTCAAAGACCACCGGATAGGTTTCCTCAGAAATCAAGTAATGCTCGTTGGTGGAGTATTCCTTCACATAGTAGGAGCCAATGGGCAGGTCTGCCGAGAAGGTCAGGGTGCCATCCGCCTGTACGCCAGCGATCTCAATCAGCCCATCCTTCGGGATGATTGTGCCATCGGCGGCAGTCAGGTCTTCGGATGCGTAGAGGGCGAAGTAAACATTGAGGATTTCATCGCCGGTGCCGATCTCGAACAGCTCATCCTTCTCCAGATCCTTATAGAGCTTCACCAGGACTTTCTGGCGCTCATTGTAGATGGAGACGGAGGTGCTGGTGACTGCCACTTCCTGTCCGGCGTACTTAAGCTCTACAGAAATGGGTTCCTCATTCAGCACCATGCCATAAGGCGCTTTGGTTTCTACGATTTCGTATTTGCCCAGGTACAGCTCCGTGCTGGTGGCAGTGCCATCTGCCGCAGTAGTCAGGGTATCCACAACCTCGCCTGCGCTGTAACGGAGGGTGCCATCCGGCGTAACAATGTCTTCCGCAGCCCGGATCTCAAATTCGGCTCCTTCCAGGCCGGATTCTGCGTAGATCGGCTTATACCGGTCCTGCAGCTTTCCTTCCTGAATCTCCACGGAAGAGAACACCTCGCCGGTTTTCTCAATGGTGATGGTCCCTTTCTGCGGGGCGTTTTCTTTCTCTGCAATGACCAGGACAATGCCATCTTCGCTGACCGCATTCTCCGGTGTCACATCAAAGAATACGGGATCGGAATTCAGGACATATCCGTAAGGCGCTTCGACCTCAACGATAGAATAGCCTTCCCCAAAAGGAAGTACCTCCGGCGTAATGAGCCAGCCTTCCTCATTGGTCACAAACTGGGTATGCTCCTGCACCTCCGGATAGGTGGTGGTCATGGTAACCAGGTTGCCATCGGGATCGTAGATTTCAAAGGTAGCTCCGGCGTAGGGAATGGTTTCTCCCGTTTCCGCATCCACCTTGACAATCTTCAGGTAGGCTTCAAACTCAGCGTTGTTGATGAGATATTTGTAAGTCTTTCCATTCTCATCGATGGTCACAGTAAAAGCAGGCATATACTCGGTGCCATCCCAGCCCTTGGTCTGCTCCACAACATATTCCCCATAGGGGAGCTTCTTGCTCTGCGCGAAGCCATCGGCATCGCAGGTCAGGATATCCCGCTCATCCGGATCGGCGGCATCGTAGCTGCCTGCGGACTTCAGGTAAATCTGGAATTCGGCCCCTTCCTCCGGTGTCTCGATCTGAGTGCTGCCATCGTCCGTGTGCTTGATGATGGCAATATCGCCCTTGATCACATCTTCGCCTACGCCTACCGGGATGGTGTTATGCTCGATGGTGAAGTTCCCGGCATCAGCGCCCACCTCATGGACGGTTTCATCCAGCAGATAGCCGGGACTCGGCTCAATCTCCCGGATTGTCCAGTCAGGACCGCAAATGTACTCCGCTGTCGTAAAGGAGCCATTTTCATCGGTGGTATAGGTGTCCACAAGATCCTCTCCGTTGTAAAGGCCATATTTCGCTCCGGCAAGGGTTGCATCGCCCTGGGCCTCGCCCTTTTCACTGTCGCTCTTGGTAAGCTCCACGGTGAATTTCTTCAGGATATTGGAAAATTCCACAGTAGCCACCTGACCGGCATAAACCGTCACGGTCTGGGAATCCTGCGGCACATAGCGGTCTTCCGACAGCTCCGTGATGGTGTAATCCCCAGGCTTCAGGTTATCGATCTGGATCTCTCCATTCGGGCCAGTCTGGACGGTCTGATCTACGCCATTCCCTGTGATCTGGAAAGAGAGGCCCTCCACGATGCCATCCTCAGAGGTCTTAATGATCTTGGCGGAACCGTAGCTTACTTTCAGGTTCATAAAGCCCTGGACGGAATCGCTGACCGTTTCGGCAAACGTAGCCACGTCCTGAACACCGCCGCCCACATTTCCATCCGTCCAGGTGATCACGCCATAGCGGGTGGCCTCCTTATAGGCGGTGATGGTCATGAACTCACTGGGCGCTTCGGCTGCTGTGATGACGAGCTGGTTACCCTCCACCGAGCAGTTGACGCCGGACTCACTGGCAGAGAAGCTGAACGATCCCACCACGTTGTTTTCATCGGTGAGAACTGCCTTGTACTGGCTGCCATCCCATTCAAACTCAGAGGTCTGGGCGCTGTCTGCGCTCTTGCTCATGAAGCTGGGCAGCTTGGTGTGATTCTGTACGTTTGTGGCCATGCTGTTGTAGTAGCTCATGATCTGGTTATACAGCGGATGGCCGGTGCTGATCTGATCCAGCACTGCGTCATAGCCGCCGGTGTCCACCTTCTGGAAGTTGGAATCCCGTTCCCCGACCACGGTTTCCCAGACGAGGAGCTGGGTAGCGATCAGGTGGGCCAGGTTATCCGCACCTGCATTCTGGCTGCGCCAGTCCAGGGAGATGTTGCCGGTATAGCCATACTGAAAGATTCGGCCAATAAAGGTCTTGATCTCATCCGGTGAGATGGTGCTGTTGAGATTCGAGGGATAGTTATCCCAAAAGTTCTCATCCCACTTGGTCAGCACATCCCCGGTGTTCTGTGTGACACCAGGCTCGATGCAGTAGCAGGCGATTCCCGTATAGGAGCCCATGGCCCGGATCGTAGTATAATTAGAGCGTCCACTTGTCCAGCCATTCATATAGTGGAGGTTCGGATGGCCCCAATCGCCGCCATAGTTGGCATCCCCGTCACGGGGGAACGAGATCATATAGACCTCCGCCTGCTCGCCAGCGGCATAGGCAGTGGTCGTTCCAAGACCGATAAAACTGGAGAGGCACAGAAGCATCGCCATGAACGCGGTGAGGCCCCTCTTGAAAACGCTTGTTTTCGACATTGATTTTTCCTCCTTGTTGGCAAACAAAAAAGGACGCATCCGCAGATGTATCCCTCCATGCTGCCTGATTCAGTTTTCGTTACGCACTTTGTCGGAATGCTCCGGCCACTTTACATCTGAGGAGTCATCCCTTCGGATGCATCCTCACTTTCGTCCAATCCTTCCGCCTCACTCTGTTCCAGCTCCTGCTGGTAGGCGGACAGAACCGCCTCATTGATGGCAGTGCGGTCATTTGCGTTCAGCGGGAAGAAGGTGTCCGAATAGTGGGTGTTTCCATGCCTGTCCTGGTAGGAGCGGCACGGCATCCGGGCAAAGAGCCCATTCTTGCCCTCCATCACCGCAATGTCACGGACAACAAAGCGCCCGGAAATGCAGACACTGGCAAACGCCTTGGTGCTGGAGCCGGTGTCGCACAGGGCATCGATCTTGGCGCTGAAGGCCGGGGCTTTTTTCTTCTGCCCATTTTCTGATTGTTTCGTTGCCATGGTTGTTTCCTCCTGTTTGATTTATTCCCGCGGGCAACGAGCCAAGCAGCCATGCTTGCATGGATATTTGGCGACTGCCGCGAGGGTAAAAAACATTGTTTACAATGTTTTTTACTGCAAAGTCATGCCATCGGACGGGGTTTCCTCCACCTCCGGCACCTCCATTGCCGCAAGTTTTTCCTTCGCCCAATCCGGCAGATATTCTGCGCTCAGGACTCCGATAAAATCGGAGCGGTTGAAAAAGGTAATCTGATCCTTTTCCCCGCTTAAGAATCTCCCGAATACCGTCTGCCTGGGAGCGCCGGGGATGCATCCCCATCCATCCTTGGCAAGGAAGAGCTGACGATCCGGTGTCTGGTAGGCGCTGCCCAGGATATGGGGGTTCAGCACCAGCAGTTTCCCGGTATAGTCCTGATTCTGGCTGTTCTCCACACAGTGGGCAGCGGTAAACAGGCCCAGGGCCTGCCATGCCTTCCGCACATCGCCTATGAACAGATCCGTCAGCCCCGGATGGGAACTTACTTCAAACTGCCAGTTATGCTCCTCCTGGGGAATCGGGAAGGTTTCTGCCCATTGCCGGTTTTCCGGGGAGATACGGCCATCTTCTTTTTTCTGCTGTACGGTATTGGCCAGCACCCAGTTCACACGGTTGAAACCATACTGCTGGATGATCGGCTCCGCCAGATCCGGCCCCAGCTTCTTGCCATCATAGTTTTCGGCAATGATCCGCTCGATGGCCCTGGCGCAGTCGCAGTTGATCTTATAACTTTCCCGCCAGAGTTCTTTTTCCCCATGCCGGACAGCCTCCTTCAGAGAATGGCGATAGAGGGGCTTTCGGCTATCCATAAAAATCACCGCCCTTTTTCTCCGCCCATTTGACGGACAGATGGATCAGGGCCGCATGCTGTTCCTCCGGGGTAAGACTGTTTAGGAATTCCAGCAGCGATACCTCGTCATCCCTGGCCCGTTCCTTTGCTTTGCACTCATCGCAGATCTTTTCCCGTTTTACTACTACGGTGCGGTCATCCTGCTCGGTGAAGGACAGAATGTCATTGTAGGCAAAGCCCACACGCTTGCGGATTTCAAAGGGGATGGTAATGCGCCCCCGTTTACCGAGGACACGGTACATCGGCCCCATCAGAACACCTCACTTTCCTCGCAAGCATCCGCATGAGGGCAGTTCTCACAATCGCCATCGCAGGCGATATCGTCTTCCATGCCATCCATCACTTCAATGACGATCCGGCCCTCCGAGGCGGAGTAACGAAGCAGCGACAGCGGCTCGATGCCGGAGGCCATGAACAGATCGGCGGGTACAGGCATGAAAATAAATCCCTTTACGATTTTTTCTTGCATGATATGATACACTCCTTTAAGGTTTTTTCGTAATCGAAGCTGGGATCGGAAAACAGCGTCATCTGATGCGGTTTCCGGCGCTCCCTCTCATACAGGTCATAGTTGCCGATGAGCAGCTCCGGGAATTCCTTGCCCGCCTCGTATTTCTGCACCATGGAGTGGATACGCTTAAAATCAAAGAATTCCGATCCCCGGTACAGATCCCGGATTTCCGGGCAGTCGTTGTAGGACACCAGCCATTTGCCTTTCGCATCCGCCAGGGCGCTTTGAAGCCGCACATGATCCTCCCAGGTAAATCCGCACTCATACACATACTCGCTGCTGAAATAGGGCGGATCACAGTAAAAGAAGGCATCCGGGCGGTCATAATGGCTGATCAGCACTTCAAAGTCCTGATTTTCGATGACAGCGTTCTCCATGCGGATGCTGAAATCCTGGATCAGCCCGAACAGGCTCCGAACGGAGAAGGGCTGGCAGGCGAAGCTCTTTCCCGAACTGGAATAGCTGTAGCGGATGAGTTTTAGGAACATCACTGCCCGGCGCAGATCGTAATCATGCATGGCTTTTTTATACAGCTCCCGGATTTCCTCCGCCTTGATCTCCGGCAGGACAATGGTGGTCAGATCCAGCTCCTGATTCAAGAACTCATCCGTGAATTCTTCCTTCTGGAAGAACTTTTTTAAGACCAGGAAATCATCCCTGGCGTTTAAGGGCAGAAATCCCAGCTCCCGGATAAAGGACAGAGGCCGGTCACGCATACAGCGGAACAGGTTTACCAGGTTCCCATTGTAGTCGTTGTAAACCTCAAATTTATCCGGCTCGGCCTTTCCAAGCAGCACTGCGCCAGAACCGCCAAAGGGTTCAATATACCGCTCATAGCGGATCGGGAACAGCGCATAGAGAATGTGGAGGATGGACGTTTTATTGCCCACCCAGCTCACAGGTGTTTTGATATTCACCACCTCCTTGGCGGCACCAACCGCCCGGAAAGCAAGAAAGCCGGTGCCAACCGTCTTAAAGGGCGATTGATACCGGCGTAATTTTAGCGATACTTAAAGTTTTGGCATATCCCGGTCAGCGCGGGATGCCGCTTGGCAGAGACATAAAACCACAATCCCCATGATCCCTCCAACCACAGTTCCAGATAAAAATGCAGCCATCTTTCTTCACCTCTCCTTCGTTTCAAATGGTTTATAAGTCCATGTCCATCCCTTCCCCGAAGTCTTCATCCGTCTCATCGATAGAAGTGATATTGACATAGTCTCCGATAATTACCAGGGCCTTATCATAGCTGCCGGATTCCATAATGCGGCTCCGCATTTCCCTGGCTTGTTCCTCCATGCCATGTTCCTTGAGTGTCCGGCTGGCAATCCCCATCAGGTTAAAGATGTTTCCGTTCTGCCCAATGAGAGGGCAGTCCGGCTTTTGTGCCGGGGTGTTTTCTTCCAAAGGGCCGCCCAGCCGGTTATCCACGTAGTCAGAACACCACATGCTCCCGAACTGCTCACGGGTGTTCAAGCGCCAGATTGCCAGCTTTCCCATGTCCAGCTTGACATCGTCAAAGGGGAGAAACAGGTTGGTCAGGCCCTGATGTTCAAAAACAGAAGCCTGTTCAAACCGGCTCCCGTCCAGCAGAATATTTTCCTCCGTCAGCATGTCATTGATGCCGGTTACCCATTCCTGCAGATCCCCGCCGCAGCCCTGAAGGATCAGCCCTTCCGAAGTATCCGGACGCCGGAGCTGCTCGGCTTTGATTTTAGTGATTGTTGCCATGAATCCTTCTCTCCATTTCTGTTTGGTTTATGATCGCCTGCGTTTCATTCAGGCGCTTACTCAATTTTTCAATCTCCGCAGCGGTTTCCCGCTGATATTCCCGATAACTGAACAGGGCCATGGCTGCCAGGGCGGTAATCGCCGCTCCCAGGATCAGGCCCAGGACAAAATCCAGAGCAAACATCATTACTGTATTCCTCCCATCTGCGGGGCAGAGTCTTCCTCCTGGGCATCCGTCTGGGTGAAATCCGTTTGCAGGAATTCCTCCGGTGTCAGGTCATAGCCAAGGAAGTTCGGACTGGTATCGTCATCGAATACAAAATATTCCTGTCCGCCAAAATCCAGCGGCGCTTTAGTCAGGATCGTACCAGCGTAATTTGCCGCCACGTTCCTTTCAATGGTGGCAAAAGCCAGATTTTCTCCTTCCCGCAGGTCATAGCGGTAAAGCCCATCCGGAAGCTCCTGCTCGGTCACCCGGCCATTGGTAAACAGGGCGGTCTGCCCAAGCACCTCCACCACCTCCAGCTTTTCATCGGTCAGGGCCTGGACGGATAATTCCCTGGACGGCTCCCCGTAGGGAACCAATTCATACAGGGAATGCCCTGGGGCCGATAGGATTCCGTATTCTGTCTGTGCTGCGTCCAGCTTCTGCAGCAATCTGGCTCCTTCGGCCTGCGTTGCAATGGTGGACAGCCACCTCCGATCCATGCGGGTGTCCAGGTGATGGGACAGATACTCTTTGAAAAAGTCCGCCTCATCACAGGGCAAAGGCGTGAATTCATACTCTGGAAGATGAGCGGCAAGCTCCAATGCCTTTTCCATCGTCAGGTGCGGCTCGGCCTCCAGCACCGCCTTATATTTGATCTGATCCGGTTCGGACATGGCCTGATACTGCATGGCAATCTGGTTCAACCGGGCAAAGTGATCCATGTTACTGTAGACCTGGTTATCAATCTGCGGGATGGCGGAATCCATGTCATAATAAACGCAGTCCTCCATACATATCTCATTTTGAGCATGCGCGATTTCCTCCGCCTTTTCCGGCGAGATGGGCAAGCTGATCCACTCGGCATTTCCAATGGTTTCCTCTGGATCGTCCATGGGCGTCTGTGCCACCAAAAGCCGGAACACGGTATCCTCCGGTTCTTCCTTCATTTCCGGCAGATGGGTTCCATCATAGATCTCAGCCAGCTCGTATGCCCCGGCTACCACGTAGCAGCCATCCACGAACACGCCGCCATCATTTTCCCTCTGCATTTTCCCGATCTGTGCCAAATCCAGCAGATAGAGGGAGGACTCAGGGATAGCGTTTACATCTTCATTCAGCTCATTCTCGATGACAAACCGCCCCAGGGCTTCATCATCGCCGACATTCGAGGCGATCATGACTGCATCCAGTCCATAGGTCAGGTTGATCAGATCCTTCATGGGGATTCCGTTCTCATACCGGACATCTTCCATCCGGTGGCGGAATACGCCTTTCAGAAGCAGGATATCCTCATCCGGCATGGATGCCAGCCGGCGGGCAAAAAAGTTTAGCTCCGGAAGCGTGGGAGCGATCAGGATAGTATCGGCCAGCTCCGGGAGTTTTGGGCTTTCCCGGATGCTCACGTTGAAAGAGGGGGCTGGATTTTCTGTAGCCCGGAGTCTCTGGAGAGCATCCTGAATGCGGCCGCCCATGGCAGGAAGGTCTAAGACCGTAAAATAAACGCCGCTCCGGTCAGCATTTTCTGTGACCACTTCAATCTGTAAGGTTTTTTTATCGGGTTCCATTGTTCCATCTCCATTTCTTCTTTCTTATAGCTGCATCTCCGGCGTTTCATCCTGCCCATCCGAGAGCGCACGGTTTACCATTTCCTGAAACCGCTCCGGATCATCGCAGATAGCCTTGAACGCAAGCCCCATGCGTTCCAGCAGAGCGGCGTCCGGACAGTAGCAGTAAAATCCTCCGGCCTCGCTGTCAAACTCAATGCTTTGCAATCCGGTATCTTCCTGAAAGGCGGCCTGGAAAACTTTTTCCCATTCGTAGCCGCTCCCATGGGTATACAGGTCAAAGGAATTCTTTACTTCTTCGCCATGTTCCTTGGCGAACCGGTTAAACGCCGCCTGCCCGTAATTCTCATAGGGTTCCTGCAGAAAAGAAAAAGGGAGGGACAGCCCATATTTTCCGTTGCCGCATTGATACAGTTCAAATGGATCCAGACGCTTATTGACTTCCTTCAGGCGCTCGTCCTCCGGGCTGGGTTCCTCATCTACCTCCATAGTGCCATCCAGCTCCATCTGCATGGGGATCAACACCTTCAGCAGTGCCTCACGATATTCCATGTCGGCAATCCGGTCAATATAGATGCCAAAAGTGTTCAGAAAATAGGAACCATCCTCCTGGGTGATCAGCAGGTCGCTTTCCAGCCCCTGGGTGCAGATAAAATCCGCCACCTCCTGAATGCTGTGCAGCTCCTGATTTCCCTGGCTGGAATGCCCAATGAGAAGGGGATATTTTCCTTCGATGTTCATGGTTCACATTCCTCCTTTTTTTCTGCCGGTTCTACGGCTTTCAGACCGAATCTGCGGATTGCCATGGCATTGCAGATGGCGGCGAACTGTTTCGGGGAGATCAGTTCCCGGTCAGCCAGATCCCGGATGGTAAGATGCCGGGTTCCCATATATAAATCCTTGGCGGCACAGTAAAGGGGATAAGTGTATTCATTCAGGCCGCACAGTTTCCGGCGGTCAAACCGGATGAGGTTCCCATCCACCTGATGCCTCATGATGCGCCAGAGTCTCGGATCGGCGGTAAAAAGATAGAGTGCCGACAGCAGGGCATAATTTTTCCTGTCTTTTTTCTGGATGGCTATCCGGAAAAGTTTCTGATGGTGACTGCTTAGATAGTTCATGGGCCTCATCTCGCTTTCGATTAGAAGTTCCTCCACTCTTTGCAGGAAGGGGCGGTATCGGACAGCATGCATGGTATCCGCAATCATCTCCTGATAAGTGGGCGGGGGGCGGTTCCTGCAGACAGATATAAATCTGATCCGGCATAACCATGCTCCCATAGCCCTTGGGCTGGAAACCGGGAATCATCTGCATGAGGATCTCCAGCTCACGGAGGGCTTCGGTTTCGGTAAAATACATCATTCATGGTTCCTTTCATAAAAAAGGCCCTCGCTTCATCAACAAAGCAAGGGTGTCATTTCGGTTACAGATTCAGTTGTGGGCCATCCTCCGGTTCAAAGGTGGGAGGATTTTTCTCAATCTCCGGATAGCCAAACGACAGCTTTTCCGCCAGCTCATCCAGCGCTTTCGACTGCTCAAAGGTGAGGGAGCCGCAGTGATTTCTGGCGTAGTCCACACAACGATAGAGATTTTCTGCTTCTTCCGGCTGGAACAGGCGTTGTTCCTGGATCAGCCCCGAACGCCGGACGAAAGATTCTTTTGCATATGCATAATTGGGAGAATAATCGCCGCCGGATACATAGCCGCGCTCTTTATCCTGATCCCATGTGGTAAACATGAACCCGTGGTTTTCACTGTAGGTTCCGGCCAGGACGATATTCCCATACTCCGCCAGTTTCCGGTAATCATGGACGCCATCCGCATCCATCTGCGGGGCTGCTTCATAAAGGCCCACATACTCACGAATCTCTCTGGCCTCTTGCTGGATCTGATCATAGAGTTCTGTCTGGCTCAGTGCTTCAAACTGATCCTCATAAAACCGCAAAAAGCCCTCGGAGGTCTGACGACAGAATGGAGCGTCTCCGTGAAAAATGTGAAGCAGACCATCCTGATAGCCATAATATCCGGTACACTCTAATTGAGGGAGACGGCGGAACAATTCTGCCTGATAGATTGTCATCGGCTGTATTCACCTCACATTCCCATGGCGAAACCTACATGTTCATCTTCCGATTCATCCTCATCCATGTTTTCATCCTCAATCTCGGATTCATCCTCGTATTCGTCCTCCAGGGCTTCTACGGTTTCTTCCTCGCCCTCATCCTCCAGGGTATCTTCGGTTTCTTCTACATCTTCATCCTCCAGGGCATCCACTGACATATCTTCATCGTCCTGATCCTCTGACTCGCCTTTTTCCTCTAATGAAGACATCTCATCATCCAGTTCTTCGGCATCAGGGCCTTCCTCAGATGTCTCCGGTTCTTCCTGATCGGAGATAGACGGTTCCGCTTCATCCATTTCCTCCGCAGAAGAAGCAGTTTCCGTATCTTCCAGTAACTCCTGATCAGCGTCCAACTGCTCAGTATCCTCCAGTTCCTCTGTATCCTCAAAGTCACCCTGGGCCTCGCCGGTTTCCTGACTCTCAGCCAGATCTCGATCCAGTTCCTGTTCAATCAGGCCGATGACAAAGTCCTTTTGTGTCATGTTATTGCGGTGCAGATAATCTTTAATCCGCTGGAACAGGCTTTCCGGCACCTGAAATGCCAGTGTCCTCATTTTCTCCATGTTTTTCCCTTCCTTTTCATCAATTTTAGGATGCAGTTCATCCTGCAAGGCCAGCGTGACAAACTCCGTCATCGTCATCCCGTGGTCTTGCAGATACTGTGTAATCTCGGCATGCAAAGCCGCATCGACTTTGACCGTAATGCCTTTCTTCCCGTCAGCAGCCACTTTGTTCACCTCTTTCCAAGAATTTCTGAATTGCCCTTGTTACAATTTCCTCCACAGGCACTTCCTCAATGGCAGCCTGAATCAAAAGCGGCTCCACCAGCGCCTCCGGAATCTCAATTTCAATTTCCAAATGATTTACCTCCTACATTCCCATGACGGGGCCTTGATCCTCAGTCATGCCGGAGTCCTGTTCCTCTGCCAGTTCTTCCTCTGTCAGCTTGCGGAACGAGTCCTCACCAGGCACAACACCGAGAGATCTTCCATTGTCAAACGAGCAGTGCAGTGTTCCGATATCATCCACCACTTTGACAGTGCCTCTTGTCTGATCTTCGACAGGGCAGGGATCTCTGCCCATGCTCAGTAACATGATTCGGGTACCGGGAGGATACTCTGCCTGGTACCGCTTGGCCTGCTGGTGCAGGCGTTCCCATTCATTCATCAGCTACATCTCCATTTCTAAATCACTATTTTCTGTTTCTGAAGCCATCCACTCCGTGTCATCCCAATTATCTTTACGAAGGGCAAAGTTCTCCACGAGCTGTCTGGCCGTTAGGGGAATATTCGCAGGCTGATTTGTGCGCTCAAACCCATCTTCGCTGATTTCAAACCAGCAATGATCGACCTCGGTATCATACTCATTGAATCTCCTTTCCGGCATCCCGACCTGTCTTGGGATAAAATATTCACCCATGTCACAGCAATCAAGAATGCTTTGGATTTGCTCCCTGGATAATTCCCCCTGGATAACGCACTCATTATGAACCTTATAGTTATCTGCATCCCGGTATAGATAGCAGATCTTGGTGTTCATGGATATGACCTCATTTCCTTATAGCTTGTAGGATAGGGGATTTTTCCCCATAAAAAAAGCGACCACTTTCATGGTCGTTCCTACCTTACTCTATACACACTTTTTTCTTTCTGCTGTGTTTTCTGTACCTATTCGCCCTCCTTCCTCTACGCAATACACCGCTATACACAGATATAACCCTGCTCCATTTTAGGGAAGCCTAAGAATATCACATCATATTGGCTCATATTCTCCACATGGCCTGAAAGAGCCGGTCTGGCATTCTCTGCCTTTTCATCCGCTGCCCGGTTCAAGCATTCATCATAATCACTGGAATAGGGTTCCTCCACCTGAATGGAAAATACATCTCCGCCCACCTCTTTCTGTATCCAGCCTGCAAGCCTTGCGGCATTTCCCGGCGGCAGGACGCTGGCAGACGTGGTGGCATCTACATCCACTTCTTCCGGATTCTCCACATGGGTATTATCCGCCCAGGTAAAGTAGGCAATCAAAATATTCTGCCCATTACTTTTCATTTGTTCAGCTTCTGTACCTTGAGCCTCTATATCTTGAGTCTCTGTTTCTTCAGGAACGGCATCCTGATTTTGCTGACTACATCCTGAAACTGTTAAAATCATCAGACTTAATAAGCCTGCCAAAATCTTTTTTCTCATGCGCATCCTCCAACATCCTATTCCATCTTCTTTTCCTAATAACGGATGACTGATACATCAAGTTCATCCGCCTTTTTCTCCAGCGTTCTCATACCTTATTGAATACTCTATTTAAAAGATAAGCACTTTCCAATCACCTTGCCGCATGAGAGATAAGAATAAGTTGGAAATTCAAACAAAACCGGCGCTATCTTCTCATAATCGGGTTTTCCGTGCTCATTCAATTTGCTCTCTTCCACATACGTTGCATTGATTTTCAAAATGAAATTATCGAAGGTATCTGTCTCATAATTATCCGTCACTTCACATTCCAGTACCAGCGGTGACTCATCAATGACGGGAGCGCCATTCTCCCCTTCATGCCACACAAACACTTCTGACTTGTCTTCCTTCGCCCCGCTTACGCTTCCGACATAGTCCGCTTTTGGAATCATCTTCTCATTCACAAGGGCTACCGATACTTTCCCGGTATCTTTAATCCCCTGATTCGTATAATGGTTCTTTGCCAGACTGATCAGGATACGGTCATGCCCGATAATCCCCACATGGGCAGCTAAAAGCCAGTTGACCCTCTCCTTTGTTTTTGCTCCCACAATTGTTACAGGTGTGGGATAAAGCGCTAATAATGAACCTACATTTTTCTGCATAATCGTCATTCCTTTCTTTAAGTAGAATAGATATTATATGTTCGTTCATATATACCGTCAATACAGCTGACTTCCCACGTTCCTTCGTGGTTTCCGCAGGGACTGCTGCTGTATTTTCCCGGGTTTCAATACTCCCCTGCAGCTCCAGGCTTTGGCGCTTTCTTCTGAGCAGCTTTATGAAGTAATTTTACAGCGTAATGGGCGATATAAATGAAAAACCCCATCATGCACAGATATTCCCCATAAAAAAGCAGCTTGGATTCACCAAAATCCAGAAACACGAACTGTGTCCGGAGCAGCATATAGTCCATAAGCCTACGGCGGATGAATGCGCCTGCGCCATAGACTGTAATTCCGGTGGCAAGTAGGAATACTGTTATCTTTCTCTTTTTAGAAAGTGACTGCTTACTTTTCACCTTCTTCCCGGCAATCTGAAGAAGCATATTCCAGTGCAGTCCCAGATGCAGTGCCATCAGCACGTACCCCCAGTATACACAGGCCATGTGCAGGATTCTGGCAAAAGCTGCGCCTCCCCGAATGGAAAGAAATGTAAATACATGACGAGACAGCATGATACCGCTTACCATCATCCCGGCCATCGCTGCGGTCAGTGCAATATTTGCCAGTAATTGCACCACCCGTCTCGGGGAATATTTTCCTTTGAACAGATTCCTGTACCAATTCCTGTTTAGGATATGATGTGCAAGAAATAAAACAAACATTGCTGCTCCTGCCCATTCATGAGCAAAATCCCCCCAGAATTGATATCCCATAAGGAATAAAAGAAGTAGTGTCATGAGAATATCTATGGATATTTTTACTTTCAGACTTTTCTTCATATGAACTTTCTTACCTTTCATCCAGCATCATCTTGATCGTACAAGGATTGCCGCAGGCAACGGCTCTGTCCGGTACGGACTCCTTTACAACCGCTCCCGCGCCAATGACAGCATAGTTTCCGATAGATACGCCCGGCAGGATGATCGCTCCGCCGCCAATCCATACGTAGTCTCCGATATGGACCGGCTCTGCCCATGTCTTTACTGCCGTTGTCCCGTCCGGTTCTTCCCAAAAACGGTCGTATCCGTCTTTTGCATGGACGGCTGTATAGATTTTTACATCCGGCCCGATTAAAGTGTTTTTTCCAATGGTGATTCCTCCGGTATCCAAAAGTGTGCAGTTCAGATTAATAAAACTATTGTCTCCTACGGTGATGTTCTTTCCGTAGTCAATGTAAAATGGCTGGTTTATCCGGGCATTTCTTCCCATGCTGCCAATCATAAGCTTTAGTACCCTGTTTCTTTCGTCCGTATCCCCGGCTGGAATATTGTTGTATTCCCTCATTAGATTTTTTGCCCTGTTCTGAAGCACCCTGAGTTCGGAATCACGGGAATCATATATCTCACCGCTTTGTTTCTTTTCCAACTCTGTCAACACATCCAACACCTCTTTCACTTGTGATGGCTTTATTATAAGGTCTTATCCACAGTTATGTCCAATACTTGAAAATCATCATTTGCCATACGTTTTACGTATGATAACTCGCCTCCTTTTTCTCCATAAAAAATAAGCGGGAGATATTCCATTTCACCGGATATCTCCTGCTTTTTTCCATAATTTGTATCTTTGATATGATTTCGTTCCAGATCATCATATATTTACCAAAGTGAAATATATTGATATTTCGCCGAATCAATTTTTTAAGCAGCCAATAGGAACTATATATACACCGTCTTGACGACGATATGCGTAATCTCCGATTCCTGTCAAAACCATTAGAAAAGACGGAGCTTTCATCTTATTGGTATCAATTTTAGTTTCCATTGATTTCAAGCTTTTTGCACCTTCCTCGATAAGCTTATCGCCTCCGAGTTTGATTTCAACAAGACCGTATTTTCCATTTCGCAAGTGAATAACTGCATCACATTCCTGTCCGTCTTTGTCCCGGTAGTGGTAAACCTCTCCATTCAAAGCGTCTGCAAAAACACGAAGGTCTCTGATACAGAGGGTTTCAAACAGAAAACCGAAAGTCTTTAAGTCATTTATCAAGTCATCCGGACCGATACCCAATGCCGCAGCAGCAATAGACGGGTCGATATAATACCGGGTGTCAGACGAGCGAATCGCCGTTTTCGACCGAAGATTCGGGTTCCAGGCAGGCATATCCTCTACAACAAAGATTTTGCGGAGTGCATCGATATAAGACGCAACGGTTTCTTCGTTGATAGACGTTTCACCCGTTTGGGATTTTTCCGATGATTGGCGATATATTTTTCCGATGGTTGGCGAATTAGACTCTTCCGTTTTACACCGTAGGAGCCTCTGTCAGGTTAATCGAGCAAAACCAATTCATAGTCCCTGCTGCCCACACCAATTTCCGCAGCCGCCTCCACGGTATGCATGCCATTTAAGGATTCAATTCGTTCGATCAGATGTGCTTTCCCCTTATCGGAAGACGCATACACCAGATCCAGGCATGCCTGGTCAAGAGCCACCGGATCAAGCGAGGATAAAATTCCGATATCGCCCATCTCCGGATCCTCCGCCACAGCACAGCAGTCACAGTCCACAGACAAGTTCACCATCACATTGACAAAGGCAATCTTTCCTTTGAAAAACCCCATAATGGATTTGCTGGCATCCGCCATGGTCTCCAGGAATGAATCATGATCTGCAGTCCACATTTCTTCTGGTTTCCCTGCCCCGTGAATATATGCTTTTCCATAAGAGGATGCAATCCCGATGGAGATATTCTTAAGTGCGCCACCAAATCCTCCCATGGGATGCCCTTTAAAATGTGAAAGTACCAGCATAGAGTCATAATCCTTTAGGTGTGACCCCACATAATTCTCCTGTATCCGCTTACCGCCCTCCACAGGAAGTTTCAGATCCTCGTCCTCATCCAGAATGTCAACTGCGGCTATATCCGTCCAGCCGTGTAGCCGCATGGTCTCCCAGTGTGCCTTAGTGGTGTTGCGCTTTCCGCTATAGGCGGTATTGCACTCCACAATCGTTCCTTTTACATAATCAATGACCGGCTTCATAAATGCAGGACGGATGAAATTCTGGTTTCCCACCTCACCGGAATGCACCTTTACCGCAACCTTCCCGGGCAACTCCATACCTAAAATCTCATACATACGAATCATGTTTTCCGCAGTAATCTGCTTTGAAAAATAAACCTTTGATTTTTCCATCTTTTTTCCTTTCATACTGATCTTTGCTCATCTAACACTGACAATAGGGCTTCTGCACATATAACTTTATCTTGTGACATCCCGCATAGGCACAGAATATATTTTATCAGATTTCCCACAACTTTCAGCGCTAAATATTAAGATTGTATATGGCAAATTCTAATGTTTTGCGGTATGTTGTTTTCAGAAATTGGAAAATATTTCTCCAAAATTCTCCTGGAGCAGCGTATGGACCGGGCTCTGATTCTTTTAAAGGGCACCATTCTTTCCATTAAGGAGATTGCCCTTATGCGCGTATCATCTGGATGAATAATGAGGCTGCCGGATGGAGCAGGTGGTTTTTCTTCCACAGAAGCACACTTCTGGTGGTGAAATCCGGCAGGACAGGCTTAAAACAGATGTCTGGGCTGCTGTTTATGGACAACGCACCATCCAGACATACCGCACAACCGATTCCTACCTCCACCAAAAGCGCCACATTAGAAAGCAGGTTGTAGTAAACCGGAACATTCAGGGCGCTTTCCTCGCACCCCAGCCAGTTCAGCACTTTATTTCGGGCATTCTCTCTTTTGGGCAGCATCAGCGGGTAATGACGCAAATCTTCCACATATATCTCTTCTTTTTCTGCAAGGGGATGATCCCTGCGGATCAATACGCCCCAGGTTTCTTTCTGCGTGAGACGCATGAATTCATATTTGGTCGTGTCCACCGGTTCCAGAAGCAATCCCAGATCAATAAGCCCCTTTTCGATCCTCTCCTTGATATGGTCAGCCATCCCATTATATAGATCAAACTGCACCTTCGGATACCGTTCCAGAAACTCCTTCATATACTTCGCCAGCACCCGTCCGCCTACGGCTTCTGTTGCGCCCAGCGATATCACGCCGCTTACCGTATCTGCCTTATCCAGAAAGGTATGCTCCGCCTTGTCCGCCAGCGCCACGATTTCCTCCGCCTGCTGTCTGAACAGCATTCCGTCTCCCGTTAAGGTAAGGGAACGTTTTCCCCTGATCAGAAGAGTCGTCCCAAGCTCCTGCTCCAGCTCTATCAGCTGTCTGCTGAGCGTAGGCTGTGTCACATGCAGGATATCAGCTGCCCTTGTAATATTGCCTTCCTGGACCGCAGTCAAAAAATACCGTAATACGCGCAGCTCCATAGTTATACCTCAAAATCTTCCCCTGATACCGGCTCACACCATTCATTAGAGCATTCCTCGCCGGGAACCTCCACCGCAAGATGTGAGAACCAGCTGTCAGGGGCGGCGCCATGCCAATGCTTCACTCCTACCGGAATATTTACCACATCCCCCGGATGAAGCTCCTGCGCAGCTTTGCCCCACTCCTGGTAATATCCGCGACCGCCCACGCAGACTAATATCTGACCACCGCCGCTCTTCGCATGATGGATATGCCAGTTATTCCTGCATCCCGGCTCAAACGTCACATTGTAAATGCCAACCTGAGAAGCAGGCAATGGTGCAAGATAGCTCTGCCCGGTAAAATACTGCGCAAATCCATCATTGGGCTGGCCGATAGGAAATAACAGTTCCTTTTGGTAATCCGACTTGGCATCCTCGGTACGGATGCCTTCTTCTGTGCTGGCATTTTCCTCTGTGCCGCTGCTTTCTTCTATGCTGGTGCTTTCCTCTCCCCAGACCTCTTTCGCCATGCGGAATGCCGCCCACGCTTTAGGCCATCCTGCATAAAAAGCAAGATGCGTCAGCACCTCCGCAATTTCCGTTTTGGTGATCCCGTTCTTTTTTGCGGTTGTCAGATGATACTGGAACGAAGAATCCACAAGCCCCATGCTCATCAGTGCCGTTACGGTGATCAGACTCCGGTCACGCAGGGAAAGCTGATCCTCACGGCTCCATACCTCTCCAAACAAAACGTCGTCATTAAGCTCTGCAAATTTAGGGGCAAACTCACCCAGGGCATCTCTGCCCGCTGTTTGCTTTACCATATTTTTACCTCCATATTTATTTTCTTCCCGGAAACAATGTTCCTCTGTTATGCCCTCTGTCTCACCCTAATATTTCGGCTGTTCTCGCAAGCTCTTTCCGGATTTCAATGTGCTGGGGGCAGGCCTCCTCACATTTTCCGCATTGAACACATTCCGCCGCTTTTTTCCGACCATGGCCGCCCACCAGCCATTCTTCCTGATGTTTGGCCATTGCCAGATCATCGTAAAGCGTGAGATAATTCATTGCTGTAAATGAGCCGGAAATACCAATCTGATTGGGACAAACTTTTGCACAATAATTGCATGTGGTGCAGGGGATCAACGGAACTTTCTTTAATTCCTCCTGCGCCTTTTTGATAACTGCCTCTTCTTCCTCTGTAAGTCCTGTGAAGTTCTTCATATAAGACAGATTGTCTTCCATTTGCTCCACATTGCTCATCCCGGACAGAACCGTGATGACACCCTCTAAGTTTGCCGCAAAACGTACCGCCCAGGATGCCACTGACATACCCGGTTCGCTTTCCTTTAAGATATCCTGTACGGACTTTGGCGGGTTTGCTAACATTCCGCCTTTGACCGGTTCCATAATGATAACCGGTTTGCCATGTTCTCTCGCCACCTCATAACAGCGGCGTGACTGCACTGCCGGATAATCCCAGTCGGCATAGTTGATCTGCAGCTGCACAAACTCCATCTCCGGGTGCTTTGTCAAAATGTCTTCCAGTTCTTCCGGCGTTGAGTGGAAGGAGAATCCGATATGCTTAATCTTCCCCTCTGCTTTCTTCTCCAGCACAAAATCCCACATCTGATAATCATCAAAATACTGGGTGCGCGCCTCGCCCAGATTATGTAACAAATAAAAATCAAAATATTGGGCTCCGGTCTGTTTTAACGATGCATCAAACTGTGCAACGGCGTCCTCTCTGGTCTTGCAGTTGATCCACGCTGCGTTCTTTGTGGCCAGCTGATACTTCTCCCTTGGATAACGTTCCACCAGCGCCTGGCGAATGGCGTCCTCGCTGCCGGCATATGCCCATGCCGTATCAAAATAAGTAAATCCGGCTTCCATGAACATATCCACCATCTGTTTTGTCTGCTCGATATCAATTCCATCCTCTTTCTGAGGCAGCCGCATAAGGCCAAAACCTAATTTCTTTATATCTTCTCCTAAATACGCCATTATTTTAACTTCCTTTCTTCTCTGCATTCATCGACATTATAAAGCTCTGTACTGTTTTTCTGTCACATGCTCACTTTCTGAATCTTGGTAAGATTACACCCATTCTTTTATCTTTTCTTCTGATTTATAGACGCATCCTCCACGTAGGGCCAGTCCATCCTCTACTTTAGCGCCGGGACAGAGGCGTCTGATATCGCTTATGCTGTTCCCCAGCCCGCTTCCCTCATGGGTACATAATGGCTTGATGATCTTGCCCGTCATATCAAAATGCTCCAGAAAGGTAAATACCGCCATGGGCATGGTCCCCCAGTAGTTCGGGTAGCAAAGATATATCGTCTGAAAGTCATTAAGGCTTTCGGGATAGCTTTTAAGCTCCGGGCGTGCATCCCGCTCCTGGTCAGCCTGGGCCTGGGCGATACATTCATTATATGATTTAGAGTAGGGCTGGCGCGGCTCTATTTTAAACAGCGCAGCACCTGTCAACTTCCGAATCATACCTGCAGCCACCTCTGTGTTTCCCACATCTAAATTTTTAAGCATTCCATTCACATAATTTTCGTCCTTACGTGAAAAATAAGCGATCAGCTTTCCCATAGAATCACTCCTTTTTTCTCTTGATTTTTCCCACAATATCCTTCCGTTTTTCCTATTATTATGGTCTTTCCTATTATATCTGCTGTCTTTCTTATTATAACTGCTGCCTGCTTGACCTGGAATCTCCGTTATGTTATTATTGTATAAACTTTTTGTTTATGCTTTTTATTTATATTGTTTGTTTATGCTTTTGCTTTTAGGAGGTGTTTATGTATAACCGTATGCTTGATACTTTCATAGCAGTCGCTGACTGCGGAAGCTTTACAAAAGCTGCCGAACGTCTGTATATTTCTCCCACTGCTGTTATGAAGCAGATGAATGCGCTGGAAAAAGAACTTGATCTGGTTTTAATGGAGCGCACTCCCTCCGGCATCGGACTCACCGCCGCAGGTTCTGTCATTTACCGGGATGCAAAATTTATCATGGACTACTCACAGAAGTCTGTCGCAAGTGCCAGGGCCGCCATGCATTTATCTGACACGACGTTTTGTGTAGGCACCTCGCTCTTAAATCCAGCGAAACCTTTCATGGACCTGTGGTATCTGGCGAGCAGGGAATTCCCCGAATATAAGCTACATCTGGTTCCATTTGAAGATGATCACGAAGGGATTTTAAACGAGATTGGACAATTAGGCATAAAATTTGATTTTCTCATCGGTGTATGTGATTCTAAGGCATGGCTAAATCTATGCAATTTTCTACCCCTCGGAAGATATAAGAAAATGGTCGCCGTCTCCCGTGAGCACCGGCTGGCAGAGTATTCGTCCATTTCTATAGAAGATTTGAACGGGGAAACCTTGATGATGGTGAAACCCGGGGATTCCAGTATCAATGATACGCTCCGCAATGACCTGTTAAGGCATCATCCCAAGATTCAGATCGAGGATACTCCGCAGTTTTACGACATGTCCGTATTTAACCGCTGTGCAGAAAGTGACAAGGTCCTGCTCACGCTGGAATGCTGGCAGGAAGTACACCCAGGGCTGGTATCTATCCCCGTAGACTGGGAGTACAGCATTCCTTATGGCCTGCTGTACAGCCTCGATGCACGGGGGGATGTGTATCGTTTTGTAGAAGAGATCAAAAAAATCACCCTCCCGGATAATTAATTGTTATTATCCGGGAGGGCGCTTTATGAGGCACTTTAGGATGCCAAATTAGCATGATATTCGAAATTTAACTTTCCAAATACTTTGTCATTTATCATCAGTGCATTGTTTTCAATGCTTGTCTGGAGCATACCTGCTTTCTCCATTGCCCGCCTTGAGCCAATATTGTTTTCGGCACACCAGGCCGTGACAGTAGTTATTCCTTCATCTTCTGTCAAATAAACAAGAACACGCTGCATGGCCTCGCTTGCAAATCCTTTTCCCCAGCTATTACGCGCGATGCTTATTCCAATCTCAATGCTGCTGCTTTTGGGATCATAGTCATAAGCTCCGATCGTTCCTACCAACTGACCTTCGTATTCAATCGCCCAACCATAAAAATGTGTATCACTGTAACTCTCTAAAAAATGCTGCACTGTTTCCAGTGCCATTTCTTCTGTAGCATACGGATTCCAGCCGGAATACTCATACATTTTTTCATCTCTTCCAAAACACAGATATAATATATGCGCATCCTCAAGTATATGCCGCCGTAATACCAGCCTTTCTGTTTCCAGCCTAACAGTTCCTTGCATATCTAATAGTTCCCCCTTTTGAAATCATGCATTCATTCATTTCTTCCACATTATGAAACTTGCGGTAATCCATACGGTCATTCATAGCCGCATGAAAAAAAAGAAAATCTGCTATGTAGTATCTCATTTAAAATCACGTTCCTATTTTTTGAGCATTTTTACTGCCTCTACAATATATCCATAAGCTTCCAATTTTACCTTCTTTATGTATGAAAGTTTTTGATATTCCTTTAAAGCCAATTTCACATCATTGTATATTTCTGGTTGCGTTATATATGGACAGTCATTCCGATTCGTCAGTACACTAGCTGCCAAATACATCACTTCACAAGCATATATAGCTGCATACTCTCCATTATACTTTGTCTTATAAATATGTCCTCTGATTCCGCTTAATCCTTTTTGATAATTCTGATAGTCCTCTGATAAAATACTCCCTCTTCCGATAATGCAGGCACAGGCATCTATTGTATCTTTTAATACTTCTTCTTTTGAAATGTTCAGTCCTCTATATTCCAATTCAGATTTTACAATCTTATCATAGGTACTCTTTACTTCACAAAAATCATCCATCTCCCGGAATAATGTCACACAGTCAAACATTTGCTTCATTATTTGGAGCTCTTTCGATACTCCAAATGGAATTCCAGTAGTATGTGGTGCAAAAGCGGTCAGTTTATCTCCCAGGATACAATTTACATTTGGTATTTTTACTGTAATGTCTGGTTTCTCCACCATAAGAAGTTCATTGCTTATTTTTCTTTCTACGAGAGAGGTATAGTGGTTTTTTTCAAACAAAACGTCAAGCAAAATTGTAACTTCCTTTTTTGATGTTGGAGAAAGATATACAAACTTAAAATGCCGCTTTTCAATGCTGTTTTTGCCTATTCGCTTCTGCTCTTCCGCTCTGATAAATGGAAACAGTTCTCCCGCTGCTTTGATATAGGTATCAATATCTATATTTGGTTCGACCACAATATCAATATCTGTTGACAGACGCATTGGTTTTTTCAGCAAAAGCATGAGGCAGGTTCCCCCTTTAAAAATAAACGGAAGATTTACTCGTGCAATTGCTTCCAGTAAACCAAAAGCATATAAAACTCTTTCAAGCAAAGTCGGATCGTTTCCGCTATTTTTCTGTAATGATAATATATGTTCCTTGCTATAATTTTCTCTTATAAGCATTCCATCTCCTCTATTCTTCAATATATTTTTTGATTTTTTCTGTTGCGTTTCTTCGCCTTGCATAGCGCATCATTCTCTTTAAATCCATGTGATAATTATCTTTTGCCGTTTCAATAATCAGTGGATACTCACTTGTGCTAAACAGACACCTTATCATTGGCTCTGCAAATATATCTACAAGCAATTTCTCCAATACGATTGAATGAGGCGCTTCTTTGTCATATGGAGCCTCACTAACTTTATCTACGATTATGATGCACCCTTCCGACCAGTATCTATTATATATTTCCTTATTTGGTTTATATAGAATTCTTCCTTCCAAGTTTTCATCCAGAAAATCAAAAATAAAAGCACTCAATTCCTTCTCTACCTGAATTATAAATGTGTTCTGTGCTATTTGATGGTTTAGAAATTCGTTTAATAAGAAAGACTCAAAAATGCAAAAATCAACCAATGGATATTCCTGTTCTATCATGCTTTCCAATTGCTGTGCTTTATCACTATATAAAGGTTTATATATTAAACCGTCTTCATTTCTGCAATAAGAGTCATATCCGATTTTATAAATCAGTTCTTTCGAAATCAAATCCGACAATATCCATTTATATGAATTATAGGTTAAAGACTCATGGTATGTTTGTAATAAAAAAAATAATTCTTTTCTGCTAAATACTTTTTTATCTGTATTCTCTTTCAATGCTTCTTCGTACCACATCTAATCGCCTCCATATCTCTCTGGCATTTTTATTATTATTTGCCATAAAGATATATTACCATATCCACAGATTGATTTCAATATTTTTATATCTTTATGGCAATTACTGTTTTTTTTGCCACACAGATACACTTGTTTCTTAAATGAATGGGCAAAAAAATGCACAGCTGATTTTTAGCCGTGCATTTTTATACATTTTCTTAAATTCGAAATTACCGTTATGTGCATCCAGTATACTGCCAAACCTTCAGAAAGTCGGAAATAAGCATCAGCTCAAAAGCTCCGATACAGGCATAGAGACAGTCCGCCACACAGGAACCCAGGCTCGTCAGCAGTCCGGCTTTCACGCCATAGTTCATCAAGGTATGTTTCTCGAAAATAGTTACTTTAACATACTACTCATTGGCACGCAATGTTTTTTGCGTTTTTCATATGAACTTTTGTATTTTTTTTGCATTTTTCGTATGAATTTTTGCTGACATTCATCAGAGCAACATTTTATCTTAATACATAGCAGCGACACTCATCGGTATTTTATAACTACTATTACTAATTAACAAAATTCCTCACCAGCACCACCGCCCCAAACAGAAACAGGATCACGCCGAATACCCGGTTCATAAGAGGCAGCCGGGTATTTCCGGCTTTTTTCTTCAGTAAAGTAACGGCGCCGGAAAGCACTCCCCACCAGATATACGTCCCGATAAACACGCCGAGGACCAATCCTATCCCTTGCGCGAATCCTGTCTGTCCATTGATGCCAAACCAGGAAAATGCAAACAAAAAGGAGAGAATGGCTGCCGGATTCGTAATTCCCACTGCGAAGGAGGACGCGAACATCCGAATCCCCCCGGCAGTGTCTGATTTATTTTGGAGCTGCCCGGATTTGGCTTCCAGTATACGCATACTCATTGCCAGGATCAGACAGCCTCCGACCAAATTGATGACGCTTTTGTACGCAAGCAGAAAGTCGGAAATAAGCGTCAGCCCAAAAGCTCCGATACAGGCGTAGAGGCAGTCCGCCACTGAGGAGCCTAAGCCTGTGAGTAGTCCGGCTTTTACCCCATAGTTCATTGTCCTCTGTGCTGTCATTGCCCCCACCGCACCCACCGGCATACCAAAGAGCAGGCCGATCAGGATTCCCTTTATCAAAAAACTGCCCATCTGTTCCTCCTTTCGTGTTCTGTTCAGGTGAACTTGTTCTTATACTGCTATTTTATCCCTATGATTATTCTTCTTACAAACAATCACTGTTTTTGCCGGGTTCACCTTATCCTTTTCCACGATCAGCTCATCAATATAATCAGCCTGAATCGTTCCTCCTGACGGATTCATCACACTGTCGATCTTCCCGTTGATTTCTACATCCACGGTGGAATATTCGAACGCCAGCGTAGTGTTCAGCAAGCGGCAGTTTTTCATCACAAGATTATCAATATAGCACATTCCCTGCAGGCTCTCTATGGTACAGTTGACCAGTGTCAGGTTCTTCGCGTTCCAGCCAAGATACTCGCCGGATATAAAGGAATCATACACGGTTACATTTTCGCTGTTCCAGAAGGCATCCTTGGAGAGCATTTTCGCATTTCGGATTTCCATATTTTTCACACCGTCAAAGGAATAGTTTCCTACAAGCTGAAAATCTGTAAGCTTCATATTGCTGCTGTTCATGGCAAAGTAATCGCCTTTTGCCGTAACCTGCTCCATGGTCACGCCGTCACAGCTCCACAGTGTCTCCGCAGCGTTGGGGAACTGCACGTTTTGCAAAGTAACGCCATGACAGCGGCGGAAATTCTTCGGAGCCTCGATAACGGAATTCCTTACTGTGATATTGTCGGTATACCACACTCCGGCACGGCCCATCTCAAACCAGGTACAGTCCTCGGCAAGGATATTTTTTGCGTACCACAGCGGATATTTCCACTTAAACATGCTGCCGTAGAGTTCAATGTTATTGCTTTCCTTCAGCGGTGACTCTCCGTCGGTGAATATGGTATCATAAATTTTCAAGTTTTCTCCTTTGAAAAGCGGGCGCTCTCCTGTTAAATATTCCTGTCTGATAATTTTCATTTCTTTCATTTTTTCAATCTCCTTTTATCTCCCCTGCTGACAGTAGGGCTTCATCTATCTTTTTTATCTTACTTTACAAATCTGTATCCTTGTGCATCTTTTACGCCTGATATCCACAGCTTGATGACTACGGCTGTTCCCCGCGACATATGAAGTATTTTTAATCTATGGACGGGTAAGCAGTACAATTTTATTTCCCCATCCTTCTAACACCGGGTTCTCTTCTACTGCTGTGACAAATTCCTCCGTCGGGTCAAAAGTTCCTATTTTTGTATATTCCCCGGTAATCTCTGCGTCACGGTAGAAAAGTATAATGCGGTTCGGGTCTGAATAATATACCTCACCTGCTTTTTCTGAGGTAATCGTTTCCGGATTGGAGGGAATGTCATATCTGCTGGAAACATCATAATACTGCATTACATTATAATCTGCATCCGCATCATTCTCATAAATCGGAAGCCTCCAATCCGTGGTACCGACATAGCGGGCGATAGCAGCCGCAGTTTCATTATCCCCAAGTGACATCATGAAAGGTTCCCCTTCGTCACCAAAGCGTACCTCGAGCTGTTCTCCCTCAGAAGAAGTCTGTGCGTCTTCGGTTTCCGGCTCTGCCAAAGACGCTGCATCCGCCCCTGTTCCAACTTCCGTCTCTGCGGAAGCTTCATCAACTGCGCCTGTGGCTGCTTCTGACTCAGTGACAGCCGCCATATCTGCATCTGCATTGGCATCTGCATTAGCATCCGTATCCACATCTGCACCAGCTTCCACCGCTGTATCATCATCGGCTTCCAGCTCTTCTACAGCCGCCACGTTAGATGTACTCTGGCTGCTGCTCTCCGTGTTTGCGACTTCCTTATCCTGACCGCATCCCGCCAGGAGTACTGCCGACATCAAAATTGCCGCAGTCATTCCTGTTATCTTCTTCACTGCCTTATTTTTCATAATATGTCCTTTCTGCGCATTCCGCGCTGTTGAATTTAATCCGCTGTTAATATTGTTATATCTGTTTTTCTAATCCTGCCTGCTGCCAGATAGGAAAATCCGAAAAACAGGACAACCACCGTCAAGCCGGGCAGAAGCACATTAGAAAGCTCGGGACGGGACGCGAAATTGCTAATCCCCGCATACCGCATCACAACAGACACGAATGGATCTGTAAGCAAAGCCGCCAGAACCGTCCCCACTACCGCTCCTATAAACGCCGCAATCCCAAACCTCAGGGCAAATGTCAGCCGCAGCATTCCGGTGGGGCATCCGATAGATTTATAAATACCCATATCCTTCTGTTCCGCTGCAAGAAGTTTACTCCCGGTCATAATTGTGACAATGAATACAAATACCGCGATCATCCCATACATCAGCTTTAAAATCTCCTGCATTGCCGAGATGATTCCGAAAAGCCCCGGCCATGAATTTTCGTGTACATGCATATCTCCGCCATAAGCGGCCTCCAGGCCCTCTGTAATCTCTTCCTTTACCGAAATATCCTCAAGAAAATAATGATGGCACCATATCTTAGAATCATCCCGGCCAATGGCAAGATACCCCTCCCGGTTCATTCCGATATTCGCTCCCATATCATTGGCACAATGATAAATCCCGGAAACCGTAAATTCTCCGCTTCCCATATCACCCCGGATGGTCACGCTGTCTCCTATGGATACCCCCAGATCAGAAGCGGCAGTCTCCGTGAGCACAACCTCATCCCGCTCCCGGCTGGTCCTTCCCCGGCTGATATGAAAGCGTTCCGGCTCTGTGATCACATTTGCCGTATAATTGCTTCCGTTCACCGCTACACTCGGCATTGCAAGGAGATAGCTGTCCGTAATATCCGTATAGGAACGTACCAGATTCTCCATCTCTTCCGGATCAAGCTCTCCCATGGCCTGCACCCCAATGTCCAAATCCGCCGGATTAAAAGCATCCATCATTCCCTTTCCCTCAGGTCCCAGCCATGTGTTCATCCTGCCGGCCAGAGAAGCAAAGAATACCAGCAGCACCGCAATCAGACAGGCGCTTATATACCGTTTTTTTCCTGTTCTGAGCTGGCGCAGAGCCAACTGAAACGGAAGTCTTTCTCCCTTTATGACCGAACCTCTGCCCGGTGACCACTTCATTTCTGCCATATCACCGCATATGGCTTTCATCGGCGTTACCAGGAGAATCTTTCTCAATTTCAAAGCCGTAAATCCCAGCAGCACAAGTAAGATTATCCCAAAAGCTGCCGCACACGGAAGTACAGGCAGACCAGCCGGGAGAAGAACTCCCGTTGTGGTCAGCGTCATGCTTCCCACCGCTTTTGCCGCGGGAAATACCGCCGCAAGTCCGGTCAGAATCCCTGCTGCCATACTCAAACCATATTGTACAAGCTGCAGCCGGATCAGGCGGCTGCCTGTAAGCCCGATTGTCTTTAAAATCCCCAGATTCTTATACTCCTGCTCAATCACGCCAGATATGCTGTGACCCAGGATAACCACGACTGCTGTCAGAAGAATCAGCGCAAAGGCTGCCAAGAGCCCGCAGAAGGCATTTTGAAGAATACTCATAAAGCTCCTGATTGCTTCTTCACTGTGTATAAACTCTGTATATTGAGATATCGGAGTATTCTCATTCAAAAGCTGGCTGATTTCAGATACGCTGGGTTCGCCCGGTCTACCACCCTCCGTAAAGATATGAATCATGGCACCGTTTCTGGCCAGCCCATCCATTCCGGCCTCTTCCGCAGTCTGAACAATTGTCTCGTAATCTTCCTCACATATCAGGAACCCCTTCATACCAATCATGGAACTCCCCATAAAAGGATCTTCATAATATCCGGCCACAGTCAGGGTGGTTTTCACCCCGTTCCGGGCCACAGGAAAGGTAATACGATCCCCGGGCTCAAGCTTCATAATGGAAACCATGGAGGGAGACACATATACCGTTCCCGGAAGGATTTCCTCCGGTGCCTCCCGATAACCGGATAAATCCTCCCGAAAGAAACGATACGTATCCTCCCCGCCCGTCCAGGCGATCAGCTGTCCTTCACTGTCCGACTCCACTCCGTTCGCCTCATATTCCGTAAAAATCAACTTCTGTACTTCTGCCTTTTCAATCCCGTCCTGGGACTGGATACTGTCTGTGAGAAATTCCATATCCGGAACCTCAGATACCCAGGCTGTTAGATTCCCGTACCCGGCCCGCCGTATTTCCTGTGCGAGATGGCTCCCGCCTCTTACGTATACGGTAAGCACTGTGGCCAGGGAAACCGCTGCCAGAAACAAAAGGACTGCGATTCCCAGGAGACTTCCTATATGCCTTTTGATCCCGGCTCTGCAAATGATCTTGTTTTCCATATCTGCCTCCTCACCACTGTAATTCTGCCAACCAGTCTCTGAGCTTGTTTTCACGTACCCGCTCATACGCCGGCTCATAGCGGGGAAGCATCAGTTCCTCCAGGATTTTCCCATCCTCCAGATACAAAATCCTGTTTCCCCTGGCCGCAGCCCGAAGGTCATGCGTCGCCATCAGAATGCTCTGTCCCGATTTATTGAGAGATGTGAGCAGGCTTAAGACCTCCTCTGTGTGGGCCCTGTTCAGCGCTCCTGTGGGCTCGTCGGCGAAGAGCAGGCCGGGGCTTCCAATCATTGCCCTCGCGATAGCCGCACGCTGCGCCTCGCCGCCTGAAATCTGGTGCGGCAGACGGTCCTCCGCTTTTTCGATTCCCATCTGGGAAAGAAGCAGCCTTGCCTGCTCCTGTACTTCCCCGCTGCTCCCCCTTTTGCTCACATAACCTGCAACCGTCACATTTTCAAAAACTGTCAGGTTGCTGACCAGATGTGCCTGCTGGAAAACAAAGCCGAATTGCTCTGCCCGTATCTTCGCCATCTGCTTTTCTGAAAAGCGGCTGATCTCTTCTCCCTTGTATGCCACGGTTCCTTCTGTAAGAGCATCCATTCCGCTCAGTGTATAGAGAAGTGTTGATTTTCCGGCCCCTGAGGAACCCATGATGATGGTAAAGTCATTTTCATAAATATCCACGTTTACCTCATTCAGCACTTTCGTCCGGGACGGGTCCTGAGAGAACACCTTCATCATTTTCCTACCCTGCAATAGCACTTTCTTCATCCCGCACCATCCCTCCCTTCTGAAGAATCAACCGTTTCTTCCCGGTTTCCGGGTCCGGAAGAATCTCATCTACAAAAACCACGTAAAATTTTACATAACCTAATTTTTTCTCTTTGAGGATTTTTTCCATCTGATTCATCATTTCTGCCTGGATATAAGTCTTATCCGCAGTCTCGGAGATTTCCGCGTACATCTCAAAACCATCCCTTCCAATCTGCCGGAACTGATAATCCAGAAGTCCCTCCATACAAAAGCCTTCCAGGGCAAGGGGATGCAAAAACTCCTCATCCCCTTCCTCATTTTTAAACCACAGGATATCCTCATTCCTGCCCAGAAGCCCCACGGCTCTTGTAAAGGGATATCTGCCGCCCTCCTTTGCAGCCTTCAGCACCAGCCTGTCGGAGATACGGTAGCGGATCAGCGGCTGGGCGAAATTATACAGACAAGTCAGATACATTACTCCGCCCTCCATTTCAATGAAATTCATATCGTCGAAAAGGAGCATACCTTCCTTTGGATTTGTCTCCACACCCATGGTGAGCGATTCACTTGCCCCGTAAAAATTGATCACCACTGTGCGGAAAGTTTTTTCCAGATAGCTTCTGAGACTTTTTCCCAACGGCTCTCCGCAGGAGATCAGCCGTACCGCATTTACTTCCACATTGCCCTGTTCCACAAGCTCTGCCAGGATTTTTACGGCAGAAGGATAGCCAATGATGATATTTGGCTTAAATTCTTCAATCCAGCGCACCCACTCCTCAAGAGGTGTCTTAATATCCAGATACAACTGTTTCGCGCCCACTCCGTCAATGCCGTCTCCTACCGCCATCGCGCCTCCGTAACGGCCGTCCGTGGCGGCAATATAGACGATTCTCGGCCGTTTCGCAAGCAGAGAGAGAATCTGGAGCATGGACATATCCCAGAGCGCCGCCCTCACCATACCCAGAAGCATATGGTTCCATGCCTCCTCGTCGTAAACAAAATAGCCGGGCTTTCCGGTGCTGCCTGAGGAATGCACCACATGATACTTCCCTTTATATGGCTTGCGGTCCGCAGATTCCGAAGCATCAAATTCGCGAAGCTCTTTTTGGCACAGGTCCTTTGGAACCACCAGTTCGTCAAAATGCTCCAGAAATTCCTTTTTATCTATGGTCGGGAAACAGGAAAGGGGCAATTCGTCCAGCTCCTCCTCTTTAATCCCCGCCGCTTCAAAAGTCTTTCTGTAATAGGCGGAGTTTTCCCAGGCATGACGCAGCATCTGCCGCAGTTTCTTCTCCCGGAGGGCATGCATCTGCTTTGCACTGAGCTTCGTTTGTTTCTTTAAACGATATAAATCTGTCAACGTTTTGAAATAGTTCATGTACTCCTCCTTACCTATTCGACCGCAATGGCGTAGCCCTGCCCGTAATTTTCTCTGTGATAATACGTCAGCTGCTTCGTTTCCTGGTTCATAACAATGCTCCACTCTGTGGACTCGAACTCGTCGAAATTATCCTTGCTCACACTGTCCAGGGCATCTCTTACGTCCCATTCCGTCATGGTGTCCTGCTTTTCCAGGGTTTCTTTCAAAATGTCATATCTTGTATGAGACTGGGCGGTTCCGATTCCATTTTTCTCTCCCTCGGCCAGATAAAAATTTGTGACAATGGGCGTTTCAGTAACTGTCATCTCATGGTCCACATATTCCACGACAACACTGTTCCCCTCTGCGTCTGAAATCGCCAGATGTACCATCATTCCCATGGATGCGTGCAGATCATACTGCTCCAGGAGGCGGATAGCTTCCTCCACATCTGCCGCCTTGTCAAGCAGCAGACGGATGGCTGTGGTGGTGGTAATATCGGGCTTTTCTGTATCCTGTTCTATGGTTGCGGAATCTTCAATCATGTTGACGGATACCGCAAGTCCTTTCTCATTCATACCGTCCAGAGGCGCGTACAGTCCGATGGTTGCCTGGATTGAATCCGGAAGCTTTGATATATCTAAGCCTCCGGCCTGGACAAAGTCCATGTTGACGGTAGATACGGAAGCATATCCTTCCTCCGGTCTGGAACTGATGATCAGCGCGTTACAGGTGTTCCAGTCAAAGTTTCTTCCGAACAGCCTTCCGCCCTCTGCACTGTCCACGGACAGGGTGCTGCATCCGAAAGGATTTCCTCCGAAAATAAGCCGTGGGATATTGGAGGTGATCCGGCTTCTTAAAAACTCGACAACTTCTCCGTCAGAGGAAGCCCCTCCCTGCTCAAGGAACTCGTCAAAGCCGTAGCTGCCTTCATAGCGGACCATGGATAACCCCTCCTCCAGCTCGGTGATTTCCGTATCCGGTGTAATTAGATTCTGCGGCATGTTTCCTCCCTGTGCTGCTTCCGGCTGTACTGTATCTGCCTGTACTGTATTATCTGCATTATCGGATGCCATGGTATTTCTCCCGCATCCCGCAGCGCAGCTTAGGAACAGTGATATCATGAAAGTTACGTATAATTTTTTCTTCATTTCTGTTCTTCCTTTCCTCCTCGTCTGCTAATACTTTAATCTATAGGAATAGCATGCCGCTTACATAAACCTAACTTTTTTGCTGTGTGGGCCTTTATTTTTCCGCCTTTGGAACTACTTCAACCACAACATGTTTTCTCTTCCTGCCATACCGCATCAGGACCAGTGACATAATACCAAGAGAAACCACAACAACAGCAATATCTATACCAAGAAACAGCTTTGTCATATTGGCCATTTTGCCTTCATTGGGATTAGGAATGGTGTAATTCCCGCTATTTGCCACAGTATAAAGGATATTTTTAGCTGCCTGACGCATAGCCAGCACCATGGTCGGGGATGTGTTGGTGATCTCGTTTGACTTCTGGGTTCCGAAGCCAAGCATGGCATCATTTCCATTGCGGACAAAGTCGTCTGTGTTCTGGTAGCCGTAAGAACCGTTCCAGTCGGACAATACCATACCTCTGAAGCCCCATTCATCACGAAGCACATGGTTTAACAGATTGGGATTGGCACCTGCTGCCCTGTCACCGATAAAGTTAAAGGAAGACATGACAGCCAGTGATTTCCCGTCATAATTTTTCACACATATCTCAAAAGGCTTTAAGTAAGTTTCCCGGATCACCTGCTCATCTGAATAGGTCAAAAGGAAGGTGCAGCGGTTCGTCTCCTGATCGTTCATCACAAAATGTTTAATGTATGGATAAACACCCTTGGTGGTCATTCCGTTCACCGTATTCGAAGCAATATGGCCAGAAAGTACACCGTCCTCTGAATAATACTCAAAGTTACGTCCGGTAAACGCAGAGCGATGGATGTTCATAGCCGGGGCATAAGCTCCGAAAATTCGGCAGTCTGCATATTCCTGCGCTTCTGCTTCACCGATCCGGTAGGCCAGATCTTTATTCCAGGCCTGCGCAATCAACAATTCCGTAGGATAAGCTGTTCCAAATACACCGATATACCAGTCATTCAAGCCGGAGGTACCATCTGAATCCAAAGTTCCTACCTTTCCCACGGAAGGAATGGCTACGGTCTGGAAGCCTCCCAGATTGACCATATCAATCATATCCTCCACTGAGAGCTGATCCAGTAAATCCTCCCACAAGGGATCATCATATTCTTCACCTGTGAAATCCGCCAACGTAAGTCCGTTGTCCGCCTCTGTCACCGGCATCTCATCCTCTTCCTTGTCGTATTTCGTAGAATCATAGTAGGCCACCGACTTTTCTATGACTGCCTCCCTTGTGGCGTCATCCATCACATACATTTCATCAGAGGGCGCAGCGGTAGCCTCCTCATAATTCGCGAAGTGATCTGCACGGGACAGATAGGTCACATTTCCTGCGGAATAATCCTGGAACTGATTTACTGCGATTGTCTGATCTGAAGCACGTCCATCCTTTTCATAATTAATGTCCGTATCCACCCGGAAGGACTCTTCGTCTAAAACCGTGTGGGAATCCGAGCGGACAGATAGCAGATATTCTCCTGACTCCAGGACATAACCTCCGTTTTCCGTCTTGATACCAGTAGAATCATAAGCCGCCATGTCCTCCTTGGAGATTTCGAAGGCAATCGTCTGTGTAGTACCCGGATCCAATAAATCCGTTTTCGCAAAGTCGATCAGATTGACAGAAGCCTTCTCAATCCCCCCGTTGGTATAGGGTGGTGTGAAATAAAGCTCTACGACCTCTTTTCCCGCTGTTTCTCCTGTGTTGGTCACCTCCACCTCTACGTACACGGTATTGCCGTTGTCTGAGAAATTCTTCATCTCCTGTGTAAAGGTGGTGTAGCTGAGACCGTAGCCAAAGGGGTACTGCACATGCTCCTCATATGGCAGCAGTCCCTCCTGGGCTGCAGTCTCATAGAATTTGTAACCCACGTAGATACCCTCTGCATAGTTTACAAAGGACAGCACTCCTTGGTAGGCTTCATCCGCCTTGGTAAACGCTTCCTTTAAGTCATCCACATTGTTATAGAGAAAGCTTCCGTAATTGTGATAGGACGGCGTTGTCGTTAAATCATATACATAGGTATCCACGGTTCTCCCCGAGGGATTCACGGAACCGTTTAAGATTTCTCCCAGAGCCGCCATTCCGGTTTTTCCGGTTCCCGGCGCGAGGATTACGGAGCCGATATTATCATATTCCTCCACCCATCCAAGCTCCATGGGATTGTTGGCGTTAATGACTACCACCACATGTTCGAACTCGAAGGTTACTTTTTCAATCATAGCTTCTTCTGTATTGGAAAGCTCAAGATAGCTCTCCCCTGTGTCGAAATCGTCATAATCTCCGTTGTTGGTATAGCCGCAGGCGAAATAGTTATACTGTTCGTTTCCGTCCGCTACCTCGTCTCTCGGGTCCCAGTTTCCGTCAATCACCGCCTTCATATCAAGAGGTACGTCCTGACCCTCGCCGCCGGATCTCGAGATTACGATCATGGCTGTATCGGAAAAATCCTTTGCCTTGTTCATCAGTTCATCTGTGTAGTGATCCACAGTAGGCTCCGGCAGCGACCAGTCTGTATAGGTTACGCTGACCACATTGCCGCCCAGATTTCTGGTCGGGCTGTAGTCCCGGTACATATCCACAAGGCTCTCATTCACGTGGAACCCTGCGTCAGTAAGTGATGTAAGGATATCTACATTTCCGGTATTGTCCGCGGAGCCGGAGCCTGTCCCGCCATAGATTGGATTGGTGGAAGCCCATCCGAACACATTGAGATTAGAGTTTTCGGCAAGAGGCAGGGTTCCGTCATTTTTCACCATTACCATCCCCTCTTCTCCGGTTTCCTTGATAATTTCTTCTGAAGCCTTCACTGACGCTTCGGAAACAGAAGCCCTGCCGTTTAGAATGGGCGCCAGATTGTTATACATTGGACCAAAGCAGATGACATTCACCAGTACAGTAACGATCAGTACCCAGGCGATACCTGCACCCCACCGCACCACATGCCGGGTTCCTTTTTTCACCAGCCAATGAGCGGCAATCATAACAAAAACAGCAGCAATCAGTGTTCCTAAAATCGCGTATAGGTAACCTCCTAAGGAATTCACATACTGCTGTACATCTGTGGGACTGACACCCATATTTTCAAAAACTGGTGTCAGACGGTCAATTAGAAACTGTAACATTTTAACTTCCTCCCTTTTCCATACCTTATTTCTTTGTTTGCAAAGATGCTTATATCTTATACAAAATAACGGTAAAAAAAGGAAAACACGATAATCGGTCATTTTTTTACGATAATCGGTAAGGGCTTAAGCAGCTATATCAGTCTTCCTCCTGATATAAGGGGAGCAGGATATCCAGATTGAATTTGCCGTGTTTTAGAGACATTAGTAAATCCCCGTCATATTTTTTTACGATATAAACCATGCTTTTTACTCCGAAGCCATGTTTCGTTTTATCCTTCTTATCTGTTACCGGAACACCGTCCTCGAATTGCAGAGCGACGCTGCACCTATTTTCCAGATGAATCAGCACCATATCATGATGATGCTTGATCTGGAGGCTGATCACCCGCTCTCCCTCCTTTTCCTTCAACACCCGCTCCAGCGCATTGTCCAGCGCATTTCCCATAAGCGCATATATATCTGCCGGGGTCATATAGGAAATCATCCGCCCCTCCACCATGCAGCTGAATTCTATTTTCCGTTCATTGAAAATCAAGGTCTTTTCCCGAAGCACGTAGTCAAGGACACTACATCCTGTATGGTAAGTGGCGTCATAGATGGAAACGGCCGCCCCGATTTCCTGCAGATACTCGTCCCTTGATTTGTCGTCAGCTATTTTTGCCAGCGCCTTTATCTGATGCTTCAGGTCGTGACATTTCATATTGATGATATCAATCGCCTCCTTAGAGCTTTTCTGCTGAATATTCGAAAGCTGGAGAAGCTGCTCAATCATCTCCTGCTCGCGCTTCATGCTGTTTTCCCGCAGCACATAATATTCCATAAAAAGTACAAGCACACTGCATAAAAAGCTGTATGCCGGACAGATGATCTCGCCGATCCTGGTTCCCTGGTATTCCTGCGGATAGGACCAATAGACGCTGAAGCCAATAGCAAACATCATGACCACCAATGCAAGCACGGCAATTCTGAAATCGCTGTCCTGAAGCTCGTTTCCTCTTTTTCTTGTACGAATAATTAGGAAATAGACGATTACCGCCCCCAGTACATAAATTGCATATCTCGTGAGTAAAAGGTGGGGCAGGCTCCCGTATAGCTTATATTCACGGTGTGCCAGATAGAGGAGAATCCTGCTGAGCACAAAAGTCATATGCTCTACGGCATAACCACCGCCCAAGATAAAAATAAGTTCAGGAAGTTCCAGCTCAAAGCTTCCTAAAATTGGCAATATTGTTAAGATTGCATATCCGACATATAAAAGGATATACGAAAGCATGGAACCGGACATCTCAGATGTGAGAAATGATTCCCAGAGATACCCCAGCAGGATTTCTATAAATAAAAAGGCCATAAGTCTCGGCACGAAATATTTCTTTCTTTGTACATGGATCAAAAATACAGTTTCCGAAATGAGAAGCTGAAAAGTAAACTGAACGTAATTGCTTGCCAAAAATTCATAGAGCATCTTACATACCTCCCATAAAATTAATATAATCCTCTGTGAAGGCCTTCTTTAACCGCCTGGAAAGCGGCAGCTCCCGGTCAGTGGTCAGCCGGATGCTGTCCTTTCCCACACGTCTGACATAATTCAAATTCACAAGACAGCCTGCGGTGCACTCAGAGAACGCAAGTGAACCCAGCTTACTTTTTATCTCCTTGATGCTTCCTCTTGTCTGGTAATCCTCCTGTCTGGTATGAAACAGAACGTAATCCCGGTCTTTTTCTATGTATAGGATGTCGGAAACACCAATCCGAAACACACCGTCTTTATTACTGATTAAAATATCCTGTTCTCTGTGGGTCTCTATAAAACGGAATGCTTTTTCAAGCTTCATGGAGAAATTGTAGTACCCTACCGGCTTTACCATGAAGTCGATTGCCTGTACCTCATAGCCCTCAATGGCATACTGCGCAAGCCCTGTAATAAATATGATGCCAACAGACTGGTCTTTTCCCCGTATCTCCCGGGCCACATCCAGACCGCTGCTGCCCGGCATTTCGATATCCAGAAAAATGACGTCGTAATCCCCATGATACTCCTCCAGGAAATCAAAGCTTGCATGAAAGACCTTTATCTCAAAGGGAAGATTATGCTCATTCTGAAACTGCTCCAAATATTTCACAATGCGCTGTCTGTCATCGAAAGAATCGTCAACCACTGCTATTCTCATCTGTACCTTTCTCCTCTCCTCAATACCTCTTCCGTTACTTTTTGATTTGATAAACCAGATAATCCAGACAGCAAATCCTCTTCTCTTCCATATGCACAATATTTAAAAGCTGTTTTCGATGCGTCTCTAATAATTCCAATTGTTTTTCTTTTTGATTTTTATCAAAGTATAAAAGAAAATCCTTAATCATATCCTCACAGCACCCTGCATCCTTTAAATTTTGAATAACCGCCTCTCTGGATTCGAAATTCACCATTTTGTACACACCCCCTGTCATATTAGTCAGTATAATTCCCTGGTTGATAAATAACAAATACTTATATTAAATCGTATTGTATAGTTGAAACCTATGAATTCTTTGTGCTACAATGAATTTAAACACACTCAATGTTTTAACTTTGAAAGGGAAAGGATATCGGCAGACCGGTACGAGTACCCACACACTATTATCCAGGAGGTATCTTATATGGAATTACGCGTTCTCCAGTATTTTCTTGCGATTGCAAGAGAACAGAGCATTGTCCATGCGGCAGAATCGCTGCATCTTTCCCAGCCCACACTTTCCACCCAGATTAAAAACCTGGAAACAGAGCTGGGGAAACAATTGCTCATCCGCGGTACGAAAGGCTCACGAAAGGTAACACTAACTGAGGAAGGAATGATTTTGCGGAAACGCGCGGAAGAGATTCTGGAATTGGTTAAAAAGACAGAAAATGAGATCACCCTCTCGGATGACCTTATTGTAGGAGATATTTATATCGGAGCCGGAGAAACCGACACTATGCGGCTCATAGCAAAGGCGGCGAAAAAAATCCGAAATGCCCATCCCGGAATCCAGATTCATCTTTCAAGCGGAAACAGCGTATTTGTGAAAGAGCGCCTGGACAAAGGCCTGCTTGATTTCGGCATTGTATTCGGGCCGGTGGATCTGACAAAATATAATGCACAGAAAGTACCAGTAAAGGATGTTTGGGGAGTATTGATGCGCAAAGATTCTCCTCTTGCGAAAAAAGACTACATTTCCCCAGAAGATCTGTGGGACAAGCCCTTAATCCTCTCCCAGCAGGAAGACAGAGGCGGACGGGTGCTTCAGTGGTTTGGACGGCAGTCTTCTGAGCTGAATATCGTTGCCACCTTTAACCTGATCTTCAACGCCTCCCTGCTGGTGGAGGAGGGCTTAGGTTATGCGGTCAGCTTTGATAAAATCATCAATACAACGGGGGACAGCAATCTCTGCTTCCGGCCGCTGACTCCCGGGCTTGAAGATGAATTGCATATCATATGGAAGAAATATCAGGTATTTTCCAAACCAGCCGAAAAATTTATCCGCGTATTACAGGAGGTTATAGATACGTACACTAAGTAAAGAAATGCCTGCTGTACCAACCACTGTAAATTCCTTCAAGCGAACATTTTTTCGTCATAGCCGTCTGAAATATAAGTAGCAGGACAAAGGAACAATTTTTTCGAGCTTCAGCTCAATGTTTCTCTCGGCAAACCTTATAAAACCACGGTGTTCATAAAATTGATAGGTACACGCATTATCTGTATATAAGAAAATGGATTTTCCCCTTTCCCGTTTTTCTAATTCGGCCAGTAGCATGCTTCCGGTTCCTTTTCTACTGTTATCAGGGTCTGCTGCAAGGAAAATCAATTCACCGTCCAGGATATGCTCTCTCCTGCACTCTTTGAGCATATCCTTATTTGCTGTATCATAGGAATTTATCCCGTCCTTCACAAACACTCTCTGCAGCCATTCAAAAACGGCAACATAAATTTGTTTTCCTAAAGACTTACAACAAGGAGATTCCCCATATATTTCAGCCAAAAGAACTCCCGCAAGCTCATCCCCGTCATAAGCCGCAATAATCTGTGTGGCACGATTGAGCTCCATGTACAGAAAATATCGTCCATACAATTTCAAAAGGAGCTCACTGCTCATATACCAATTGAAATGCATGCCTTTTATTGCATACTGAATTGCTTTCTTATAATCTTTCTTTTTTAAAGTCTTAATCTGCATATGCTTTCCTTCCCAGTTATATTCAGTTGAATAAACGACAGTTGTTGCCTAATACACATATTTTAAGTATAATGGATTTATAGGAATATACCATCTGCAATCGCTCGGAATGTGTCGTCAAGACAACAGATATATTGAACAATGTCGCTTTTTAATTAAAATTTAAGAACTGGGGGATTTACATGGACAGAAAAACAGACCGCCGCTCGGTAAAAACACAGAGAGCACTCAAAAAAGCATTTGCGGCTTTATTAAACCAAAAGCCATTAAAGAATATTACTGTCAAAGAACTAACAGACCTTGCAGATATCCATCGTGCCACCTTCTACACACATTACGAGGATGTATTGGATTTATACCGGGATTTTGAAAATGACATATTTGAAAATCTGACTCACATTTTCGAGGACCCGTCTTTGAGCTCCTACCAATCTTTTTACAACGCATTGTTAGACTATGTACAGGATAACCCGATCATCGCAAAAATATTGTTTTCGAATTCAGAGAATTTTTCCTCTCCTCTCTTACAGAAATTATTGGATTACCTTATTACCGCGTGCAAAAAAGTATGGTCCGAAGAAAATAATTTGACAGAAATAACTACTGAGCTGGAGTATTTTGCGCACTACCGTATTCATGGCATTATCGCGATAATCAGGCATTGGATATGCTGCGATTACTCTATGCCTTTAGATGAGCTAAAAATACTTATAGCAAAATTAGATGCAACCGTTGATTCCCTTATGCTCAACAATTGAAAAGACTGCCGTCCTTCTCGCGTCCTACTGTTCCCGCCATATCCGGGAGCTCACAGGCAGCTCCTACAGCGCCATGCCGAGTGTTTAAGCAGACCTTCGGAATGACTCCCGGAAAGTACCGGGAGTGCAGTAATTGAAATACTACAGAACCCTTCCTTTCCGGAAGCATCGGGAAACTTTAAGAATTTTTTTCAATGAAAGGTTTCCATCCTGACAAAAAACTTATATAATTGGAAATATATGAGATAAGAGCTGCCAGTACAGCATTGCATCAAAATCACATTACTAAGGAGAAAGTATCATGCCAGTTTTTGATTTTACTAATACATCATCAGACAAGAAAGCCCAAGCAGTATGCACCTACACCACCTTTGCATCCAACGAAGGTACCGCCACGCCTGAGAAGCCGATCATGGTCCTGGATAATCATGCGCGGGAGTGGAAGCATCATTCCTGCGGTGTTTTCACGAACCCCGGCATACGGACAGCATTTGAGTTTGACGAGAAGGGCGGAACCGTGAGCGCCGATATTCTGCAGATTGACGCAAGGTTTGTGAGCCTCCTCAAATGGCTCGGAGAAAGCCGGATTAACGTGCGCCTCTCCGGGAAGAATCTGGATGAGGGCTATGCAGTATACAAAATCCGCGAGATTGCCTTTGGCGGAGGGACGAAGCTTTCTGCAGAGGACGGTTTCTTGCAGTATATGATTGAAAGACTCCTCGCAAGCAACGCGCCCGCCGAGGAGCCGGAGGATGAGGATGCCGAGGAAGTAGGCGACAGTATGAAGCTCACCAGCCTGCAGAGCATTACAGACTTCATGACCTGCGCTGGCAAAACCCTCCCGGACAATATCCGGCTCTGGGCGCGCAGAAATCTTGCGGTAGCCAAGTCCCACGAGGTGACTCCTGAGGAGAGGCGTCATGCACAGCGCGCGCTCTCTATTATGATGAACATTCAGTGGAAAAATAATTACTTTGAGTCAATTGATCCGGAAGAAGCCCGGAGAATATTAGACGAAGAGCTGTACGGAATGGAACGGGTGAAGCAGCGTATCATTGAAACGATCATCCAGATCAACCGCACCCACACTCTTCCGGCATACGGTCTCTTATTGGTAGGCCCGGCCGGAACCGGAAAATCACAGATTGCCTACGCGGTGGCCCGTATCCTGAAGCTCCCCTGGACCACCCTGGATATGAGCTCCATCAATGATCCCGAGCAGCTCACAGGCAGCTCCAGAATTTACGCAAACGCAAAACCCGGAATCATAATGGAAGCCTTCTCCATGGCAGGAGAATCCAATCTCGTGTTTATCATCAATGAATTAGATAAGGCTGCCTCAGGAAAGGGCAACGGCAATCCTGCGGATGTGCTGCTGACCTTACTAGACAACCTTGGATTTACAGATAATTATATAGAATGTATGGTACCCACGGTAGGCGTATACCCCATTGCCACAGCCAACGACAAGCGGCAGATCAGCGCGCCTTTGATGTCACGCTTTGCTGTGATCGAGATTCCCGACTATACGCCGGAGGAGAAAAAGATCATCTTCTCCAAATTTGCGCTGCCGAAGGTTTTAAAACGAATGGGCCTAACCCCGGATGAATGTATTGTTTCCTCCCAGGCCCTGGATACCGTGATTGAAAAATATGCGGACACCACAGGGATCCGTGATCTGGAGCAGGCCGCTGAGCACTTCGCAGCCAATGCACTGTATCAGATTGAGGTAAACCACGTTACCTCCGTCACCTTTACCGCGGACATGGCACGGGAATTACTGTCTTGAACCCAGCAGACGACACAAGGTGATTCTTAAATTATTTACATCTATAGGCTTTGATATATGCGCGGTCATACCCGCATCCAGACACGACTGTACATCCTCAGCGAACGCATTTGCCGTCATGGCAATAATCGGAACCTGCTTTGCGTCGGGACGCTCCATCTGTCTGATCTTGCGGGTGGCCTCATAGCCATTCATCTGAGGCATCTGGATATCCATCAGGATCGCGTCATACGTTCCCGGCTCAGACTGGGCAAACGCCTCCACAGCCTGCATACCGTTCCCTTTCACTACATGTCCGACTCCGAAAAGATCAAGGAATCCACAGGTGATTTCGGCGTTAATATTATTGTCCTCTGCAACAAGAACGTTCCTGCCATATAATAAAGCATCATTTTGTACATCCATGGCAGACGTATAGGTTTCATTTGGATGTACATAATGCTCCTGCGCCTGTTTATATTCCAGTTCTACCACGAAGCAGCTTCCTTTGCCCGGCTCACTTTTTACAGAGATACTTCCGCCCATCAGGTCCACAAGTCCCTTGGTGATACTTAAGCCAAGACCTGTCCCCTCGATCTGTGCCGTATTATCGCTCCGCACAAAGGGTTCAAAAACATGGGAAAGGAACTCCTCTTTCATGCCCATTCCTGTATCAGTGACGGTAAACCTGTACCGGACAGCATTCCGTTGCCCTGCCGGGATTTCTTCTGCAAGAAAATCCACTCTGCCGCCCTCGGGCGTAAACTTCACCGCATTGCTCAACAGATTTATGAAAACCTGATTCGTACGCAGAAAGTCCCCATAAAAATAGCGATGGGTAATTCCCTCTGTGCGTATTCCGAACTTCAGACCATACGCCTTAGCCTGCGGCGTCATTATGACGGAAAGCTGGTCCAATAGCTCAGACAACGAAATATACTGTATGTTCAATTCTATTTTTGAACCGTCAATCTTGCTCATATCCAGCACATCATTAATGAGACTCAGCAGATGTTTGGAGGAAACCGATATTTTGCTCAAATATTCCTCCACACGTTCCCTGCTGTCAAGATGAGCTAACGCAAGCTCCGTCATTCCCATGATCGCATTCATAGGGGTACGGATATCATGGCTCATGGCAGAGAGAAATTCACTTTTCGCACGGTCGGCTTTCCGCGCTTTTTCCAGAGCTTTTTTCAACTCATCCTGGGATTTTCGTTCCGCGGCAAGCATATCTGTCACATCCGCCCGCACCATACAGATGGTCTTATGATTCTGATCTCCCCACAGCACATTAATCTGCTTATACCGCACTTTACCGTCCGTATGGGAAGGCATCAGAAATTCATAGCCGGATGGTCTTTCCTCCAGACCGTTGATGAGATTTTTCAGCAGAAATTTATTCTCTTTTTCATCTTCCGGCCTAATTTCATATTGTTCTATAAAGTTGTCAATGGACTTGTCATAATCTTCAATGATATAAGGAGGCAGATTTTCCAGTATTGTCTGGCGCGTATACATCACAAGCCTTCTTGAGCTTACATCGATAAAACCTGCCAAATCAAAGGTATAAGCAATCATATTAAGCAGACCCTGCTGCTCCTGCACGGAATCCGTGATATCGGCTCTTGACAGGCACACGCGTCCAAGTCTCAGGTCCACAGCGGAAACCGTCATATTCTTTGCACAGATATCTCCATTATCATCGTAAACAGAGTAAGAAAAGGTATAAGAATCCTCTCTCTGCAGCCGTTCCAACATAAGCTTTGGCTCAAGACATTTCAAATAATTCTCTTGATCTCTGGGTACAACTCTTTCCGCCTGCATATGCGCAATCCACTTTGTATGAGAACCCTGGCTGGGAGGAAGGACGCGGGCCTTCTCATTACACGTGATCATGGTATAATGGTCATTGGGCAAATCCACATCCACAACAAAATCATGACCTTTCACAGACAACTGATGCATGATGCGGTTAAAAATCGTATCCTCCGTGATATCCGTAACTGTTAAAATACCGGTCAGATCATCCGTATCCGGTGCCACGACCATATTCATTTTAAACTGCACATATCGTCCTGCCGCATCATCGGGAAGCTTGATAAAACACTCCATAATGCGCTCTGTCTCATTGCGACGGAAAGCCTCCAGAGACGCCTGGCGCAAAAATGTGCTCAAAAACTTCTGCCGCTGTTCAGAATCCACGATCAGTCCAGAAAGGCCGGTAAAAAACACTTCACGGTTATTACCGAATCTTTTCAGCGGGTCCAGGTTCGTATAATCAATGATTTCAAATATTTTATTCTGCGTCACATTGCAATGTCCCACAATCAGTGCGTTAGGGCCGGGAGTACGATAATGCTGCAGGATCAGATCATTGTATTGTCTGCGTACCCTCTCCTGCTCTTCCCGTTCCTTCGTAATATCATGATACACTGCATAAAGCCGCCTCTTCCCATGTAAATTAGGGATTAAGGAAAGGGAGACCTTCACCCATATATAGCCGTCCTTTCCCTTTTTCAGACGATAAATCGTCTCGAAATGATTTTCACCGCCATCCAGATATCTGACAAGCCAATTCTTTAAACTGCTCAGATCATCGGGGTGCACACCGCTCATGGCATCCTTACTGTACATCTCCCATGCCTCATCCAAGCTCATATCTGTCATTGCGGCAAAGCCATCTGAAATATATTCCGGTATCAGACTGCCGTCATCTGTATAATTCACAACCGCGATACCGCCGGGCAGATTCTTTACGACCGTATGAAAATATTCCTCCAGGCGCTCATTCTCTTCCTGGGTTTTTACTGTCTCTGTCACATCACGTACTAGCCTGATATACGCAGGTACGCCGTTCCAGTTCGTTTCCAGCACCCGCGCCATATAAAAGCTTCCCTTATCACCGACGTTCATCTCATGCTCCACACCGTCCGATGACCTGTTTTTAAGGGAACAGAATTCACAGGGCTTGTCCTTGCCATGCAGCAGAGTATAACACTTTTGGCCGATATATTGGGCATCTCCCACAAACATCTTTTTCGCCTCATTGGCATAAAGGAGGTCGTAGTTGTCTTTCCCGATCACATAGATCGCGTCTGCGGATTCATTGGCGATATACTGAAAAAGCCGGGCTTCCGCCGACATACCGGTAAACACTGTATAAAGCCGGATTCCGTCCGAGTAAGGTCCCATATATAATCCGTTCAAATGTACCCAGATAATATTGCCGTTCTTATGCCGCATGCGGAAGGAAATATCCAAAACCTCCTTCCTGTTAAGCGCATCCCGGGCCGCAGCAAAAACTCTTTCCCGGTCAACGTCATACACAGCATTAAGTGCATTTTCACGTGCAAGCTCCGTAAGCTCTTCCCGCGTATGCCCGGAAATCGCCATTACGCCATCCGAACAAAACTCCGGTATAAAACGGTTCTCCTCCACACGATAACTTACAATCCCCCCTGGAATAGAGTTCACAAGATGATTAAGCTCCATCTGGGCCTCGGCCAGCCCATTTTCAAGTTCCTTCTGTTCGGTCACATCACTGTATACTCCGTACAGATACTTTGTGCCATCCTCCTGCGGTACCACTGAGCCCTCCAGGCGGATCCAGCGGTATTCCTCTTTTTCGTCATTCCACAGCCGGTAGGTGTGACCAACTGTACGATTGTGTACAACCGCCGCTTTGATCTTTGCCTGCAGGGTCTCCATATCCTCCGGATGAACACCCAGATATTCTGTCGCCTGCTCCACCTCGAGCATGTGTTCCTTAGAATATCCCATAATATTGTAAAATGCCGGATTATGGTACATCGGCAAAATCTTTCCACCAGCTGCCTGATACACACAGAGTCCACAGGGGATATTACCCAGGGTAGCCTCTAAATTTTTCTTTAACGTTTCCGAACGTTCTTGTTCTTTTTTCTTTTCCGTAATATCTACTATGTATTCGATATGGGCAGTTTTTCCGCCCCAATCTATATTTTTACCACTAATCTCGTAGAACCGGCGTGAATCCGGGTGTAAGAACTCCCTGGTAAACAGACGGTCATCTCTCATTTTCTCCGCCTGACAATGCCTGCAGGGCCGGTCAAAGCCAGCAAACTCATAACAATAACAGCCGTCAATGTCCTTGCCCAAATTGACACTGTTCTTAGCCAGCTGGTTGGCGTAAAGCAGCCTTTTACTTTCAATCTCACTGACAAAGATAGCCACCGGAACATTATCCAGCACTGCCTTCAAATGATCTATACTAAGGCGTTCATCCGACATTTCTTTCACTTCCTTCCCGGTATCCGCAACCGCGCTGATGAATACCTCAATCCTTCTTCAACGATTTTGCCTTCCATTTTCCACGTTTATAAAACAATACTGTAATCACAGCGCCTAATATCCAAGAAACAAGCAGTGAGACAAATATACACTCACTGCGCCCATGGGGAAGCTCCGGTGTCACGGTCATCCAGGAAATCCCATATGCGAGAGGCACACGTATCAGTACTGTAGTGATCAGGGATATCCACATAGGCGTCATCGTATCTCCGGCTCCGCGCATCACTCCTGAGAGACTCTGTGTGACTGCCATAGCGATATAGCCTACTGCAAGAATGCACATCATGCGCATACTTAAATCCACCAGTTCCCCTGTGCTTGTGAAAATCCCCATAAGTCCCTTGCCGAACAGAAGAATCATGAGCGTGATCACCGCAGATGTACCCACAGCAATGAGCGTCCCCTGCTTGGCTCCATCCTGCACACGCCGGTAATCACTGGCTCCCACATTCTGCCCTGCATAAGTGGTCATTGTAGTACCAAAAGAAAAATTAGGCATCATGGCAAAGCCGTCCACTCTCATTACGATTACGTTTGCCGCGATAAACAACTCACCGAAGCTGTTTGTCAGGGACTGCACGATGACCATAGCCATAGAAAATATCGCCTGGGTAACACCGGAGGGCAGGCCAAGTCTTATGATATTCATGGCGTACACCTTGTGCATTTTCAAATAACGGGGTTTTAAATCAAATACATCCCGCATACGGCTGAGCTTCCATATACATAAAATAGCGGACACAGCCTGCGCGATAGCCGTTGCAAGGGCCACTCCCGCGACGCCCATTTTAAGACCGGCCACGAACCAGATATCCAGAACAATATTCAGCACAGTTGCCACCAGCAGATAAATAAGAGCTGAAACAGAATCTCCCAATCCACGCAGGATTCCGCTTAAAATATTGTAAAAGGCCACCCCTGCGATTCCCACAAACAAAATCCTCAGGTAGGATGTGCACCAGTCGATCAGGCTGTCGGGTGTCTTTAATAATTCCAACGACGGGCGTATAATGAGCGGTGCCAGCAGCATGATCAATATAGAAGCGATAGCTGTCAGGGTGATACAGCTTCCTATGGTTGCCGATAGCTTCTCTCTCTGCTTTGCCCCAAAATACTGAGAAACCATAACACTGCTTCCCACCGATATCCCAATAAAAAGTACCAGCAGCAGGTTCAGTATGGGCCCTGCACTTCCCACCGAAGCCAAAGCATTGTCTCCTACATATTTGCCTACCACAATACTGTCGACAGTATTGTAAAGCTGTTGTGCGATATTTCCAATCACCAGCGGTACGGTAAATGCCACAATTTTCTCCCAAGGTTTTCCTTGTGTCATATCTACCGGCTGGAATAATTTTTTCATTCCGATTCCCATGATTTTATCCTGTCTTTCTTCATTTTAAGAACAGTATACCACCGGATAAATAATGACACAATACAACAAATTTATTTTCTGAACATTTATCCTATACTTTGACTATATTGACCAAATATATTTTTTCAAGTACAAATTAGGAAATGGATTCTGACAACAAACAATCCGCAGATTTAAGATAATGAATCGAAAGATTACTTTCGTGAAATCCAGAAATAAAGGTATTTTATATATTGTTTTATGATAGTTAAGCCACATCCGCAGCCGGCGTTCAGTATTCAAACACGCTGCTGTCACGCGCCGGCGCGGTATTAATGTTGCTTCATAATTCCGGTTATCCAAAGAATATCAGTTATCTAAAGAATAAATGTATTCCAGAGGCAGAAGATGAATTTCCTGGTAATCCTTTTTGCTGCGCTGTTCCTGTTCGGAAACATCACATACTGCTGAAGGTGTCTCGATCATCAGGGACGGCTGTTTGATGGTTTCCGCATAAAACTGTTCCGGAGTGCCCGTGCTTCGTGTGCGCTGGCGGCCCTGGGATGGCTCAGGTGCTTGTGTTTTCTCCAGTCTGTAGCTGCTGCGTTTCTGCAGATGTCTGGCAAGACGGTAGCTGCGCTGATTGAAAGCAAAGCCCTGTGACTGACGATAATATACGATTTTTTTCTCTGACTGACAGAAGGACAATAGTCCTCTGCTCTTATATTCCTGAAAAATGCGGATGAGCGCCTTTGTTTCATTTTCACTTGCTGGCTCCTGATGGATTCGTCTGCGCATATAATAATTTGTAGGAAAATTTCTGCGGAGATCCATACCTCTGGCATTAGTGCCGAATTCTTCATACGGTATATCCTGCATCCGCAGCATCTGCCTGTAAATAGGGTTATGGATCACTGTATAACCTCTTCCGCATACTTCATATCCGTCTGGATTGAGTAATGGGATGAAACAGATTCGTACCTTGTCCAGTAACTCTCTGATATCATAAAATTCTTCCAGCAGCCAGCCGCACTCATAGGCTTGACAATACTCAACTGCCATCTGCTGTAAAAAGTCCGGCATCTGCCTGTCCCGCCCGGTCACACCTGCCACGCAGAAAATCACTGTATGTCCGCTCCCTATTTCAAGCATAGGAATTAATCGGTCGTCATGGCTTTTGCCGATTACACGGAACTGAGCGAACCTCCCATATCTCTGTGCTGTCTCCCACAAGGAAAAATATATTTTTTCGTATGTAAGCGCCTCCGATGTCGTCATCCGGCATTCCTCCCTGTCTGCATACTAATGCACTATTTGACTAAACATGAATGTGTCAATACACTACCCCATTTTACCTTACAGGTTTAGTATATGAAAAGAGACAGGCCATAAGACCTGTCTCTTCATAAAAATCTGTTTATTCAGTTATTTTTTTACGGCGTCTCACAAGCACATATCCGCCTGCCAGCAGAGAAACCATAGCCAGTGTCATCATACTGCCGATTGGTGACTCATCGGCTGTGGCAACAGCACCGGTACCGGAGGTTGCTCCGGTAACATCTCCGTCTGCAGTCTTGGTATCTGGGTCCTCACCGTTCTCGTTATTGCCATTACCCTGCTGTCCCTGCACAGTAGGAGTCGCAGTAATGGTAATTGCAGCAGATTTAAACTGATATCTTGCATATTCAATGGTATCAAGCTCCTGCCACTGTTCTCCGTCATATTCATTCTTCTGGAAGAACACATACATATTGTAGGTGCCAGCATCTAAAAGTCCACCCTTAGCACCGACCTCCCAGGAACGGTTCTTCTTCTTTTCCTCCGGGTTTGTGGACATTGCCCAGTATTTAGGAACCCACTTCACATCGCCCTGAACCGGGTCCATATTCTGCGTTCCGGCTCCGACTACTGTGAATTTATGGTATACGCCTGGATAGAACTCTAATGGCTTATCCAATCCCTGTACAACACTCTCTGTTACCTTTGGAACAATCGGCGCACGTCCGGTTGGTGTTGGTGTTTGTCCTCCGGGACGTGTATCCTCATCCAACTGGAAAAGCATCTTTTTGGAAAGATTATCTTCTTTATCTTTTACGCGCACATATACATCAATTGGCTTTTTCGGATCTAAATCTGTGAAATCAATGGTGAAGTTACGGTCTGCCTTAACTGCCACACCGTCTTTCTCTAAGTCAAATTCTGGTGCTTTTGATCCTCTTGTCACCCAAGCCGCATAATACCAGCCATCCTTATTGGAATTGCATGTAACTCTGGCACTTGTCTGGCTTGTCCACTTCATATCAATTCCTTTAAGTTTCAACGCCTCTGTAGGTGTGGGAGAAGGAGTCACCTCCGCTGTCTTAAGCTTACCTTCCTCATCAATGGCTAAACCTTCTGCGTTATATGTAAACTGAGACAGTACATCTGCCAGAGTCACACCTTCCACGCCCGGAGCCACAGCAATTACCTGTGCACCTGCAGCGCCTTCTGCAACGAGAACGCCAATCTCGGAATCTGTCATAGCACCCGCTATATTGATAACTGCAGTCTCACCGCTTAAAACAATATTATTCTCTGTCAGGTTATCAGCGCCCTTATTCTCTGTTACTTTGACAGTGCCCTTGACTGCAATTGCTCCTGTGCTGTAAACAGCTCCGCCAGCCGCTGCGCTGTTACCTGTAATCGTACCGCCGAAGAGAGCAACATTACCGCCTTCGTTACGGATTGCTCCGCCGTTCACTGATGTCATATTACCTGTCAGCGTAACACCGTCAAGAAGTGCAAACGTACCACCACTCCCAACTGCCACAAGTGAACCGTCTACTGCTGTAGCGTCCTCCTGTGAACCATCTACAATTAAGCTCCCTGGCACTGTCTCGCCATTGTCATTCACTAAACCTGCGCTGAACTGCAAAGTAGCACCATCAATTTTAAACAAATCGCCTTTAAAGCCTTCTTTACGACTAATCGTCGTATTTTCAGCGCCGGCTGTGATCACAACGTTCTTGCCTGCCGGTACTGCAATTGTCTGGTCAATCTCGATATCACCAGTGATAATGATTGCGGATGGTTTTTCATCACCGACGCCAGCTGTCGCAGCAGCAACTGCTTCCCCAAGAGTATTGTAGGCAGTTCCATCCATTGTAACGGAGCTTGCTTTCACCTCCGGAGTAGGTGTAGCTGTTGCGTCCGGTGTCTCTTTATTCTGAGGAAGGTTTCCCTCAACCTCTTCCGGTGTCTGGGTAGGTGCCTCTGTAGGCGGAACATCTGTAGGCTGAGGATCCGGTGTTGGAGTTGCTTCTCCGTCCTGTCCGCCGTCTCCGATGTCGCCACCGCCGTTATCTCCGCTGCCGTTGTCACCACCATTATCTCCGGCATCCGGATTCTCCGCAGGATCTGTGGGCGTTGGCTCGCCTTCTTCACCTGCACCGACTTCTGTCTCTCCCTCTATCGATAATGCGCTGCCTTCTTCCGCTGCAAACGCTGCGGAAGGAGCCATGCCCACTGTTAAAGCCCCCGTCAAAATAAGTGCAAAAAGTTGTTTTTTTCTCATTTTAAGTCCTCCCCGTAAATGAGTTGAGTCATAATGTATTAAGCATTTTAGGTCAGTATAACACACCTTCCCCAAAAAATCAAATTAATGGATGATTTTATAAATTTATAAGAAATGCTACGGCCGTGTCTGTCCGTTACCGTAAATGATAAATTTCGTGGTCGTGAGCGCGAGCAGACCCATAGGTCCCCTTGCATGAAGCTTCTGGGTACTGATACCAATCTCCGCGCCGTAGCCAAATTCAAAGCCGTCCGTAAAACGTGTGGAAGCATTCACATACACAGCCGCCGCGTCCACCTCATCCAGGAATTTCTGGGCATTGGCATAATCATTGGTGATGATTGCCTCGGAATGCTTGGTGTTGTAGCGGTTAATATGGGCAATGGCCTCATCCACAGAGCTAACTACTTTAATAGAAAGGATATAGTCCAGATATTCTGTACCCCAATCCTCCTCTGTAGCGGCGACAGCATCGGGAATCAAGGCTTTTGCGGCCTCATCCGCACGGATTTCCACATTTTTCTCCCGCAGGCGCTGCGCGAGCACAGGAAGAAGCGCATCCTTCACCTTCTCATGGACCAAGACTGACTCACACGCATTACATACACCCACGCGCTGTGTCTTAGCGTTAAAGATAATATCCGCAGCCATCTGAAGGTCCGCAGTCTCATCCACATATGTATGGCAGTTTCCGGTACCTGTCTCGATTACCGGGATGGTGCTCTGGTTTACGACAGCCTTGATGAGCCCTTTTCCGCCCCGCGGTATCAGTACATCCACATATGCATTCATTTTCATGAATTCTGCGGTAGTTTCCCGGGAGCTGTCGGAAATAAGCGCAATCGCGTCCTCGGTCACCTCGTTTTCACGAAGGGTCCGGCGGATACAGTCCACAATGGCCTGGTTAGAATGCAGCGCATCGCTGCCTCCCTTTAATATCACAGCGTTTCCTGTTTTAAAGCAAAGCCCGAAGGCATCGGCTGTCACGTTCGGACGTGCCTCATAGATAATCCCGATCACGCCAAGGGGAACCCTCTTCTGGCCGATGAGAAGTCCATTGGGACGTTTCTTCATACCGATAACCTCACCAATAGGGTCCTCCAGCTCCACCAATTGGCGAAGTCCCTCTGCCATGCCTTCGATTCTCTCCTTCGTAAGCAGCAGACGGTCCACAAGCCCGGCGGGCATATGATTTTTCTTTCCGTTTTCCACATCTATGGCATTGGCGCGTAAAAGCTCGTCAGAAGATGCCGTCAGTGCCTCGGCCACAGCGGAGAGCACCTGATTCTTCTTATTCGTCGACAGGCTCCTTACCTTTACTTCTGCTTCCCTGGCATTTTTACCAAGCTGCTCCAGCATTGCATTCATCGCTAATCCTCCTTAGCTCATATCTGTTCCTAAATAATAGGTTTCCTTTTCCGTAACAATGATCTGCGGAAAAATGTCTGTAGGCTCCACCGGAACCTCAGGCAGCATCTGGAAAGAAAAGGCCACAGCCACACGCTGCACACCAGGATGCTTCTCCAGAAAACGGTCATAAAAGCCTCCTCCGTAGCCCACCCGGTGATTCTCCTTATCAAAGGCCACGCCCGGCATGATCATCAGGGCATCCTCCCATTCCACGATTTCCCCGCGGGCCGGCTCAGGTATCCCATAATAACCCGGCTCTAACTGTGAGAAATCCTCCAGCTTATAAAATATCATATCTTGCCCGGAAACCTTGGGAACGGCGACCTGCTTACCTGCCTTCCAAGCCTCCTCCACAAGGAAACGAGTGATGACCTCATGGTTATAATCCGCGTAGGCCAACACCTTCTCCGCATTGCGGAATGCCGGGAGCGCGGTCACTTTCCGGGTGATCACCCGGCTCCATTCCTCAATCTGACTGTCTGTATAAGTCTTCCTTGCGGCAAATATCTGTTTTCTAATGTCTTTCTTTGTTTGCATATTTTTCACCCAGGTTCGTAATGCTGCCATCGTGTTCCTTGATATCAATATTGTCAAGCTGTGTGCGCAGATTCATTCGTATCGTCGCAATATATTCCTTGCGAAGCTGCGCCTGCTCCTTCTTCTCCTCTTCCGTAAGGCCTACACTTTTTGCCTTATGGGCCAGTGTATTGATGCGGTCGATTTTAAGATTATCCATAACTACCTCCGTTATTTTTTGTAACTGTCAAGTATAGTGGATTCTAACTTGGTCATGACTCTTCACAGTATACCTGCCAGACTTTTACAATAGTTTATCTATATAATCAATAAGATAAAATTCCTCTTTGCGGCTACCCACAAACAAAGTGCCGTGGTTCCGGCCTTCCATAATTTTGTGTATGGTGTGGAAGTCTGAGCCGTTGGCAATCACCATATCCGTTCCCGCAGCCGTAGCGATCCTGGCAGCGGTAATCTTGGTCGCCATTCCTCCGGTACCAACCTTGCTTCCTGTGGAGGGCTTGCCCATATTGATAAGATTTTCGTCCAGATTCTCCACAATATCAATAAACCTGGCCTGTGGATTCGTGTTCGGATCATCGGTAAAAAGACCGTCAATATCAGAAAGCAGAATCAGCAGATCTGCACCGATCAGCGCAGCCACCACTGCCGAGAGCGTATCGTTGTCACCGAATTTCTCCACGGATTCAATTTCATATGTAGAGATTGAGTCATTCTCATTTACTATGGGAATCACTCCTAATTCAAGCAGCTCGTTAAACGTATTCTCAGCATTCTTACGGTTTACGTTATTCACCATTGTATTCTTAGTCATCAGAATCTGTGCGGCAGTCTGGTTATATTCTGAAAAAAGCTTCTGGTAAATCATCATCAGTCTGGCCTGTCCCACTGCCGCACATGCCTGTTTCTTCTTAAGTTCAGAGGGCTTGCCCATCATTCCCAACGCTGCAGCTCCCACGCCAATGGCACCTGAGGATACAAGGACGATATCCTTGCCCTGATTATGCAGGTCACTCAGCTCCCGCACCAGGACCTCCAGCTTACGCAGGTTCAATCTTCCTGTCTGGGGATGAGTAAGGGAGGAAGTGCCAATTTTTATGACAATACGTTTCTTTTCTTTCAGTCGTTCCCGATAATTCATCTCTTCTGTCACTCCATTACACTTATCTTTTCTCCCTATATTACAACATTTTTCCCCATTCGTCCATGATTTTTCTGTGAAAGTCCCCTTAGAAAGTCCCCTTAGCTGGAATAGTTCTCCAGAAAGCTGTACAGTTCCTCCTGAGATTTGAGATATTTGCCCTTCACAATCTCCATCCGCAGGTTTTCAGGAAGCAGAGATACAAGAATGCTGGTGGGCTCATACAGGGTTTTCCTGTCGCTCTCGTACACCATCACATATCCGTCAGACTCCTTGAGATAAAATAAACCATAGCCGCCTTCCTGCGCGCTGGCAGCCGTACTCGCCCCTGAATCCTGGTTCTCTCCTGCTGCCCCGTCGTCAGCCTCGGGGTAGCGCGCAGCCTGAGCCTCCTCCTGTAATAACAGCTCCTGCTGTGCAATTCTCCTGTTCGCATCCCCGATTTTGTAGGTACTGTAATACCCCAGGGACAAAACACATAAAAACAAAATAACGCTGACACCATAGAAAAATTTCCGCATATGCATCGCTCCTTTTTCCTATAGTATCAGCGTTCTCTTATGGATTATGCAGTCCCTCCTACTGGTAAGTTACGGCATCTATACGGTCATTCTGGATGATCTCCACCCAGGTTTTCCCAGGATTTAATTTTATTTCCTGTTCATTGGCATCATAGTAATGAGTCACACCCCAGGGAGAGTCCTTTTCCCAGCGGATATCAACCGCTTTTCCGCGGGTGATAAATTTGCCCTGGCCGCCGGAATTCGTATCAATATTCAGATAGCCATTGGCATCGTATGGCTGGTAGGACGAATACTGGAGAATAATATTGTCGCAGGTAAGCTGCTCCTGTGTCGTCTCGTCAATCTGCGCTTCTCCGTACTGGAAACGTTTATATTTCCCGGATGCTTCATCGTATTCAAACCACGGATGGTTGTCCCCAAAATTATCAAGGCGCACAACGCTTGCCGCGCTTCCATTATCTAAAGTAGTCTGCGTTCCTTCGTCAGCAAACAGATAATGTCCCTGGTAATCCTCCTTATACTGCTGGCTGTAGCCCATGCTCTCTATGCCTCTCTGCAGATACTCAAAGCTGGTATACGCATTGTGCGGCGGCTTACGGTAACTGGTACGGAAATATGCGGTTCCCTCCATGGATAAACCGTTGAGATTGTCGATCACATGCTGGTCAAGATACTGGAGCGCATACACAGCCTGGCCGAAATGTGCATAGATTGCATTAAATTCACTGGCATAAAACAGATAATAGTCACGGCAGCTTCTCACTGACCCAATCCTTTCCAGGGAATTATAATCTTCAAAAATCCCCATCAGTCTGGTCATATCTCCCTCTACAGGCGCCTCATAGATTACGCCCGCCTTGGAAATACCGCTCTGCGGCGCGCCTTCACGGTTGTTGCCAAGCATCACCGCTACCGGACGTCTGCGTCCCACAGCTTCCGGCACACTCTCTCCGGTAAGATAGCTTTTCACCATAGTCTGCCTGTTCGCATCCTCCTCCGTGTTCGCTACCATACTCACCGGTTCCTCCTCTGCCGCCTGGGCAAATACGCTGCCTGTCATACACAATGTGAGTACACCTGTTATGATTGCCAATATTCTTCTTTTCATTATATGCCTCCAATTCTATCGGGTAATGCCTAAATCATCCAAAGCTTCGGATTGTTTCCTCTCCATCGCTTCAGCCTCCTCAGGAGTCATGTGGTCATATCCCAGCAGGTGGAGCATGCTGTGGGCCACCAGAAAACAAAATTCCCGCTTTACACTATGGCCGTATTCCTCTGCCTGTGTAAACACCTTGTCCACGGAAATCATAATATCTCCAAGGAGAAGCTCGTCCGTATCCAGATCAAAATAAGATTCCTCATCATCCACCACCGAATAATCCGCCGGTGTCTCAAATGGGATCATGGGAAAGGAAAGTACATCCGTCGGTGCCTGAATATTCCGAAATTCTGTATTCACCTTTTTAATCTCTTCATTGTCTGTAAGGACCAGATTCACCTGGGCATCGTAGGGACAGTTCTCCATCTTGAGGACCTTATCCGCTACCTCGTTGGCCAGGGCTGCATAATCAATACCCAGCTCCCGGTCAGTTTCATAGTCAATCTGTATTGTCATCTATTTTGTACTCCGTTCCGCCGGCCGCCCGGCACTGCGTGCTTAACCGGCTTCTGCTTCTTCTCGTAGGCATCGTAGGCTTGTACGATCTGCTGTACAAGGGGATGGCGAACCACATCCTTGCTGGTAAGCTGACAGAACCCGATGTCGTCGATTTTTTTTAGTACCTTCATGGCCACGTCAAGGCCGGATACAGCATCTCTGGGCAAATCCTTCTGGGAAGTGTCACCTGTAACGATGACCTTAGAACCAAAACCGATTCGGGTGAGGAACATCTTCATCTGAGCCGGAGTTGTATTCTGGGCCTCGTCCAGAATGATAAAAGCATTGTCCAAAGTACGTCCGCGCATGTAAGCAAGCGGGGCAACCTCGATCAGGCCGCGCTCCATATTCTTTGCAAAGCTGTCCGCTCCCATGATCTGATAAAGTGCATCATAGAGCGGCCGCAGATAGGGGTCAACCTTGCTCTGCAGATCACCGGGCAAAAAGCCGAGCTTCTCGCCCGCCTCAATCGCGGGCCTGGTGAGGATGATCCTGCTCACCTCTTCATTGCGGAATGCTGTTACTGCCATAGCCATAGCCAGGTAGGTCTTACCTGTTCCCGCTGGGCCCACGCCGAATACGATCATTTTCTTGCGGATCTGGTCCACATAATCCTTCTGTCCGAGGGTCTTGGGTTTAATCGGCCTTCCCTGGATGGTATTACAGATGAAATCCTTATCGATCTCTGTGAGAACCTGGTTCCTCTGCTCCATTGCCAGGGAAAGCGCGTAATTGACATTCTGTTTCGTGATGGTATTGCCGCGCTTGGCTAACACCACCAGTTCCTCTATAAGCTTCTTCGCCTGAGCTGCGCTCTCCTCGTTTCCGAGGATTTTAAGCATACCGTCTCTGGAAATGATCGTCACATTTAAAGTACGCTCCATAAGCTTCAGGTGCTCGTCAAACTGTCCAAATACATTGGCCTCCTGATCCGCAGGCACCTCTGCGTGTAATTCAATAATACTACTAGCCATCCTCTGCTGTCCTTTCTATTGGCTGTTCCTGCTGTTCGACAGACGTCTCCGTACCGGTCTTCTCAATGACCTGTAAAGCCCCCCTGCTGATACAGGCAGTTTGATTTATCTCTATTTTAACATTATTCTCAGATATTTGAACCCCTTTTTCTATTAATTTTTGTTCATAAAGATGAAGTCTTTTTAAAGCGAGGGCTTTTGCCTGCTCCTTGGTGTAGGTGGACTGGATTGTTTTGTACTCTTCACTGGTCACTTTTCCAAAGGAAACAGGCAGGGTGAAGTTTTCCGTTACCCGGAACGGATACTCCTCCACAGTACGTTTCCAGTTGTCACTTCGCTTTCCATATAATCCAAGACACCAGTCGCCAAGCTTAAAATAAAATCCCTTTTTCATATTTCCCGTGGGAACCTGAGCCTCGTAATCCAGGGGGAATTCATAATAATAGGATAACTCATGACTCACATAAATATCCGCGTCTGCGTGCACATATTCATAGCGCACGACTTCCTGGCTGTCATTGATGATATCCAGCCGTCCCAACACCAGCATATCACCCTTTTTACAAGTATCACCCGGGTTCATGAGCGGTATTCCGCTTCTGGTGATCATCTTCACAATTGTGCCGCCCACATCTGCTGTAAGATTACAGGGCGCATCCTCCTTCTTCGTCTCCTGGCTCATCTCACCCTCCTGTATGGTGAGGATCAGACGTGTTCCCTCCATTCTGGCCGAAACCCAGGTGATTTCCGGGTATTTCTTCCGTACCATGACGGCAATCTGCGAACAGTTTACCTTGCTTTTGGCAAGTCCATGCACAATGCCCTGCGCCTCCAGGAATTCCAGGATTTCGGGAGTGCTGTTCTTCACATTTCCTTCTATGTGGATATTCCAGATACGCGAGGACAAAAGCACCATCAGGCAGATACACAACAGCACTCCAAGAAAAAAAGCCTTTCTTTTTTTATTCCGGTAAAAAAAGAAGGGCAGGCCATGCTTTTCCAGGACACGGATATGTACCTTTGTTTTACTGCGTATCGGACGCAGAAGAAAAAAATGACGGACCGTAAAGACTGCTGTGATCTGTCCTTCTCCTGTATGGGTAAGCCTGCGGATGGGAATCCCGCGGCTTCTGCAAAGGTTTAAAAATCGTTCTGTCTGCTCCCCCTCTATCAGCACCAGGACATATCCGGATAAATATCTCAGGAATTTTTCCATAACAGCCCCCTCACTGCCTATCCAGGAAAATCCCGGAAATGCACCCCCGCACCTGCATCTCCTCAGGTGTATAACAGGGGATTTCCAGCCGTTTCCCGCAGATAGTCACTCTTCCCCGGAGAGTGAGGACAACGATTTCTTCTCTGGTATAGCGCAGGATACTGCGGTAATTCTCTATCACCGCCTGGCCCTGTCCGGTGATGGTCACAATCGCATCCCGGTATGCCAAATCCCTTGGGACCTCCAATGCCGACACCAGATTCTCTTTCCACCGTTCCCTTTTTTTCATAAAAAATCCCTCCGGCTTTTATAGTTAATGTATGCCGGAGTTCTGCCTGCTATGTATGTCCTGCCAATTTCATATTAATGCAGTGTTCTTCAAGTGTACTACATTGAATCAGCGGAATAAAACAAGTGAAAACCATAATATTGTATTTCCGCCTAAATTATACTCCATATGCTCACCCTCTACTATCTCGTGTGCCACAACTCCATGGCTCTCCAGGCATGGGTGCATACGTTCAGGGTGGCGGCAGGGCTTGCCCTCTTTATAGGTACACTGCTCACAAATATCGCAGGATTCCGTAGAAAGGATAAAAATCTCATGTCCCTCCTCTTCCAGAAACCTGCCCACCTCTGTGGTAAGCGCCTCGTGGTCATGTCTGGTAGCCAGCATTTCCTCCATATTCATGACATCCGAAACCTCCGCCACACTGGAGAAAAAAATGCCCTGCGTGTAGCTTTTAATCTTATTCCTGCATTCCTCAAGCGTGCCCACTCCCGGAGGACATGCCCAGGTACTGCCATACCGCTCGCAATCCTCACTGCAGATAATGCGAACACGCTCCCGTACCTCCATCTCTTTTGTATCTAACAGCCGGTACTCGTAAATCGGATACTGGGAAATAAATTCTTCAAATTTACTGATATCCATTATAAACTCCTATCTGTTTAATTCGGTAATCTCATCTTTCCTGTATAGGTATCCACATCAATTCGGTACACATTCACCCGCTCAAGCATACCTTCATTAAACTTAATTTTCTCCGGCGCGTCAATATGCTCCATCAAAAGTGTAAGGCCACGAACCCTTTCCTCCCTGTCTGTCACCAAATGGACACTGCCGTTTCCCATAATGCTGTAAAACGCACAAGAATACGAACAGGCATAATCACCCCGAATCAGTTCATGACCACAGTCCATCTCAATCGCCACCCGGGGATTTTTCTCAAATGCCTCCGCCTTACGTCCTTTCCCGGCACTGTGGAAATATAGACGCAGCTTTGGCTTTTTCTCAGCCTCCTCATTCCCGACATCCGCATCCCTCGTGCCTACATTCCTGGTGTCTGCATTTTCTGTACTCTGAGTTCCGGTATATTCCCCCATCTCATACCCAAAGTTCACCGGTACGATAAACATCCCTTCTTCATCCACAGCACCGATACGCACGACATCACACTGCTCTACAATCTTGCGGAGCTTATCCGCCTCCTTCACCTCACGTTTAAAAAGACGCATCTTCCTCATACCATCAACTCCTGTTCCTGAAATAAACAATCCACGGCAGACTCATATTCCCTGAGATGCTGGGTTTTCTTGATTTTCTTGGCATATTTCTCATAATGGGTAAATGTGGGCGCCATATAATTCCAAAGCTCTTTCATACGAAACAGAACATTACGCTCCCCACTCAAAAGCTCCTGATAATCCCCATATATTTTATCATGGAAAGCACGCAGCACCTTTTTACCCGGAGCACTTCCCGTGCGGATGGCCGTCACCAGCCCCGGATCTGCAATCAGTCCCCGGCCATACATAAATGTCTCTGTCCTTGGAAACTCCGCCGTAAACTCCTCATAATCCCGGGGTGTAAACAAATCCCCGTTATAACAAAGAGGAACCTTAAGCCTCTCCTGCGCCTCCCGAAAAGCAGAAAGCCGCGGCTTATTTTTATAATAATCCTTCTGTATCCGCGGATGAATAATCAGCTCTTTCATAGGATACTTCTCATAAATCTTAAGCAGCCGCGGCCAGTCGTCCTCATAATCCGTACCGATTCTGGTTTTCACAGATATCTCCATATCCAGTCCGGCAAAAATCTTATCCAGGAAAACCTCCAGCTTCTCCGGCTCTCCCAGAAAACCAGCTCCCTTCCCCTTGGCCGTCACTGTACCTGAAGGACAACCAAGATTCAGGTTCACCTCCCTATGCCCATATTCCTCATTCAAGATTCGCGCAGTCTGCATGAAATCCTCCGCACAGTTCGTCAAAATCTGCGGAACTACTCTAAGCCCCTGATTCGTCTCAGGCGAAACCTCATTTATCTCCTTAAAACTCAGCCGCTTATTCGGCTTAGCAGATATAAACGGCGTAAAATACTTATCCATAGGATGATAAAACTGATGATATGCATTGCGGTAAATATAATTGGTAATCCCCTCCATGGGTGCCATATAATCCTTCATGCCCGCTCCTCTCTGTCCGGCAGTGCCGATTTCTCTCATTTTATGACAACACCCAGCCTTTTGGCAAGCCCGTCAATCACGCTGTCTCCCGCCATAAATACGCCGGTTCACTCTTTTCACCAAAAATCCCAGCACTGCATTTGCTCCTAATACCAGAAGAACGGAAAGCAGCGTTCCCCAGAAGATTTTAACATTATTCTGCGTACGCATTCCATCAAAAAGAATAGAGCCAAGTCCTCCTGCGCCGATGGTGGCGCCAATCGTAGCAATTCCTATCGTTGAGATGATTGCCACCTGAATACCCGCCACAAAGGAATCCAACGCCAGAGGCAGCCGCACGCGGAAGAAAACCTGGCGGCGGTTCATTCCCATGCCGACAGCAGCCTCAAGAATCGCCGGGTCGACCATATTCAATCCCTCGGTAAAGCTACGCACCAGGATATATTGATTATAAATGACCAGCACGACAATAGCCGTACCCGAACCCAGCCCGGTAAGTGGAATTAAGAGAGCAAACAGTGCAAGACTTGGGATAGAATAAATCATATTGCAAATCTGCAGAATCATGCGCGATAGCTTCGGCGCATCCATGACCAAAAGCGTGATCAGCAAAGCTATCATCACCGAAACAAGCAAAGTAGTCCCCACCATCTGTATATGCTCTGCCAGTGCCCGGAAAAGCTTATCGTGGTACTTGACGAAATATTCAACCATCCCTCTCACCTGCCATGCTCTTCCTTTCCAATGCGAAGGCGTACCCCTGGCGGAAAGAATCCATAAGCTTCTCCACATACGCATCCGCCGGATGTTTCAGTATGTTTTCCGGGGTGTCGAACTGCCAGATTTCTCCGCTGTCCATAATCATCACCCGTGTGCCAAGCTTCAATGCCTCCATGATATCATGGGTCACAAAAAGAAAGGTCTTATGACTCTTTTGATGGATACTCAAAAGCTCGTCCTGAAGATTTCCACGGTTGATCGCGTCAATTGCCCCAAACGGCTCATCGAGAAGCATCAATCCGGGATCCGCAGCCAACGCTCTGGCAAGACCGACTCTCTGCTGCTGTCCGCCCGATAGCTGAGCGGGGTATCTGTCACGGAATTCTGCAGGCGGCAGGTTCACCAGAGTAAGGAGTTCGTCAACCCGCTCTGTAATACGCTGCTTATCCCACCCGAGAATCTTAGGAACTGTAGCAATATTGCTGCCCACAGTCATATGCGGAAAAAGACCAATCTGTTGGATCACATAACCAATCTTCTGGCGAAGCTGTACAGGATCAACCAGGCTGATATCCTCCCCCATCACCTTGATCGTCCCGGAAGTAGGCTGCTGAAGGCGGTTGACCATCTTCAAAAGAGTAGTCTTACCACACCCTGAGGTACCGAGAATCGTCACAAGCTCCCCTTCTTCCACGGCAAAGCTCACATCCCGGACCGCATCGTATGTAGAATCCGCAAATTTTTTCCCCACATGGATGAATTCCACTGCTGTACTCATGCACTTCCTCCAATTTCTCTCTCGTTACGCGGCACAAGCCGAAGTGCGCCGGATGGACAGCCTGTCATGCAAATCCCACAGCCCACACACAGCTTCGGCCGGACAATCTCCGCTATACTCTGTCTCCGCTTAGCATTCGAACGCTCCGCAGACTCATCTGAATTCACTGCCTGATTCAGCGCAATCACCTCGAAATGGCAGCGCTTCACACACACGCCGCAGCCAATACAGGCCTCATCGTCCAATGCAATCCGATAATGCGGCAGGGGCCAGCTTCCCAGACTTTCCCTTGCCTTTGCCGCACGGAACAAGTAACAGCAGTCACTGCAGCAGTTACACACACCGCCCGGATTCACCGTATGCATCAATCCGGCACGGTCTGCCTCAATCACCACCTGCTTTGCCTCTTCCTTTGTCACAGGTCTTGCATGACCGCGGCTTACAAAGGAATTGTCTGCGGTACGGTACGTAATACAGGTAAGCGTGGGGCTATTACATTCCCCGGTAAGCATCCGGCAGTCGCAAAGCGCCAGATACGGCTGCTCTTCCTTATTCTCAATAAATGACAGCACCTCATCAAGAGGAAGCACTTCATCGGCAGTGGGATTTACTCCGCTGTCACTTCCAAGTCTCTCAAGATAACGCTGAAAATACCAGTCGTCCAACTCCTGCCTTTTCGTTTGGGGAAGCATCCTGTAAGCCTCTGACTCGCTGGTGGCAAAAATGTCAAGCCTGCCATAAAAAGTACCAAACCGGTATCTTCCTCCTTCCGCTTTATCCAGCACACCTCGTACAAAGCACCGCTGCACAAAGCTTTCCGCCGTCTCTGAATCGGTCAATAACTGCGCCGCCGCCAGAAAGTCGACAAGTTCATCCAAAGTAAAGCTGTCACCGCCCTCCCAGCCCGAAAGCAGTTCACATTCCAACGGTTCCAGCACCTTTTCCACAATGTCCTCTGCCTCAGGAGGAATCTGGAACTTTTCAATAATTTTCTTATAATGAATCATAAAACTCCTTCGCCACCTCATCGTACTCCCTCTTATCAAGGTCCACCTTTGCGTTTAGGCCTGCCAAAGTCTCTGTGTCAAGGCTTTCACTTACCTTATTCAGCGCATCAACCGTCTCCGGATACTTCTCCGTGAGCTCTTCTCTGACAATCGGGATTACATTATAAGGCGGCCATACCTGCTTGTCATCCTCGAGAAGTGTAAATTCATCAAGTGAAAGCTGGGCGTCCGTGGTATAGGCCGGCACACAGTCCACCTCGTCACTGGACATAATCTGATATTTCAGGGCATTATCAAACGCATTTTCCGACTTAAAATCAAACTCTCCGTAGGTTTCCACCAAAGCCGGCATGCCGTCCTCACGCTCCGGGAAGTCAGAGGTGCTGCCAAAACGAATCTCTGCAGCATTCGCCTGGAGGTCTGAAATTGTTTTAATACCGAATTTTTCCGCTGCTTCTGTACGGATGACAAGCCCATTTCCGTCATTCGCCTTGCAGAAATCCAATACATCTAGCTTGTACTTCTCTTTATACTGCTTTTTCACCTCATCATACACTTCCTGTGGGTCTGTCATCAGCGGCTCTCCCAGAATCGTGAGCAGTGCAGTTCCTGTATACTCAGGGTAAAGGTCGATTTCTCCGTTTACAATGGAGGTATGGATAACCGCATTCGAAATCTCAAACTCACGATTTACCTGAAAACCAGCATCCTCCAAAGCCAGTGCATAAAGCTCACTCAAAATTAAATTCTCAGTAAACCCCTTGGAACCTACCGTAATTTCCTGAGCCTCCTCTTTCTTCGCTCCGCATCCCGCCGCAGATACGGCAAGCAGCGTTGCCAGCGACAGGCATACTAATTTCTTCGTATTGTTTTTCATCATTTTCTCCTTTTGTTTGTCTCTGAAATATCTTCATGTCTGGTGTTCAGCGGACAAGTCCGTTTATTGTCAAAGCGATGTCCTGTATCTCGTAAACCTGCCCTGCAGCCGCCCTAAAGCAAGATTAAAAACTACTGTAAGCAAAGCCACAGACGCGCCTCCAATAACCAGGTATTCTGTTTTCATCAGGCTGATGCCATTATAAATAAGCACCCCAAGTCCTCCGCTCCCAATATAGGCCGCCAGGGTAGCGCTGGCAATAATTTCCGAAACGGCTGTCTTAATCCCCGTCATAATATAGGGAAATGCCAGCGGAAAACTCACCTTCCTGAAAATCTGCCGCGGCGGCATGCCCATCCCCTCTGCCACCTCCAGCATAAAATCCTCCACCTGGTGGAAACCCAGAGCGGTGTTGATCAGTATGGGCGGAACCGCAAGAACAGTAAGCGCTACAAGGGCCGGTTTCATGCCTATACCCATTACCGGTATCAGAATTACCAGAATCGCCAGACTCGGAATAATCCGCAGCGTACTGAATATCGTGGTGATAAACTGATATACTCCCTTGGATTTCGTCGTGAGGATTCCAAAGGGTACACCGATGACGACCGCCAAAAACACCGCCAGCAAACTCAGCCGTATATGCTGCCCAACCATGCCCAGGTAATCACCCATATGGTTTGAAAAATACTCAATATATAACTCCATAAGCTCTCCTAAAAAACTTTATGTATAGATTATACTACATTTCTTAAAAATCACAACACCTTTTGCAAACATTTGTTCTTATTTTTTCAACCCACTATTTTAGCCATCAACTCTGAGATTCTCTGTAAGGCTTTTGTATCATGGATAAGAGATATCCTATGAAACAAGTAAGCCGCTCATTTCTGAACGGCTTGAAAAACAATTGTATTCTATTTATGATACGGCTCATGATTTATAATCCGGTAAGCCCGATACACCTGCTCCAGAAGGATCATCTGCATAAGCTGGTGGGGAAATGTCATCTTAGAAAAGCTAAGCTTGAAATCCGCTCGTTTCAGCACAGCATCACTCAGCCCCAAAGAACCACCAATCACAAAGGCAATCGAGCTTTTTCCGCTGACGCCAAGACCCTCCAGCTTATGTGCTAACTCCACGGAATCCAGCATTTTACCGTCAATTGCCAGAGCGATCACATAATCCTGCTCACGGATATACTTGAGCAGGCGCTCGCCCTCAACCTCTTTGATCTGTGTGTTCAATGCTTCGGAGGCCTTATCCGGTGTTTTCTCATCCGCAGCCTGAAAGAAGCTGAGCTTACAATACCGGCTCAGTCTCTTTGCGTATTCGCGGATTCCGTCACTTAAATATTTCTCCTTGATTTTTCCCACTGACAAAATTCTGATTTCCATTATTCCACAAAATCCATGCAGGCACGATTACACGTCACACTTCTAACGAAAGTGGCCACCTTCACATGGTCCGGATTGGTGGCATATGCCTTCAGCTCCTCTGCTGTATCAAACTCCGTGATCAGACAAAGGTCGTGAGAACTGGAGCTTATCGGCTCTATGACAACATACGCGCTTTTAAGTCCCGGAACCACACCTACCAGTCCCTCTAAGCCTTCCTTAATCTTAGCGGATGCCTCTACTCTCTCCTGTGCACCTACCTCTTCCTTAAAAGACCACATTACAATATGCTTTACCATTTTACATTTCCTCCTTTAATATTCCAGATAATAATTTTTACTTACATTTTCACTCACTTTACCATTTGCCGCAACCAGTATTACATTAAACACATGGTAGCCCTGCGGCATAGCTACCGGACGTACATATTCTGTACTCTGCACAGTCGGCACCTGGTCAAAGGCATAATAGGCCCGGCACCCGTCCGGAACCTTAACCTCAATCTTTGTGCTGCTCGTATAATTGCCGGATTCCGGGGTGATTTCCGGCGGCTCCGGTTCATTCAGCACAATCACATATTTCCTGGTAATGATACCGCTTGGGATATTATTGTCATTGATACCAAACGCATTCAGCTCCGTTGTCCCCTCGTTAAGCGTTATAGGTCCGCTGTATTTTGGACTGCTCTGGGTGGGCATGGACCCGTCCAGTGTATAATAAATGCGCTTATACTCCGCAGAAAGCTCGACCTGGCGTACTGAGGTATACGTACCTGGCGGAAGGCTCGACACCGGCTCCATACAAACGTAATCCGCACATGCCTCCAACACCTTCTGGTCATCACACGCTTCTAAAAGCTTCTTAATCTCTCCGGTCCGTCCCTCGTAAGAAAGCAGCCGCACCATGAGCTGATACAAAGGTACATTGTCCTGATACATTTTTACCATGGGCTGCAGCACCATAATGGCAGACTTTGCATCATCCTCTTCTTCGAGGAGCCTGGCAAGCAAAAGGTTGGCAGACAGATTATCCGGCTGTTTTTCCAGCGCTTCCTGCAAACATACAAAAGCCTTGTCGAAATCCTGATTTATATAAGCCTTATTAGCCCTGTTATAAAGTGCGGAAAAAGTATGAAGCTGTCGGTAACAAAGCATCACGAGAAAAACTGCTATCAGGACACAAAGAACCACACCTGCCTTTTTGCTTCGCACAAGCCTGCGTCTTTTGGGTACAGGCTTTTGTGAAGGCAGATGCTCGGGCTCTTCCCTCTTCTTTTTTTCCATTAAGGTTTCTATAGAACTAAATTCCTGCACCCAGGGAATTTCCGTAAGACATCTTGGGCAATACAGGGAACCTGGTTCTACTTCTGCATGGCATTTTGGGCATTTCATCTTATGGCACTTTCTCCGGAAGGCCCACAACTTGTGTCGAAGGCCTTACAAGCTTTCCTCTATATACGTCTCGAATTCTTCCTGTGTCATCAGCACCTTACGAGGCTTGGTCCCCTCCTCAGGCCCGACTACACCTGAATCACAGAGCTGGTCCATAATGCGGGCAGCCCTGTTAAAGCCTATTTTAAACATTCTCTGCAGCATTCCGATGGAAGCCTTTTCTTTCTCGATAATAAATTTACCTGCCTCCTCGAAATACACATCCCGCTCTTCACCACCTGTAGCACCGCCATGCAGCCCTGCTGTATTCACCTGTTGCTCAATCTGAGAATTATAGGAAACCGCAGGGTTCTTATCTGCTAAAAACTCAACCACCGCACTGACTTCCTCATCGGATACAAACGCCCCCTGCAATCTCGCCGGCTTCTGATAGCCCTGCGGATAAAAGAGCATATCTCCTTTTCCCAAAAGCTTCTCTGCCCCATTCATATCCAAGATGGTACGGGAATCCACACCCGAGGACACGGAAAAGGCGATTCGTGAAGGCATATTGGCCTTGATAAGTCCGGTAATGACATTCACTGACGGACGCTGCGTAGCAATGATCAGATGAATACCTGCTGCACGGGCAAGCTGTGCCAGACGGCAGATGGCATCCTCCACCTCGCCCGGTGCGACCATCATCAAATCCGCAAGCTCATCGACAATGATCACTATATGAGGCATCTTCTCCGGCGGCTCCTCGCCCTCCGGAATCTGCATTCCCTCAATCTTCCTGTTATATTCTCCCAGATTACGCACACCGTACTCGGCAAAGGTATTATAACGGCTGCTCATCTCTGTCACAGCCCAGTTAAGCGCACCCGCGGCCTTCTTCGGATCGGTGACAACCGGTATGAACAGGTGGGGGATACCGTTATATACACTAAGCTCCACCACCTTGGGGTCGATCATGATCAGCTTCACCTCATCCGGTGTAGCCTTGTACAAAATACTGATGATCAAGGTGTTGATACACACAGATTTACCTGAACCGGTAGCACCCGCGATCAAAAGATGGGGCATCTTTGCAATATCGGTCACAACAGGCTTACCTGCAATATCCTTTCCTGCGGCAAAAGCAAGCTTTGATTTCGCATTTTTAAACTCATCAGACTGGAGCAGATCACGGAGCATTACCGCACTGTTCTCCTTATTTGGCACCTCAATCCCTACTGCCGCCTTGCCTGGAATCGGCGCTTCGATACGAATATCCGGAGTGGCAAGATTAAGCTTAATGTCATCAGCCAATCCCACAATCCGGCTCACCTTAACGCCCATTTCCGGCTGAAGCTCATAGCGGGTAACCGTAGGACCGCAGCTCACATTTGTGACAGTAACATTTACACCGAAATTGTGCAGCGTATCCTGAAGCTTCTGGGCAGTCTTGCGCAGATAAGCGTCAGAATCCCCCTGCGACTTCCCGTTGCCGCGTTTCAAAAGCTTAAGAGGCGGATATTGGTATTTCTTCTTAACCACAGCCTCCTGCTGCTTAATTTCATGTTCTATATTAACAATACCACTCTGAATATCGGTTTTCGTTGACTTTTGTTTTTTTGAAGGCTGATGCTGCGCCTTCTCAACCTCAAAAGGGGGGCCGGCGTCCTCCTCCACTTTTTCTTCCTCAACGTTCTCCTCCTCTGCCGGAGCAGTTTCAGAACGATGAATCTGGAATTCAAGCTGTCCCTGTCCCGAAGGCTTGGTGTCAATGGTCAGCGTATCGCCGTCCTCATCCTCCCCAGCGTCCTCCGCACCTACGTCAGTTTTTTCGCCCCGTTTAAATGTAGTTCCCTCCAAAAATGACGGACGCTTAAAGTCACTGTCGCCGGATACAGCCGCCTCGGCAGATGCCCGCTTTGTAGTTCTGCATTTTTTCGCCCCAGGCTTGTCATTCGCGATAAGATCCTCTTCCTCAAGCTCGTCCTCATCCTCTGCAAGCGCCTCTTCCAGCCTGCGCACTTTCTCCGCTCGCCGCTCCTCTCTCATCTGCCGCTTCTGCTGGGCACGCAGCTCTTTTTTAAGCTCACGCTCCGGTGACCCTTCTTTATAACGCTCATGACCACCTTTGAACAAATGATAAATTCCCAAGCCAATTTTATTGATATATCCGAAAAAGGACCGCTGGGTAACAATGATCAGGCTCACAATCAGCACAAGTACAATAATCACGCAGCCGCCTACCACTCCAAATGCAGAAGTGGTGGAAATGCAGATAGCTCCACCAATCACACCGCCGCCAGTACGATAATCAGAACACATGGCGTAATAATCTGCAAGTGTGGTACTTTTTATATATCCCTCTGTGAGAAGCTGTACGATACCGCAGAAAAATATGAAAAACACTGCTCCCGCAAAAAGCTTCTTATAAGCCAGTGGGTTTGTTTTGTTGGACAGCACAAAAGCTGCTCCCACAAACATGGCAATCGGAAACACATATGCCATCAGTCCCATCGCCCCAAAGAAAAAGCTGCTGATCGTATTTCCCACAATTCCGCCCATTCCGAAATCACTGACAAGCAGAATGATCGCGGCTGCCAGAATGACCAGAAGAATGATCTCATTCTGAAAACCGCCGGACGCTGGCTGCTTCTTCGTGGTTTTTCTTTTCCCCTTCTTTTTTGTGTTTGAAACTGCCATACTTCAGGCTCCCCTCCTAAACAGATATGTCCGCTGCCGCAGACATCACATAAAAGTCGATTGCCGGGCGTCAGCGCGCTCTCACAATCGCCGTTTTTCACATAAAGTTCCATACCAGATATGCAATACCTGCCAGGAAGCAGTAATATGCAAAATAGCGGAACTTTTTCTTTTGCACCAATCTTAAAAGGAATCGTATGGTAAGACAGCCCACCAAAGCGGACACCAGCATACCCAGCACGTAGGTAAAGCCCAGGCCCACACTCATGACCGGTGATGTAAACTCTCCTATTTCCAGGATAAAAGCGCCGATTACAGCCGGCACGCTCAGCAGAAACGAATATTTCACGGCGAATTTGCGGCTGAATCCACACAGCAGGGCCGTGCTGATTGTGAGGCCGCTGCGGGATAAACCCGGAAACACAGAGATTCCCTGGCAGATGCCAATCCACATTGCATGATCATATGTAGCCTCGCGGGGCGTTTTGTCACCGCCGGATTTGCTCAAATCTATGACCAGCAGAAAAATCCCGGTGATCAATAGTCCGATTCCTGTCATCAAAGGCGAGACGGAGGACTTGGTCACAAGCCTTCTTGCTGTGTAGCCGATGATTGCTGTCGGGATGGAGGATACTACCAGCAGAGCCGCGAATTTACGGTAGGAACCGTGCACGATCCGCGCATAGCGCAGGCTCTCTCCTGATCTTTTGTTATGGATATAAAGATTGATATTGCCTACTATATCCATCACCATACCGAGGAGTTCCACGCCGATACGTTTAAGCTCCTCACGCATAGCAAAGAAAATCGCGGCCACAGTTCCAAGGTGAAGCATCGCTTCTAAAAGAACTCCCGCACCTCTGTCCATACCCAGCAGGTTCTCCGCCATCAGGAGATGACCGAAGCTGGATACCGGCAGGAATTCTGTGATACCTTGTATAATTCCTAATAAGATTGTATATAACACTGTCATATCTGAAATATCCTTTTCATTAGTGTTAAGGTTTGGTGTGTCTTTTGTAAAAAAGAACACAGCTCACCATCTTGCACATTATATCATAGTTCAAAAAAAGTTACAAGAATTTTGGGGGGACCCCCGGGAAGGAGTCGAACGGTTAGGGGACGGGGCTTAGGGGCCAGGGGCAGTGTTATCCGGGTGGGCTGATGCTCGCTTCCCCTCAACTAAGTGATAACTGCGACTAAAGCGCTCACGAAGAGCGTTCGCGCTTAAGTCTCCGTAATCACTGGATTTTCGGGCGCGCTTCCGCAAATCAGCCCGCCCGGATAACACTGCCCCTGGCCCCCAAGCCCCGTCCCCTAACCTTCCACTACGTTCCCACCCCCCATGTACGGTTTGTCGCTTTCGCCGGGTGGCTATCGTGCGTGGAAAAATATCTTGCCGCGCTACTTTGCGGCATACTGTCATATATCAGATACTATTTGGCAAGCAACGGTGCATCAAATTTGCAGAGTTACAGAGCTGTCGAGCTGCGGGGTATTTCACCATCGCGGGAGCCAACTTATTACGCGATAGTATAAAGTACTTCTCTACGCATTCTGGTCTTTCAAAGCAAGTCTCGGTGCAAAATCCTCCCGCGCTGCAATGCCTCCCGGTGAAAATGACAGCCTCTAGGGAGGGAGCGGAAACGTTGCGGCAGGTGGGGAAAAGGAAATTGGCGGCCGGGAGAGGAAATATCGGAGGACTGGCGGATTTGCGGAAGCGCGCCTGAAAATCCAGTGTTTACGGAGACTTATCCGCGAAAGCTCTTCTTGAGCGGATTAGTCGCAGTTAACACTTAGTTGAAGGGAAGCGAGCATCCGCCAGTCCCCCGATATTTCCTCCCCCGGCCGCCAATTTTCTTTTCCTCACCGTTCACCACCTTTCCGGGGAACCCTCACCCCCATAAAAAAGCCCCTGCACAGCTTATTACAGCCATACAGGAGCTTTTTTCACTAACATCATTCACATTGCCTGATAAATCATTTTGCAGTGTGTCACTCCACACCCCAGACAATGCCTCAATCCATCAGTTATTTATTTCGCACAATTGACTAATTAACCCTTCACACACCTTACTCCGCGTGCGGCAGTCTCTCGTCAATCATGTTCATGAGATGGTCGGTGCAGGTAAGCGGTGCAATGAGTGCTGCGTCTTCTACCGCCACGAGCTTCACATCCTTGCAGGCAAGAACTCCGCCGTAAACCTCTCCCATCTCCGCATAACGGTAAACAGGAAGTTTCTCATTCATTTCGTCGGAAATGTCTTCGATATCGTCGAAAGGCATCTCTGTCTCGTATACGTGAGCCAGCTCAGCGGCAACTTCCCAGTTGCTGAATACAACATCTTCTTCGATTGCCTGCTCAACTACCTGCAGTCTGCGTTCGGTGTTGGTGTAGGTTCCGTATGTAGATGCGAATCCGGTTCCCGGAATTACTACATCGGCAAGCTTGGCAGCTTCTGTCATATGAGTGTCGCAGACCATCAGGAATACCAGATCCTTCAGGTATGCTGTATCCGGATCTTCGCCGAATGCCAGGAGAGCTTTCACTCCGTCCATAGCCTCTGCACCTGCGGTTACGCCCAGGTCTACAAGACCCTGGCTGTTATTCTTAGCCTTCAGCATAAGGATACCATCGCGGGCTTTTCCGATATGGCCGGAAACTGCGGCGATATCAGCAAGCAGTGTGGCAGCCTCTGTGGAGACAACGTTCTGCTGGAATACCAGCATAGACTTCTTGGCATTTGCATAAAGCTCAGCCACAGCCTTAATCTCGTCACAAACCTCAGCACCCTCTACAGAAGCCTTGAATGCATCATAGCCTTCCAGGCCTGCGCCCTTGCCCATATCAACCAGAACCTTAGCCACACCCTTAAAGAATGCAAGTGTGTTGCTGGTGGTGATGTTTTTGTATACGAAGCTCATGTGATCCTGCTCGAAGCCTTCCGGATTCACAAGGATTACCTTTGCGCCGTTCTTTGCAGCTTCTTTGAGTTTCAGGCGGATTACCTGGTTCTCTTTTGCGATGAAGCCGGCTACGATGATCACTTCTGCGGAGAGAAGTTCGTCGATGGTGTTCGGGGAAGCGTTTACGCCCAGAACTTTCTCAAGTCCGTTTTCTCTGTTGTTGAAGCAGAGTGTCTTAGCACCGATGCCGTCCGCGAATTTCTTGATAACATAAGCTTCTTCGTTTGTATATCTGTCAGAGATGGATACTGCAACCGCATCTTTGCCGTATTTGGCAGCTAAAGACTCTGCCTTCTTGGCAGTGAGGATAAATGCCTCGTGGTAATCTACCTCTGTAAGCTCTCCGTTCTTTCTTGCCAGCGGCTCAAGGAGCTTGCCTTCCATGACGGAACAGTCAAAGCCGAATTTGCCTCTGCCGCAGAGAAGTCCCTTGTTCACTCTGCCCTCTTTGTCCGGAACAGCCTTGATCAGCATATCGCCGTAAGTCTCCAGATGCATGGAGCAGCCAACAGAACAGTAGGAACAGGTGGTATCTGTAACTTCTGTATCAAGCGGAACGGATTTCTCGATGGTGAGATTCTCCTGTAATGCTCCGGTCGGGCAGACACTTACACACTGTCCGCAGGAGATACATCCGGTCTCGGAAAGCGGCTGCTCGAGAGCAGGCTTCACAACGGTGTCAAATCCACGCTGTACAAGACCCAGAGCGCCCACGCCCATCACCTCGTCACAGGCACGTACGCAAAGTCCGCAGAGGATACACTTGTTCGGATCTCTTAAGATGAACGGATGCTCATCATTGTAATCTACTTCGTTGATATCTCCGGCAAAACGATCCGGATCAACATCATACATATTTGCATAGGAGATCAGCTTACACTCAAAGTAGTCTTTACATCCGCATTCCAGACAGCGGTTCGCTTCTTCTCTGGCCTGCTCTTCGTCATAACCGAAGACTACCTCTGTGAAGTTGTCTTTTCTTTCTTCTGCGCTTAACTGCTCCATAGTCGGACGGCACATTCTCTCACGGTCCTCAAAGGTAGCCGGAGTTACGTCCTTCTTGGTCACATAGTAGTTAGGCTCATATGCGATTTCCTCTCCGCGCAGGTATGCGTCCACAACCAGGGAGCCTTTTCTGGCATCTCCGATGGACTCTACAGCAATGGAAATCTTGTCATTACCGCAGTCTCCGCCGGCGAATACGCCTGGGATTGCAGTCATAAAGGTCTTGGTATCGTAAACGATTCCGCCCTTTCTGGTAAGCTCAAGCCCTTCGATTCCGGCAGCGTTGACCTTCTGGCCGATAGCCAGGATCACGGTGTCCACATCGATGGTCTTCGTCTTGCCCTCAACCGGAACAGGTGCGCGGCGTCCGGATGCATCCGGCTCACCAAGCTCCATTACCTGCAGAACCATCTGCTTGCAGTGGCCGTTCTCGTCGGAGATGATCTCCAGAGGATTGGTCAGGTTCAGGAATTCTACTCCCTCTTCCTCTGCCTCTTCAATCTCCACCATGTCTGCGGGCATCTCATCTTTTGTTCTTCTGTATACATTGTATACTTTTTCAGCGCCGAGACGTACTGCTGTACGGCAGGCGTCCATAGCGGTGTTACCGCCGCCTACGATAGCGACATTTTTGCCAAGGTCGATTGGCTCGTTGCGTACCACTTTTCTCAGGAAATCGATACCGCCGATGACACCGTCAGCATCCTCGCCCTTGCAGCGAACGCCTGTGGAAACCCAGGCACCGATACCAACGCATACAGCGTCAAAATCTCTCTTAATTGTCTCAAAGGAAATATCCTCGCCAATCTTGGTGTTTGTGACCATGGTCACGCCCATTCTCTCGATTAAAGCGATTTCCTCATCTAATACCTCTTTCGGCAGACGGTATTCCGGGATACCATAGCGCAGCATACCGCCAAGCTTAGGCATTGCCTCGTAAATAGTCACATCATGACCCATCTGGCGTAAGAAATATGCCATGGATAAACCGTAAGGGCCGCCACCGATGACAGCAACGTTCTTACCTGTATCCGGCTCGCACTCCGGCATAAACGGGTCCTCTCCGAACTCATCGGTATCAGCCGCAAATCTCTTAAGATTAGCGATTGCAACCGGCTCCTCTACCATGCCGCGGCGGCAAGCAGTCTCACACGGATGCGGGCAGACACGTCCGATCGCGCCCGGAAGCGGGATTCTCTCTCTGATCAATTTGATAGCTTCCTCATACTGGCCGTTTGCAATCAGGCCTACATAGCCCTGACAGTCTGTGCCTGCCGGACATGCCAGCATACACGGAGGACGGCAGTCTCCCTTATGATTGGAAAGGAGAAGCTCTAAGTTGGTCTTTCTGGATTCGATAACACGTTCGGTCTTCGTGTTAACGATCATATTGGGGGAAATCTGAGTTGCACAAGCCTTGCAGAGCTTGGGATTTCCCTCTACCTCAACGACACAGAGACCACATGCGCCGTAAATTTCTGTTCTTTCATCGTAGCAAAGAGTAGGGATGAAAATATCATTCTCTTTGGCAACTTCAAGAATTGTCTGGCCCGGAAGTCCGTAGACTTCTTTTCCGTCGATATTTAATCTGAATTTATTCACAGTCTACACCTCCTATTAAACTCTCTTCACTGCGTCAAACTTACAGGATTCTTCACACTTGCCGCACTTGATACATACAGTTGGGTCAATTGTGTGCATTTTCTTCTTCTCGCCGCTGATCGCGCCCACCGGACACTGTCTTGCACAAGCGCCGCAGCCTTTACAGTTCTCAGTGATCTCATAACTGATAAGAGCTTTACAGGATTTCGCTGTACATTTATGGTTGTAAATATGATCCTCATATTCATTGCGGAAATATTTAATGGTGGTAAGAACCGGGTTCGGGGCTGTCTGTCCCAGACCGCACATAGCGCCGTCTTTGATCTTAGCAGCAAGCTCCTGAAGAAGCTCGATGTCTCCGTCCTTGCCTTCGCCTCTGGTGATCCGCTCAAGGATTTCCAGCATTCTCTTGGTACCGATACGGCAGTAGTTACATTTACCACAGGATTCCTTCTTGGTGAAATCCAGGAAGAAACGGGCCATATCTACCATACAGGTGTCCTCGTCCATAACGATCATACCGCCGGAACCAACGATAGCGCCTGTTTTATTAATATCTTCATATGTAACAGGAGTTTCAATGAGCTGTGCCGGAATACATCCGCCGGACGGACCGCCCATCTGCACTGCCTTGAATTCCTTGTCATTCTTGATACCGCCGCCGATATTGTAGATAACTTCTTTGAGGGTCATTCCCATCGGAACCTCCACAAGGCCGCCCTTCTTAATCTTACCTGCAAGTGCGAATACCTTGGAGCCCTTGGACTGTGCGGTACCCATCTCTGCGAAGGCTTCTCCGCCGTTTAACATGATCCAGGCAACGTTTGCGTAAGTCTCTACGTTATTGATGTTTGTCGGAAGCTTCCAGTATCCCTTAGCAGCCGGGAACGGAGGTTTCAGACGCGGCATACCTCTCTCGCCTTCAAGGGAAGCAATCAGAGCTGTCTCCTCACCACATACGAAAGCACCGGCACCTGCTTTAATGCGGATGTCGAAGCTGAAGTTTGTGCCGAAAAGATTTTTGCCTAAAAAGCCGTTTTCTCTTGCCTGTGCCATAGCGATTTCCAGACGGGCGATTGCCAACGGATACTCAGCACGGCAGTAAATGATACCTTCCGTAGCGCCTGCAGCGAAGCCACCGATGATCATACCTTCCAGCAGGGAATGCGGGTCGCCCTCTAATACGGAACGGTCCATGAATGCGCCGGGGTCACCCTCGTCCGCGTTACATACCATGTATTTCTGTGCTCCGCTGTTGGATTTGATGGCATTCCATTTGAACCATGTGGGGAAACCTGCGCCGCCGCGTCCGCGGAGGCCGGAAACCTTGATGACTTCAATTACCTCATCCGGTGTCATGGATGTGATAACCTTCTTAGCTGCCTCATATCCGCCTAAAGCGGTGTATTCCTCAATCTTCTCAGGGTTGATCTTACCGCAGTTACGCAGTACGATACGGTTCTGCTGGGTGAGGAAGGTCTTATCCTCGTCGGAAATTATGTATTTCTCTACCGGCTTGCCGCCCTGTAAATGCTCTTCTACTATCTCTGCAACTTTATCGGTGGTACATTTCACATATCTTGCTTCCAGTGCGCCTTCGTCATTATATACATCTACGATTGGCTCCAGGTAACAGGTACCGATACATCCGGTCTTGTCGATCACAACACTGCTCAAATTCTTCTCTGCTACGATTCTCTCGAATTCATTAGAGGTCTTTTTTGCGCCGGTTGCGATACCGCAGCTGCCTTGTCCTACAACAACTTTCATATTTCTACCTCCTATGCATTCTTCGCTTTGTAATCATCAAGAATCTTTCTCACGGAAGCTTTTGTCAGGTTCCCGTATGTTTCCTCACCGTCAGTGGTCTTGATCATCATGACAGGTGCCAGGGAACAGCATCCCAGACAGGCTACATTGTTAAGGGTAAACAATCCGTCCTCTGTTGTCTCTCCGTCTTTGATTCCCAGATGCTCAGTAACCGCTTCTTCAATCAGGTCAGAACCGTTTACATGACAGGCAGTACCCTTGCAAAGCATGATCAGGTATTTACCGATCGGCTGTAAGCGGAACTGTGCATAGAAAGTAGCTACGCCATAGATCTTTGCAGGCATGATCCCGGTTCTCTCTGCGATGTAGTTGATGGCATCCAGAGACAGATAACCATAGATATCCTGTGTCTGCTGAAGAATGGTGATCAGACTTCCCGGTACTTTGGCATACTTCTCCAGTACAGGCGCCAATTCAGCGAATTCTGCGTTTCCGCCGTTTTGGCATCCACACTTATTGCTCATATGATTGTCCCTCCTATAAATTAATTTATTTCTTTTATAATCATTCTATAGAATTATATCACAAACGGATGGACAATCAAAGTGCTAATTTCGTGACTTTTCTCAAAATTTGTCAAAAAAAGGAAGCATTACCATTCCTTATTAAGTAATTAACTATATTGTCAAAAAAATACCAGGAAATTTCGTTTCTATTGTGTATTTTTCACTCTCAATTCCTCTAGTAATTTGATTTTTCTTGCATAATTCACAAAAACTGCCGCCAGAATTCATTCCGGCGGCAGTCCTATGTATAAAAATATTATTTAGTTTTTGCTGCTGCTCCTTTTGAATAGATACCGTAAATATTCTTACCGTTTACTTTTTTGTAGCCTCGTACCATGTAATAATACTGAGTATCTTTCTTTACCTTTTTGTCCACATAAGACAATGTCTTGGAATTTGCAGTATAAATTCGACTCCAGGAACCATTTTTACCGGTCTTTCTGTAGACTGCATATCCTGTGGCACCGGAAAGCTTATTCCATTTCACCTGAATGCTGGTCTTTGTCTTTCCTTGCGCTGTTACCTTAGGAGCAGGCAATGTTACTTTAACAGTTACCGTCATCTTATCGGTATAGGCACTCTTAACACTGTAATTCTTTGTCGTGCGGTATGCCCGAACATGATAGGTATATTGAGTTCCATATTTGACCTTCTTGTCCACAAAGCTTGCTGTCTTTGAGGCCTTAATGGTTCCCACTGATTTATACCCCTGGCTGCTTCCTGTTTCTTTACGCCATACTTTGTATGTTGTGGCGCCTTCCACCTTATTCCAGGTAACTTTCACCTGGTTGGTGTTAACTACTGAAGCCTTTGCTTTTGGTGTGGCAAGCTTAGGCGTTGTCACCTTCATATCTGCAGAGGCTTTAGACTTGATACCCTTACCACCTTCACCCCAGAATGCTCTTACTGCATAATAGTAAGTTGTTCCCGGTTTTGCAGTTTTATCCACATAGGAAGTGATGTCTTTTCCAACAGTTTTCAGTGCCGTATATTTGGCGCCTGCTGCCGTTCCTTTTCTGTATATCCTGTAGCTTCCGGCATTCTCTATTTCCTCCCAGCTAATGGAAACGGTATAGAGATTCTTTGCTTTAACAGTCACTTCAGGAATCGCTGACTTGAATGCGTCTTCCGGCTCAGGTGTCGGTGTCGGGCTTGGTTCAGGCGTCGGTGTCGGACTAGGTTCCGGTGTTGGCTGCGGGTCTGGCGTCGGCTGTGGTCCAGGTCCCGGATCTGGTGTCGGCTGCGGATCCGGCACATATATAGTCAGATTCTCGAATGCCGTTTGTAATCTGGTCAGAGCTGCGTCAATCTCCTCCTGAGATGCATTTTCCTTGTCAAGAACTGTCTTTGCATTTTCACGTGCCGCCTCAAATTCAGCCCAAGTGGTACTGGTGTAACCGATGTCCGTTTTATCCTTATAGTCGTTATACAGCTTCTGCAGTTCCTGCTTGGATGTAGGCTTAGGAAGATCTGCTGCTGTCTGCTTTAGTTCTCCCATCACTGACTGGATTTCTTCTGTACTTACCTGGTCTGCTCCTTTACCAACAAGTTCTTCTGTTTTCAGCATGGCTGTCTCGAAATCATTCCAGCGCTCTTCTGAATATTTCTCTTTTACTTTGCCTTTAAGTGCATATGCTTTCATCTTTAAGGTGAATACCGCATTCTCCACTTCTGTCAGATTACTGTCTGCCGGCTTAAGACCGCGTACCGACTCTTCCAGTTCTGCCAATGTTGCATCAATCAAATCCTGGCTCACATCCAATGCCGGGAGCATTGGCTCTTCCTCAGTAAGAAGCTCTGCTTCCTGTGATGAGAAAATTTCTTCTGCAGTGAATGCGTCCTCATTCTCTGTTGTTTGGCTGTCCTGAGCTTCTTCTTCCATAAGAGGATCCTCAGACATAACCGGTTCCTGCCAAGCAAAGTCATCTCCTGATGAGAATATATCTGCGGCGGCCAAATCCTGTACTTCTTCCTCTGCGGCGGTTTCGCTGGTATCAGTTTCTTCCGCGGCACCATCTGTAAATATCAGAATTTCCTGGTCTGCATCCAAATCCTCAGAAGCATCGTCTGATACAGGCTCACTTTGATCTGTTGCTTCTACGTTTTCTATATCTGGATTTTGAGCCATAAGTTCTTCATCATTTACATTCCGAAGCTCAGGCTGCTCACCAAGAAGCTCTGCTGCTTTTGTCTTCTTAGCAGTATAGTTACTGAAGCTTTCTTCTGTATAAACCTGCTGATTCTGTTCTGTATCGATTGTTTGTGTTCCGAAGTCATGAAGCTGCTTAAGTTCTCTGTAATCCAGTTCGTTTTTCACAAGTCCGCTGATTGCGTTTGTAATAGAATCCCTGGCCTGAGCTAATGCCTCCTGATCTACACTGCCATTGTCCAGAAGCGCTTGTGCATCGGCAATAGCTGTCTGCAGCGTATTCCAGCTTTCTGGCGTATAATTGTCATTTACCACAGCTTCTGCCTTCCGAATCTCCTCTGCCAATTCCTGACGAAGTTCTCCGGCTTGTGAGATTTCAAAGGTTACATCCAAGGATGCATCCCCGCTGATGTTAAGGAATGTATAACTGTCTGCCGTTTCTACCTGCTGGCCGTTTACTGACACTGTTCCTACCTGATAGCCAGCATTTGGTTTAAATAAGAATGTCTTGTCTGCACCATTGAATGTAGTTACTGCACCTGTTTGACTTACAGTTCCGTTTTCGCCTGCAGTTACATTGATAGTATGCTTACTCTGATTTGTATAATATACTTCCTTCACTGCAATACTTCGTCCTGACCTTCTGGACACAAATGCATATTTTCCACTGCTTGGTCCATAAATCAGATTCTCCTCGGTCGCACTGGTAACTCCGTTTACTGTCAGAGTCAGGTTGTAAGTACCTGTAGCATTCTTGGCAAAATCAAGTTCCAGTTCATATTCTTTTCCAGCTTCCAATACCGGAATCTCTGCAAACTCAAAGTCTCCCCAACCCTGGGTATTTCCACCCTCTTTGTCAAAGAACCAATGAGGCCCTCCGCTTCCTACTTCATATCCTACGCGGATATAACCTGCGGCTGCTCCGTCCGAGGTACCGTCTGTCATAACATCAAAGAGTGTCTGGTCGTCTGCGTTGTCCACAGTAAATCTGGTATAGAAGGTACCGCCGTTAATTTCCGGTGCCTGCGTGTCCATGGCCACGCCAAAATTATTATCGCCTCCGTTTGCGGTCTCAAGAACTGACTGGCCGTCTTTTACTTCCTGGCTGACTAACAGGTTCCCTGCATAAGCGGAGCTTGTGTCTACTGCGAAATCTTTATGGTAAGTTACCGCCTCAGAAAGCTTATCAAAGATAATAACAATTTCTTTGTCTTCCTGGATATCTGTTAAGGTTAAAATACCATTTTCCACTGCCACTGCAGTACCATTTACAGTAGCCTTCGCCTCATAGCCATCTGCTGCATGCACTAACAAGGACTTATCTGCACCATGGTAGGTAGTGATGGTTCCTGTTTCGCTGACAGTTCCGTTGGTTTCATCCGCATTAATTGTCAAAGTGTGGGGCACCTGTTTGGTATAGTATATTTCATCAACAGAATATACTTTGTCTGCTCTTCTTGCCCCCCAGCCGAATGTACCTGGTGCAGTAGAGTAATCTTGTTCTACAGTACCAATTACCGTACCATTAACCGTAAGCGTAATTGCATACAGTGCTGTTCCGTTTCCATAGTCCTCTTTAATCTTAAACTCAGCCTTTAGGTCATAATTTTTACCAGCTTCAAGCAACACATCATCGCCAATGTCACCCCATGCCTTTTGGGAAAGGGCTTTGTCGTAGAACCACATTGCTCTATTATTGTTATTAGGATCATAATCGAAGCCGATACGTATCACATCATTTTCCCCTGCACGTTTCAAGTCAAAAATGGTCTGATCCGTAATGTTGTCCACACGGAATTTTGTGTGTAGAACTCCTTCAGAGATTGCTTCTGCTTCTGCAGGAACTGCAGTACGTACAGCATCATTCGCTTCCTTTGCCACATTAATATTCAACGAACCGTCTTCAATTACTGTGGTACTGTTGGAATACTCATCCGCGTCATCAACACGATAGTCTTTATGGTATAAACCATTTGTTTCAGGAATCGGTTCTCCCCCAGTAAATACCGCTTGTACCGTATGGTTATCCAGAAGATAAGTAAAGGTATAGCTGTTGCCGTTGTTTTTCACCTCTTTCGTCACGTCCGCGCCGTCTACAAGAACAGATTCCAGTTCTTCGCCGCTGTCCGGCGTAAAGTAGATTGTTTTATCCGCTTCCTTAAAGCTTGTCACTGTTCCTGTCTGGCTGGCAGTTCCGTTACCTTCTGTGCTCACCTGGATAGAAACAGGCTCTGCATCTGTAAAGTATGTTTCAAAAATCCGGAAATTCTTAGGCTGATTTCTGGCTTCAAGTGCAAGTCTTCCTGTTCCGGCCGCATAAGCAACATTCTTGTGCGTCGCTCCAATCTGCACACCGTTAATCCATAATGTTAAATTGTACTTATTATTTTCATTAAGCTCATACTTCAAATGCAATTCTGTTTCCTTATTTGCCTCAAGAGGCTGTGCATTGCCGAAATTATCCCAGTTTGCACTGTCCCAGAACCAATTGCCGCTGCCTGCATCAAAGCCAATGCTTGCCCGCTTCACGCCCTGGTCGTCTACGACAACAAACTTAGTCTGATCTAAGATATTGTTAACCTTAAACCGTACATAGAGATGCCCTTCTGCAAGAAGAGGTGCATCCTTATCCACTGCGATACTGCCAGCGTTAACCGATAAGTTTAATACATTATCTGTAATTACTGCATTGCCGCCGGTAAAGTTTGCTTCACTGTCTGTGCGGTAATCTTTGTGATAACTTACATATTGAGCTTTTTTCTGTGCAGCAAGGAAAGCCTCACGGGCCTCGTCCAAATCTGCAAATGCCTGCTGAAGCTCATCTGGTGTTGACTCAGACGTATATGCCTTAGCTGTATTGATGGAAACAGCCAGGGCATCCTTATCCTTCTGGTCAAATTCTCCCGGCTTAATTCCCACAACTGCGTTGTCATACAAACTCTGGCATTCATTGATCAATTCCGTCAATGCCTCATAGGAAACGCCTGCGGGCATATAAGCCTTCACAACAGGAAGCGCTGTCTCATGGCCTTCTGCATTAGTAAGACTCATCTCAACCTTTACATATTCCCTGGCCTGTGTCAGAGTTTTCATGGTGGTTTTGAGCACATTGCCAGGCTCCTGGAATGCATCCTTTTTCTTAATGGAGAATACATATTCCACATAAGCATTTTCCGGATCGTCCAGATTTACCGCCGACCGTTTATTAAATGCAAGAGCTCCTGTGTTCTGATTTTCTGTATCTGCGTCATCAGAACCTGCAAATTCAAACTTGCTGCTGTCATAAATAACTTTTACTTTCATGGTACTGAATTTCTTGTAGATATTTTCAGCACCTACTGTTAATTCATGGAAACCTGCCTCTTCCTTGTCGGCGACTATTGCGTTAGCGCCCATTTCTCCGCGTACCTCAGTTCCGTAAACGCCAAGCTCAGTAAGGGACATTCCCCAATTGTCATTCATCTTTTCGCCTACGATTTTCACGTATCGCGCAACTACAGAATCCAATTCTGTCACATTGAGTCCCGGATTGGCTTCGCCCACAGAGGCTGCAGTTTTCCAATCCTGTCCATCCTCAGAAATCTCAATGTGGTAAGAAGTAGCGTATGCTCCTGGTGTCCAATCCACCATCACATGATTCAGCATATATTTTGTTTGAAGGTCAACAGTGATAGATGCTTCAGTTACTCCGTTTTCTGTGGACCAACGGGTTGCTTGGTCATTATCATTCGCGTTTTCAAGAGCTTTGAAGGACTCTGGCGATGTAGAAGAAGCCTCAAGGGTAACGCCTTCCTTTAACGCCAGATTTTCATCTGTGATAGGTTCGTAGGCCTCCACAATCACAGCGTTAACCATAGCCTTGGAACCATCCACTCCCTGGAAGGAAATGTCTACCAGTCCGTCCTTAGATTCTGTCTCAAATACTAGAGCGGTTCCTTTATCACTGCCTTTTGCCGCTTCGCTGATGGAATAATTCTCTTTTACAGTCTGTCCATTGATCAAAACATTAAATTTATGATTTTGTCCGGATGCTTCATTGAAATATAGTTTTACCCGATACTGTCCGGGAGCTTCTTTAAATTTGTATCCGAAACTGCTGCCTTCACGGGCTGATTTGAGAACAGTGCCCATACCTGCATCCGGATTTGGCAGTGCATCAGAAACTGTAATACTCTGACTGTCACCGTAATAACCGCTTCCGTTCTTGTCTGTATATGCAGTATCTGCAGCCAGCCCATCGAAGGAACCTCCGCCGGCGTTCACTCTGGAAACCACCTCTGTCATCGGCTGCCTGTCCGCTGAAATACCGCAGAGAACAGGATTGGTCAGCGTTCCGGCCTCGTTATAGCTGGATGTCAGCTTCACGCTGATTTTTCCGTCAACAGGATAGATACCGCCTAATTCCACAACCTGCTCGCCAGCCGGAAGATGATAATCTTCCTTCATTGACTTTCCATTCACTAAAATATTGAAGGTTCTGTCTGAAATGCCTTCCAATTCATTGAAATACAACTTAAGGGTATATTCCCCTTTACCTCCGTAAATATTGTATTCCACAGTTTCACCTGTAAGACCGGAGGCAAAAACAGAATCTGCATCAGCATTACCAATCTTCTTCGGTTCACCCGTATAACCGGATTGTTTGTCAGCCTCCTGGTATTGCTGGTCTGCTGAAAAGCCTTCTATTTCTTTTCCGCCTGCATTGTATGATTTGGAATGCTCCTGAAGCTGAAGCTGCCATTGCTGGACTGCATTTTCTCCTGAAGCCTGCAGGGATGCTGCATTTTCTCCTGCTGTCACCGAATTCCCGTCTGCTGTTATACGAATCAGGCCATTCTTCATATCTTCAAGCTGCCATACAGTCTGGCTGGTTTCCTTAAGAGCCAGCTTCCCGGCCTCGGCCTCGAGATAAAGGTAACTGTTCATCTCGCTGTCCCAGATACGGATCTTATATCCGTTTGCGCCGGTGCCTACAATCATGAAGTCCTGGCTGGAAGCCTCCTCTGCTGCAGTTGTCACTGTCTCACCGTTTCTCTCCAGGAAACTCTTGGCGTTACGGTTATAGAATTTGTATATGGCATTCTTTTCGACCTCTACCGGATTTGCATCGTAACTGGATTCTTCAAGTCCAATATCTGGTGCCCCCTGGTACAGAGCATTTCCATAGAAATCCTGATAGGTATTGTAATCTCCAGTCTGCCAATTCCACGAAGGTGCATAGTCACCAGTGCCTTGCGGAACCACATCCACATAGGAACCTGCTCCAATAGCCGGCGAGCCTTCCTGAAGCTGATAAGCGGCAAGACTGCTCCAGTTGGCTGTCTGTGCGCCTCCGGGGTTCACGAATTTCGGGTCAACGCGAAGTGCTCCCGGAATTTCCTTGGCATCATGCTTTCCGCTGGCTTCATAGACGATATTGTTTTTCGTCTCTACTGTATCCCAATCACCGATTCTCCACAGTGAAGAATTCGTGGTGCTTGTATTGTACCAGATATTATTATAATAATTAAAATTGCCGCAAATACTGAGATTCGCATTATCATCTGTATTATTATCATGAACGAATTTCCATTTTGCTCCGTCATAATAGAATACGTTGTTATAGATATAGCTTGGAGAACGGTCTGCCTGTACAATATGACGCCAGGTCAGCCCATCGTTCTGGCTTAAGTTATAACGTATAATATCCGTATCATTATTTCCCATAAGAAGCATAAAGCCCATAGGGGTATCATGACTGTAGTTATACTGGTAAATCGTTCCGCCTGACCAGTAATCACTGTCATAGGAGCAGCCGTCCTGATTATAAGAAGGTCCTGCATAAGACTCATTATACTGGAAAACTGAATCAAAAGCATTCCACTGCCAGATACCGGCATTAGCGCCTGTCGCTCTCCAGGTATGGTGATCCATAAGATTGTTTTCACACAACGCACCCTTAGTGGAGTCAATCAGGATACCATCACCGCCGATATAAGACAATTTATTATTGCGGACAACATAGTTTAATGCTGCCTGATTGTATCCGTCGGTCCTGCGGACATTACTGCTCCGGGTATCATCATTGCCGGCCCACTCTCCCGGACCATCCAGCCTGGTAAGGCGTACGCCTTTGATACCGCAGCGTTCTACCATCTCAATCACATTGTTCTGAAGGGTAACACCGTCAAAATATGGATGTCTGCCGCTGCCTTTATAGGATTCGTTCTCAGCGTTGTAATAGTTAACCTCCACACCGATGCCGCCGCTTAATTTATTGGTATTATGGTTTTCATCACCATCTACATCATGAATATAGCAGCCATCGATAGTGATGCCCTTATACGCTCGGTTCTCCTCATCCACAATCCCCGTTACAGGATCTTTCTCTTTGGACGAACTTATTTTCAATGTGTCTGTTTTTCTCTCATCAATACTGATATGAACACCCAATGGGCGGAACTGATAAAATTCGCTTTTGGAATCATTACAAAAGTTCTTGCGGTTATTTGGGTCATTCGCATCAGGCGTTTCATTGAAAACATCATCATTTGTAAGCTCAAGACCCGTCACATCCACATATTCCATGTTTTCGATAAGAAGGGCTTCCCGGAATTTAAAACCTGCATTTATGACAGGTTTACTGTCACCGTCTCCATAGGAACCAATAAGAATATGTTCTTCCGCAGTTCCTTTTCCCTTTGGATAAAGCTGCTGATCGTCAAAAATACTTCCCTTTTTAAGCAACACAGAATCACCTGGCTGCAGGGTAAGGGCATTTATTTTTGCCAAGGTCTTAAAGGCTCCGCCTTCAGTTTTCCCGTCATTCGCGTCATTTCCTGCCTCACTGTCAACATAATAAATCTGTCCGCTGCCAGGTTGGTATGTACCTGTTACGTCAGCCTGATACCCTCTCTGCTGCACAGAAGCTTCATAGGTAGATTCAGTTTCTACCCCCCCCCCGTGCTGCAAATACGCCTGCAGGCATCATAGTCACAGTCATGACCCCTGCAAGGAGGAGACTTAAAATTTGATTTTTTCTTTTCATATTAATCCTCCATTGTTTTTTAGGAAACAGCCTCAAGCAGAATTTTTCTTAGCTCATCTCCTTCCTTTTTAATCTTTGCCTGTTCCAGCTGTTTGTTCATATATTCCTCAAAAGCCCGAGAGTCTGCGAGATTCTTCACAGAATTCTCCACGTTCTCAAATGGCTCTTGCAAGAAATACGTCTCTTTATCCTGGTAAATTTTCTCAAGTTCATCCTCGCTGTGTTCCCAGGTCCCATCCTTGCTGAGCAGCTCTGTGAGCCTCAGTTCCAAGTTGGAATTCATATAGTCGTAATATTCTTTTTCATCATATGTAATCATCCCGTAAATCACCTGATTATTTTCTTTTCTCTTCGCCCGTTCCTCATTTTCTTCCTGGCGTTTTTTGTTAATGCTTGGATAATCTATGCTGTCCAAAAGTCCGTGTTTCCGTGATTCTTCATGCAAAAGCTTGGCATAGGTACACTGTTTTAACACTACGTCTGTAAGTTCATCTAAAGGAGTCTGACCGTTTTTATACTCCTTCTCCCAAGAAAATTCGTCACTTTGCAGATTGTTTTCTGTCATAATATGGTTTCGTACTGTAAGCCTCTTGTCCTGAACTGCAAAATACAACTCTTGTTTATAAATCGGTATATCATCGACATAAACGGCAGGTTTATCCTTCTCCGAAGAACATCCCGAACAGGCTGCCGCCAGACACCCTGCCATAAAAACACTTATAAAGCCTAATAAGATGTTTCTGCTTTTTATTATTTTTATCATAGATTTCTGCTGTCTCCTGATAATCATTGTGAAATTCTTCCAATTTGATTTGGTAAATTATGTATAATCATATCATATATACCCAATATCTTGTTTTCATATTCCCCCACGTTTTATGCATAATCAATCAATTTTTCACTTTGCAGATTTATGCAAATAAAAAAGGAGCTCTTTTTACAGATACTCCTCTTCTACCACTAAAACTCACATCAATTTAATCAGCCTGCATTTCATAACGTGGCTTTCCCTTTATTTTCCTCTCCTCTATCAGCTCATAGAGTTTTCCAAGTGCTTCCTTCATGCCGCCGACCTCGTCGATCAGCCCTTCGTCCACAGCTTCGCGCCCTTCCAGCATCGTCCCTACATCCTTTACAAGCTGTGTAGTATCCAGCATGAGTTCCTCCAGGCGCTCCTGGGAGGTGTGGGAGTGACTGGAAATGAAGGTAGTGATACGGTCCTGGATTTTTTCCATATTGCGGTAGGTCTGAGCCACGCCAATGAACATGCCGCTGGAACGCACCGGATGGATGACCATGGTGGCGCTGGGCACCACAAAGGAATAGTCGGCGGATACAGCCATAGGCACACCGATGGAATGACCGCCGCCCAGAACTAAAGAAACCGTTGGAATGCTTAAGGACGCAATCATTTCTGCGATTGCAAGGCCCGCTTCCACATCACCGCCGACTGTATTGAGAAGGATGAGAAGTCCGTCCACTGTCTCATCATCCTCCACCAGTGCAAGCTTAGGCAGCACATGCTCATATTTCGTAGTTTTGCTGTGGGAGGGCGCGGACTCATGCCCTTCCACTTCTCCGATTATCGTTAACAGCTCAACTCTATATTTTTTCGGATTCCCGTCCAGCATCACCTGCCCCATATCCTTGATCTGCTCATTCTGGTCGGTTTCCTTTTCCAATTCCTCTTTCTTTGTATTTTCAGCCATAAAAAATACCTCCAAGATTTTTCTTCCTTGGAGGTATTATGCGCAGAAATCATATTATCATGCATCTAATTCTTTATTCATCCCAGTTATGCCAAACATCCGTCACATCGTCATCGTCATCCAGCAAATCCAGAGTTTTCTGCAAATCCTTGATTGCCTTCTCATCGGTAAGCTCCACATAAGTCTGAGGAATCATAGCCACCTGCGCTTCTGCCAGCGGCACGCCAGCCTCTTCAAGTGCCTCGCGCACGGCACTGAAATCATCCGGGTCAGTGAGCACCTCAAAGCTGTCCTCTTCCTCGCTGAAATCCTCTGCGCCCGCGTCCAGAGCAACCATCATCAGCTCGTCGGCGTCCATCTCGCACTCTTCCTTGTCAATGATGATCTGTCCCTTTTGGTCAAACATAAAGGACACACATCCGGGAGTTCCGATATTTCCATTGCCCTTGGTAAACGCACTGCGCACATTACCGGCAGTACGGTTCTTATTGTCAGTCAGCGTTTCTACGATCACAGCCACACCATTCGGTCCGTATCCCTCGTATACGATTCTCTCATAAGCGTCCGCGGAATCCGCACCTGCAGCCTTCTTGATACCACGGTCAATGGTATCGTTTGGCATGTTGTTTGCCTTTGCCTTGGCAATCACATCACGCAGCTTACTGTTATTGTTAGGGTCCGGGCCGCCTGCTTTGACTGCCATTACGATCTCACGTCCGATGACGGTGAAAATCTTACCCTTTTTTGCATCATTTTTCTCTTTCTTATGCTTTATGTTTGCGAATTTTGAATGTCCTGACATCTCTTATTTTCTCCTTTTGTTAATTTATGCACAACGGATTGCCTTACATCATAAGCGCATACTCCTTATGAGTCCGGCTCCCCGTCATCTTTTTCATTTACTTTTTCAGCCCGCACCTTATCAATAGTCTTATTTCCAAGGGAAACAATCTTAAATTTGTAACCGTTGGCAATAATCTCACTGTCCAAATCCTTCTCCGTGGGAATGTGTCCCAAAAGTGAGGTCAGATACCCATTAAGCGTCTCAAAATCCAGCTCACCGAAGTCCACTCTCAGCTCCTGCGCCACGTCCTCCAGATAAGCAAGACCATCAATGATCACGCTGTTGTCCACCTGGGTGCGGATGGTAATCTCATCCTCGTCATATTCATCCAGGATATCTCCCACAATCTCCTCCAGAATATCCTCCATAGAAACAATACCGGCAGTCTGTCCGTACTCATCCACCACAATCGCCATATGCAGCTTCTTGGCCTGCATGGTGCGGAACAAGTCCCCGATGCCTCTTGTCTCAGGGATAAAGGCAGCCTGGCGTATCAGACCGGGTAATTCCTTCAGCGGTTTAAACTTAGCCCAAGGATTCTTAGTCATGAATTTCAGGGCATCCTTATAATGAATGATTCCCAGAATATCATCAAGATCCTCCCCGTAAACCGGATAGCGGGAGTTCCCCTCCTCCAGCATCACATCAATCATTTTCTGCAAAAAGATTTCCTGGTCAAAAGCCACCACATTTTTCCTGTGAGTCATGATATCCTTGGCTTCCGTCTCATTAAAGGAGATGATGTTCTGGATCATTTCCGCCTCATTCTCCTCAATCACACCCTGCTCATGAGCCTCATCTACAATCGAGATGATTTCCTCCTCTGTGACCGTATCCTCAGTCCTGTCTAATTCCACACCAAAGGGCACCGCAGCCACCTTAGCGATCCAGGTGATAAATACCGTCAGCGGGTACAGCATCGTGACCACAAAATGCACTGCTTTCAGATAACGGTAAGCATATTTTTCCGGATGATAGGCGCCAATCCTGCGGAAAGTAAGAATCCCAAAGGATGCAAGCAGGATCACGCACAAAGCCGTCACCAGCACAAGCGCAGGCAGGTGCTTTATGTAGGGACGGAACACATGGACCACCCAGGGCACCAGAAAGGTACCGAAACAAATCCCTGACGCAGTGACGATCAGCGGAATCGCATTCACGTACTGGGCCGGCCGTTCCATCAATGACTTCAAAAGAATCGATTTCTTATCGCCCTCCTGGACCCGTCTTTCAACTTCATTCTGGCTCAGATTCTGGACTGCTGCCGCAAAGCCGTACAAAATGCCGTTCAGCCACAGCAGCAACAACAAAACAACAACGCCCCACAGGGGCATACTACTGCCATCTTCCATAGCGTTTCAGAATTACTCCTCCGTTGTTTTTGGTGATTCATCTCGCCACCTGCAGAGGTGGGGGAATTCTCACTTATTTCGCTAAAAACCGCGTAGTTACTGATAAAATATAGCACTTTCTCTCACGTTCGTCAAGAATCCGCTGTAAATTCCATCCAGTCTGTGCCGTGCGCCTCCAAAATCAGAAGGTAAGCTCAAGACTGATTTCCAAAGCATGATTCACTTTATCCAGCATGACATTATCCAAATGGCACACTTTATCCTTAAGCCTCCGTTTGTCTATGGTACGAAGCTGTTCCAGCAAAATTACGGAATCCTTCTCGATTCCATATGCAGAGGCGTCTATTTCTATATGTGTCGGCAGCTTTGCCTTGTTCATTTTTGATGTAATGGCGGCACAGATGACGGTTGGGCTGTGTTTGTTTCCCACGTCATTCTGAATGATGAGTACGGGACGTATGCCGCCCTGCTCACTTCCCACCACGGGTCTTAAATCTGCATAAAAGATATCCCCTCTTTTTATAACCACACAATTCACACTCCGATTCTGTCTCCGGCTGATGCCGTATTCTAGGATTAGTATTTCCACAAATTTCTTGTGTATACATGCGTGGTGTATTTTATAAAGTTCACTTGTTTCTCAGGAAAAGGTTCAGTCCTTATAGAAAAAATTTAATTCTCCGTATTCCTTTCCGTCTTTGATATAAACCCTGGGCACACGTTTGCTAATCTCGCATACGAATTCATAGGAAAAACGGCCGCATAGATCACCCAGCTCTTCCACACTGATAAACTCCTCCCCGTCTCTGCCGATCAAAGTGACCTCATCGCCGGCCTTTACCTCATCAAGATCGGTCACGTCCACCATAAACTGATCCATGCACACGCGGCCAATGATAGGAGCCTTGCGGCCATGGATCAGCACCCAGCCTTTGTTTGAGAGCCTGCGCGGATAACCGTCTGCATAACCTACAGGTACGGTGGCAATCCTGGTGAATCTATCTGTCACATAAGTCCCGCCATAGCTCACCTCCACACCGCGGCCTACATTTTTCACATAAGACACATGGCTTTTCAGCTCCATGGCAGGCTGAAGCTTCACATAATCCCGCTCCACCTCATTGGACGGATAGATGCCGTAAATAGTGATTCCCGCACGGACCGCATTAAGGTTTGCCTCCGGCACACGGATAATTCCGGCGCTGTTGGAGCAATGACGCACCGGTATATGGATTCCCGCTTGTTCCAGCATGGACACAAAGGTAAGATAACGGTCCAGCTGCCGAAGAGCAGGGCTTCTGTCAATCTCATCCGCCCTTGCAAAATGAGTAAAAATCCCTTCTATCTCAACATTGGGAAGCTGCGTAATTTTCTTAATCTCTTCCACATTGTCGGGAATATCGGAATAACCGATCCTGGTCATTCCGGTGTCTACCGCAAGATGCATATGTACGGTTTTTCCCTGGCGCTTTGCTTCCTCCGCCACACCGTAGGCGGTGAACAAATCACATACGCAGGGGCGGATATCATATTTTACCAATTCCGGGTAATACTCTTCAAAAATCAGCCCCAGAATAAGGATTGGTTTCGTCACACCCTGCCTGCGGAGCTCAATCGCTTCCTCCGCTGTGGCAGTGGCAAAGCCCCAGATATAATCATAGTCGTGTATAAGCCGGGCAATGGCTGTGGCACCGTGGCCGTAACCGTCCGCCTTGATCACGGCTATGATCTTCGTATCTTTGTCAATATTCTTTCTCATTTCAGTAAAGTTGTGCGCAATGGCATCCAGAGACACCACTGCTTTTACCCTGCTATATTTTTTCATCATTTCCTCCCGGCCGCTGACCGCGGCAGTATAATTTAAGCAGAGATTCTGCTTTTTGTTTTCTCAACTGCGCAAAGCCTCGGGCAGACAGCGGATAATATCTCGTGCTGTCATACCCTGGATTCCAATTTTATCTGCGGCCAAATCCCCGCAGATTCCATGGAGAAATACACCGAGTGCCGCTTTTTTGCCCGCGGAGGGGCTCTGCTCCCCCTGCTGCAGATACATGCAGCATACAGCGGCAAGGATGCCCGAAAGCACATCGCCGCTTCCGGCTGTAGCCATTCCTGCGTTTCCGGAAATATTCAGGTAAATGTCACCGGCGGCATCTGCCACGACCGTACATGCATCCTTTAGCACACACACTGCGCGGGTCTCCTCACTGTAAGCGGCAGCCGTCTCCACCATGCTGCCCTGGATTTCCCCTATCTTCTTTTCGCAGAGGCGGCTCATTTCGCCAATATGAGGCGTCAGAATGACATTTTCATTCAGATACCGTTTCCATGCCTCGTGGAGAGCCAGCAGATTCAGGCCGTCCGCATCAAGGATCACAGGCTTGCCTGTCTCGCTTGCATGAGTCAGAAACCACTGGGCGCGCTCCCGGCTTTTCCCGGAGACGCCGAGGCCCGGTCCAATTACCAGCACATCGCACCAATCCAGCATCTTTTCGTTTTCCACTTCCTCGAAACAGCAGGAAACCATAGCCTCAGGAAGCAATGTCTGTAAGGGCACACGGTTTTCCTCCACAGTCTGGATCCTAACCATGCCTGCACCGGCCTTAAGCGCCGCGCAGGCACTGAGAAAAGCTGCGCCGCACATTCCCTCAGAGCCCGCCACCAGCAGCACCTTGCCAAAGGTCCCTTTATTTCCGTAGGGTACTCTCTTTGGCAGCAGTGCCAAGTCCTCTTTTTCGAGATGCCGGGTATGAGCGGTGAGGTCATGCGGTGCGTAGATGCCAATGTCCGCCACCACGATCCTGCCTCCGTACATCCGGCCCGGGTAAAAACAAAGTCCCCGCTTACGAAAGGCAAAGGTAACGGTAAGGTCTGCGCGGAAGGCAATCCCAAGCTCCAGACCACTGTCTCCGTCCACCCCGGAAGGGATGTCGACGGCAGCTTTGAACGCTGTCGCGCCGTTCATCTCACGGATGATCTGCGCATAACGTCCCTCTACCGGTCTTGCCAATCCTACGCCAAAAATGGCATCTACTATAGTAGTATATTCATCCCATCCCGGGTTATTCACTCTCGGTACCTGATAATTTTCCGCGATTTTCCATTGCCTGGCTGCCTCGGCTGTCATCCGCTCTTCTTTACCCAGAAAATAGATTTCCGCACGGATTCCCTGCAGATGGAGAAGCCGGGCCACAGCTATGCCGTCGCCGCCGTTATTGCCGCTTCCGCACACAACAAGCACCCGCTCCTCTTCCTTAAAGCACGGCAGCAGGGCTTCCACCACCTTCAAGGCCGCACGCTCCATGAGCACGCAGGAGGGCACCCCCATCTCTTCGATTGTCCTGGCATCCAGCGCCTTCATCTGGCTGCAGGTAACGATTTCTTTCATATAATCACCTGATTTCTGGTTTTTTAAGATAGAATCCTGCTTTGCAGGATTCTATGCCTGGTATATAAACAAAAAGGCTGCCACGCAGTCTCGCCAAAGTAGTCTCTGGGAGTCAGGTAACAGCCCGTCCTGTTATTTCTCAGTATGCTCCTGCCTGTATTGGCTCAAATTATAGGACAAGGTCATCAGACTTTCCGAGAGATGGACATTTTCTACAATCACGTCCTCCGGCGCATCCAGATCAATATGGGCAAAATTCCAGATTGCCTTGATGCCGTTCTCAATCAAAATCTTGGCCATATCCTTCGCCTTATTCTTCGGCAGTGTCAGGATTGCGATCTCCACCTGATTTTCTTTCAGGAAAAACGGAAGCTCACTTAACATCTGAATCTCAATTCCCCGCACAGCAATCCCCTCCAGTATGGGATTTACATCAAAAATCCCTACCAGCTTAAAGCCGCGCTTTTCAAAATCCACGTAATTGGCCAGGGCCTGCCCCAGGTTGCCGGCTCCCAGGATGATCATAGGATGCACGGTATCCAGTCCCAATATCTTACCAATTTCTGTATACAGGTACCTTACATTGTAGCCATACCCTTGCTGTCCGAAACCGCCGAAATTGTTCAAATCCTGACGAATCTGGGACGCAGTGACATGCATTTTCTTACTCAGGTCATTGGAAGAAATCCGTTCTACGTTCTCCTCCATCAATTCCCCTAAATAACGATAATAACGAGGCAGCCTCTTAATTACCGCTCTTGAGATTTCTTTCGCCTCCACAAACGTTCCCCTCCTTATGATACTATGTCAATTATAACGAAATGATATTTTATTGTCAATTAAAGTTGTGCCCTATAAACAATTTTTTGCATATTTTTTCATCTTTTTGGAATTATCCTTTGAAAAAATCGCAGTTTCCGTTATAATGAAGCCTAGAACAAATGAAAATCGGAGGAAACGATATGATTTTATCATGTCAGAATATCTGCAAATCCTTTGGAGAAAAACTCATCCTCAGTGATGCGTCCTTTCATATAGAAGAACGGGAAAAAGCAGCCCTGATCGGCAATAACGGCGCCGGCAAAACCACACTTTTACGCATCATCATGGGGGAGCTTCCCGCAGACAGCGGGAATGTGGTGCTCTCCAAGGATAAAAACATCGGCTACCTGGCCCAGTACCAGGACATACATGGCCACCATACCATTTACGAAGAGCTTCTCACCACCAAGCAGTATATTATTGATATGGAGAACCGCCTGCGCTCTCTGGAGCTGGAAATGAAGCACACATCCGGCGAAGCTCTGGACTCTCTTATGAATACCTACACCCGCCTAAGCCATGAATTCGAGCTGGAAAACGGCTACGCTTATAAAAGCGAGGTCACCGGCGTATTAAAAGGCCTGGGATTTGACGAAGATGATTTTGAAAAAGAAATCGAAAAGCTCTCCGGCGGGCAGAAAACCCGCGTGGCTCTCGGCAAGCTTCTGCTCTCCAAGCCGGACATCCTGCTCCTCGATGAGCCCACCAACCACCTGGATATGGAAAGCATTTCCTGGCTGGAGACGTATCTCCTCAATTATCCGGGAGCCGTCTTCATCGTATCCCATGACCGCTATTTCCTGGACAAGGTCGTGACTAAGGTGGTGGAGATTGAGGCTGCCCAGATGCGTATGTTCAGCGGCAACTACTCCGCCTTTGCGCTGAAAAAAGCCCAGATCCGCGACGCCCAGTACAAGGCTTATCTGAACCAGCAGCGGGAAATCAAGCACCAGGAGGCAGTCATTGCCAAGCTGAAATCCTTTAACCGCGAGAAATCCATCCGCCGCGCAGAAAGCCGTGAAAAAATGCTGGATAAAATCCAGCGTCTGGACAAGCCCGTCGAGGTCCAGGACCAGATGCGGATATCCCTGGAGCCCCGCTATATCAGCGGAAACGACGTACTGAGCGTAGAGAATCTGTCCAAGTCTTTCCCGGGTCAGACCTTATTTACGGACATCTCCTTTGAAATCAAGCGCGGAGAACGTGTGGCGCTCATCGGCAATAACGGCACAGGCAAGACTACCATGCTGAAAATCCTCAACGGACTTTCAGAGGCCGATACCGGAAAATTCACCCTTGGATCCAAAGTGCAGATTGGCTACTACGACCAGGAACACCATGTACTGCACATGGAGAAAACCATATTCCAGGAGATTTCCGACACCTATCCAACCCTCACGGACACAGAAATCCGCAATATGCTTGCCGCATTCCTGTTCACCGGAGACGAGGTATTCAAAGAAATTTCCGCCCTGTCAGGCGGCGAGCGCGGCCGAGTGTCTTTGGCAAAGCTCATGCTCTCCGAAGCAAACTTCCTGATTCTCGACGAGCCCACCAACCATCTCGACATTGCCTCCAAGGAAATCCTGGAGGAGGCCTTAAACAGCTATACGGGAACTGTCCTCTATGTATCTCATGACCGTTACTTCATCAATCAGACAGCCACCCGCATCCTGGACCTCACCAACCAGGCCATTGTCAACTATATTGGTGACTATGACTACTACCTGGAAAAAAGAGACGAGCTTACGGAAAAATACGCACCCACCAAGTCGGATTCCGAAGAATCAAACCAGGCTTCCGAGAGTAAGCTCACCTGGCAGCAGCAGAAAGAAGAACAAGCCCGCCAGCGAAAAAGAGAAAACGCCCTAAAAAAAGTTGAGGCCCGCATTGAAGAGCTGGAAGCACGCGACAAGGAAATCGACGAAACCTTGGTTCTCCCCGATGTATGCACCAATGTTGCAAAATGCACGGAACTGAGCCGCGAAAAAGAGGCTGTGAACCAGGAGCTGGAAGGGCTCTACCAGGAATGGGAGGAGCTGGAAACCTCTGGCTCCGGGGAATGAGTCGCAGCAGTTACCACGATGAACGAAGGAGCTGTATCTGTTACTTAATATTGATAAACTAATTCTAAAAAGCGCTGTGTACCCCGGATAAGGGCTGCACAGCGCTCTTTATTTATCATATGAAAAAACATCCAACAGTCTAGCAAAAAGGATATCTCTTTTCTAATGAATTTCCCTTCCATGGGATACACATAATGTGCAGAAGAAGACAAATCTTAGAAAATCCCACCCGCCAACGGCGACAATACAATCATCACCAAAGAAAAACAAAGTGAAGAAACCGAAATAAGCGTTGCCCTCTGAGATGAAGGAAACATGGAATTCAACAATGCATCCGAGCGCACCTGGAGCAGGTCATCAAACATCGCCGCAGCGAATCCTCCCACACACATCACCAGGGCAATTTCACCCAATCCGCATAAAACTCCGATACCTACCCCTAAAACACACAGCACAGACACCGCTTTATAGTTCCATCCAGCCAGTACGACTGCCAGCCGCGAGCCCACAGCTCCTCCAAGCCCCATAAAAAACAAGCACGGCCCCAGCATAGCTCTCGAAACTCCCACTTTAGAAAGCTTCGCCTGCAGAAAAAACACCAGCAATGTTGCCATTGCACCTACAAACGCATTCCAGAGCATAAGCCCCTCCGCCCGCAGATTACTCCTCATAAAACAAAAACTTTCCCGAAAACACTCCTTTATCCTGCTGCCTACCGTGCCACAAAACTGCTCCTCACTGACCACAGCCTCCTTCAGTCCAAGCGTCACACCCAGGCAGACCAGTCCCAAAACAATATCAATCAGATAAGCCCTGCGGTACCCAATAAAAAGTGCAAGGCCCGCACACAATGTGGCCGAAGCATTCCCCACCCTGTAAATCACCATCTCCAGCGAAGAGAATCCCATATACTTTTCCTCACATCCAGCCAGCAAAAGACTATCGTAGGCCAGTGCCTCCCGCGTACCTGAAGCAAAATTATATCCCAGCGCACTCAGCATCAAAGCCACACACACTTGAACCAAAGAGTTCGAAAACATCATAAAGACCGCCGACAAAATCGCCATACACTGGCTCAGCACCATGGAACGCTTCCGGCCAAACACATCCGAAATAACCCCGGAAGGAATCTCAAACAAAAAACTCGCCACATGAAAACAGCTCTCCGCAATCCCAATCTCAAGCATGGAAAACCCTCTCACCGCCAACAACGCCACCCAAGACGCCCCCGCGATTTGAAAGCTCCCAAACGCACTAACAGCAAGCAAATTATAAATCTGTCTCTTAATTTTAAACATAAAAAACTCCCTTTCAAATAATTAATAACCATGTCCGCCAATGCAGACGCCACTAATTTGATCAGGAGATAAAAACGCTGTCATCTTATTTTATTCAGAAAATTTCCGTCACTTCACTCAAAGTCTCGACATTTCCACCTAAAAAAGAGCGCACTATCCCCTTGAACGAAAAATGTTGCTCCTTTTTTAAGCTGAACATTCACACTCTTCCAGAACATAGGTACACCCCTTTCAAAATTTTCTTACTGTTTTCTAAGTATAGCATCGCATTACCTTTACGTCAATCGCCAATCTTTTTATTGAGCATTAAACCCTAAAATTCCAATTGAGATTCCCCACCATTTACGATATGATGAGTCTGTACAAACCTTGCTCTTACAAGAAATACCGAATCAAATACACAGGTGGAAAATGAAATGACAACAATTTTATTAGTTGAAGATGATGAAACAATATCCTTCGGAATAACAGCCGCGTTAAAGCGAAAAGGCTATCCCTGCATAACCTGCGCTTCCATAGGCGAAGCAAAAAAACTTTACACACAAGCCATCAGCCTTATCCTTCTGGACTTGAATCTGCCGGATGGGAGTGGTTATGAATTCTGCCGCTGGGTAAGGGAACAGGCGGCAACGCCTATTATTTTCTTAACCGTACGGGACGATGCAAAAGATATCACTAAGGGGCTGGATATGGGCGCGGATGATTATATCACGAAACCCTTTCACATTTCTGTGCTGGAATCCAGAATCGCAGCGGTGCTCAGGAGAGTCCCCCAGGAAAACCGTACGCTCCTCACCTGCGGTAATATTGCTCTGGATAAAGAGAAAATGCAGGCTTTTCTTAACAATGAACCCATCAATCTCACAAGTGCAGAGTACCGGCTTCTGACTGTTTTAATGGAAAATAAGGGCCGCACTCTGCCCCGGGGGCTGATTCTTGACAAACTGTGGGACGCGGAGGGCAATTTTGTAAACGACAATACCCTCACGGTAACAGTAAAACGGCTGCGGAAAAAGCTTGCCGATACGGAGCACATTACAACCATCCGCGGCATTGGCTACCGCATGGAGGAAAGCTTATGAACAGACCCGGCATAAAAGCTTTTCTGATTTCCTGCGCCCTGTGGCTCATTCCCGGTCTTTTTGCCGCAGCTATCACCGCAGGTTTTCTAAGCGGCTATGAGTACCAGGCTCTTTCCCGTCTCACAGGAGCCGTTTTGGAAGAAGAATCCCTCCCCGCCGCACTTAAACAAGCCTTTAAGGAAAATATCGGACCGCAGCAAATGCCAGACGCAAGAAATCCTGCAGATAGCGGCGCTGATGACAGCATAGGCATTCAATTTCTGCAAAAATATGGATACACACGTCTGGATTGCTTTCATCAGCTTTTTCCCCGCATGCTTTTAATCTGTATTCTTCTTTTCCAAGGTGTAGGCTGTGTGAGATATCTCCTATGGAAAAGGCAATGGGTGCGCTGTTCCTTGAGAATCCAGGAGCTGGCCGATTACCTGAAAGCCGCATGCAGCGGAGAAGCGGCTGCTCTTACGCGCAGAGAGGATATATTTTCTCATCTGGAGGATGAAATCTATAAGACAGCAGCCGAGCTGACCACCACAAAGGAGACGGCTGTAAAAGACCATGAGGTGCTGGCTGCGAGAACCGCGGACATCGCCCACCAGCTAAAGACCCCACTCACCTCCATGTCTCTGATGGCAGAATTGCTCAAGCCCACCGAGGAGGAGGACATGGAATATCTGGCGAGACTGAAATCCCAGGTGGAACGGCTGAAAATGCTCTCGGATGCGCTCCTCACTCTGGCAAAGCTTGATTCACACACTCTGGAGCTGGAATGCCGGGAAGTAGAAATGAATGAACTGATCTGTCAGGCAGCAGAACCCCTCCGGGGACTCTTTGAGAGAAAAAGGATTACGTTTCTCTCCCGGCACGCAGACTGCCCATCGACCGGGCTTCTTCCTGAGGTATGGATAAAAGCTGACCTTCATTGGACTGCAGAGGCGCTCCTGAATGTCTTAAAAAACTGTGCAGAGCACACGCCCGAAAACGGCAGAATCTGTCTTGAGTACACGCAAAATCCCCTTTACACGGAGATTACCGTGGATGACAGCGGCGCCGGCTTTTCTAAAAAAGACCTGCCTCATCTTTTCGAACGATTCTACCGTGGGGAGCACGCGCACAAGGACAGCGTCGGCATCGGCCTTGCCCTGGCAAAGCTGATTCTCGAAAAACAAAACGGCTTAATACGCGCAGAAAATTCTCCCCATGGACACGCGCGCTTTGTGATTCGTTTTTACAAAAACTGACAAAGGCGGAGAAGCACCTTCCAACTGCTTCCCCGCCTGCCATTTCATTCAAACCTGCATTCTTGTAACAATGAAAATGACTCAGATTGTCATATCCTTAATCACATCGATTATATTTTCCCTGCGGATTCTCCTGCTACCGAGGTAATACGCGCCGATGATCACCGCCAGCACAAGTCCCGTATAACCCAGCACAGGCCCCAGGGGTGCATACGGCAGATATTGTGCAAGCGTAATCTCATTCAGGTAGAGAAACGCCCCCAGTACCGCCGCCTGAAACGGTACGCTGTAAAGCACAGGCTTCAATCCCAGATTCAATCCCTCCAGAAACAGCATTCTGCCAAGCTGTTTTTGTGACAGGCCCACAGATTTCAACATGGCAAATTCCCGGCTCCGCTGCCGCAGATTGCCCGAAATACTTGCCCACACATTCGAAAGACCGATCAATGCCAAAAGCCCGGTCAAAAACACCACGCAGATTTGAATCACACGGTTGGACTGCTCCCGCATCTCAGCCCTTTCCGCGAGATCAGATACCAGATAGTCACCACTTCCGTAGTAACGTCCCACAATCCCGTTAAGCTTGTCAGACACCTGTCTGATCTTCGAATAAGATATCCCATCACTTGCATCTGTATAAAAAATCCCATGAAGAGAGGATGCGTTAGAACGCCTCTTGTCACTACAAAATGCAGCAATATCTAGCACATGCTCCATAGGCATAATAGCGGCAAAAGTATATTTAGAAAGCGTCAAGCCATCGGTGGGCAATTCCTGAACCACCTCTCCTGCCGTCAAGTCAAATTCATAATCTCCCGTATCCTCGTCATAGGCGCGCTCTGTAAAAGAAATCACCTGTCCCGGCTCGATTTTCAAGATATCACGATACACGCCTTTCCTCTTTGTGCTCACGTGCGGATCTAAGGTGCTGTTATAGATGAGGGCTTTTGACCCATCGCTGAAATAAGGCTCCGGATCTATCCCAAGCTTTTCGCAATAAGCGCGGAAGCTGTCCTCCTCCAGCCCGATGAGCTCCGAATAAATCCGGTACTTTCCGTCTCGCGCAATGGGGCTGTAATACTTCTTTTCGGCAACCACCCCGTCGATTCCACCCAGATAGCGATCCATCTCCTCAGAGGTCTGTTCCCTGGTAACCCAGGTGGCACAAGGCATCTCGTTAAATAACAGATAGTCGCTGATGTCGGATACCCCTTTGAATTCCTCCACGGCCTTTGGCTCCGGGGTGCGGCCGTCACTCACAGAGAGAAAGATATGCCCTCTCGCCTCCTCCTGGGGCCTGTAAATCTCACCGGACGCCTGCTGCGCCGTTACGATATACAAAAAACCGGTCAGCAAAAGGAAGGAAAGACACAGGGAAATGACAGCCGTGCGGTAAGATTTCCGCCGGGCTGCCAGAGCATTTCCGGCCAGCTCTCCGCTGATTCCGAAATGACCTGTAATACGGCTCCTCCTTATTTTCCTGCCTTTCAGCGTTTCCACATGGCGCACCGCCTCCACAGGAGTCATCCGTGACACCTTTCTGGCAGGAATCCAGGCTGAAATGAGGGCAGTGATCACAGACAGAAATACTGCCGGCAGGATGGCCCAAAGCCCGAAGGTCAGCACAATATCAGGCGCAGTCCTGCCTATATCATTTGCCTCATTGATAATGCGGAATAACTGTTTATCCAACAGATAACCACAGAGAATCCCCGGAGGCAGCGGAATGATTAAAAGTATCCTGGCCTCCCAAAGCACCGCCGATTTCATTTGTTTCGGCGAGGCTCCGATTCCCGCAAGCGTGCCAAGCTGAACAAGCTTCTCATTTGCCGAAAGTGCAAAAGCGTTATGGATTACAAGCACAAACACCGCAACCACCATCACCGCCAGAAATACGAACATCAGCGGCATGGCGAGAAACTGAATGCTGTCAATGCTGCTAAACTGCTCCGGAGGAAGAATCAAATACTTGGAAAGCAGCTCTGCATTATACTTAAGACTATACTTTTCATACTCATCCTTCTCATAGCCAATCGCTTTCGCAAGTTCAGGAAGCTCCTCATAAGTCTTCCTCATAGAATCAAACCGCAGATAAACGGTCACCTCATCCTCTGGTCTGATCGTACTTTTATCCAGATAACTCATGGCTGTATAGGCAGGTACCGAGGAACTGGTAGCAACATCCATGACTCCTACGATTTTATAGGACTTCGTACCTGTCTGGTGAAATGTCTCATTGTCCTTGTACGTGACTGTTTCCATACAAATCTCACCGTCCTGGATACGCTCTCCCACCGGAAGGGTTAGCACATCCCCAACCTTAGTCTGCGGATAATCGTCAAAATACTGCTTTGAGACAGCAATCTCATCCGGCGCCGCAGGAATCCGTCCTTCGGTAATCACATTTTTCTCCGGCATGGAATTCCAGTATTCCTCATCTGCACCCCTGGTAATGAGATAGATTCTTTTTCCCTCATCTGAGAGCTTTGCCACCTCCCAGGGTCCCTTCACAAGCACGGTTTCCACGGAATCATAATTTTCTATAAATTCCAGACTCCCGCCCTTTGTGTCGTCAAACAGTTCCCCGTGCCAGTTGCCGTTTTCATATACAGAAAGAGCGACCATATCCGTCCACATGGTATATACGAATCCACAGAAGCACGACATCATGGTAGTCATGAGAAAAAGCGCCGTCATGATGGCAATGCTCGTTCTTTTATTTCTCCGCAGTGTGTCCCATACATACTCTCTCAGAATTTTCATCAGCCCGTCACCTCGTCATGCACGATTTTTCCATCCTCCAGAGTAATGATCCGATCCGCCTCAAGCGCTGTTTTTTCATCATGAGTGATCAAAAGAATCGTCTGACCGTAGCGCTGATTCGACAGCTTCAAAAGCTCAATCGTCTCCTGGGAATTTTTCCGGTCGAGATTTCCGGTAGGCTCATCAGCCAGAAGAATTGCCGGATGATAAATCAGGCTTCTTGCAATTGCCACGCGCTGCTGCTGCCCGCCTGAGAGTTCACTTGGCAGATGGCTCAGGCGTTCGGTGAGACCAAGCGCTTCGGTAAGCTGCTGAAACCGCTTCTCATCCGGCTTCTGATTATCAAGAAGCACAGGCAGAAGAATATTTTTGCGCACATTTAAGGTAGGAATCAGATTGTAAAACTGATAAACAAGTCCCACCTTTCTCCGGCGAAAGGCCGCCAGCTGCTCAGGCTTCAGCGTTGAAATATCCGTATCCTCGATATAAATATTGCCGCTGGTGGGCCGGTCCACACCGCCCAGCATATGAAGCAGGGTTGACTTTCCCGAACCGGAAGCGCCTACAATCGCAGTAAAGCTCCCCCGCTCAAGTGAAAAACTCACATCATTTAAAGCAGTCACCTTGCCGGAGCCGCTGCCATATGATTTCTTAAGATGACTGCATCTCAGTATTTCCATAATATATCCCCTTTCTTTATTCACGCTTTTACTTATGAGGTAACAGTTCAGGTAAGCCCGAACCGTTACTTTATAATAACGATGTAAAGTGACAGGAAAGTGACAAATGGTTGAGAATCTATCCGAATTCCCGTATAATACTTATGTATATAACAAAAAGAAAAATAAAAATCAAGAAACGAGGTAATCCTGTGCTACATGTAGCAATCTGTGATGATGAAACCGTCTTTGTCTCCTACCTTACTGAATTATTAGAACAATACGCCGCCGAGACAAGCGAAAGTATAAAAATAACTGCCTACTATGATGGCTTAGAGCTGATTGAAAAATACGATCCCACCATAGACCTGATTTTTCTGGATATCCAGATGAAGCTGGTGGACGGGCTTCACGCCGCCGGACGGATCAGAGAGATGGACAATTCCGTCGGAATCATCTTCCTCACCACCCTCAGTCAATATGGCCTTGAGGGTTACAAATATCAGGCCACTGATTATATCATCAAGCCCATAAAATACGTACGTCTGAAATCAGAGTTGGACAAATTTCTACTACGTCACCGCAAAGAGGAGGCCCCTTCTCTGGCAATCGCCAATGACTCAGGCAGGTATCGTGTTCTTCTTAAGGAGCTTCTCTACATAGAAACCTTTAACCGTAATCTTCTGTTCCACACACAGAAGGAAAACATCGTCTGCTACAAGAGCATGAAGGAAGTAGAAAAGCTGCTGCAGGATAAAGGATTCGCACGCTGCCACTCCGGTTACATTGTAAATCTGTTCTATATCAAGGGTGTCAGGAAATTAGAAATTGAATTGCTTACCGGGGAGCTTATTCCCATCAGCCAGCCTAAACGCAAGGAATTTATGGAAAAACTGACAGAATACTGGGGGAATATGTTATGATTTTCCTTTTAGACATTGTTTCTCTTATATTGAAATGGTCGTATGCCTTTGTTTTCTTATTAATCCTGCACACCTTCCTGCCCTTATGGAAAAACATCTTTATCAGAATAGTGGCCCTGTATACAAGCAGTTTTATATCTCTGTGTGTAATCTATGCCAACGATCTCACCAATCTTTTAGGCGCACTTTTAGGACTGGCGGTTTATATCGCAGTATTTCACAGGGGAAGCTGGGTGAGAAAGCTGACCGCGCTGCTTGTATTTTACCCGGCTGTGATTGCGGTCAATTATCTGACCGATGATATCGGAAGCCGCATATTCTTCGGTTATTCCGGCGCCTCCTCAGATTTAAATGAACAGTGGAGTACACAGACCCAACTGCTGAGTACCTCTATTTTTATGGTATTCCAGCTCCTACGTCTGCTGTTCTGGATTGGTGCATGGCTTTTCCTCAGAAAATATCTGAAACGAATCACTGCCAGCCTGACCACACGGATGTGGCTTGTGGTGGACGCGTTGATGCTGCCCCCTTTCACAGCCATTTTTACGATTATCTATTTCATGCCCAATGAAATTTATATCTCCTACCCCATTTGCGTGGCTTCCCTTTTTTCCTGCTTTGGCTGCATTTATCTGGTATCTTATATCTGCGGCTCCATACAGACTGCCTACCGTGCGCAGGAACTGGAGCTTAAGCAGTCTTACTATAAAGACAAGCTCAAGGACGAAGAACGGGTGCGGCGCATTTACCATGATATGAAAAACCACCTTCTGCTGATGGAGGCGAATATAGACAATTCCCGGGAATTCGCCGGCTCAGTACAGGCCCTGAAGGAGCAGATTGCAAGCTATGAAAATTATTACCATACCGGCAATGAATTTCTGGATGTGATCATCCTCCATAAATCCAGACTTGCTCAGGAAAAGCAGATTGATTTTAACGCGGTCATACAGTTTCGTGACAGCACCTTTATTGAGCCGCTGGATATCAGCACGATCTTCGGCAACGCGCTGGACAATGCAATTGCCGCCTGTGAGAAGCTGCCCGCAACCATGCGCCTCATAACGGTAAAAGCCTCGCGTATCCGTGATATGCTGATTATCCTCGTGGAAAACAGCATGCAGCCCGACCCGCTCTTCGACGGCAGCACCACGAAAAAAGATGCATTTCTCCACGGCTTTGGTCTGACCAATATTAAAGCAGCCGCAGAAAAATACGGAGGAGAATGCACCGTGAATCACCAGGAAGACAAATTCATACTGAAGGTCGTGATTCCTGTACCGCAGCTATAATATGTGAAACCCGCGGTATATTACTCGCCTGACTGTTTTACGTACTTCAAATAGGTGCAGGTGTCATTTTAAACAGGCCACATATTAAATTATACCTCTTGAATATTAGATTAAGCATTCTGTATTGCAGTATTCTTTCACAAAGCTATAATTTAGACAACTTCCACACGGAACGCGATTTCTGCATGGAAAATAGCTTCTGCACGGAACACAGTTCCTGCATGGAATAAAGCTTCCGCATGGAATAAAGCTTCCGCATGGAATACAGAATATGAAAAAGAGGTATAATCATGAGTATTTTAAACACATCAAATCTGACAAAGCAATACGGTCACGAAGCAAATATGGTCAAAGCACTTGACAATGTGAATATTTCCATCGAGGAGGGCGAATTCGTAGCCATCATTGGCACCTCCGGCAGCGGCAAATCCACGCTTCTGAACATGCTGGGCGGGTTGGACCGCCCCACCTCAGGCACTGTCCGGGTAGATAAGTTCGAGCTTGGCAAATTAAAGGATGAGGACCTCACCGTATTCCGCCGCCAGCGTATTGGCTTCATCTTTCAGAATTACAACTTGGTCCCCATTCTCAATGTATACGAAAATATCGTCATGCCCATACAGCTTGACGGAAAAACACCGGATGAGCTCTTTATCCAGGAGGTCGTATCCCTGCTGGGACTTCAGAAGAAGCTATACAGTATGCCCAACACCTTATCCGGCGGCCAGCAGCAGCGCGCCGCCATCGCCAGAGCGCTGGCAAGCAAGCCGGCAATCATCCTTGCCGACGAGCCCACCGGCAATCTGGACACCAAAACAAGCAACGAAGTGATCAAGCTTTTAAAAGTGACCAGCAGGCAGTTTAAACAAACCATTGTCATGATCACCCATAATCCGGAAATCGCGGCTCAGGCCGACCGTATCATCCACATTGAGGACGGCAGGGTTCAGGAGGCGGTGACAGCATGAAAAAGAAGAAAACCATCATCTCCACGCTCACTCGCCGCAGCTTCCGGCAAAATAAAGGCCGCAACCTGGTTGCTGCAGCCGCAATTATCCTGACTGCCATGATGTTCACGACTCTGCTCACACTGACACAGAGTCAGGCTCAGAACATGACGGAAATGAGTCTCAGACAATCCGGCACCAAGTCCCACGCCTCCACGAAGCAGATTTCCGAAAACCAAATCGAAAAAATCGCTTCCCATCCTGATATTGTCAGCCATGGAGAATCTCTCGTAGCCGGATTAGCGGAAAACGAAGGACTTGCCGGCCGTCAGGTAGAAATCCGATATGCCACACCCCAATATGCAAAAGACGCTTTCGCCTATCCCACCACAGGAGCGATGCCCGCCAATGCGGATGAAATCGCCCTGGACACGATCACACTCCAACGCCTGGGAATACCAGCAGAGCTTGGACAGAAAGTGTCACTTAAGTGGGTTTCCGAATCTCCAAATGTTTCTGAATCCTCCGATGGTTCCGAATCCTCCGAGGTTCCCGTATCTACCAATGCCTCCGAAGCCCCCGAGCTCATAACCTCTGAATTTACTCTCTGCGGCTGGTGGGAAGGCAACCTATCCTCCTATGCAAGCATGGCATGGGTGAGCGAGGACTTTGCCCGTGAAGCATTCGGAAATCCAAGTGAATCCGTACAGGAAAAGGATGCCGATATCTGGATGATGGCGGTCAATTTTTCAGACACGAAGCATATTGATGAGAAAATAGGAACGATTCTCTCAGATACAGGATTGACAGACTTAGAATTTAATGCCAATCTCGCATATACCCAGGAAATGCAGTCCATGATATTCAGCGAAAATCTGCCTGTCTATGGGGGTATGCTGTTGGTGTTCCTGGCCGGATATCTGATCATTTTTAATGTTTTCCAGATATCGATAGCTTCTGATATCCAGTTTTACGGAAAACTAAAAACACTCGGCATGACAGCGAAGCAGCTTCGAAAAATTATCCGCGGACACGCCAACCTGCTCTCTCTGATCAGCATCCCTGCCGGGCTTATTCTCGGCTACATCCTGGGAATCCTCCTGGTTCCGGCCCTGCTGTACAACGTAGGTGCAAAGCCCCAGGCCTCCGCCGATCCGCTTATTTTCATCGGCTCCGCTGTATTCGCCTACATCACGGTCATGATTTCCTGCCTGCTCCCCGCACGGGCTGCCGCAAAGGTATCTCCCATGGAAGCGCTGCGCTACACAGACGCGGAACCCGGTATGAAACGAAAAACCAAAAAATCAAAGAATGGCGCCTCCGTTTCCAAAATGGCCTGGGCGAATCTCTGGAGAAACAAAAAGCGTACCATTTTAGTTCTCTGTTCTCTCACGTTAGGACTGGTTTTGATGAGCTTTTTTTACGCCAAAAACACAAGCTTTGATGTAGAAAAATACCTGATGGACCTGACTATAGCCGACTACCAGATTGACGATGCAACAAACAGTCTTCCCAGCGGTTATGACCAGGAGAGCAGCACCATCAGCGAAGAACTGCAGAACGATATCCTAGCGCTGAAAAATGTAGAAGAAACTGCCCGCCTTTATTCGCATCAGATTGATTACAGCTTCAGCAGCACCACCTGTGAAAACATGGTGTCTTACTACACTGAGGACCGCTTGGAGGAATTTGCCTCTTACGACCCCACTTTCCCGCTTTGGAAAGAAATCTTTGACAGTGCCACTGCCGGAAATCCAGTTCCCATTACTGTTTATGGAGCTGACAGCTTACTTGTGAAAGCTGCTGCAAGCAGCAGCTACCTTCTAAACGGTACCTTTGACGAAGAGAAATTTTCCACAGGAGATTACGCCATTGCCATCGGACCGACAGTGGAGCCCGGCCAGGATTTACCCGTCTATTCCGTAGGAGAAACGGTAAGCGTCGAGGGACGTGAGTTTACCGTAATGGCTGTTGTTTCACCGCTTATGCCCATAACGAGCGGATTTGGGCCTGTATTTGACATTCCTTTGATCATACCGGCGGACACCTTCCTCTCCCTGTGGCCGGACAGCAATGTACGCAAATTTTATTTGAATGTGGGGGACGACACCATGGAAGAAGCCGCCACGCTTTTAGAGGACTATAAGAACACATCGGCTCCGGATATGAACATCACCTCCCGCAAGACCATGGTGGAGCAGTATGAAGCACAGACGCGTGCTGCCTCTGTCATGGGATATGCCATCAGTCTCATTATCGCTCTGGTGGGTGTGATTAATTTTGTAAACAGCATGGTAACCGCCATCATTTCCCGAAAACGTGAATTTGCCATGATTCAGAGTATTGGTATGACGAAACGGCAGTTAAGGCAAATGCTGACCTTCGAAGGACTTTACTATGCCGGAGGTTCCCTGGCAGTCTCCTATCTGCTCAGCGCGTTCACGGTCGGCGTAGTGGTGCGGGCAATTGCCTCGGACGGCTTCTCCACCTTCCATTTCACGCTGCTGCCCCTGATGGTATGCACGCCGGTTTTACTTATATTTGCTGTGGTGATTCCTTATTTGTGCTTCAAAAATCTGGAGAAACAGAGCATTGTGGAACGCCTGCGTGCGATAGACTAATTACCGAAATAGATTTATGATTACCGTGGATTTATCACTATAGATAAGATGTAAAAGCCCCCCTGCCAGCCAGTAATGACTGTTCAGAGGGGCATGCTTAATATAAATGGTTGTATGGCATACTTTAAATCCACACCGCAGCAATACGTCATTGCTGAGAAATGCTTCTTTAACAACTATGATCTGCGGCAAGCATCACCCGGCATCTCTTTTTATAAAAAGCAATTCCATATTTCAAGATATGCTCCACTCCATCTTCATAAAGTTTTTCTTCATATTTTACCCGTTCAATCTGTTCCAGTGCTTCCCGGCAGGCGGCATCCAGTTTTCCATCCTCCGCATATTTCAGTTCCAGTACAATACCAATTTCCCCATCGTCTGTTTCTACCAGAATATCACTGTAGCCATCTCCTGACTCTTCATTGGAAGAAACGCTCCAGGTATCCTGAAACCCTAAGATTCCTAGCAGGATTCCATGGTAAAAATTCTCTTTCAACTGCTTTTTTACAAAGGTATCGCGGATACTGACCGTCCTTTTCAGATATTCTCCCAATCGTTTTTCTACACACTCGGAATTTCCGTTTTTCAGGGCTTCGCAAAACTCTTTTAAAGCTTCCCCATTTTTCGGCACACTCTCCTTGAAAAATTCCATGATTTGTGTGGTAAAGATTTTCCGTATCTCTATATTCGGAATAGCCAGGCGGAATTTATCCCCCTCCGGCTTTCCCCTCTGGGTAAGATATCCAGTAGTAAACAGGACGCTCCACAGATTGTCAATAGAAGCATACATATCATGATAGGTCAAATCCTGATGGATTTCCTTTGTGATGACCTCACCTGCCACCAGTTGTTCCAACTCCCGCCTTATAACTGCTTTATCCGATTCCCGGACGAAACGCCTGACAGCTTCATTGCTGCTGGTATTCGTCCAATAATTCTTAGGCTGTGCATCCGGTTCCGCCCGCAGGGCATCGCAAAAATTGATCACATCCCAGGGGCAGTACACCTCTGCATTTCCAAACTGATAGCCGTTATACCATTCCTTAATCTCTTTGTAATGCCCCGAAAGTCCATAATATTCCAGCATTTCCCTTACTTCACTGTCCGTAAAACCAAAGTATTCATCAAACTGTACGTCTGCGACTGACAAAATCTTGAGGTTATTCAGCCCTGTAAAAATACTCTCCTTAGAGATGCGCATACATCCGGTCAATACTGCGAATTTCAGGCTGTCATTGGTCTTCAGCGCATGTTCAAACATATTCCGGATAAACAGCACCATTTGGTCGTAGTATCCACGTTCAAATGCCTTTGCCAATGGAACATCATACTCATCAATCAGTAGGATTACTTTGCTTTTATGATGCTTTTCAAGAAGCTCCGACAGGACTTTCAGACTGCTGCACAAAACGCCCTCGCTCATGTCCGCCTTAAGGAGTGTAACAAGCGCATCTTTATCATAAGGAGTAAGCTCTTCACTGTCCAAAAGATACTGAAATCTCCTGGCCTCCCCGCGGATAATCTGAACCGCCATATCCAGCGTTTTTTCATAAGTTCCTGCATTTATCCCTTTCAAAGAAATAAATATCACAGGAAATTTCCCCATGTATTCTTCGCAAAGAGAAGTCTCTTCCGAGATTTTTAAATTGCTGAAAATCTCTTTATTTCCATTTAGTTCAAAAAAATTCTTCAACATACTCATATTTAAAGATTTTCCGAACCTTCTTGGACGCGTGAAAAGAGTGACCTCGGCCCAATTATTTAAAAGTTCTTTAATAAGATATGTCTTATCTAAATAATAGAAATCTTCTGTCTGCAATTTTTCAAAGTTCTCAATTCCTATTGGAAGTTTCTTTTTCCTGCCTTCCATTCCCTCATCACACTCCTTAGCTAATCTCTGCTTTTATGTGAATGCCCATCCTTTTGCTTGTGTGTCTGGGGATGTCCGTGCATTAATGCCCAGAAACACCTCGTGGGATATTCGCCGCTGAACAGTTGCAATTTCTTTTCATTATATCAGAAGTCATCCGTAAATCCTACTGCCATTTGAAAAAACTATTCTTCACAATAAATGCTTTTATATTATCCCCCTATAGCAGGAAAATCCCCATATAGTATGATAAGGATTGGGCTGTATACCTTGTAATGCCTTGTAGTGCCTTATATATCACAACGCAATATTCATCACAACGCAATATTCATCACAACGTCATATATATCACAGTGTCATATGTCCGTAACGTATTTGTCATGTCCACGAATTTATTGTATATTTCACACAACAATCATTGATTTCATCCAGCCTTCCAGGTGATATTTATGCAAAAAACAAATTGCATCCCCCTCACCAAGCTGATATAATATATGAAAAAATCACACAAACATATGAATTAACTATCTTTTTTCAAGCCCCTTTTTTCCATATAATTGACTTATAAGAAAGGGGGTACTGACTTATGAAAAAACAACTTTTAATGTTCGCAGTGCTGCTGTCCACCTTTACATTGTGGGGCTGTTCCCGCAAGCCGGACGGAGTCACGGTAACAGAGACAAAAATCGAACAACTCACCCCGGACAAAGCCTCAGGCATTACAATCGGCTGGTCCGTGTACACATTAGACAATGAATTCTTCCAGCGCATGGATGATGCCATCCGAGAGGAAGCTGTGGAAAAAGGCGTGACCCTTCTGGCACATGCCCAGAATTACGACAGCCAGGAGATGGTAAAGGCGTGTAAAAGCATGATCGCGCAGGATGTGGATGCCCTCTTGGTTTCTCCCTGCGAGCCTGACAAAATGCCGGAAATCATTGACGCAGCCCACGAACGGGATATCCCGGTTGTGATCGTGGACATCGGAGACGGAGGCGGCGATAAGGATGCCATCATCATCTCCAACGGTTATGAAGGCGGTAAGGAAATGGGCGATTACGTCATCAGCCTTCTGGAAGAGAAAAACATCGAAAGCAAAAAGCTTGGAATTGTCAAATGTGAGGATACTGCCGTATATGCCAACCAGCGCGGCGAAGGTTTCCGAGAAACCGTGGAGGCCGCAGGCTATGAAATCGCCGTCCAGGAAAAGGGCGATTCCAAGGAGGTCCTTGGCTATGAGGCAGCGAAAAAAATGCTTGAGAAGGAACCCGACCTGGCCGCCATCTTTTCCGAAAACGACATGATGGCACTTGGCGTGACCAAGGCTGTCAAAGAAGCAGGAAGCGAAGCCCTTATTTTCGGATATGACGGAAACTCCCTGGCTATCAATGCCATCATTGAGAAAAAAATGCACGGAACCATGAAGCAGGATGCTGAAGGAATGGGCATAAAAGGAATGGAGATTGCCCTTAAGCTTATCCACAATGAGGAAATCACCTACGGCAATCCCGAAACAAAGGAAATCTTTGTGGAGGGCTACATCATCGGTGAGGACAGTGATATTGTAAAAAAACAGTAAGATTTTATCTGCGTCAGCATGAATATCAATACATTAAGGAGGCGGTTTTATGAGGCAGGCAGAAAACAGTGCTTTGGTGACTGTAACTTCAGAATTAAAGAAACATACGGTTCTTCCCGACGCAATCCTGCCTCAGACGCTTCTGAAATACAGCCGTCGTCTCACCGAGAGCAGTTACGTCATCCAGAATTTCCACCAGATTTCCGAGAAATTGCCGGAAGCAGAAAATATATACATTTTGGGACACGACATGAACGACGACTTCCCGGAACACCGCCACGACTACTATGAAATCTGCTACGTATGCGAAGGCGAAGTACTCAATATCATTGACGGAAATGAAATCTATATGTCCCAGGGCGAGCTTGCCATCGTCAATCCCAAGGGCAGGCAGGCGCTGCGTTACCTGGGAAAGCGCTCCCTGCTTCTGAACTTCTGTCTGAAAAAGGAATTGTTCAGCCGCACGCTGAAATCCTTTTACGAGGACGACAACCCTGTATCCGCATTTCTGCGTGGTGAGATTCCGGAGGGCCGCAATTACATGTTTTTCTCCGCCCAGCAGGACGGCCAGGCCCAGGCGATCATTTCAAACATAATCCAGGAGTACACCCAGGCAGGCTTCCGTCAGACTTATGCGCTGGAGGCGTATTTCATCCTTCTCTTTACCCATCTCACCCGCATGGGCGAGTACAGCTATTACGGTGTGGACAAAAAAACCCTGGAAATGATAGAAGAGCTCAAAAAAAGAGGAGCCACGGAGAGCATAGCCTCCGTGGCCCGAAGTTTTGGTTATCATCCGGGATATTTCACCCTCTACATTAAGAAGCACACAGGCCGAAGCTGCAAAGATATCGTCCAGGAATCAAAGCTTCTAAAAGCCCTGGATGAGCTTGCGCACACGGACTACCGCATTAACGACATTGCCGCAGACTGCGGATACACAAGTGCCAGCCACTTCTACCGCATCTTCCGGGAAACCTACGGCATGACACCGGGCGAATACAGGCGCAGACTTTTATGAAATCTGCGCCTGTATTTATATACGTGATATAAATGCTTAATAAACATGCCTCATATACGCCTCTATATGCCTGTTCTATATGCCTTGTGTATATAAGTCTTTGAATTGCATATATGTATCCTTATGCGAATTTCACAGTTTTCTGTACTGTATGTGTGATATTATAATACGAATCTCCGTATACACCTGTCATCCAACCCATAAACTGCGCCTCCGGATCATAGTATTTCCCGCTTATTTTTACCCAGCAGTGCCGGGTCAGGCCATCCGGTGCATCGTCACGACTGCCGGATACCCGGCCGCACACTACATAAGGCGTATATCCAACCTCATAAGCCAAGGCCGCGAAACCACAGGCAAATCCATAGCAATTCCCTCTGCCCTCATTAAGTATTTTCAACGCAGTCTCTTTTTGCCAACCGCTTTTGTTGAGATTCGGATAGTACAAATTTGAATACCGGAATTTGCTCTTACTTGTCATATAGTTCCAGCAAGCGCTCAGTTTCTGTGCTTTTGTCATGCTCTTATTAGTAATAGAATTCACTACACGCATGGATTTTATTTTTAATTGAGACGCCGTATTATTTTTTGCCGCCCCGGACGCAGTAAAGCTAATCCCTTTATAAGCCTTGTTTTTATAAAGCCTGCCCTTGCTGTCCGCATAATACAGCTTATTGCTAAGTACCATCCAACCCGTCGCAGCCTGCCCGTTCTTATTCACATAATAAGAATACTTGCCAACCTGAACGATAGAACTTTTAGCCGGCTGCATAAGCTGTCCCGCTGTATTGAACACGTACAATTTCCCATCAATCTTCAAGCTATAGGTGGCCGCATAACCTTTGGCAGTAAAATAATACTGCTTTTTATTAATCTTTCTCCAGGAATTGGTAACCTTTTTACCATTTACATAATAGTAATATTTACCGTTCTCCTTTTTCAGCCCTTTCTTCACCGAGGCCTGAAGCACATCTGCCTCCGAAGCCTCCTCAACCGGAGAAGCGGACACAGGAATGCAGAGCTGCAGCACAAAGATACTGGCAATAACCAATAAAATTGCTTTTAACTTTTTCATACCTTTTAATTTCAATACAATCTCTCCTTTAATCAATTACACATGTCTATCTTCAAAATATTCTTTAGTAATCCTCATAAGCGACACTGCCATCCGAATAGGTAATCTCATAATAACCATGGCCGCTTCCATCGCAGTCATCATATGCCTCACGGCTTACCTCATAAACCTCCTGGGGCTGGGAATTCTCAGCCGCCGCTGCATCTGCCGCTGCCTGAGCCGCCGCTGCCGCATCTGCTTCCGCCTGTGCTGCCGCTGCTGCCTGAGCCGCTGCTGCAGCTTCTGCTTCCTGCTTTGCCTTCAATGCAGCTTCTACACTTGCCTTATCCTCTGTGAGATAGCTGTGGTACGCATACCCTGTCACAGAATCACTCTCTACCTTTAACCATCCCGGCACAGCTCCAACTACCTTCCACTCCTCGCCAAGCGCAGCCACTTTTAAAGATTCCGAATCCTTATTAGCTTCCTTACGGATATTCACATTTGTGGATACATACATGGTTATGGGCTGGTCAAACTTTTTCTCATCGGCAGTCTCCAAAACCTCCTGCTCCTTACTGTTCTCATCCTGGTATTTTATATAAAGAAATCCATACTCATCAAACAATACAGGCTCTTTCCACGTATCAGCTTCCACCTTTAAGAATGTATGGATATCACCGCCTTCTTCTGTCAAAACCAGTTCAAAGCTTTTCTCCTCTGCCAAGGAATCCTGTGTTTCTTTGGAATTCTGGGCATCCTTGTCCGACTTCTGTTCTGTTTCTGCCTGCTACAATTCTACCTTAGAGATATTGCGTTCGGTCTGATTTTTTACAGTTACAATTCCCGTCTCCAGAGTAATGTCAAAATCTACGACCGGCTCTTCCTTTTTATCGGCTTCTTTATCGACATCTTTCTCCGCCTCACTTTCTGCCGCTGCCGCCTCCGTCTCCGGCTGGGCAGCCATAAGCACTGCCGGGCTGGTAACTCCCATCGCTGCCGCAACAGTGAGACTTAACATTGTTTTTACAAATTTCGCTTTCATAGTTGATGTTCCTCCTTAAATCATGTCTTGATATATCTTGTAAAGTTTTTTATCCTTGCTGATAAATATCTCCAGAGTATTTTCCTCTGCTTTCAGCTTATCTGCGGACAGATACACGCAGAATCCATTGTCATCCGTCCCCGACTCTGTCTTAACATCCATTGGGAATGCCTCATAGGCCGCTGCACCGTTGAGCCTGAGATAAATCCCCGACTCTGTGTCAAGCTGCCCGGAAAGGATCCGGCCTGTAATCTGCACTCTTGGTCCCATAGCTTTCATCTGCACATCAAGAGCACCGTCCAAACTACTCTCCGCCATATCTCCGGTCAGCGGAATTTCCCCCGCATCCAGAACAGGCGGCGACTGTGCCACCTCCGGCAAAAACCGCTCCGCGCGCACCACGATCACGGTATCCGCAGCATTTACATCCACATCACTTAAATTATAAGGCACACCTCTGGAAAAATAAGCATTTGCATACGCATCAGCCATAAAAGGCAGAAGCGCATTTCCAAAGGAATCCCTGTACATCACCAGGCTCCCTCTCTTCGATGGATTCACCGTGGTAATCTTCGGGTCAAAATTGCTGCCAACCTCTCCCACATATGCGAAGGAAGTAGGTTTATCAAAATAGATTTCATCCTCAGGCTCCATGGCCAGGGGGTAAAGCATTTTATCGAGGTCGCCCTCAAAATCCGTACGGACCGCATAAGCCTCCTCATCATAGGAATCATGCTCTTTGCCAGCGGCCGTCAGCAAAGCATCCGCCGCCAGCGCCGCACCTTTATTATTCCAGTGCGAATCCCTTTGATGATACAAAGTCTCACTCTCTGCGTCAAAAACTGCCTGAAGGTCCGCATACGCCACACCCTCTTTTTCAAGATATGGCTTCAGTCTTTTTAAATTATTGTCCTCTGTCACCTTCAGACTGTCATAATAAGGCATATGCTCTCCGTATAATGTATTCTTATTGGGCGCCGCCGCAAAAAGGAATTTCACGCCGCGCTCCGTAAGATAGTCCTGCATCATCGAAAGCGTATGAGATATATTATAAAGGCTCCGCTCTGACAAAAGCTCTGTCCCCAGATAATCATCCAGAGAATCCTTATAATAGAGCCAGCCGTCTTTTCCCTGGATTACGCCCTCAGCGGTTGATACTCCTAAAATCTTACCATGAAGCAGTGCATTGGCTGTAACCAGCTCATTTCGGAAAGCAAAGTGCTCCTGGAAATAATCCCCGGCCTGCGAAAGCCATTCCACATTTACGCCCTCTTCTGTCTTAAGCTTTGGAAATTCAGCCAGCTCCCTGTTTTCCGAGGAGGCTTCCTCCTTCACAAAAAGCATCCCCAAAAGCGGACACAGGCAGATTACAAAAAAAATAACACAATATAGCTGTTTTAATCTCTTCATCTCCTGTGCCTCCTAAAATCTAAAGTAAATGAATGGATTGTAGGTGCCGCTGGCAAGGCTTAAAATACAGACCACAAGCCCTGCAGCACTCAGAATATACGCAGCCGCCTCATACCCGCGCCTGCCCCTGCACAGCTTATTAAGAGGAAGAGAAGCCAGGATTGCGAAAACCAGCGTAAGCAGATATACAGGTGTTAGCTGCCGAAGCACAAGGCTCATAGCCGCCGCGTCATAACGGAAACCACTAAACATCTGTTTCACCCAGAAAATCCCCTGACCCATAGTCTCCGCGCGGAAAAACACAAATCCGATACACGCCACCAGCAAAGCATACACATGCTGGAAAAAACTCTTAATCCGACCGCCTTTCTCCCGGATAGCGGGCACATATTCCTCCAGCATCAAAAAGAACCCATGGTAAACGCCCCAAAACAGGAAATTCACCGCTGCCCCATGCCAGATTCCGGTGCACACAAACACGATCATTTTATTGATTGCGGTACGAGCTTTCCCCTTACGGTTACCTCCCAGAGGAATGTAGAGATATTCTTTAAACCACCCTGACAGAGAAATATGCCATCTCTGCCAAAATTCACGAATACTTGAGGATATGTAAGGATAATTGAAATTTTCTTTAAAATGAAAACCAAACATCCATCCAAGTCCAATCGCCATATCACTATAACCGCTGAAATCAAAATAAATCTGCAGCATGTAGGAGACAGCTCCCAGCCATGCGCCCACACCGTTAATCTCTGCCTGAGGCGCCTGGAATAGGGTATCCGCAACCAGCCCCATCACATTGGCTACCAGCACCTTCTTGCTCAATCCGGCAATAAACCGGCGCACTCCCGTGCTCACACCCTCGGTCGTCACAGTACGGTTATCGATTTCCAATGCAATATCATGATATTTCACAATCGGCCCGGCAATCAACTGCGGGAAGAACGAAATATAAAGGAGCACCTTAGGAAAGCTCTTCTGTGCTTTCGTCACACCGCGGTAAACATCAATCACATAGGACATAGCCTGGAATGTAAAAAAGGAAATTCCGATGGGCATCCGCACCTCAGGCACAGGCAGGGAAAGTCCAAAAAGATTCTCCACTGTCTCAGCCAAAAATCCGGTGTATTTAAAAGCCACCAGCACGCCCAGATTTACCACAACACCCAGTACCACCCACAGTTTCTTCTGCCCCGGCCTGTTTCCAATCAGATATGCACAGGCATAATTCAGCAGAGATGAACAAATCAACAAAATCAGATACAACGGCTCCCCGTATGCATAAAACAGCAGACTCGCCAAAACCAGCATGGCATTTTTCGTCCGCATTCCCGGTAAAACCAGGTGCAGGGCAAAGACCACCGGCAGAAACACACAAAGGAACACCATGGAACTAAAAACCATAATACACTCTCATCGGGCAAAAATTCCCAGCACGATTTCTCTCCCTTTCGTATTTTTGAACGTATTGACCATAAAGTTCGGATAATAATACAGCATGTCCTTACCATCGCCATAGCAGCTGTCTAACGTCTCGGTCTTACTCGGTTTTCCGAAAAGTTTTGCAAGAAGCTTTTTGAGTGTGGCAGCATTTTTCTCATAGGCAGAGGCCTTACGCAGCTGCGTACTCATGCCCGGGTCATAGACACCTGTATTCTTATTAAACAAATAAAATTTGTCATTTATGACATATACGCCCTTTAACATCCGGGCAGAGGTTCCGAAAGCATAATAATTTCCGTTTATTTTTTTCACTGCCGGCACATTCACTCCGCTGACCTTTTTACCCATGTAGGCAGCGCCGTCCTTACCGAAATAATATCTGTAGGAAACAGTCTTGCCATTGCTTTTCGTCTTAATTGTTCTCCAAGCGTTTTTCAATTTGGTGCCTTTGACATAAAAATAGTATTTGCCCTTTTCTTTTTTAAGCCCTGATTTCACAGCGGCAGCTTCCACAGTCACCGGCGCGGTCAATGAAATCACCGGTGCCTGCACAAACAGCAGACAGAGCATGATTGCTAAAATTTTCTTCCACTTTTTCATAATCTTTCTCCCTTAGAATCGCTTAGTCTCTGATTGACTTTTAAAGTTCAACATTTACCGTCTTCTGAGTCTTATAAATTTTACCGTTCATAGCGCTGCTCTTTTGTTGATACCATTTGCCTTTTCTAAGAGTAGACCATCTCGCGGCATTGGGGTCATATGTATACCAAGTGCTGCCAATCTTAATCTCCACCCATGCGTGAGCCTGCCAGCGGCTTGTGTTAAAAGCATTTGAGGTTCCCCAACAGATACGCACCGGATATCCAGTGGCACGTTTCGCAAGAAATGCAAACGCAGCGGCATAGTGATAGCAGCTTCCCTTTTTCTTGCTGAGCATCTCCTTTGCAAATGTATATTCCCAGCCTTTTTGTCCCTTAAAACCTACTACTCTCGCATAGTCGCATTTATTCTGGACATAGGTAAAAAGCTTTTTAAGGGCTGTTTTCTTAGCAGTTTTATCTGTTATTTTCTGTCCCTTGATAACTGCATCCATGGATTTCACCAAAGAAGCATCAATTTTTTTACTTTTCTGCAACACACCTTTAGAGCTGAAATAATAAGATTTATCCTTAATTGTATACCAGCCTGTCTTACGCGCGCCGTTAGAACCAAAGTAGTATTTTTTCTTGCTGATAGTTTTCCAATCATTGGTAACCTTCTTGCCGTTTACATAGTAGCAATAGCCAACACTCTCTTTCACCCAGCCCTTCTTTACGGCGGCTTTCTGCTGTGTTTTTATAGTGGCATCCGTGGCTGCAGCGGCCTGCATCGGGATACCGGCTGTCGTAATGCTGAATACCATCATAAATATTAACAGTTTCTTAAAAAACGTTTTCTTATTCATATAGTTTCCTCCTTAAAATGCATACGTTTTTGTTACCAAATTATAACATAGAACAGATAGGTTGTCATCAGAATTTGCGATTTCCCCACAATGTAAATCGTCTGCGTACCTCCGCTGCATAGGACCGGCTTACATTAACAACAGCTCCATTACTCAGCACCAGATACTGGCGGTTGACTTCTCTTACATAGTTAAGATTCACAATAAAACTATTATGACTGCGGATAAAGTAATCCGTATTGAGCTGTTCAAAAAGCTCATCCAGCTTTTCCCCCGTTACCAGAATGTCTCCGTTGCGCAGATTTATCTTGGTCTTTCGCAAATCTCTTTCCAGATAGAGAATGTCATGCTGGGCAATTCGGTGCATTTTGCTACCAACGTAGAGGTTCAGCCATTCCTCCTTTGGTTTGATCAGTGCAGGTATGATTTTCTCGAAAAGCACCGGGAGCCGTTCTTCCAGTTCATCTTTCAGGATAAAATAGCAGTGCTCTGTTTCATATACATCACTAACAAACTGCAGATATCCGGTTATGTACACCACCAGGGCATGGGGATACCGCTTGTTGATTTTCCTCGCCAGCCGGATACCTCCATCCTGCTGGTCCCTCATACAGATGTCAAGAAAAACAATAACTTTTTCCTCAGGAGCGTCCTGTAAAGCTTTAAAAAGCGCCCTCTCATCCGTACATAATACAGCCTCTGTTTCATATTCCTTTTTCTTGCGGCAGTAGTCGACAACCCGGGCACTCACCTGTTTTACCTGGGCTTCGTCATCATCACAAAAAATCAAATGATACATACGCCTTCCTCCCCTCAAGTATTCTTTATCGCAGGCAGAAATATCTCTGCTGTAAATCTGCTATCCTCCTCCTTTATGTAAATCCGGCCGTGGTCCTTCTTCACTATATCACGGACAATTTTTAGTCCAAGACCATGATTACGTTTATCCTTCTTTGTAGTAGCGAAATGTCCTCTTGGCCAGTCTGAACTGGCACTATTTTCTATAGTGAGATAAAGGCCCTGCCCGTCCGTATACGCAGTCACAATTAAATATCGTTCCTGAACGCTGCATTGCCCCGCAGCCTCCAGACCATTGTCAAACAAATTGTAAAAGATGGTCAGAAAATGTATCTCCGGCACTCCCTGTGGAAGCTCCAAATCCTTCATCTCTAAGGTAATGGGAATTCCTGTACTCCGCCCCTGCTCCACCTTCGTTTCAATCGCAGTGTCCAGCAATTGATTTTTGCTGTAACCACCGGACTGACATACAACACTTTCATCAGGGAAAGTCATCCCGGGCACATTTGCATCTATTTTCTGCAGACAGTCCTTACACTTTTTCATAAACTCTGCCTGCTCCTTAAGCATCTGATCATGTTCCGCAAAAAGCTCTGCCTGCATAGCCAGGTAATGATTTTCCAATCGTATCTGCCTGCGGCGGCCAATCAGATACAGCCATCCAAACCCTAATACAGCAAGACTGGTGATACTGCTGATCACAATAACCGTACTGTCGGAAAAATCAAGGACATCCATCGGTCTCACCATGATCAAACTGGGTGCCCAATAAAAGAATACCATGGTCTTTAATGCCGGCCCCGGATAATTCATCGCCCTGCGGAATTTGCGCAGCCACGGGATAATAGTCAGCTGTACAAGACATAAAGGCAGTACTAAGCCTAGAATCGGCACTACACGGAATTCGTCCGGAGTATATGCCGCCAGCGAAATTCCCAAAAACGAAAAAATGAAATAGCGTAACGTAATAGCAATACCCATGCAGAAATCAAATATCGCCATACTCGCCAAAGTACTAAAAGCCCCTGTCTCATACATAGGAAATCTGCTTAGTACAATCACTGTCGTACCAAGTACCTTTATACCTGCCTGTGCATAGGGCGAAAATATCTCCGGATGTACAGAGGTATAATAAACCACCATATCCGAAACAAAGGGAACAAAAGCCATGACAGCTATTAACCAACGGGGATTTTTCCGGATATCGCGGAAGCGAAATTCTTCATAAATCATCCAGGCACGGATAGAAAGCATTTCAAATATTCCATTCGGTGTCATGATGTTTCTCCACTCTTAAATAATTTCATAAATCAAAAAATGTCACGCAGTTTTATACACTTCAGCCACCACCTTCATTGTAAAGTACACGATTTCCCACCCGCCCTTCAGCTCGCTATAAAGATTGCCACAATTTTTATCCGCAATCGTGCGGGTCTGGGCAAGCTCTGTCAGCATGCGGGCGTTCATCCCACGCACACTCTCCTTCTTCCATACCGGACAGGTAAGACGCAGGAATAAATACCCATTCTCCTGGTTCCCCTCAAGACGAAAACTTCGCTCAGAGGACTGCTTTGCTCTTTTCATGCCATAGTCTGTAAGCTCATAAAACACAATCATCAAATCCGTCTTATTTGCTTGGCCTCCATCCACAGTGAACAGGGCGGTCTTAAAGCTGATCTGCTCACGGGCACACTGGGTCTTTCGCCGAACTAACATGGCATCCAGGACATAATCAGGACAAAGTCCATCCTTTTTCAAAACTGCGTACAATTCTTTCAACTGCTCCTCGTATTTGAGAAACTCCTCTGTTTTCCCACTTTTTTCCAGATGTTCCATGACCTGGATGTGGTTTGCCAGGTCATGCCTGAGCCGCCTTGTCATCGCAATCTGATTCTGCAGGACCACATAGTGCTCGTCCATCAGTGACTTCTGCAGCTTCAAATAATAATTCACCCGGCTCTCCTGCCGCCGCTTCTGCACACCCAACACCAGCCACAGCAAAAAACCTACCGCCACCACGGCCTCAACTGTCAGTAAAATACACTGCAACATTCTACTTACCACCCAAGATTTTATTAGTTTATTATAGCACACAATGAAAGCGTTGGTAACATAAGCTGTAGAAAAAGTAAGATGGTAAAACGTTTTTACCTAATATTTTTTTGGCCCTATTTCTTACTATTGACTTCACAGAGAGGTGGTAATATAATGTTCATATGAATATTTGTTCACACGTTTTCATCACTTATCTTAGAAAAGATTATACTTATAGCAAGTACGTTGGAACGCAATTGAATTATATAATCGGATTTCAAAAATTTTATCTTAAATAAAGGAGGTAAATTCCATGAAAAAGGTGTATATCATGGAAAACATCGACTGCGCGAACTGTGCAGCCAAAATAGAAAAAAAGATAGCTGAACTACCCGGAGTTAACGAAGCGGTCATTACCTTTGCCACCAAGCAGCTCCGCCTTGATGCGGAAAACCCCGAAGAACTTCTCCCACAAATCCAGAAAATCGCCAGGTCTGTGGAACCTGATGTCATTATAACCGAGCGCAGCCGCTCACATCGGAGCAAGGGAACTTCCGCCAGAGGGGATTTCAACAGAGGAGATTTCGTTCAAAGAGAAGCTCACTCCCATCTTCATGGAGAAGGATGCTGCTGCGGACATGAACATGTCCATGACACAGAATGCAGCTGTGGACATGAACATGATATGCACGAACATAGCGGGCATTCCCATGTCAATACCTGTAGCTGTGGGCAGGAACACATGGAACATATCCATAATAAGACGTGCGATTGCGGGCATGAACATGGGACACATGAGCATGAGGAAGCATGCAGTTGTGGGCATGAACATGGAACACATGAACATGAGGAAGCGTGCAGTTATGGGCATGAACATGGGACACATGAGCATGAGGAAACGTGCAGTTGCGGGCATGAACATGAGGCACATGAGCATAAGGAAGCATGCAGTTGCGGTCATCAGCATAATGGGCAGGATGGACATTCTCATGATGGAGGGTGCAGTTGCGGTCATGAACATAACGAGCAATCTCAAGGTACAGCCTGCAATTGTGATAAACATTTGCATTCCGCATCAACTTCCGAAGCTGCGGAAGCTCACGGTTCCGAATACTGGAATCCCGAGGCAAAGCAATCCTCCTCAGACACCACAGAGCAGCCTGCATCACCCGCACGATCCAAGCGCAAGCACATCCTCTCCGGACACGGAAAAGAACTGCTCCCCATTTTAGCCGGCGCTGCACTCTTTATTATAGGCGAAATCCTTGAGCATATGAATCAGCCCCTGGCCGCATTCATTGCGGCACTTGCAGCGTACATAATCCTGGGTGGGCGTATCATTCTCACAGCACTCAAAAACCTTCGCCATGGACAGATATTTGACGAAAACTTTCTCATGAGCATTGCTACTATCGGTGCATTCTGCATCCAGGAATACCTTGAGGCGGTAGGCGTTATGCTCTTCTACCGCATAGGAGAATTTTTCGAGCATGTAGCTGTGGAGAGAAGCCGCAGTCAGATCATGGATGCCGTCGACCTGCGCCCAGAGGTGGTAAGCCTCGTCACAGGGCAGAACGTACAGGTCATTGATGCCGAAGAGGCGAACGTAGGCGACATCCTCTTAGTACGCCCCGGCGACCGCATCCCCCTCGACGGTATTGTGGTGGAGGGCGAAAGCCGTATCGATACCTCCCCGGTTACAGGCGAACCGGTTCCCGTCCGGGCAGCCGCAGGCGACGCTGTGACCTCCGGCTGTGTCAATACCAGCGGCCAGCTAAAAATCCGCGTCGAAAAGATACTCGAGGAGTCCATGGTCACCAGAATCCTGGATTCCGTAGAAAACGCTGCCGCCGGAAAGCCGAAAATCGATCGCTTTATCACCCGCTTTGCCCGCATTTATACCCCCTTTGTGATCCTGCTCGCCCTGGGAACAGCGATTATTCCTTCCCTGATATCCGGTAATTGGAATTACTGGGTTTACACAGCCCTCACCTTCCTGGTAATGAGCTGTCCCTGCGCGCTGGTGCTCAGTGTACCCCTGGCGTTTTTCTCCGGTATCGGCGCAGGCTCTAGAAGAGGCATCCTCTTCAAAGGCGGTGTATCTCTGGAAGCCATCCGCAACATTAAAACAGTTATCATGGACAAAACCGGAACCATCACCCAGGGTAATTTCAAGGTGCAAAAGGTCATTCCTGCCCAGGGCTTCACAGAGCAGGAGGTTCTTTCCCTTTGCGCATGCTGCGAAATGAGCTCGACTCATCCCATTGCCGTAAGTATTGTGACAGCCGCGGACGCTCAAAACCTGCAGCTTGACCGTCCCTCCAGTGTAGAAGAAATCGCAGGACACGGAATCCGGGCAGTTACCCGGGACGGTGAGGTTCTCTGCGGCAGCCGGAAATTACTGGAGGAGTGCAAGGTTGACCTGAGCAGCTACGCTCCCGCCGATTTCGGCACAGAGGTGTTGGCCGCCAAAAATGGAAAATATATTGGTTATATAGTGATTTCCGATACCATCAAAGCAGACGCACACCACGCGGTTTCCACGCTGAAAGCCCAAGGCATCACTCCGGTCATGCTGACAGGCGATTCAGAAGAAAGTGCCGCTTCCGTAGCCCGCGAGACCGGGATTACAGAGGTTCACGCCCGCCTGCTGCCCGAGGATAAACTCAACGAGCTTTCCAAAATCCGCAGCACTCACGGTGCAGTCATGTTTGTGGGCGACGGCATCAACGATGCACCTGTACTCGCCGGCGCAGATGTGGGTGCAGCTATGGGAAGCGGAGCGGACGCTGCCATCGAAGCGGCAGACGTGGTATTTATGACCTCTAAAATGGAGGCAGTACCCCAGGCCATCTCCATCGCCCGCAGGACTAATTCAATCGCCTTACAAAATATTGTTTTCGCCCTCATTATTAAGGCAATTGTCATGGTCCTCGGACTCTGCGGCTACGCCTCCATGTGGATGGCAGTTTTCGCAGACACAGGCGTGGCAATGCTGTGTGTACTCAACTCCATACGCGCACTGTATGGCAGCTATAAAGGAAGCAAATTATGAATGTGACACACGAGCAAATCCGTGCATACCGCCTGCAGGCGCACCATCTAGACCGCAAACTTACGCTCACAGATACAGAAAAAACTGTCTCGGCCTGCGAAATACAGAACTCTCCGCCCGGAGTCATAGAAAAAGCAGCTTCAGCCTACAGTATGCAAGGCCCTCCGCTTGCAGCAATAGAAAAAGCGGCCTCTGCCTGCGGCATACAGAACTCCCCGCCTGGAGCCTGGGAAACTGCGCTGTTTAACAGAATAGAAGGCTGTACCTTAGACCACCTCCATGACGCTCTATACCGCCGGAAAACTCTGCTGCAGGCATGGAGTTTCCGGGGCGTGCCCGCCATATTTCCTACCAGAGAAAGTGATATTTTCCTTTCCCCTCTGTGCGCACAGGAAAACGAAACTCCCTGGATATACACAAGGGGAATCACCGGGGCACTTGATTACCTGCAGATGTCATTTGAAGCCCTTCTACCTCTGGTACAAAAAGCAGCACTCTATCTCAATGACCATACAATTGTAAGCAAAGAATCACTGGACCAGACACTGGCGGATATTGTGGAAAAGGATCTGCCTTTGGAAAAGAAAGACTTTTGGAGAGCACCCTCCATGTACGGCGCTCCAGATAAACAGACAGTAGGCGGCGCTGCGGTTTCCTTTCTGCTGCGTCCCTGCTCGTTCTCGTCCCTTGTAGTGTTTGGGGAACGAGTGAACGGCAGTCCGAGCTTTACTTCTTATGAGAATTGGATTGGTCATAAGCCTGAAGCACTGCCGGACGCGGACAAAATCCTTGTACGGAAATTCCTGCACTGCTATGGACCTGCCCTTGTGAGTTCCTTTACCGATTGGCTAGGCAGCTCTCCAAAACAGGCTAAACGGCTTTGGAATGAGATTACGGATGAGCTGGAGGTTGTCCAGGTAGAGGGCAAAGACAGCTATATTCTGGCTTCTGATTTGGAGAATCTTCGCACTGTCTGTACTACAGATTTTGACGAAAATAAATTGCTCATGCTTGGAGCACATGATCCATATCTGGATATCCGAGACAGAACAGTTCTTATGGAAAATAAAGCACTTCACAAAACTGTATGGCGCACCACGGCAAATCCCGGTGTCATTCTAAAAGGCGGCCGGATTGTCGGAATTTGGAGGCCAAAAACACAGAAGGATAAAATAGCCATTTCCGTTGAGCTCTATGAAAAGCTACATGCATCAGAACATCAGGCCCTGGAAGAACTTGCAGCGGAGTATACGCAATTCCGAATGGCAAGTCTGAAAAACTTTACAATAAGCGAATAGACAATCCCGGCTGCCACAACTGATAGCCGGGGATTGTTCTGCAATCATTCATTAGCAAACTCACTATACCAACGTTTCACAGTCTCTACAGATTCCTGGACAAGCGCCGCGGCATCCTCAGCTGAATAACCTCTGCGATACATATTCTGTGTTGTCTGCCTGTTCGCCTGTTGAATACCTTCTTCTTTATACATCATCATCGCACCATCCCATGCCTTACACACATCTTTCACCTCCACTCTGCCGTCTTCTAAAATATCATACTGATCCAAGAGGATTGCCAGGAATTCCCGTGTGTCCACACTAAGTCTGCACAATTCTTCCTTATGCTCCTCCATATATTTTTTAAGCTCTTTTTTCTTCCGGCTGTGGTTCATCACACGGATGATATCCTTCCATTCTGTCTGAAAAAGCTCAGGATTCTGGTCATGGATATCCACAAGATTAATCTTATACTCCGGCACAAGATGTCTGAATCCCCGCAGTATCTTCGGGATATCCATCATCTCCTGAAGGCCGTGTTTGCTCATCCATCTTTTTTCACCTAAATACAGGACATTATGGATCACTGGTATCAGAGGACGGGACGGTCCTTTCGTACGCTTATCGTGGCAGTCCTCTTTATTTGTCATGGAAGCTGCTTTTATCTGATCTGAATATTCCACACCATCATAGGTAAAATTCCGCAATGGCATAGCATAATCCGCATAGAGCTGTACCTCGCAGGCCAGATAGAATCTGCTGTACTTCTCATCATACAACATCAGCATGTCTCTCTCCCGCTTCAGATAGCGGATATCATTGTAAGAGCTTTTTGTCCTTTGCGTTGCGTTTTCTGTGTATGTACCTACTAATACACTCTTTTTCCTTGGCATCTTTCTGAGATATTCCGGCTTAACTACCTGCTTCCCATCAAAAACAGTTCCGTTCATCAGGTCTGCATACCGGGGAAAACTCTCAATGTACTTAAAAAATCCCTGTTCTTTAGCACCCAAAGTCTACATCGCCTTCTTTTTCTGAATTTATCACAGGAGTTCTGCTGCCGAATGGCAAGATATAATATAGAATTTCCTGAAATGTAAATTCAGCTTACCACAAATTGTTCCAAAGGACAATGACTTTATGTAATTTTAAGAATCTGGATTTATATATATTTTAACATGCTTTGTCATAGAACGCAATGGGCTTATTTCGTATGTTCTGTACTCAACCAGAAAAGGATATTGTATTAATATACAAAAAGACAAACCACTCAATCCTTTTATGGATTTTTCCGGTTTGCCTTTATTATACTGTTTAAGCATACATGTGTCTGATACTGCTGGCTTTGGCTTATCCTTCATCAGCATTCTTTTACCATTCGTTGCACACTGCAGGATTTCTAATCTACCTATCCAGCTCAACCAATCTTACATTTCACCTTCCCACGCATAAACTCCAGAAACGCCTCCGGTGTTCCCACCTGAAAATCCGACTTCTTCACCCAGTAAGCCACACCGTTCGCCTTTATAAAAAAGGTGTTGTCAAGATTTCGGAATTCCTCAATATTTACATAAGCAACGGTCGTAAAACTCTCTCCCCAGCCATACTGGAAAGTCTTTTCATAAAAATAGTAATTCGCTTTCAGCACTCCGCCCGGCACTGCCTTAAGAATCTTCCGTCTCTGCAGATAAGGCAGGCTCACCATCATAACAATCGTACATAAAAGCGCAACGATCAATATCACATCCAGCACTCCGCCTGAGACAAAGGAAAACAACGATGCATGTCCCTCTCCCTTTGATGCCTCCCACAAGACCACAGCCACATACAGCACAAAAACAATTCCCGTCGCTGTCAGGCTCAACCGCCGCAGCTTCTGGCTCGCTACCTTCTGCATCTGCAGGATATCATCCTTAGAATAAATCGTATGTACTTTAAACTCTGTTGTCCTCATGATTTCCTCCGATTTTTAGTATTTATTGACACACAACATATGATTCTTGTATGTCATTACCCTGTCGTTCGACTGATTCATCAGGCATGACAGTTATAAATAACCAAACCTGTCAACAGTCTCGCACGACATGTCCGGGTAATAGTATATCAAAATTTCATGCAAATTACCACTTTTCTATCATAAAATGTATAAATTCCTTTGATATGCAAATACTGACCATATCAATACCACAAAAAGGAGGTTCTCCTATGATTTTATTCTTATTGCTTTTCTTCGGCCTGCAGACCATCGTACTCTTCTGCTGCCTGGCTGCCGGAAATGACCCGCTTTCGCAGGCCATATCCGATGAAGAACAGATGGAATTTATCGCAGCGTGGATGGAACAACGTGGAAATGCACAAAAGTAGCTTACTTGCACACAATATTTTTCGCAGTGCTCCAGGCACCATACCGTTTGGTACTTCCGTCTTTACTATACGCACGCACCCGAACGTAATATCTCGTTCCCTTCTTTAAAGAAGAAATCTTTCTGGAAACGGTGGTGTTCTTTGATATATTAAGAGTTTTCGTCGTCTTTGCTGTAAAGCTCTTATTTGTAGAATACTGCACCTGATATCCGGCACCGGAAGTCACTCGTTTCCAGGCGGCAGTAACACTCTTGGATTTTGTAGTAAGCTTCGTAAGGTTTACTTTTGCAGGTGCTGTCACCACATTAAATGCATTACTATATGCACCTGTGCCATAATCCTTATGATATGCAGCTACAAGAAAACGATAGCTCACACCTGCTTTTAACCCTTTTACCGTAAAGGTATTCGTATTCTTATTGATCGTACCAACTGTAGAATACGTATTCTTAGAAGGATTATACTGATAAACGCGATAGCCCTGAACATTTTCCTGACGGTTCCAGGTCAGCTTAACATATGACGCGGTAACGCCGGATGCCTTAACACCAGTCACCTGAGAAATAAATGGCTGCCATTTCCCATAATTCACGGGTGACATAGGATATCTGGCGTTAAACTCCGCTGAGGTAAATTCTTTATCACGCGCATGGTCAGGGAAATCCCCCGCACTTTTTAAGAAATACTGGTATTTCTGGTAATCACCTGCCGGAGAACGACCGGAATCCCAAGTTGTATCCAGGTTATACCAGCGTCCATCCAACTTTACAATATTCCATGCATGAGGTTGACTCTGGCTGTTTCCCGTGATTACTCTCGTAGACAGCCCCATTTCCCGTAGAAGCCGATACGTCAGACTTGCATATCCCTGACATACAGCCTTCCCTTTAAAAAGAGCATTATACGCTGTATGCGCCATATCAGTACCAGACGCATTGTCATAGCTTACATGACTACAGACATAATCATAAACTGCTTTCACACGCCCCGCATCCGTATTCTCCTGAAGCTTCAGGCCATTGGCGATTCTCTTAACCTCTGCGGTTACCTGCCTTTCCTGGCTCAGCGTGGTGTAATAAGACATACTTAAATTCAGGTCATAATAATACTTCCCATTTCGATTAGAAACCAGGCCTTTATCAACACCCAAATACTTTGTATTCAACTTCAAATAATCACCTGCTTCCGGTGACAATGAACCATCATCCGCAAAAACCAACTCCGTAAGCGCCGCGAAAAGCTTATTAATATCCGATTCAGATGAGCTTATCCCCATAGAAAATGAAGTATTCCGCTCAACCATCTGCTTTCTAACATAAGCCGCCGCGTCAGACAGATTACCATAATAATCCCCTTCCCGAAGCGCAGACATCTCCTCCACTTCCTCTACCTCATACACAAACCTCTCCGGTGAATCCGCCAATACCGCTGCAGGCTGTACAAGACACAACACCATAACCAATGCCAAAACCAATGATAATCTTTTTCTCATACTGCTTTCCTCCTTCTTTATTTTGCGTTATTCATAACATTATTCTTAACATCATTCATAACCATACCCATACTTCCCATATTTCCCATAACCGTACTTCCCATATCCATACCTTCCAAGCCCCGGCTGTGCAAAATTGAGAACACATCCAAGTATCTCAATATCACTGTCCGTAAGCAATGCAAGCCCCTCAGAAATATGGCTGACCTTCGCGAAATCCTGGCGAATCACATACAGCAGCGCATCCATATAAGCCGCCACAACCGAAGCATCCGTCATCATAGCTGCCGGCGGCGTATCCACAATTACATAATCATAATAATCCACCACCTCATCAATCAACTCCTGCATTCTGCGTGAGGATAAAAGCTCAGAAGCATTACTCACCGCCTTACGCCCAAAAATCATATCCATCTTAAGCCCCTTATGATGAGTGATACATTCACCTACCGTAGCCTTCCCCCGCAAAATATCCGCGATTCCCCGTTTTACATCCTTCACTCCTACAATCTGATTCATACTGGGATTCCGCAAATCCCCGTCAATCAGAAGCACCTTTTTCCCTCTGGACTGTAACGACAACGCCAGATTCAGAGAAACCGTAGTCTTACCCTCACCCGGAACAGAGCTGGACACCAGCAAGGTTTTCAAATCCTTCTCCCGCATATCCTTCTCCACTCTTGTCCTGAGCGTATTGACCGCATCCCGGAAAGAGCCCGGAACCTTGTCGTTATGGATAGATATCGTAGCGTCAAACTTCTGCTTACGCTTCTTAAACTTAGTCAGAGGAATCGTCCCCAGACAGGGCATATTCAAATACTTTTTCAAATCCTCATAACGTCCGATGGTCGAATTGTTATAAGCCATCAAAAACAATATAATCAACACCACCGCAATCCCAAATCCGGCGCCCTTGACAACCGTGACCACAATATTCAACGGATTCTGAGGCTCACCACTGATTCCGGACCGGTCAATCGCCGTCATATCCACATCCCCCACCACCTGAGTAGCTAAATCCGGATAATAAGCAATGACCGCTTCAATCGCCTTATCCGCCTGCGTCTCATTCTGTGAATACGCTGTTATGGTCAAAAGATTCGTATCCTCAATCGCCGAAGACGCCAACGAAACAGGCATTGCCGCGCCTCCCACAATCCCAAGCTCTTTCCTTATATAACTCTCAAGCCTCCCGCTTCTCAGCACATACTGAAAACTGTTAGACAAACGGTTCGTCACCACCGTATCCACCGCGCTGGACTGATTTTTCGAGATTACAAAAGTTACATAGGCTTCATAATTCGGTTTATAAATATAAAGCTCTCTCGCTGTATACAATGACATCACTGCAAGAACCAGAATCACGAACCGCAGCCAATATTTGCGGAAAGCCTTCCACATATCGTCTGCAATCGCAAGGAGGTCTATGCCCGCATTTTCTGTTAACCGATTATTCTCTTCATATATCTGCATGACATCCTCCTTTCCCTATTCCTTATCCTTGTCTTCTTCCGCGGCCTGCTTCTGTCCGTTCTGTCCATTTGGGCCGTTCTGTCCATACTTCCCGTATTTGCCGTATTTCCCATACTTCCCGTACAACCGGCTGTATCCATACCCATAGCTGTACCCATACTCCGCAGATTTCGGCAAAATCCTTGTCTGGATGGCATTCAGCACACAGCCCAAAACCTCCGCGCGTGTCTTTTTAAAGGTATCCAGGGTATCATTGATATCCGCAACCCTGGACGCACACTGCCGCACCACCATCAGCACACCGTCCGCCTGCTCGGCAATGATCTCCGCATCCGAAGTAATACTCACCGGAGACGAATCAATGATTACATAATCCATGACCTTCCGCGCCGCCCTCAATATATCCCGCATCCTTTGCGAAGAAAGAAGCGTATCCGAATTACGGTAGGACTTCGTCCCAAAGATATAATAAAGCCCGGTATCCTTGTCCTTTGTAAGAACATTCTGCATATCTGTTTTCTCAGCAAGACAAGCACTGATTTCCATTTCCGCAGTAATCTCTTTCTCAAAAATCTTATACAACGAAGGCTTACGCAAATCACCGTCGATCAGCAGAACCCTCTTGTTTTTATTTACAAGAGCCAGCGCAAGGTTGGCCGCCACTGTCGACTTTCCCTCATTCTCCATGACACTTGTGATAAGAATCACCTTCTGCTTATTTTTCCCGGCCCGGTAATCAAGCTTCGTAGCCATCTTACGGACATTTTCCGAATAGAAAAAGCTGGTAACCGGACTGTTGATCAGGATGGTGCTCTTACCCTTTCCACGCTTTTTCTTCTCATAATAAATACTGGAAAACAACGGAGTATCAATGAGCGTATCCACCTGCCGCTCATTTTTCACATCATCACGCAGGAAAGTCAGCATACCAATCAGCAGCGCTGCCCCTGCCCAGCCTAAAAGCAGAGCACGCATGGCCCAGGTAAACGCCAGCCCCTGGTTCGCCGCAACCGTCGGGATACTCGCCTCCTTCATAACCTCCAGAACAAAGGAAGAAATCACATAATCCGAAACCTTAGAATAATTAGCCACCGCAGTTTTCACCAAAAGATACGCATCTCCTGGCTTTTCCGACTGCCCCTGTACAATGATCAGGTTGGTACCCGGCACCACACTGGCACTGATGGTACCCGGCAGATTCTTTACCCCCAGCTCGTCCTGAACCGTGTTTTTCAACACCGTACTGCCTAAAATCTTCTGATACTGATTCGCCACCTTTTCCACCGCACTGTCCGTATACACAGACGTATCATTTCCGTTATTACTGATGACAAGCGTAGCCTGGGAAACATAAACCGGGGTTTTTAACACATTGACACCCATATACGCCCACATCCCAAAAATGAACCCGGTCAGCAAAATCACCCACCAGTTTCTGATCAGCGCCCGAATGATTGCGGGAAAATCCACCTCAGCATTTCTCTGCTGATATACTTTCGTCTGTACTTCCATAAAACCTCCCTATTCCACTACTACAGTCATCTGCGTTGTACCTGTATAGTTATCCTTTGTAGTACAGGAATATTCAACCGTATAAATTCCCGGCTCATCCGGCTTGACATTCGACTGATATTTCACAGCATCATAGCTTATCACACCCGTAATCTGCTTGCCCTCCTCAGTCATCTGTGCCGCACTCTCAGCGGACGCATCCTCAATCCCGTCCTCACCGGAAATATTCTCATCAAAAATATACAACTGGTTCCCGATTTTCACAGAATCCAAATAGTTCTTAGGCGCAAAATCAGCTCCTTTTTCGATGTACGTCACATAACTTTTCAGATAAATATTCGGATAAAACAATCGCTCCTCATACGTATCCGCATAAAACTCCACGGAAACCGGCAGCACCGCCATATCCCCGATACTGTTCGTGACCTGAATCTCATAATTATAAATCCCGGCCCCGGTATACTCCGAATCCTTATCCTTATCGACAAGCTTAATCCTGTTCGTGATATCCCCGTCAATACAATCCGTCGCCCTCAGGCTCTTCAAAATATCACTCTTAGACCCAAGCACAAACCTCAAAGGCTTAGAAATCGTAAAATGAGGCGACCGGTAATCCTCAAACTCAACCGTACGCGATGCCTTGGAAACATTGTTTGCACGGTCAAACGCCGCATACGTGACCAAACACCTGCCATCCTCATCCATACGGATCGACTCAATGATCAGAGACGAGCTCACATCCCCATCCACATCGTCCGCGGCCTTCACCCCTTTCAAAAGAGTGGCGTCCGAATCCTCGATACTGGCAGTGATACTCTTATCCTTACACGTGATCACCGGGCCTTCTATGTCCCTGCCCAGGTAGGTCTTTCCAATATAAAACCCAAATACCCCCAGGGTCAAAACAAAAACAATTAAAATCAAACTCCGAATTCTTCTCATAATAACTCCTTGCTCTGGATTTTACCAATATCGATTACGTCGGTACGGCTTTGGCGGAAAACCTGCTATCTCTTCACCGCTTACAATACGTCTGGGATTTTCCGAAAGGAGAAGCTCCCGGTATTTTGGCGGGACAGCCTCGTTTAAAAACCGCACTGCATTTCCCATCTTCGGGGTACGGTGCTGCGGACTATGGGCGTCACTGGCCACCACATGAATCAGATTATGGGAGAGCAAGGACAGAGCCATGTCCGCCTCCTTTTTTCCATAAGCGCCCAGCAAGCTGCCCTTATTCACCTGGATGACACATCCACGCATCACCCACTGATACACTTCCTCCGGAAACCTCTGCACAAACGCATACCGCTCCGCATGGGCAATGACCGGGATATAACCAGCCTCATCCAACATCTGCAGATAATCATTCACCATCCACAGCTCCTCTTCCAAAGCAAACTCCACCAGCACATAGCGGGTTTCATTGATGGTCAAAAGGCTGCCGTCGGCTAGCTTTTGCTCCACATTGTGGTCCATAAAAATCTCCATACCGGGATAAAGCTCCAGCGGAATGTCATTCCTGGTTAATTCCTGCGAAAGCTCCTCATACGCATCCCAATACTGTTCAATCGTAAATGCACCTGTATTTCCATGGGATGTCGCCGCAACTGCCAGAGTACCGCTTGCTGCAGCCATCTCTGCCATCTCCAGCGCAGCTTCTATGGAACCTGCACCATCATCGATTCCCGGCAGGATATGTGTATGTAAATCGATCATTTTCTTTTCTCCCCAAAATAAGCGTTCCAAAAAAGGACCTTCTAATGTTGTATTAAAAGGCCCTTCTAATACTATTCAGAAATTTTCTTTACCTTAATCCCCGCCATCAGCGCCAAAATTCCAAAAGAAACAGCCAAAATACATGCAATATTGAATGCGTTGCTTTCCCCGGTTTTTGGAGAAACAGAAGATGTGTTATGTCCGTCTGTTCCGTTGGATGAGGAACCGTTATTATTGTCAATTACCGGTGTGTCCGTTCCTGAACTGGAGGACGAAGCTTTCTTCAGAATCTCTATGGTACCGGATTGCTCGATAGTAACTTGTACTTTATCATCGTCTATGACGATTGCTTCAACGTTTACCCACTGGCCATCGACGTAGATTCTGACCATTACAACGTCGCCTTTTTTGACACCGGGGACGTGAAGGACAACTTGGGCAGAGGAAGCTTCTTCTGGAAGCGTTACATCGAAAGAGTTAAGTGCAGCATAATTATTTATTTTCTCTAGTTCAACAGAGGGTGGCTTTATGTTTAGATACTCCTTTAGTTCTTCAGGGTTGGATATATCTGTTTTGCTACCATCTTTATTTGTGATTGTACCCTCCTGAGGAATCACTTCCTTTCCCGGGCTAAGTGAAGCGGCGGATATAGGGGTAATTAGCATTGTACACAATAAAACTATAGTTACTAAATTAAAGATTTTCTTCATATTTTTAATCTCCCTCTTTATACTAAGTTTATTATAGTATTATTTGATATTTAATACAACTGGAAATCATGATATATTAAGCATGTTTTTGCAGATAATTCGTAAACAGCAGAGCCCAAATACCTAAAAAAATATTAGGCCGCTTTTGCAGTCGTCTTATTCTTCACTCGCTTTCTTAGATTCCCTGATATGTTCTAGCAGTACATCTGACCAAGGTAACAACTCTACAAAAAAATCCGTATTTCTATTATCTACATGTTTTAGAATCTTGGTAAGCAAATATTCAAAATAATCAAATGGTTTCAGAGCATTCGCTTACAACGCATATCGTAGCGTACTGCATATAACATCATGTGTTTTGGCCAAACCTATCGCCCGATAGATAATATTGCAGCACTTCAACACCAACATTGATGCAACATCCTACTACCAAGCAATACAACCATTTTTGTTGATTTCTATTTACACGCTCGAATATATATGGAAAAGTAAATCTAAGTGGCAAAAATAGAACTACATTCATCAACAATGTTCTAAGAGTCTTATTGTTATATGATATTATTGAAACGTATGAAGCAGTATCAACTCGGCTGCCCTTTGGTCAGTTACACGTCCCCATAACGTCATCTTGATAATAAGTAAAATAGAACGTATGAAAAATATTATATTTATATATCTCTATCATTTTCTAAAGTTCCTATTTTTATTTGTAACCCGTTCAATTCCTGCTCATATCATGATAATAAGTACTATCAATATAACCAAGCTACTTTAGTGCAACGCATAAAATTTACTCATATTTCGCAAAAAAACGCCACTTAATATAAATTAATTTGTTTTTCATCCCGTTTATGTCTTTCAATGGTGTCATCTCTCCGGCCATTGAATCACACCAAGCTTCATATGCCCAATTCATTTGCAACCATTTCGGAGCTTTTAAGAACTCTGTTAAGCACTCATCCAATCCTTTAAAAATTGGTTTATATTCATACTTCCCTCTAAAAGATTCAATTTTCGAATTATCAAACTCACGATCATATAGTCTATCATAAATAATTTGCCATTTATTCCAAACTTTCTGTAATCCTTTCGAATCCTTTACAATTTTAACTTTAATTTTTTTTCCGGTTCTTTTATAAATAATTTTACAGTAAAAGTCAAGAATCTCTTTCCACGTATATGACTCTTGTGTAGTTATATGAAAAGCTTCTCCAAACGCTTTTTCATTTCCAATTAGTTGAACAATAGCGCCTGCAACATCAGGTCCATATGTTAACGACGTTTTCCTGTCAGCTATGTCCTTTGGCAACACAACCGTTCTTCCTGCAAGCGCTCGCTTTATCCAATTCTCCTTTTCATATACTCCAAGTTGTATACGTTGAGAATTATAAGTAATATATGGCCGGATGATTGTCCAATTGTTACGGTTTGTTTTTTTCAATAGATTTTCTTCCCGTCCTTTTGCTAATCCATATTCATCGGTTGCAATATATTCAGAGTCTTGACAAACATCTACTAATCGCTGAGAAGATTCTTTAATTCGCTCCTTGGAATCGGCATAGCACCTTGCTGAGCTGAAAAAGAAATACTGATTAGTATGATTTAATAATGACTCTAGTCTTTTTTGTAATTGTTTTGTGTCATATACCATAAAATCTACTATAACATCATAATTTCTACTTAATACTGAATTAAAAAATATATCATCTTTCGCATTTCCTTGAAGATATATAATATTTTCTTTATTCATATACCTTGTTCTTGATGTTACATATAAATTATTTTCTTTATTCCTTGCAAGCAAATCTACAAGCGGTATTCCCATTGCCCCTGTTCCGCCCAATATTAAAATATCCATTTACCCTTCCTCATAAACAAAAAAAACTGTTCTTTTACCATTTCTAATTGCACTAAGCATTTCCTGTTCATCCAATTCATTAAGTGATTTTCTAAAAACTTCAAACCCCATAGACTTTGAATAATCACAAATTATATTGTTATCTTTCTTTGAAATAATAAAATATAAAAGCAAGTCATTTATATTTATATTTCCTAACGCATTCATATCATGTAGGTACTCTTCTTCTGAAAGAACACCGATATATCTAGTCCTGCTTTTTGCCAGAGATGCTCCTAATACATTTGAAATTGCTCCAGCGTCACAGTTTTCAATTCCACCATATACAATTTTGCCCGGAACATTTAAGTTTTTAACATTTATGTTTCGACTTATGTATAAATACTGTTTTTTTTGAACAATATTTTCAAGTTTCACTAAAAAGGATGTATATTTTTCTTCATAACTATCAGTTTTTTCTGGCTCAATTAATTCTATATGTATCGGTCCATCATCTATATAAACATTATCCATTTTCTCATTTAATGTAAAAACATAATGTTTTTTCACTACATCTTTTAATTCTGTTGAATAATTAAATGCTTTCCCTAAAGTAATTAGAATAACAGGCAATTTCCGATAAAAAGCTTCCGTCATTCCAGAAAATGCACTTCTGGAATTAGCTGCACTAATAAATACCACTACTTTCTCTTTACTCTGCGCAGCTATTCCTGTTGCATAATATGTTGCTGATCTGGCATCTAAAACAGAAATGCACTCAATCCCTAAGTTATATGCATTTTGTATAATCAATGACTTTTTCAATTTTTGATCAAAAACAATATATTTTATATTTAAGTCTAATAAATATTTAATCACGTTCATATACTCTTACCTTCTTAAAATTTTCCCAGTAATCTTCCCTAACGGACTTCTCTTAAATCTGCCTATTATCGAATTATCTTTAGCTATATTATTGATTAATTTCAATGCTTTGCTCTCTTCTTCATCTGATGTAAATACCTCCAATAATACCGGTCCGCTCTTTTTATCTATCCATAAATCCCTGCAATCTATATACTCTTTCTTATCTTTTGCACACAAGTATTTCATTCCCACATCGCCACACATTACTTTTACCGTATCTTTATTCTTAAAACCATTATGACCCTTTGCAGCAATATAAGGATTTGCTTCTTCTCCAAAATATGAAGCTCTATGATTATAATTTTTAAACTCAGTTCCAACACCATTATTAATAAGCATTATGTGTATATTTGACGGTAATTCATTATATACAGCATTCAAATCGTAAAAGAACGCTAAATCACCAATTATTAAATAATGCTGCACTTGTCTATGCGTTATGGCAGAACCTAGGAAAGAGGATAAACATCCATCAATTCCATAACCACCAGAATTAGTATAACACAATACATTTTCTGATGTTTCAAAATAATTCCATACTCTCAATGTATTTAATATACTCAAATGCAAAATTGAATCATCTGGGATTAACATTACAGTTTCTTTAGCAATCCACATATTGGAAAAAGGAAGTTCAGGTATTTTACTAAAAACAGCTTCTGTCGCTTTTTTACAACATTCTAAAATTGTATTATTCTTCTCTTTTAAAGAATAATGTTTAAAAAATTCTATTTCCTCCATTTCAAAAACGTATGTCAAATTACAATACGGATCTCTAATAATTCCATCTGGATTTACCCTCCAGAGTTCTTTTCCTACAAAATTTATATAAGCGCCATGAACGGATCCAATATAAATAATGAGATCAAAAACTTTTGTTCCAAAATTGTTCTCCTGATTATTTACCAGACTTGCAAGGAATCTATATTTTCCTCTGTAGTTACTTACGTGATCACAAATTACAATTGCATTATATGCTTCGCAAAATCTATTGATTTCCTTTGTCTCATCTTCCGTAAATTTCCCATGCGCACCGACAAAAATTCCGATCTTTCCTTTTGGCATGTCAGGATAATCCTTATTAATAATCCTCCTAATCACTCTACATTCTGGCAATTCTTTAACCACAAAATTATTTGAATATGTTGTTAAAAGATTAATATGCACAGGTCCTGCAATACCATGTGTCAATTCCAAAATTGCTTCATTAACAGCTGTTACAGTATGTCTTTTATCTTCTTCCGAATGAATAGTCGGTAACTGTATGCTCGTCTTAACCATGTCAGGAAATTGCTCACTTCGGTCAATCACCTGTGCCACATAATTTCCAACTCTTCCAGTATGCTGTGTAGAAGTGATTGCCAATATCGGTAAGTGTCTATAATATGCTTCTGTTAAACCTGGAATATAATTTCTTGACGCAGTCGCACCTGTACATGTTAATACAACAGGTTCTCCACTTTCCTCAGCCAAGCCACAAGCCATAAATGCTGCCGATCGTTCATCAACAACAGAATATACTTCAAAATATGAATCTATCTGTACAGAACCCACAAATGATATATTGGTGGTTCCAGGTGATGCAATAATCTTTCTAATATTATGTTTTTTTAAGAGTGAAATCAATATCAAAGTATTGATTTCATCCGTATAATAATGACTCATTTTACAATTCCTTCCACTTATGTATTCTACAGCACTTTAACTATTATTTTATAAACCTTTTTAAATTCAATTTTTCCTTTGTCATTTTATCCACTAATAAAATACTTTGTTGGAATTCTTCTCTTCTATAAAAAGCAATTATATAGCTTAAACATGGGATTACGATACATATCATCACCCTCAAGAAGATTACAATAAGTAATGGTCCTTTTATAAAACCACATATTATCACAACGATTACACATGATACAAATGATACAAATACATATTGAAATATTTTTTTTACATAACCTATTAATTGTTTTTTCTCAAACATTGTAGTAAACAAATTGTAAAATAACCATGGCATACCGACAAAAATCATAGACAATGCCGTTGACAAAAGCACTCCATAAATCCCCCATATTTGAACCATAATAAGATTCATTCCTAAATTTACGATTGCCGTAACTAAAGGTCTGAATCGATCTTCATGCCAAATGCCTCCTGCATCTTTATAAAGATTCAATAATTGATTAATTTCATATATATAATAATATATCACCAAGCAAACAACTGCACTATAAGGAAGTAAATAGTCCTTGCCTACCCATAAAGTCATAAATGGTTGAAAGATTCCTAATAAACAGCTTGAACATATTCCTGCAATACAAGAAATTAAAAATGTAAATTTACTTAAATCCCAAAAGTTCTTTTCCTTTGTTTCCGTCAACAGGCTATTTCCAATTCCCGCAGTACATGAACTAAAAAAAACTGTTACAAATCCAATCACTGCCGTTATTATAAAATAGTAATTTTGATATATTGCCAAAACCGTCAATCCTAAAAATGCGGAAATCACAATAGTATCTGCAGAATTTACAATTACACCACCTAATTTTGCAGTAAATAAATCTTTAATCCTCCTATTAATGGTTTTAACCTCTTCTGATGGAAGTCTCCCTCCTGCTTTATATTTAGGATATAGTTTTTCTGCTTTTACTGCTGTAATTATATTATTCATCATCTGGGTCAGCAACATTACAATTACATACAAATAATAATCTTTCCATATAAAAAGGATTATTATTTGAATTGCATATTGAATAGTACTTGTAATTAATGTTACTTTACTTACAATATCTGTTCTTTGATAGGCTTGCAAAATACTACCTTTATATGCAAAAAGCCAATATGTACACACCGTGGCAGCTAAATTCAATAAATATAATACATATACATTTAATCCACCTGGAACCGTTCCACTTATCAATTGTGGTACTAACGGAGTAAGAATCCCCCCCACTATCGCAATTATAAGTCCAATTACTCGATAATAGATTTTATACAATTGCATTAATGCACATATTGTCTTTTCATCATCTTCCACGATTGGCTTATATATACTATAAACCATAGCTGAACCCACACCCAACTCTGCTAGATTCAACACTGAAAGGATGGATGTAAACAAACTGTTCAATCCAAGATACTGTACCCCTAAAGTATATATCATCGCTGTTCGCATCAAAAAAGGCACAAATGTCTGGTAGATTCTTAAAATCATACCAAAAACAATGTTTCGTGTAGCATTTTTTGTTCGTTCGATTTTTGCCATTTTTAATCCTCTTTATTATCAAAAATTTACTACTTTTTTATACTTGAACAGCTGAATTCAAGAATTCATATGCTTTTTTTCTTTCTTCTTCTAAAATCACTGGAACATGTGAATAATTAACATTCAATATTTTTTCTGTCGATTCGTGATTATATCTTCTATCTTCCAATAGAAATTTTTTTAGTAATGTATCAATTCTTGACCCCATTGATCCGATACTGCTTTTTCTTTTAAAAACGACGAACGGTACTTCCATCAAGATAGAGAATATTGATCCGTGAAATGAATCTGTACAAAACAAGCTACAATGCTCTATTAACCATATAAACTCTGCCGGACCTACTACATTCCAATAATTGTTTCCCTGCTCCAGCTTAACAATTTCACATTTCATTTCTTCTGCAATCTTTTTTATATATTCGCTATACTCTGAATCAATCCCCCCCAAAAAATATGTCATTATATAAGCCTTTTTTTGAAAATGTTTCGGCTTACTTGCCACTGATGTCCAATCAGCTCTATCCAACATTAACGTAGGATCAATCAGCACCTTTGCTTCACGTCCTGTTAACTCCTTCACAATTTTCGCTCCTGCTTCTTCTCTTACAGAAATCACTTTCATTTCTGATAGATACTTTATATACTGATTTTTCTTTTCTTCAGGTATCTCGGAAACTCCAAAACTTGCCGCATATGCGATTCTCTTTTCCTTTTCGGCAAATGTCGCAAACATGAAGTCATTTCCTGCCCAATAGGGATTCCACAACTGATCACTTCCACATATAACATAATCATATTCTTTATCATTGTAATCACACAAATATTCTATATTTCTACTTCCCGCGGAAAACCTGTAAAATTTCAACATTCTTATATATGATAATCTTCTGTACTGCATTAAATTTTTCAACATTAAAAAATGATTTACAACATTTATTTCTTTTACTGTTCCATCGTATACTTCACTCAAAACTTTCTTCACAGCATAATTTTGTAATCTATTTCCATAATTAGACAAATCATATATTGTAACAATACCTATTTTTTTCATATTCATTCCTCATAAATCGTTTTTTCGAGAAATATATCTTATCTTTCTCTATGCTCACCTACTCAGAAACTCTGCATCTTGATATAAGGTAACTCAACTTATATTTTGTATAAATCAATATCTCATATAGCAAATGCATATATTTTATCATAAAAAGGTGCTTATAACCCCCCCCCCCACACACACAGGGCTATTTATAATTTCTGTTCGAATCTTCTCTTTATACTTCTTCTTTTCATACTTCGTTCCTTTTTCCAGTAAAACTATATATATATTTATAAGAACTTCACATCGCACTTTTTCTATATCTTTGCAATGCCATGGGCATATTGTTTTTATACCATTTTTAATATACTCAAGCCCTTTTAAATAATCAAAATACTCTACTTTAAATTTAATACTTGATGTAACAGAATTAGCTCTCCTAAGATAATTATAGCCATACTCTGTTATCAAACATACTTTAAAATCATTTTTAATTATATCTATCATAAAACACGTGTCTTCACAGATTGCTAGCTTTTGAAATGTACGTCCTGCTATGATACAGGTCTTAAACATTTTCCCCCATACAACACGAGTATACATTTTCCCCTCAAAGTAATGATTGAGCAGCAATTCTTTATCATGTATTTCCACTGCTTCTTGAATACTATTAAGACTATTAATTTCTTTTCCTTTTTCATCCACTTCTTTTGCATTACATGCAATCCAATCAGCCTTATTTTTTAATAGTTCTTCCAATAATTTTTCACAAAATTCAGGTTCAATCCAATCGTCACTGTCTACAAAAGTTATGTACTCTCCCTGTGCCTCATTAATCCCATTTTCACGAGCCTTCCCAACACCTGAATTTTTCTGATGTATTATTTTAATCCTACTATCTCTTTTAGAATATTCATCGCATATTTTCCCGCAACTATCCGGTGATTGATCATCCACCAAAATAATTTCAATATTTTTATAAGTTTGATTAATCACACTATCTATGCACTTTCTTAAGTAAGCTTCAACATTATATATTGGTATTATTACACTTATTAATTTATTCATATCCTCCATATAATTAATCCTCACAATTATCCTCTTTACTACTAACACATTCTCATTTATTCAAAAACAATTTATCCTTGTATACTACTCCTTTTCTATTCTAAATTATATACACATTATTACCGCAAATATCTTAAACTTCATCGAAATATTTTTTGATTTCACAAAATCCCCTATATATCTTCGAGTAATATTTTTCATATTTTTTATTTGTATTTCATTGTTATATTTGCTTTTTTTAATTTCATACAAACTATATACTGTTGCACACATCAATCTTTCTATCGCAAGACTACTGAGATCTGGATATCTTATACAAACGTCTTCTACAATTTGTTTCCACATTGGAATTGCTGAATATTTTTTGTCGTTAAATGTCTGGTGTGATATGCTATTTGCGTTCAAAACATGATGATACAACACTTCGTCAGTTACAATCATCTTTTTCGATTTTTGTAATATTTTCCACAAAAACTCTGCATCTTCTCCATATCCAGTTTTCTCATTAAAAAAGATTCGTTCTGACAAATCACGTCTAATCAATTTATTCCACAACATACCTGTCATCCGTTGATGCTTCATAAATTCTAATTGTTGTTGCTTTCTATCCCAGACTTCATTTTTTGAACATATTCTCTTTATAACTTCATCAGGTGACTCCGCATGATCAGAATTACAAAAAACAATATCGGTATCTTCGTCTACCAGCGAAATCATTTTTTGAATCATATCCTTTTCTATCCAATCGTCTGCATCCACAAATAGGAAATACTCTCCCTTACAGTATTCCAAACCAGTATTTCTTGCTGCTGCAACTCCTTTATTTCGTTGACTAACCAGACAAACTCTACTATCTCTATATCTATATTTTTCCAATATTTGATATGTTTTATCTGTTGATCCATCATTAACCAAAATAACTTCTATATCTTTATATGTCTGATTTATAATACTGTCAACACATCTACTTATCACATTAGCTGCATTATATACTGGCACAATAACCGAAACCATCTTTATCTTTTATGATGTTTATAGAAGCAAAAACAACATATTCCTTTCGTTTTTCTTAATCTGTGGTTTAAGACATTCACATACTGTGGACTATTGATTTTTTCTGTAGCTTGTCTGCTCAACAGGAGTGTATTACCGCTACCTTTATCTGAATGTTTTATCAGCTGGATGTTTCCGCAGTGTTTCACTCTGAGTACATATTTCAATCAAGTCTACGATAACCTGCTTCATTCCTTCGCTGGGATTTCTTCGGAGGGCGTGATATTCATCAAGCTGTTCACATTCACAGATGACTATGATGACTTCTATATGCTGTTTTATAAACTGGCACCACTTGACCAGAACAGCATCATCATAGGTCTTGAATCAACGGCGCACTACGGTGACAACCTTGTTCGTTTTTAATAAACATGGATTTTAAAGTCTGTATTTTTAACCCGATCAAGACTTCTGTTAAGCGTAAGAATAATGTAAGCAAAACTTATAAATTCGACACGTTTTTTATAGCTAACCACCTTATGATGCAGGATTCCTTAAGGTTTCTAATCTTAAGGGAGCTGAATTACACCGAACTTAAGGAGCTTGGAAGATTTTGTAAGTAAACGGCAAAGCAACATACCCATTTAAATTACAGCTGACTTCTTACATTAATCAGGTCTTCCCGCAAGCTCCTGTACTTCTATAAAACCCGGTATATATCAGAATTCTGACCATGTACTCCTTTAGAGACACCGATACCGATTTATATTGCTTCCATGCATATGACTCATCTCGCTCAACTTTTCCATACGGCTTCCACGGTCATTTTGATAAAAACACTGCCAGAAAATTAAGAATTCTTAAACAAAAATCGGTCGGTATCAATGACAATTCCTTATCCATTCAAATAACTCATACCTTTGAACAGATTGAGTTATTAAATAAGCAGTTATTCCATACAGGGCTTGAAATGGCAAACCATGTCACATGCCTCCTCTCTGTGATCATGAGCGTCCCGGGCATTAGGTCTATCAATGGCGGAATGATACTTGGTGAGATTGACGATACTCACCGCTCCTCTACACCGGATAAATTATCTGCATTTGTTAGGTTGGATCCAACTGTTTATCAGTCCGAAAATTTTCAGGTTAAGAGAACCCGCATGTTCAAACACAACTCATGTGTAGTGCGTTATGCCCTTATAAATGTAACGCATAATATTCTAAAGAGCTATGCGAATTTCAAGCATTATTACGATATCAACAGAGCGTAATGCCATACTCATTACAATACCTTTGGGCATTGTAATGGTATACTTGTCAGAGTCATCTGGTAGACGCTCACTGACGAAGTAGAATTTAGCCTTAAATAAGAGTTCTAAATACCTATATCGATAGATTTGAAAAAATGCACCCAACAAGTAGATTTATTAAAATTACCCTTTTAACATCGATAAGAAAAATGCATTTTTTACTAATTTATACTTATCGTTTCACAGCTGGTCTCATTTTAGGAAACAAAGGCAACGCACGTAACCCATCCAAAATTTTTTGATAGATAAACGCACCCACCAAACTAAGTAAAACAAGCCAGACAAACATCAGCGGTGGCCATGAAACCAATTTCAATATCGGTTGGAACAAGTCACAAACATATGTTGAAAAGAATACTGCATGAAAGAACCACATTCCAGTCGAATATTTACCGAGGAAGCTTAGCAATGCAGAAATTGGTGCACAGTCCACCATTTCAAACAAGTTGACAATAAAACAAATCATGACCGGAACATAAAATACATCCAGTAAAAATCCCACAACTGAGTTGATAACTATGCGTATCGCAAATACAGCCATGATTCCAATCACGCACACAACTGGATTTCGCATCCATTTTATCCGCTTTGCTTTCTCAACTAACTGATTCTCCGCCATCCAGTATCCCACCAAAAAGCACGGAAAATACAGAAAGCAGCTAAACAAATCGTTTAAAAGCGTATTAGTTTGATAGTTTTGCACTGTATGCAGGACAATTTCAAAGATGTATGGCACAATCAACATTAATGCGAGATTAATTAGCGGTTTAAAGCGAAACACCTTATATCTGAAAAAAAGCGGCATTACCATCACACAAAAAATATAGAAAAATACATACCAAGCAAACCAATTTAAATTAGGCAGCAATCCAAACATTTGAATAACCATTTGCCATGGAGCGATTTTCCACCCCCCCCCGCCATAGCTGCTGGAATGAAAAGAGTGAACAATGAAATCCAATAAATCTGAAGTAGCCTCCATATTTTCTTTAATCCGTATCTGACCGTTTTCTCTTTGGAAAAGAAATAACCATATCCAGAAAGCACAGCATAAATTGCAACGCATATCTTGCAAGCATATCCAAACAAAGTGACAAGATATGGCAATTCTGTGAATGGAATGACAATGAAATGATGCATAATCATTATTATAATTGCTATACCCTTTATCATCTGTGTTGCATTCTTATTCATATCTCTTCTCCTCAGCTAAAACGATATGTTCTGTAATAAAAAGCTCCGCTTCTCTCAGCAGCTTCTAGCCCAACATCTGAATCCTCAAATATAATTGTCTCTGACGGTGCTGAGCCAAAATATTGCATTGCTTTCAAAAATCCCTCGGGATCTGGCTTAGATTTTGCGATATCATCATGTGTAAGAATCAAATCAAACAAACCAACAAGATTAAACTGACTCAATATATCAGAACAATTCTCTCTTGATGCAGTCGTCACAACAGCTGTTTTATATTCTAACTTCATCAATCTGATAATATCAACCAACCTGTTATTTAGAATTGCCTTATTAAGATGATTCTTGTAGGCATTTTTTTTAGCTTTGTGCATTGCAGTTAAAATTTCTTTATTATTTGTAGTAATCTGCGGCAAAAATTCTAAATAGTGACGCCCATTACAGAATTGACAGTAGTATTTATAATCAATATCATATCCATACGGTGTAATTGCATCTTTATAGGCATGATAATTTACATCCTTCGTATCAAATAATGTACCATCTAAATCGACAATAATAAGCTTCATACTATACCTCTCATATCAACTTACTCAAAAAATTATTATTTTTCTTTGTAATAATTGCACCTACGCAATGGTTCTTGCTTTGCAATTAAATAACTTGATATTTCATAAAATCCAAATTTTCACAAAATAAATACAATCAAAAGATATCTAAAGCAAGCAAAAGATGTAATGTTTGAACAATATCTTACTGCTTTCATAATTCAACTACTTTCCTATCAAGTTCCGTATCTGAAGCAATGATTTCTTTCTTTTCAGAGTACGGACAACCGTATATTATCTTAATGAATCTCAGACCTACACGTTGCAACTCTTCCAATGCAGAAATCTTGTACTCTTCATTTTCAACTGTATATCCAATAAAGGAAGCCCCCCTATCTTGCAGCACAGCTAGTTTTTCCATATTCTGTTGAGTTAACATACCACTACTGTCAAGAATATTATCCAAGTCAATAAAGTACATCGTATAGTCCCTCTGCATATCTTTCCACAGGCGTTCATCTCCCCAATTCTCATATTCTATAGCAGAAACATAGTGAAATACTCGCCCAGAATAGCCTATCAAATAGGAAATCACATGACTAATATACAGTTTTGATACCGGATAACTTGCATCATTTAATTTCTCATATGCCTTTACAAAATCTTCTGCTTTTTTAAATCCATATAAACCAAGGCAAATAACCTCTGATCGAACCTGCTTCTCGATAATATCTAGCAAAGTCTTTTGTTCATTCAGAATTAAAAAACTTTTATTTCTCAAATTATGTATATCGCGTTCCCATGTGTTTAAGTCAAGTCCTGCCACGAAATTCCCCTGAGGAACATATTCTGTCTTAAGATAATTATCTGCATCCTTTACTACAACGGCTCCTGTTACTCCACCCTTTCGAATTGCAAGATAAACCGTTTCTGCCGGTCCAGATGTCATTTTTTTTAGAGTAACTATCTCTATTGGAAACTTTTTGAATTCCTTATAAATAACCGAATCTGCATGATATTCATTCACGTCTTCTTCTGATAAAACAATTAAGACTCTATCATATACTTCCGTAAATACACCTTCAATACTACGTTCAATCAATAAGCTTCCCTTGGGATGTCGATATAAATATTGTGGTATCCCATTAACCATTTTTCTTCCCAAGCAAGGAACAATTAATGTACTCATTATACCACCTCCCCGGGTTGTCCTTCCAATATTTTTATATTCTGTAAAACGCAACTTGTCTTTTCATTCAAAAAATGATTGGTAAATTCATCCTTGATATATGGATAAATACGGATTAGTTTTTGAAGGAGAGCATAATAAATTTCAATCACATAACTAGAATCAATTTTACTAATCTTATCCAATAGCAGATCACGAAACACAATTAATCTCAGGACGGTATTCATGCTGACATTTTTCTGAAAGCGGTAAGACCACATAACCTGAACATCTTGCAAAAGAGTGCCAATATCAAGAATCCATGAATCATAAAAAGAGTCCAAAAAATCAATAAAAAACAGACTATCGTTTTTAATGATTATATTTTCCAATGTCATATCTCCATGGCACTGCGAAGGAGATAACTTGCTCCAATCATGTGCCTCCAACATATTCAACGCTTGGTTAACTACATCATTATCATTGGAAAGCATCTTGCGGAGTCCTGATAACTTTACGCGGAAAATATCTGTTGCTAATAGCTGTTCTTCTACTGCAGCTAATGTTTGTTTTTTAGGAGCAAGGCTACTTACTAATATCTCTACCAATCCCTTTACTTTACCAATTTCCATTGTTTTCATGTATTCGGCAAGAGTCACCCCTTGAATATATTCCATATCAAAGAAATACATGCCATCCTCTGTATATCCTTCACCCAATACTTTAGGCGCCTTAATCGGATCACCACAAAAGGCGGCCTGTTTTTCGCTTTGGATTTTTAAACGACTGTTATATTCTCTATCCTTTGAAATCTTGCGAACGTATGCCGTTGTCTCACCATCTTCCATCAAAAAAATTTGGCAACCAGAATGTCCGCCTAAATTATATCGATTCACTTTCCTTCTCTCCCTAAAATATTAAGCTTCAATCATTTACTCCAACAACTTGAAGCAGTCCGATTTTTGTGCCATTTCGTACTCTACTGGTGTACCAAACGGAACATGGAAATCCACTATATAGTTTTGAATATCCAGTCTCTTTTGACACATAATATTGTAAATGCCACTAACAAAGAATTCATTGTAATTGCAATTTTTTGAATATTCTTCCGCCATTTCTCGGAACAACTGAGCATTTCGAATCATATAAGCACCACAAATCGCATAATTACTTACCACTCTCTTTTCTACTGTACCAATCACTTTCTCATTTTCATATTTAATATAACTAAATTGCGGATGATTAGATTCAAATGTAAGCAAAGCGCCATCGTAATCCCATAACCCGGTATTCATATCCTCTGCAAAAGAGCTACACGAAAACATATGATCACAATCATTGAACAAAATCGGCTGATTATCCTGGATATTCTTCAATCCGACCAAGCAAGTCATAACCGGACCGGATTTTACTTTCTCAAATTCAACTGCCTCAATCCTAGCTGTTGGAAAGTAATTAAGTATAACCTCATCGATATGAAACTCAGCTATATGCTGCTCCAGTACAACATATGTAATATCCGCAACATCCACATATTTCTCAATGGATCGAGTTGCCCAGTATAAGAACGGTTTTTCGTTAATTTTGATCAACGGTTTAGGCATTTCAAAACCATTTTTTAGAAAGCGTGATCCCGCCCCACCCATTGGCATAATTAAATGTAACTTTTTTTTCATACTCACACTCCAAGCTGTTTTTTTCGCAAAATTGTTTTAACCATCGTTTTACAAACATTCTTCGTATACCCCCCAGACTGTCCGAAAACCTTATTTTTGAGCATAAAATTAGCCTCTTTCTTTCCTCTGTGTCATTGAAAACTGAATAAAACACACATTTTGAAAGAAATGAGGCTTATGCTCCTGCCATTATCTCCATCATTTTTCTGAATCCCAGGAGATTTTTAGCTCTTTCTATATTGTATCCCAGGCAAAAGAGCGCAAATTCACCTGCCACCTTCCGCAACCCTCTCAATAAGAAATAGGTGGCTCCCATCGCTCTCTTTATCGTTCCAAACGGATGCTCTGACAGGCACATCCTTTGGGACATTTTTACCATGCTCGGCTTAAAAAGGAATCTCACGACCTTTACTTTTTCAAAACGGATCTTTGGCTCCTGTTTTTCCTTGGCTTCTTCCTATTCCTCTGCCTTCTGCCATTCCCTGCACGGCTTCTCAAGGCTGTCCTTGGTGAAATCAACCTCTTTCCATTCGCCCTTCCCTTTAAAGCATTTCTTCCTGTTGCTGCAATGCCTGCAGGCATTCTTATTGGCATACCGGATATTCCCGTTCTTCTTGATGCATTTCTGTCTCAGTATCTCTCCTGACGGACAGTACACCAGGTTCCTTTCCGGATCCCTTATGAAATACCCCTCTTTCGCACGCTCCTGCATCTCCTCGGGTGTTCCATATATGGAGGACAGAACCGCCCCTTCCTCCTGCACATTCTTGACTTTTCGGCGTACCTCTTCTATCTTTATGTCTGAAATCACATCTTTGTATGCCTCCGGTACTTTTCCTGCATGCAGGCTCTTCCTCAGCTCCTCCGGCTCTGTGCTCCCTGTATCTGGCCCAGCCTCCTCATATGCGATCTCCAGTCCGTACCCGTCCTTCCCATCGTTCATTATCACATGGGGGATAATGCCATTCTCAAGGCACCGGATCATGTCTTCCGTGTCTTCGTAGCCTTTATCCGCCACTGCCTCCAGTATCTCCCCTGATGTCTCTTCCCTGATGCCTTCCATGGTCGTGTACAGCAGCCCATGGTCTGTCACCTGGTTCGTCATTTCAAAGTCCCGGATCAGGTGTGTCTCAGAATCTACCGCCGTCTGTGGATTATATGACATCGCAAAGCCGTTCTTGGTCTTCATCAGCCTTGCATCCGCATCTGTCAATGACAGCTGTGATGCCCCTGTCTCTTCCATCAGCTTCTGATAGGATCCATATTTCTCCAGACGCTCCTTTGTTTCTTTTAACTTCGCCTCCACAACTTCTCTGGTAAGCTCCCCCGGTGTCCCTTCCTCATCTTCCTGCTCATCCATTTCCTTCAGTATCCTCAGGTACTCGTCTGTATGGGCATTCAGCCATCGGATCCGGTCATCCAGCTTATTCTTCGTGAAATTCCTGTCCTTCGCATTGTCCGCCTGGTACTTGCTCCCGTCAATGGACACGAACCCCCATTCCACCGCACTGGATATCTTACGGTTGAATTCATGGAAAATGCCTTTCAGGCTGTCTATGTTCTCTTTCCTGAAATCTGAGATGGTGCGGAAGTCTGGCTCCACTCCCCCGATCATCCACTTTACTTCCAGGTTCACCCCACAGCTCTCCGCAAGCTTGCGGGAGGAGCGGATACCTTTACGGCTTCCATATATGTAGAGCTTCAGCATTCCCTTCGGGTCATAGGATGGCCTGCCTTCTTTCGCACATTCCTTTATCCTATATTGCGATAGATCCAGGCTGTCCACAAAAGCATCGATCAGCCTGGCGATACTCTCTGGCGCCACGAAAGAATCCCAGGAACACAGCATCATCTGATTGCGGTTAAAAATTGGCACATATGGCATGATACTTCACCTCTGGATACATTTTTTCCAATATCCATTATACTATATCCAGGGCTGGAAATCATTATTTAGTGTGTGCTTTATTCAGTTTTCAATGTACAGGTATCTATGTCAAACATCCTTATATGGATGGTTTAACCTCATTGTTTTATTGCCGGTTAGTCACTTACTGTAGTTTTCGGACAGTCTCCCCCAAGGATACTATTCAGTGTTTTTTCTATTGTTTTTTCCGCATTATATGCAGGTACAATGACTGATACTTTATATCTTCCCATCTCTCAACCACTCCGCTTGTTTTTCCTCCAATTGTTTCAGCAGATTCTGTGCTACAACATCTCCATTGAAATTAGCTCTTACATAGTCGCAGCCAGTTTTAGCAATCTTCTCAAGTTCAACTTGATGCTCATCCATTTGATAATATTCAATAACACGTTTTAAATCTTCTTTTGTTCCGTCATAAATAATATAATGGACACCAGGAATCAAGCCCCAATCTCTGTAAGCAGGAATATCTAAGCCGATATATGCGCACCCACAAGCCATTCCTTCAACAAACCCAATGCCAGGAATTCCCAGAACTTCTTCACCAACAATACACATCTTGTAGCTGTTGAAAGCTTCAACCATATCGAATGAATAGTATTTTTCCTGCCTTCCAACATGAATCCGATTATAAACTTTTTTATATATCTTAACAGGAAAAAAATCTGTGTCATTCACTTTCTTTCCTTCATTATCTTCCAGATAATCACTGCTTGTGCAGTAAATTGTATTTTTAAAATACTCAGGATTATCTTTAATCTGCTTTCTGGTTGGCTGATTACAAGAGTCACCATAGGTATTTAAAAACTCATTATGAACTTTATAAGTGATTGTTCCAGTAGCAAATGCCATATTCATTCTTTTATTAAAAGGAACTTTGTCTTGAAAACGTTTAGCATATACAAACGGATGCGTTATCCAAGGCTTGTTCGTATGATAGTAACGGCGATATAGTTCGCAATTTGTTTCCAAATTCACCTCACCGAACAGGCAGTTCACATTAGCTTTGTTGATTTCATCACTTTCACCTTCTTTACCATGAAAATGAAGCATACTCAAAGCTTTAAAAGCATAGACACCATTCATCCCTCGATAATTATCTGAACAAACATTATAGAGAATCACCAAATCATCCTGTTTAATTTCTGAAACACTTTTTAAAACTGTAATTTTATTCATATCAATACCATTGACCTTCATAGTCTTTCTATTTTCAGCAAAACGAAAAAAATTCAATACCTTCATCAACGCATCATTATTATTTCTCAGCCACGAAAATCCTCTATCATTGATATAGTTACAAATTTCATACTCAGGATGGTCTACCAAATAATTCATTATATATCCATGCTTTAATGCTAAAGAAAATTTAAATAGGTAAACCGAGGCAGTCTTAACCAACATCCAATCAGAATGCAAATTCACAAATACAATTCGTTTTCTTTCTCTCATGATTCAAACAAGTCCTCCATTTCCTGTACCATATGGTCTATACTATACTTTTCAAGCTTTATAGGATCAACTGTTAGCACTATTTTCTCATTCAAAACATCATTGAGTTTTTGCGCCCAAAAAGCGGCTGACTCTTCCAACGGAAGATATAGAGTGGATCCACAATTTGCTTCCGCAGGTGTTGTTGTTGATGTAACACAGGGCAATCCCGCTGCTTGTGCTTCAATTAAAACAATTCCAAGACCTTCAAAGTTGCTCGGGAGAAAAAATACATCTACACAACGGAGAATTTCCGGAACATCTGATCTGGCACCCAGCATATGTATACGCTCAGCAATACCATAGGTATTAATTCTGTCAAATACCTGTTCTTCCATATCTCCGATTCCAATCCAAACAAAGTCGCAATCATCACGAATTTTGAATAATTCATTCATGACATCAACAATAAAAATTGGATTTTTTTGAAATGTGATTCTTCCAATTGTACTGATATTATATTTTTTCCGAAGTCCCAACTTTTTTTCTTTTCATCAAAATTACAAGATCGCCGAAATTCCGAAAAATCGATACCATTATGAACTACTTTGGAATATTTATCACTTTTCCATTTTTGATGAAAAAGGAAATCCATTGCTATTTCGGAACATCCGCCTCTACGATTGGAAAAATTCCAACACAACCATCTCATTAAGGTCTGGTACAATGTTACACACAGTTTCCTACCGACCTGAAGCTCTTTCTCTTGCTTGGAATTATGAGAATGGCACTCACGGACTGGAACACCCGCCAACCAGGAGATAAATAGGTTTGGTCCATTAAATAAATCTATGTTTGTTTGAAAAATATCATACCTTTCTTTTCTTAACTCTTTATATAGCAATAATAGATGCCTTAATTTTTCCTTTATGTTTTTGAATGAACATGTCCATATAATGCGAACACCTGTAGTTTTCAAATCATTTAGTTTCGGCCCTGGCTTTTTAGGGTCCATAGAAAGAACAACTGTCACACTATAGCCATCTTTCATTAATCCCTCGCACATATTTATCACAAATGTATCTGTTCCACCAAAACTTAAACTATTTTGCAATATACATACTTTTCTCATAAAACTCACCTTTACCAAAACTTAAATTGATACGGCACGAACCCCATTCCACTTGAAGCAGTCGGACTTGCTATCAAAAAAATTACAACAACATATATAAAAATCAACAACTTAGCTATTTTTTTGCTATTATCATTAAATAGAAATATACACTGTGGAATTAGAAATACTTGTACCATTAGAAAATACTCACCAATTCTCTTTGCAAACGCATTAGAAAATCCGAGATACTGACAAATTGCACCGACCGCCATCATCATGATTAGCAAGTCATTTCTCTTATCGATAGCAATGAGTTCTGTTCTAAAAATAAAAAAAATAATAGTAATTAAAGAATAAAGCCAAAATGTTCTATTTCTTCCTTCAACGGCATCAACGGCGTAAGTTTCATATCTGCCATTCATAACATTTCCTAATACCCATTGCAAATTCATGATAATAAATAGACACCCCACAACAATCAGCACTTTTTTGAGTGTACTTAAATCCCCTCCATCATTTATGAAAAAATATACTAATAAAAATACAATAGCCGTTGAATGAAATAAAAATGCTACTGCTACGAATAAAACAAATCTAATTGGTTTTCTTTCATAAACAAACTTCAACGAAAACATTAAAAAGCCTAATGCAATGCCCTGTTTGCATGCAGAAAGAGAAAAAATAAATGGACTAAACATATAGATAAATATAATCATTTGCTGGATATCCACATCATTCCATTCTCTCAGTATATATGAAATACCAGGAATCAATGATAGAATCGCTAAAATCATCAGATATGCTCGTTCCGAGTTAAACACTGTTGCAATTTTAGTGATTAAATAGAATGCTATAGGATCCCCAGTTTCATATCCTGCAATAATAGACTCATACGTTATATCAAATGAATTATCATAATTCAAAACATAACTACCATAGTCATAACCAATATTATACCTAAATGTTGCTAAAAAAACAGGTGGGATAATGACTAAAAAGAGCTTAATAACATTGTTCTTTATATTCATCCTACATATCAGTCCTGAAAGACCAAAAGTCCCAACATAAAATAGTATACTTCCTACAACAGACAATTGCCCCATCCATTTCCCTCCCTTGTATATCGATTTTGCTAAAGCTTTTTAATCATTTGCACCGGAATACCTCCATACAAAGCACCACTTTCCTTAAGATCCTTATTGACCAGAGACATACTACTAATCTTAATATTATCAGCAATTTGAACCTTACCGATAACTTTTGCTCCCACACCAATAGAGATACTGTTCGCTAGAATTGGAGCATCCAATGGTCCAAAGTCCGAACCTTTATTCCCAATACAATTATTGCCATACAATTCGCAATCATCACCTATAATTGCCCCACCATTAACCACAATATTATTATGATAAATTCTTATTCTTCTGCCAAATTCATTTGGTCCCAGTTCAATTCCTAATTTTTCGCCAAGAATATTCTTCTTTCTTGTATAATAAAAACAAAGAACTATTTTTAATATTGAATTACAATTCAAAGAATAGTATCCCGCTTTGCGTGCAACAATTATGTATTTTCCTCTTTGATATACCGGATTATGCGTCATCATTCTATATATTCTTTTAAACCATTCACCATAATAGTATTCTTTATCTTCGGCAATTGCTATTTTCAAAAATTGGTTCATTTTTTTCTCCTACTATCCAAGTAATAATGATACATCTGCATTAGCTTTTTGGGAATCAATGCTGCTATTATTGGTTTAAATGCATATGGATAATAATATATAGGATAATGTAACATCCGATATCCGCCTAAGAAGACTTTTGTTGTCCCAATAGCCGCCTTCATTGTTCTTTTTTTATAATCAGAAATGGTTTCTCTATATCTATATAGTGGTTCTTGGATATTATGTACGGTAAACCCTTCTCGAAAGAAACGAAACCACAAATCAATATCTTCTGCACGCATTGTTTCCGGTACAGACCTATAGCCATGTAATTTATCATATGCCGCTTTTCTCATCATTATTGTTGGGTGAGCACATGGGGCACCATGAATTAAGCATGTATTTTTCGGATTACCTTTGTTTAGTCGTATATACTCTGAACCGTTCCCTACAAAAACAATCACACTTGAACCAACACAAGTAATCTCAGGATGCTTATTCAGAAATGCAACTTCCCGGGCTAATCGTTCAGGCATATTTTCATCATCGGCATCCATTCGAGCAATATATTCTCCGGTTGCAACAAAAAGACAGTAATTTAATGTTGCTGCTAATTTCTTATTTTCTTTATTCTTCAATAAAACTATTTTCCCAGGGTATTTACGCTGATAGCTCTTTGCAATCTCATAAGTATTGTCTTTCGATCCATCATCACACATAATTAGTTCCCAATTGGTATATGTTTGCGCCAAAACAGAGTCGATAGCTGTTGGTAACGTCTGCGCACAGTTATAGATACCCATTATGATTGAAACTTTCGCAGTCATTATTATCCCTCCTGTTGATTCTTTAGCAGTCTTATGCGGTCATCTAAAATATACTGTTGCAACTTATTTTGTGCAAACCTCTCCTTCACGTAAGCTATTCCCGCCTCGGCATACTGTTGCGCAATCGTAGGGTTTTCCATAAGCCAACACATTGCCGAATACAGAGCCTGTTCATCCTTCACTGGAACTATAACCCCCGTTTTGTGATGCTCCATTGCATCAACAGGACCCGGGATATCTGTAACAATCACAGGCAATCCCATAGCCTCTGCCTCCACGACGCCCATACCAAAACCTTCCCGATAACTTGGCAAAATATAGCAATCCATGGCCGCTAAGTATTTTTCAACAGCATTAGTATATCCTGTGTAAACAACCCGATTACAAGACTTTGACCAGTCATAAAGCTCTTTGCTGATTGTTGCATCAACCTCACTAGGACCGACCATCACAAGATATGTATTATTTCCTGACATCTTAAACGCTTTAAGGAGTTCATTAACTCCTTTATCCCTTGTTATTCGACCAACAAAACCGAACACAAAGGAATTTTTAGGTATTCCCAGTTTTTCTTGAATTTCTTCTCTATATTCTTTTTTATGCTCAACATCAAATTTTTTCAAATCAACCCCACAAGCACTTCCATTCCATATTACTGAGCTTTTTTCTTCAGGGTACAAACCTGCCTCCTGAGCAAATCTCAAATTACTTTTGCTATCGGGTTCTATCCATGTGGATAACTTGCATACCAATTTTTCTTCGGCCCTAAATATTTTCCTCTTTATGCCCTCAAAACCAGCAAACACCATGCCCCATTGGCAATACAATCGAACCGGCACTTTTGCTAAAAATCCTGCCATAGCTGCATAAAGTGATGCATTTGGAGTAGAGTATTGAACAAGATCAAACTTCTCTCTTTCAAAAATCCGTTTCATTTCCAACATTGCCCTAACTCCACCGATACTTATCCCCCGTTCCATATGAACAGGGTAATAATGTATATAACAAGGAAGTGATTGAACAAATTCATCATTCGGGCTACAAATAAAACTAATATCCCAGTCTGTATTTTCATGTATAAATTCTGCAGTCTTTATCACAAATACCTTTAATGTTAATGATATGGTTGTAATAAAACATATTTTCTTCATTTACTTACTCCTGCTGTAACTGTGGTAGTGTCAAAATCCCACCTGTTTTTTTGTATTTATATTTATTAAAACATTATTTTTAAGGGAGATGTGTAATAAAAAGAACAGTGACCTCCATTTTTGTGTATAATGTAAATCGCCACAACCAACAAAAACAAAAGGAGTCATTGCTCATAGACATTATACTCTATTTACTTCATTACCAATATAAACAAATCTGCTGGCTCATTAACTTTATCTGTAGATACATTCCACTCAAGCAGTAGACTTTTGATAATTCCCAAAATCATATCCAAATCCGTGTATCCTTGCCGTGCGAATGACTTTCAAACTTCTCAAGGAACTTCCACAGCACTTCAAATTCACTGCTGACGGTTACAGTGCCAATCCCCTGACTGCCCAGGAGTTTTCCAAGAGTTTGGAGATAAATTTAAGTTCAATATTACCCAAATAATTTGACTTACCAACGACGATGAGGTGTCAAAATAATTCTGACCATTCAAATAGATGATTGATAGATTCAATCGTACATACAAGGCTTCTTGCAGCCCTACCAATGGTTTTGATAACATCAACGGTGCTAACTATGATCTGGTTCTCTGGGTTGCTTAATACAATTTTCTCCGTCCTCACAAACACACCAACTATAAAGTTCTAAATAATGTGGAAATGCTTAGAGTTCCCGGAAATATGACGGGTAAATGGCAGTTTCTCGTCTTCCTTGGTCCGCAGACAATTCTAAATATACAACACCATGCTACTGCTTAAAGGGAGCGGAACCGTTGTCAAGGAAGCAGTGAAATGTCGCAGTGCATCGCACGAGGATATGCCGTAAAAATTCCTTAACATAAAATTCTCGGATTATCCTGTTTCAGCAAAAAGGGGCGAGTGCGCCCTTTTCCTTCTTTCCGGTGAGGGTTGGTTTCGGCAAAGCCTATATCGAGTCAAAAGACAAGCCCCTTCCGGTTACTTAAGGCAGCGCCCTATTCCCTCGGAGCGCTATTCGTAATCAGTATTTACAGTTTTCAATGTTCGTTTGAGCCTTATTTTTTTGACTGAGTTTTTTCATAAATCATTCGACACTACCGACTCTAGAATTTCCCCTGATGTTTCTTCCTAGATATCCTTTACGGTCAAATAAGCAACATTTAGTCTATCACCTGCTTCACCATTTCGAAGTCCATGGTCAAACGTGTCGCAGAATTTACTGTTGTCATCGTACGGAACTGTGGCTACACTCTCGCAATCTTCCACTTTTCTTCTACTTTTCTTCTATCCCCATCCTTTAGCTCTCTACACGCTCGCAGAGAAACTTATACCTTTATAGATTCTTCTTCGCCCGTCATAAGGTGGCCCCTTTTATTAAATTTAACTATACTGTTCCAATCTATCAGTTCTGTGTCATATGACTTTCCACAATTCATTTATATTTCTAAATCAAAGCGCTTTATCATAATTCTCTTACTTTCACTTATTAGAAATACTGAATCGCAAAAAGTCACCATACTTTTTGTCGCATCTTGTAATTCTGCGTTCTATGTATCACAAAGCAATCTGAATGCCTTGATTTATCAAACTACTGGTTCAACTTCTTTTAAAATACTATAATCTGTTCTCCCAACTATACAATCAAGCGTAGTTTTATATATTAAAAATACAATCCCTCTGTATTTTTAAACCATATGCATCTCATCCCAAGCTTTTGGGGAGCTATAAAATCTTTTTTTATATTATCTCCTATGTAACACATTTTAAAATAAGGTATTTCCCGAACAAAACATTTTTCCATTCTCTTTCGCATTAAACTGAAAGATTCAGTACAAGGTTTCCTATAATTTATACCTCCGAGTTCATCTGTGACAATAATATCATCAACGTATTTTTCTATGTTAAGATTTTCTATTTTCGCTCTCTGCCCTTCCGGCCTGCCATCTGTAATAATACCAATTTTGCGTCCTTGATTACGTATTTTTACTAACATCTCTACAACACCATCATACATATGGATATTAGGTATATGGCAATGATACTCTTCTACACACAAATTTTTTAATTCTTCTTTAAATATACCTTCCGATTGCAGAACTTCATTAAACACTAATTTTTTTTCTTCAAATGCTTTCCATAGTTTTTCTTCTGCATCATTAATCTGTGGTAATATTCTAGATACAGCTCTAAAGCCACTTTTAACATACTCTTTTTCGCTATAAAGCGTATCATCCAGATCAAACACGACAACTTCTATATCATCAATATACATCATAGCATGTGTAATATCAGAAATCTCAATCATGTTACCACCCCACAATCATCTAACTTTTATTAATTAATACATATGCTTTGATCAAAACGGCTAAAAATTGCTCCATTCCTTGCAGCCCTATCTTCATATTTTAAGACTTCCCCTTTGAGCATTCGTATAATAGCTTTTGCACTATCTGCTCCTGCTTTCATACTCAAAGGAGCACCGCCACCGAAACGAGGATTGATTTCTATGTAATAATCATCACCACTTATGTTTTCACGAATAAGCTGAACTGTAATTTGACCACAAGGTTTATAATTCATTATTAGAGTCTGCATTTCAGATATAATAGTTTCATCATAAATAATACGAGTTTTTGATACTTCACCAGCTCTGACTGCTATACGTTCTCTCGGTGTTATAAATATTGGACTACCATAATAGTCACATAATATATCTATCGTATATTCTTTACCCGAAATATAAGGCTGTATTACGTAATCTTTAATCTTATCAGCATATACTTTTAAATCAAAAATATTTTCAGCTTTATATGCATCAATGCTAGAGCTCCCATCTTTAGGCTTAATGAAAGCTGGAAAACCTAATGCTCTCTCCTCATATTTTTCAATTGAATTAACTGTTTCAGGAGCTAATAAACCAAGTGATGCAAAATACCCTGCTGTAAAATTCTTATCTCGACATACTTTTACCTTATCAACCGCACTAACTAGTACCTTTGTACCAATTCTCTCAAATCTATTTTTATTTTCTGCAAGCAATAGCAAGTCTGTATCTATTGTAGGGATCAAGCAATCAACTTTTTCTTCTTTACACAGTAAAAGAAGCTGTGGAATATATTGTTCATTATTAATATCACAGATTCTTCTTATTCTATCACAAAAGAACAGTGCAGGGGCATCTGTTTTAATATCTACACCTATTAAAGTAACATTCTCATTAAGTTCTTGTGATGCATTACGAAATGCCTGTATCAGTTCAACACGTCTTCCAACACTTGTAAATAGTATTTTCATATAGAATAACCGCTTTCCTTATATTTATCATACAAAGCATTGTAAATCTTTATAATTACCTCTTTATCCTCTGTTTCATCGAATTTTCTCGCAAATAAATAACGTGTATTAAAATTCTCTGTCAAATCTTTTAAATCATTTATCACAAAAGTATATGGTGAATTCGCTTTTCTTCGGGTCCAATCTATATATCTTAAATTTCCCCAAGGCTGCTCTTTTTCATATACATTAAATTTGTAAGGAGAGGCTGCTACTTCAGTCTGTATCCACACTTCGTCCCCTCCTAAGGTATAACGATACATTTTCTTAATTTCCCTCTCTCTCTCTAATAGATACTCCATAAATTCTTTAGTAATCGAAAAATAAGCCGAACCGTGATACAGGTCTTTACGCTTTCGATTTATTACTATTACCTTTTGCAACCTAACAAAAGAATGATTTAACACCTTTAACAAATAATTATTTCGGTACCATTGATTTTCCACAAAGAGATGCCAGTAGTTACATTTGTAATATGCAAAATCATAATTTATCTTTTCAAACTCTATAAATTCATAGCCTTTATGTTCTTCAAAAAATTCTTCTATAACATATCTGCTCATCATCGGCACGTCCGAGCCGGTTAAAAAGTGAATATAATCTGGTTTAAACTTCTGTGCCTGTCGCATCATTTGCAATGTTGCAGAAACCTGTGTCCCCCCTCCCCAATTAATTTTTAGTTCAAGATATACGGTTTGTTTTCCTGCTATATTCAATATGCTATCTTGTAATTGATAATTGTTTGCTCTTTTATCTATTCCCAGTACAAAGTAGTGATTCTCTGCCACCAAACTATGTACTAACTTTTTAAGCTGCCAAAAATTATTATGAAACATAATCATAAAAACGTGTTTCATCATTTCTCTCTTTCTCTCATGCAATTTCCTTTGAACTCATCCATCGTAACAGACGTCAAGGAACTGATACCCTCGCGCTTTAACACAGTTCCAACAGTTTGAAAAATAATTAACCAATCCCACCAGAATGAAATATTGTCTACATAGCAGATATCCATTTCAAACCTTTTATCCCAAGATAATGTATTTCTCCCGTGAACTTGAGCATATCCAGTAATCCCTGGACGAACCTCATGTCTTCTAAATTGATGAACATTATATCTGGACAAATATTTAACCAAAAGCGGTCTTGGTCCAACCACCGCCATATCACCTTTCAGTATATTGAAAAGCTCAGGCAACTCATCGAGAGATGTACTACGTAATTTCTTGCCAAACCTCGTCAAACGAACTTCATCTGGCAACAACTCTCCATCTTTATTTTTCTCTTCTGACATACTCCTAAATTTATAGAGTGTAAATATTTCCCCATTCTTTCCCGGACGCTGTTGTTTAAAAATCACAGGTGCCCCTATCTTAATACGGACAAGGATTGCTATGACCAACATAACCGGGGTAAGAACAATCAGTGCAAATAATGAGCAACAAAAATCTTGAGGGCGCTTTATGTATTTTTCATAAAATCCCTGTTCATGAGATATTGAATTTTCTTTTCGCTTCATAACACACTCCTGCTCAAGATAGAAAATTTTATATAAAACAGCCTCTGACAATCCCAATAATCTTATCCTGCTGCTCCTGAGTCATTTTATTGTCGCTTGGAAGGCACAACCCCCTATGGAAAATATCTCTCCCCACATCCAACTGCAATCCGCATTCTTCATTAGCTTCAGTTTCTAAGGAAGTAATCGATGTCCCTCTGGCATTGCCTTGTCTTGTTACAAACTCATTATTTCTATAAATTGGCTGCATATGCATCGGTTTCCAAATAGGACGCCCTTCTACATTATATTTCAACAATGTTTCTAAAATTTCTGTAGGACAAGACTTACCAGCTTCGGAAACATATGAAACATCACATTCTTCTCTAACCTGTTTGCACATTGCATCCGAATTAACGATAAGGCAAGACAGCCAAAAATTCGGCATGGAATTTTCTACATCATAAGGATTCATATGTACCGGCAAATCTTCCAAACCTTTCTTATACCTTTCATATATAGCTTTCTTCTGCGCAATATGTTCATCCAAATATGGAATCTGACCTCTTATGACCCCTGCAATTAAATTGCTCATACGATAGTTATAGCCAATCTCTGCATGTTGATACCATGGTGCATTTTCTTTTGCCTGGGTAGACCATTTGCGGACCTTATCTGCAGCCCATGAATCATTTGTCAATAGAAATCCACCTGAAGAACCAGTGATAATCTTATTTCCATTACAAGATAAACACCCAATCTTTCCGAATGAGCCTGTCTGAATCCCTTTGTAACTGGCCCCCAGACTTTCTGTGGCATCCTCAATAAGCAAGGCGCCGTGTTTATCACAGATTGCTTTTATTTCATCAATTTTTCCCGGTGTACCGTACAGATGTGCAATAACAACTACTTTCACATCCGGGTAAAGCTCAAATGCTTTCTCCAATGCTACAGGATCCATATTCCATGTGTCATACTCTGTATCAATAAAAACCGGGACACCACCTTCATATACAACAGGATTAACAGTAGCATCAAACGTCATATCGGAACAAAATACTTTGTCCCCCGGCTTTACTCCTGCAAGCTTTACTGCAAGATGTATCGATGCCGTTCCTGCCGACAGAGCCACTGCATATTCTACCCCTATTTTTTTCGCAATCATTCTTTCAACTTCATCTATGTTTTCGCCAACTGTAGACATCCAATTTGTTTCATATGCCTCTGTAATATACTTCAATTCTTCTCCATGCATCGTTGGAGATGAGAGCCATATTTTCTTCTCAAACGGTTTGAACATTTCTGTATCTTTCATCCTGTATATACTTCCTAATAATTATTTATAAACTCACACCTTCTCATAAAATATTTCCAGTATCAATTCATACATTCTTTCCTCATCCACCAAATATTTCATATATAACTCCGACTCTTCAGTCTTCCCCGGTACGCTTTGTATAAAATCATCATTAAATCTATACGATACCACCTGACTTGCCAAATAAGAAAACTCATCCATCGCCACATCTGTCACCATATACGGCATAATTTCCTGATATAATGATACCGGCAGCGTAATATTTTCCTTAACCGCCCCAATAGCCTGACTTGCAAAAGCCAAAATATACTGCTGCTGCCTGGCCATTCTGGATTCATTGGTTCCTTCACCAACTCCCATTCGGCTTCGCACATATGTTTCAGAAAAATCCCCTAAAAGGTGAACCTTTGTCCCCTGTACATATGATTGATCCACTCTGGTAAAGTCATCTAAAAGACTAACATAAACCCCACCCACCATATCATTCACAATTGGAATTGCACTAGTATTAAGTGCAAAGTATCCATGAATCGGTAATCCATAAAAAAGATGTGAGACTGCATCTCTGGTCAATTCAGCACTTTTCTTTGCACCGTCACCAAAGGCATAAGACAGTGCTATCTGCTCCGTCTGTTTCCCGGTAAACTGCCCATCTAAATCATAAATAGAAATCTCCGTCATGGTATCCCTGTTCACCGGGATCAGTGTAACCATTTTTCTTTTATTATCCATTGCCGCCAGAAAGATGGTATCCGCCTGCCCGGCATCTTTGCCTGTTCCCTTATTCTCAGCTTCACCATTCCCAACTTCACCTGAAGTATCCACACCAATAAACAGCAGATTAATCATCTCCTCATTATAGCGGTATTTCACTCCTTTATATTTTAAGGTATTCTCATCCAATATCTCCGTCTTAATATCCGCAGAATCCGTTTTTACCGGTTTCAACTCCGGCCTGGACACTCTGCCCTTTTGTTCAATCTTATTTTTTCCGGAAGAAATCAAGTACCCGCCAACGCCGAACATCCCAACGACCAATATCAGAAAGACTGTCAGGATACGCATCCATATCTTTCTCTTCTTTTTTCTGCGATGGGACTTTCTTTTTATGTAGGCAATACCTTTCCCTTCATCCTCCCGCACCTTCTCTATATCAAAATTAGTTTCCAAAACATTACTCCACTTCTTTTAATACACCCTGGACCAGATACCGCGAGGATGGTGCGTTTCCTATACATGTTGACAGTGTTATGATACAATCTTTTGATGTAACCTTTATTTTATCACGGATATAAGCATCCATGGTCCGGACTGCATAAATCTCCTCCAGATATGTCTGAACCACCTCTTCATTTTCGAAATCATATGTATTTAAAATATGGCGGTCATCGTAAGTATAGGCGGCAAAAATATCATAATGGTATATATGCTCCGGCGTATAAATAATAACCTCCCGGTTTTTATCGAAAAAATCTCTATCCTTAAAAGAGTGCAAGCCTGCAAACATACTTCCGTCTTTCATATTGTGCCCATACAAAACTGTATTGAAGTCTGTAAAATCTTTGTTGTTTTTTCTCTCCGTATAGATGGCTCCGGCGTACAAATATTCTCTGTCTATTCCGCGATGCATGTAAAAGCTGTCATCTGATTCGCTTTGCACTACAGGATAATCTATTTGCGTCCCGGGAACCGTAATCCAGGCATAAATCTCTTCGTTCTTTTCTTTCAAAGCATCAAAATCCACAGGTATCGTCACCGGAACAGCCGTTGGAGCTGGGCTTACTGTTGGTGTTGGTGCTGCTGTCTCTTTCGGCGTTACACTCAGCTTCGGCGTTGCGCTTAACTTGGGTGAGTCACCTGAATCAGGTGTAGAACCTGGCTCTTTTTCTGGCTCTTTTGCATTTCTTCTCGCCTCATCATAAGCTTCTTGCCCTTGCTGCTGGCTGTTTCTATATTGAATCGCATATCCCAATGCCGCCAGACTGCCAATCAAAGCCAAAATGCAGACAATCGACCATATCTTTTTACTCTTCATACCTCTCCCCCGGAAGCACTAAAATGTATCCTTTTGGCTCATTTTCCCTTTATGTACCGGTAAATCCTCCAGCAGGCTTTACGAAGAGGAAAAATAAACCACCATATTTTTGTATAGCATTGGTATCTCCAATCAGAAACCGGCACGTAAGAATCCTTACGATAAAAGCCGGACATCACGCCCAAAATCTGTTCCCTGCAGATTCCGGGTTCAAAGCTATATGTATTATCTCCACAGGCAACAAACGTATTATCCCGCACATTAATAAGCCTATGCAGGACCAATTTTCCAGCCTTACCACGATATAAGACTACATCGAATTTCTTCAATAAACCTTGAGGCTTTACCAGCAGCACCTGGCACTTATCGCCTTTAAGCAACGGCCTCATACTGCCTCCAAGCGGTGCAGCTAAAACTTCTCCATGCTCGGACAGGTACTCTCCGATATCCCTATACAAGAATTTCCGCTCCTTCCAGTTTATCGAGAAATTCTCTGACATCAATATCAGCCGCATCCTGCCCGATATCATATTCGGAACAAAGGCAGATGATTAATTCTTCTGCGGTTTTATCTGTCTTAAGACATTCCCACAGAAATCTGCCGGTCTCATTCATGCGGACAAGGCCGTTAAATTCTTTCCGCGCTTCTCCCATGGCAACTGCCACATATTCAGTTCCCAGCTTTCTCAACACGAAACCATCCTTTATCCTCATTAATCAAACCTCCGGGATATGTTAATCTTTGCTCTGCAATGCTAACCGAGCAACTCTCGCCGCATCCTGTGAAGCATTACATGACAAAATATAAAACGAAACTTTTTTCATCATCAAATCTATCAAATCCAATTCTATCTGCAGCAAGTCATCACTCACTGGAATCAAGACCTGCGAAAACAGTCTTTCTAAAGTTTCCTTTGGCTCCGCCTCTCGGATATGATTATCGGTCTCGCGTTCCAGAAAACAAATAGCTTTTAGAGGCACACTTTTATTAACTCCCCAGCCCTCTTTACCGCACCAGGGAGTACCATAGGCAATGAACTCCTCTTTCTCCTTATCAAAAGATAGTAACGGTTTATCTCCGTTAATAATCTCCACCTTATCACCAAATGCCTGCCTCCACAAAACAACATGCGTTGACTTCCCGGTTCCACTTCGGGCTGCAAAGGCGAAGCCTTCTCTTTCGCAGGATATGACTGCCGCATGTACCACCATGCTCCTATGATAGAGCATTTCAAGACAGATTTTACGATATATGATATTGCTCTCACAGTAACCAAAGGAAAAGCCGGATAATAACTCATGCTCTAGCAGAAGTTCTTTTTCTGTATAAGATATCTCCATCTCAAAAGGCAGCTTGTCCGCCACACGAAAATCATCACAAAGCCATTTAACGTAATCATACAAATTATGTATTCGTATAATAATACCAGCCAGTTTTATTTGAAACATAACTACCTCTTTTATAATAACTATAAATCATTCCACCATATCGCGAGCAGGAGCAGACCCTTACTCAAGAACAACATCTGCCTCTGAAACGGCCTAAGGTTCTGAAACGGGTTCAGGAGTAGAACCGTCTTGGGGGAGCTCATCATTTGTCGGAGAGTCTGATTGTGTCGGAGAGTCTGGTTGTATCGGCGAATCTGGCTGTACTGGAGGTTCTGGTTGTACTGGAGGATTTACTAGTGGACTCTCTGGCTCTGGTGCCTCGTCCGGACTTTCATTATTACCCTCTTCACTCCCCCCCCCCCCTTTTCATTAGATCCTGTATCATCTGCTCCCGTGGACACAGTCGGTTCAGATGTCGTTCCATCAACAGTCTGTGGCTCGTTAGGAGGTGTTGGCTCATTCTTCGGTTCCTCTCCTTCATCTTTGTCTATTCCATCATCCGATGCAGCAGTAGTACTCTCCATCAAAATATCAACCTTCCCAAACTCAATAATATCCACTTCCGGTTTCACATATTTTCTCATATCTGTCCCTCTTAACATCACATCCGGGCAGTCACCTTCATCAAATCACCGCCCAATTAACCTGTTACATTTATATCTCAATATCTTTTATATCCACGCTTCAATCTAATGCCATTTCCCCCACATTCCCGCATCCAATCCCCATACATGATACAACTCCTGGAGTTCAGAAATATGGTTCTCATCCAACATCTTCACATTTTCAATCTCTCGTCTCACTGCCCCGATTCTCTTCAATCCATTCTTATACAAACGATAAATATAATACCCTGGCAGTGCATACGGATGTCTCTCTAACGCTTCATACCGCCGGACCATCCATTTATAACTCGGAAATAACCTACTGCAAACATACTTAATCTTCCCAAACCCACAAAAACTCTTTATCTTATCACCAACAACCACATTCCCAATCACAGTCACATTAGTCGTCCCGTATGCCGCGCTGTTCAGTACAAACTCTTCCAGCCGCGCATCCTCTTCTGTCTCTTCCTCTTCTCCATTCCCAAACCACAACTCAGCCAAATGCTGTGCCTGCTTTGCAAAAACATCCAACCCCAATTCCCTCAATCTGGCATCCATATACTCTTCATCCCACATCCCGCCATACTTCTCCGAATAAACCCACAAATCCAAAAACGACCGGATTCCCGTACCGCCATTGACCATATGGCCTGCCATGTGTATGATCAAGTGTATATAAAAATCTTCCTCACTCATCTGGTATCTATATTCATATCCATCTGTTTTTCTTGCCCTGGACCAGATACTGCCGACATCACAAACCTCTTTGTTCCCTGTCAGCCTCTTGTGGAATTCGTAGGACATATAAGGCTTTTTCCTGTATACATCATGCTTCCCGCTGCCATAAAGAAATGTCTCATACCCAAGCTCCTGCATCATTTTCTTTACTGCCTGAGCATCCACCTCATGTATGAGCAAATCCACATCCGCCATGCTCCTGAGATCGGATTTCGGGTAGATTTCCTTTAACACCCAGCCCTTTAACGGAATCACAGATATCTTCCGTTTCTCCATCTCTTCAAACAATGCATGCACCTCATAATACTGGTGCATATCCTGAACCGTGGAGGCTCCTGCATTCTGCTTCAATGTCATCTGTATCTCTGCATCAGGCTGCAGCTTTTCAGGGAGCAGCCTTGATGCCTCATAAACTAAATTTTCAACCCTGTGTCTGCATGCAGTTTTACACACGCTGTTCCAGTCAATTGCCTCCCCATTAACAGCGTCCCAGTCCGCATCTGCCGCCTGCCTCACTGCCAATCTGATAAGCCATATAATATCCTTATTTATTGCTTTTCCTGTATTTCTCTGCATCAGATAACTCCTGAAATCCCGCGCATGTTATCATTGGTATTCACATGATACGTGGGCACAATCTGCATAACCATCTCCCTGGCTTCTTCACTATCTTTATAAGCTTTTTCCTTCAAAACCACAAGGTCCTCAAAGAACTTTTTCTCATCAAATTCCAGCGGTTTCCCGATATGAATCAAATGATTTTCCGTCTCCTGCAAGCCTTCTTCATCCATCAAAGTCTCTTCATAAAGCTTCTCTCCCGGCCGCAGTCCGGTAATTTTTATATCTATATCCACACCTACCCGCAAACCTGACAATTCAATCAGATTCCTTGCCAGATCAATAATCTTCACCGGCTCGCCCATATCCAGCACGAAGATTTCTCCGCCCTTGGCATACGCGCCCGCCTGTAACACCAGTGATACCGCCTCAGCTATAGTCATAAAGTACCGAATAATCCTTTCATCCGTAACCGTGACTGGGCCGCCGTTTTCTATCTGTTTCTTAAACAGAGGAATCACGCTTCCATTGCTTCCAAGTACATTGCCAAATCGCACAGCGGCAAACTCCGTCCTGCTGTTTCTGGACATAGCCTGGATGATCATCTCGCAGATTCGTTTGGACGCCCCCATAATATTGGTCGGGTTTACGGCCTTATCTGTGGAGATGAGCACAAACTTTTTACATCCGTTAAGGTCTGCTGCCTTTGCCACATTCAGGGTTCCAAACACATTATTTTTAATCGCTTCGTTAGGGCTGTCCTCCATCAGAGGGACATGCTTATGTGCCGCGGCATGATACACCAAATCGGGCTTGTAGCGTTCAAATAAGGTATTTACCCAATGTTCATTTCTCACGGAACAAATATGTACGGCTAAATCCAACTGGGGGAATTTCCGTTTTAATTCCTGCTGGATTTCATAAACGCTGTTTTCATAAATATCTATAATGATCAGTTTTTTAGGCTGGTGAGCGGCAATCTGGCGGCAAAGCTCGCTGCCGATGGAACCTCCGCCCCCGGTTACCATCACTACCTGATTTTTCACGTAATCAAGTATCAATTTCAAATCTGTTTCGACGGGTTCTCTGCCAAGTAAATCTTCTATATTAACCTTGCGCAGCATGGAGACATTGACCTCCCCGTTGATGAGCTGGTATACACCCGGCAGTGTCAGCAATTTGCATCCTGTCTGGCTGCAAATCTTTAGTATATCTTTCTTCTCCTTACTGGGAAGGGTCGGAATGGCGAAAATTATCACCTGTACATGGTATCTTTCCACTGCATCGACAATCACATCTCTGCCGCCGATTACAGGTATTCCGCGTATTTTCGTTCCGATTTTGTCAGGTGCGTCGTCTATGACGCAGACGATATCCCGCTCGATTTTGTCACTGTTGATAATTTCACGGATGATTGTATTTCCGGCATCTCCTGCACCGATCACCATGGTCGGTATGGCGTTCTTCTGCCTGCTGAAGTTCACTCTCGCTCGTATCAATCGTAAAAGCCGATAAAAAAAGCGCTCCCCGACAATCCCTGGAGTCAGCAGTAAGAAGTAAATCATATAATAGGAACGGGGTAGGTTATAATTCAGTCCCCAGCTTCCCAGAAATTGTAATAATGCTGACAAAATACAAGCATCAACCACATATATTAATTCATTAATACCTGCGTAAGCCCACAAGCTGCTGTAAAGCTGAAACGCATAAAATAAAACCAATGTCACTAATAAATTAATTGGAGTATACAATTGTAGATTTTCCATGAAATCTGTAGGAACGGCACTCAGTTTAAACTCAAACCGTATCAGCAGAGACAGATACTCTGCCAGAACAATAATGATAATATCAAATAATAAAAGCAAAAGTCTTCTGGTAGACTTCCTTGGTTCTAAAAGCCACTTCATGTTACTCCCACACATTTCTAAAACAGTCTATTAATACTCTAAAATCATTATAGCGTATTTTAAAAATTTTTCAATAGATTTGACAACATTCACGAATTTTTTTATTTCTTTTTTGTGATTTAAGTGAGATTTTTTTTTGGTTTTCAAAGTATAAAAATGCCAAAATACAACAAAAATTAACATATTTTTCCATTGCTTTTTTATCATTTTTGAATCAGTAAATCACACGTTTTGCAACATCGTTCGCGGAATATTTTTTCATTCACGAAATATGTAGTTCGTTCACGGATAATTATTTTATTTACTTCTAACCAGCAGAAAAAACTTAAGGGAACAGTGCTCCAACTGTCCCCTTAAAAATCACACTTTACAATTTCAGCTACTTACTTTGTGTTCTTCTTTACCCTCCGGAACTCCTCCCCTTCGAAAAACTCCTGCACCGTAATCCCCAGTCCATCGCAGAGCTTGAATATTGTAAAAACTCCGGGATTTTTAGTGGTGCAATGCACAATATTCATAATTGTAGTGATGGGGACGCCCGATTTGTAGGACAGCAGATAGTACGACATACGTTTGATGCGGCATAGATAATTAATTCTTTCGGCTAATAGCTTTTGTTCTCTCATTTGTATTCCCTCTCATTTCATTCAATCACGCTCCGATGAATTTACCGTGAGCTACTCGCTACACCTTGTATAGCGACATACATTTGTATTGCTCGGCAAACTACCGGAGAAAGTGAGAAGCCATCCGATTTTCGGGCTCCCGCACCCCCGCGCAGTGCAAACCACGCAGGAGCAAAGCCGCCCTCTTTATGCTTCTATATATTAATACGAGAGAAATCGAGAGAAATCACGCTGTAATCCGAAAATATTTTATTTTTTTCTTCCTGATAAAACTGTTTTTGTTTAAATGATGATGCACACCAGCCCGCCCTTGCTGTCGTTGACAATTTTCTGCATGGTATCCTGTAGTTTGACCTGGCTTTCCTCGCTGATTGCGGTAATCTTGTTGCGGATGCCGTCCTGGACAAGCTGTTCGATGGATTTGCCGAAAATATTTGTCTCCCAGATGCTTTCGCCGCGGGCGTCGCTCTCACCGATATATTCGATCAAATCCTTGGCCTGCTGCTCCGTGCCCACGATTGGTGCAATTTCTGTCTCAATATTGGCCTTGATCATGTGGATGGACGGACTCTTGGATTTGATTTTTACGCCAAACTTATTCCCCTGCTTGATGACGCTTGGTTCCTCAATCTGGATTTCCGAAAGCTCGGGAACCACCACGCCGTAACCGCTGCCGCGCACAGCCTCCAGGGCAGACTGGACCTTGACGTACTGCTCTTTCATGGCGGCAAGCTCTTTCATGGTGTTGATGAGCTCGTATTCGCTTTCCATAGGAATGCCGCTCATCTGGCTCAGCATCTTATAGTAGTACTCGTCATTAATCTGTATGCGTACACGTACGCTGCCGTTCGCAAGGCTCACATCCTCCAGCAGAGTGTCCTGCACATAGGGTCCCTGCAGTTTCACCGTATCCTTGGTGATGTCGCGGATATGGGAAAGCTTTTTCATGTATTCCTTAATCTGGTTGAGCACCTGGCTTTTCAGTTCATGGTCCAACGGCAGCATTTCCACCCATTTGGGGATAAAGAACTGAATCTCACTCACCGGGAATTCGTAAAGGATTTTCTCAAGGATGCGGCTGATATCCTCCTTGCGGAGTTGCTCGCAGTTGGCCGTGACCGTGGTTACCTGGTATTTATCCTGGATATCCTGGGCAAGGCTCAGTGTTTCTTCCTTATAAGGCATCTGGGAGTTCACCACCACCAGGAAGGGTTTGCCCTGTTTTTTCAATTCTGTGATGGTGCGTTCCTCAGCCTCCAGGAAATTTTCCCTGGGAAGCTCGCCGAAGCTGCCGTCGCTGGTGATGACCAAGCCGATGGTGGAATGCTCCTCTATGACCTTCCGTGTGCCAATCTGTGCTGCCTCGTGGAAAGGTATGGCTTTTTCAAACCAGGGCGTCTTTACCATTCGCTCTTTGCCGTCCTCCACATGACCTGCGGCGTCTTTGACAAGAAAGCCTACGCAGTCGATGAGCCTTACCTTAACCTTCTGGTCCCCGCCCAGCATTACGGGTACCGCCTCTTTGGGAATGAATTTCGGCTCCACGGTGGTAATCAGCTTGCCGGAGCCGCTTAAGGGAAGCTGGTCCCGCACCTCAGCCTGTTTCTCTGCTTCCATTCCGGGAAGCGCGATGAGTTCCATAAATCTGCGGATAAAAGTGGATTTTCCAGTACGGACAGGGCCAACAACGCCTATGTATATATCACCGCCGGTACGTGCCTGAATATCCCGGTAAACCTGAAAATTTTCCATAACAATGCCCCCTTGCATAGTATCACAATCGCATGTATTGTTATATATTTATATGCTCGGGGGCTGTCTGATATTCGTTATTCAATTAAAGTCCTGTACCGAATTGTGTATTCTGGTCGAAATTGTAGTTTGCTGATTCTAACTGCAACCACAAATTGCTATTATCACTAAACAGTCATCTATGTTTTACCTCTCCTTATGCACCTCCGGCATCTCCCACGCCTCGTGGTCTGTATGCAGGAGCTCGTGTGACTTATGGGAAAGCGGATTCCCGAAGAAATCCTCATAGCATTTGAGCACAGACGGATTCTCGTGTGAGAAGCGCAGCTCATTGACTTCATCCAGTCCGTAAAGAACCTCGCCGCGCTCTCCGGCCAATTCCTCGCCGTCATGGATAGGCTGGCCACCTCCGCCCACGCAGCCGCCGGGGCAGGTCATGATTTCTACGAAATCATAGGAAACTTCTTTTCGGCGGAGTGCTTCAATGAGTCTGCGTGTATTGCCAAGCCCGCTAGCTACCGCCACACGGAGCGGTGTTCCGGCCAGGTCAAAAGTGGCCTCCTTCCAGCCGTCCAGTCCGCGGACTTCCTTGAATGCGTCAGGCTGCGGATTTTCTCCGGTTACCAGGTAGTATGCGCTACGAAGAGCTGCCTCCATCACACCGCCTGTCGCGCCGAAAATCACGGCCGCGCCGGTTCCCACGCCAAGAGGTGTATCGAACTCTTCTTCCTCAAGGCCGGGTACATCAATGTGCTCCGCACGAATCATGCGGTCCACCTCTCTGGTGGTAAGTACAATATCTACATCAGGTCCTGCGCCCGCGTCGTTCATATTTGGAAGCGCGCATTCATGCTTCTTCGCCAGGCAGGGCATGACGGATACGCAGAAGATTTTCGACGGGTCAACGCCCAGAAGCTCTGCATAATAGCTCTTGGTCACTGCGCCGAACATCTGCTGCGGAGATTTTGCAGTGGAAAGCTGGCTCACCATGTCGGGATACTGGGATTTCAGGAAGCGTACCCAGCCCGGACAGCAGGAGGTAAACATCGGGAAGGTGTGCTCTTCCTTATGTTTCAGACGCTCCAGGAACTCGCTTCCCTCCTCCATAATAGTCAAGTCCGCGGAGAAATTCGTATCGAAAATATAGTCAAAGCCCATCTTTCTCATGGCAGATACCAGTCTCTTTACAGAAGCGAACTCTCTGGAGACTCCGAAAGGTTCTCCCCAGGCAGCGCGGATAGACGGCGCAATCTGTACCACGGTGATTGTCTCCGGGTCTGCCAGCGCGCGGAATACCTTCGGCGTGTCGTCCCTTTCTCTTAATGCGCCCACCGGACAGTGGGTGATGCACTGGCCGCAGAGTGCGCAGTCGCTCTCCTCCAAAAGCCGGTTGCCGGACACATCCACCGTGGTGCGTGAGCCTGTGTTTGCCAAATCCCAGATGTGCATACCCTGGACCTTATCGCACACCTGGATGCAACGCATACATTTGATGCATTTCTCATAATTACGAAGCAGCGGGAAATTCTTTGTCCAACGGCTGTGGAAAAGCTTCTTCTCATATGGTACGCGGATAATACCCAGATCATTCGCAAGCTTCTGCAGGGAGCAGTTGCCGCTGCGCACGCAGGTGGGACAGTTGCAGTCATGCTGGGAAAGAATCAGGCGCACGTTTGTCATCCGCGCTCTGCGCACCTTAGGGCTGTTGGTGTATACCTCCATGCCCTCCTCCACCACATTGTTGCACGCAGTGATGAGCCTTTCCTTGCCTTTAATCTCCACCAGACACACGCGACACGCGCCGATGTCATTGACATCCTTGAGATAGCAGAGAGTTGGGATATGGATGCCGTTATTTCTGGCTGCTTCCAGGATAGTGGTTCCTTTTAAAGCTTTGATTTGTTTGTTATCGATCAACACGTTTACCATCTCTCAATCCTACCTCCTTTAAAGCTTCCGAAGCCGAAATGATCGCAGCGCAGGCAGCGGGATGCCTCCTGACAGGCTTCCTCATGGCTCATGCCGCATTCGATCAGCTCAAAATCTTCTTTTCTCTCTGTAGCGTTACGTTCCTTTAGGTTCACCCGGCCGCAGGGAACCCTGTCGTGCAGACGGATTTTCGGTATCTCCACCTCTGCCTCAATGAGGTGGTGGAAGCCCAAATATTCATCTATATTTGCTGCGGCAACCTTACCCGCGGCAATCGCCCGGATGACCGTTGCAGGTCCTGTCACACAGTCGCCTCCGGCGAAAACGCCCGGAATGTCTGCAAGCCCGCTCCAGTTCAGTGCGTCGATAACGCCTCTCTTCACAGGGATTCCGCTCTCCTCAAAGGGCTTTGTCTCAATTCCCTGTCCGATAGCCACGATAATACGGTCACATGCCAGGCGGAGCATTTCTTCCTGAGCTTCTCTTGGTGCCGGACGGCCCCGTTTTACCGCGCCGATAATCTGCGGCTGTACCCAGAGGGCATTTGCCCGGTTATTTTCATCGTGTTCAATGCGGACCGGTGCGGCCAGCTCCATGATCTGACAGCCTTCCGCAACTGCGCCCTCTACCTCCTCAGGCAGGGCGGTCATATCGGAAATCCTCCTGCGGTAAATAATGCGCACCTTCGCCGCTCCCAGACGGATGGCTGATCGCGCCACATCCATTGCCACGTTTCCGCCGCCGACCACGATCACGTCCTCGCCGGAATAGTCAAGCTTCTCGCCGTCGCCAATGCTCCGGAGCATCTCCACTGCAGAGACAACGCCTTCTGCCTCCTCGCCTTCGATACCGATTTTTTTATCTGTATGAGCGCCGATGGCAATGTATACGGCGTCGTATTCCTTTTTCAAATCTTCAACAGTCAGGTTCTCTCCCACAGAGACCTCTGTTTTTACTTCTACCCCATTTGAAAGGAGGGTGCGGATTTCACGGTCCAGCACATCCTTAGGCAGACGGTAGTTCGGTATTCCGTAGCGGAGCATTCCGCCCAGATGCTTGCGCTGTTCAAAGATGGTAACTTTATGACCCATCAGAGACAGATAATACGCCGCGCTGATACCGCCAGGCCCGCCGCCGATCACTGCCACCTTTTTGCCTGTGGACGGTGCGGGTGCGGGAACAGGCACATCACCTGCATGGTCTGCTGCGTAGCGCTTTAAGCCGCGGATGTTTACTGCATTATCCATCATATTTCTGCGGCACCTCGCCTCACAGGGGTGCTCACAAATCAGTGCACACGCTGTGACAAGCGGATTATCCTTGCGAATGAGCCGTACCGCGTCGTCATACCGTTCTTCTGCAATCAAGGCAATATATCCCGGAATATCCACATTTGCCGGACACAGGGCCACACACGGAACCGGCTGGCTGAGACTGCTGATGCAGCGTCCCTTCTGTACGTGCTCTACATAATCATCGCGGAAGCCCCGCACGCCTTTGAGCACCATCTCTGCGGCCTCATAGCCAATGGCACAGTCGGCGGACAACGAGATGTCTTCCGCTGTCTCTTCAATCAAATCAATTGTTTCTAAATCCGCCTTTCCGTCTAATACATTTTCTAACAAGCTCTGAAGCTGTCCCAGGCCAATCCGGCAGGGAACACACTTACCGCAGCTCTGTGCGTGACACACCTTCAGAAACGATACTGCCAAATCCACCGGACACAATCCCGGCGGGCTTGCCACGATCCTGCGCTCAAGGTCTTTGTAAAGCTCTTCGACCGTTGTCTGCGCTTTGTTTCTGGTCACAATACTAAGTCTGCTCATGGAATTTTCCTCCTCTCTTGCATATCCCGGTTTCCCCTCCAAAGATATACAACTTTTTTTAGGCAGCATAAATATTTTTTAGTTATTAAAGCAAAAAAAAGAGCCGGAAGAAGGCATTTATTGACCGTTCCCGTCTCTGCGAATATTTGTTATATTTTACTACCTGTTCTGAGTATACCCTACAACATACCGAAAGCACAAGCCCTATTCCTAAAATCGTCCAACCTCACAGTTTTCTTCTGTAAATTTTGTGAACTTTTACTATTCTAATACGATTCGAACGGATTTTAAAATTAGGAAAAGCTCTGTAACCGATATGAACGCCAGCACAGAGCTTTCTTGTATTTAAGATTTATCTCGATAGCGCTGAAGCGCTGGTAATCCGTAATACAAAAGCGGAAAAAATATAATATACAGCAGGACATAGGAAAAAATATGAGGGATAATGAAATTCCGAACAAAGATGGGGGCTTCCGGATGCAGGGGATTTGTAATCGCATGTAATTCTGTGGTATCACCCTTATCCTCAAATAACTTCCGGGGAAAGTCCTTCCAGTAACTTTTACCATTATACTCGAATTCCAATTTAATCGTCCATACGGGACTTCTCGAGTAATAGGCTGACGGAGGGACCACAGCTTCTATTACATCTCCGGAGTCAAATTCATAACAATATCGAAAAAAATCTTTGTTTGACCAGAACAATGTTATGATAGGGATGGAAATCATAAAACAAATCGCAATTATTGTTTGTAAATCGACTTCCTTTTTCATCATCCTCCCCCTTCCCCCTTGGAATTAAATATATACTAACCCCAGATTTCAATATCTATTTTATCAACTATTTTACTACTTTAATATATAATATCAACTATCGAAGACCAAAACTAGCTAAATTGTATTATAAAAGAGAACCGCGTACGGTTCTCTTTTATTGTCGGTCATGCCCGAGCAAACAGACATTTCCTTCTCGTTATAAATTATAGCAACTTTATAGTAACTTATTAATAAAATTCATTATGAAGCAGCTCATGCTCCTTGCCCTTGAGCAGTCCCTCGTAGAGTTCTACTACAAGCGGGTTCTCATCGGACTTCTTGATGATCATGGTGTTATCTGCATTGTACAGACCCTTAGCTCTTGCAGCCTTGGTGCGGTCGCCTGCTCTTGTAGGCTGTCCTCCACCCATGATACATCCACGGCGGCATGCCATAACCTCGATGAGGTGATACTCCGCCTCTCCGTTTTTCACGCGCTCCATCACTGTCTTAGCATTTGCAAGTCCGCTGGCTACGCAGATTTTCACATCAATGCCGTTGTAAGGAACTGTAAATTCCTTGATACCCTCGTCGCCGCGCACGCCGCATTCAGCAATCTCGCGCATAGCTTCCTTGGTATGCTCAGGGGACAGACGACGAAGCACTGCCTCTGTCACACCACCGGTCACACCAAAGATAACACCGCCGCCGGAACCGAAACCGAACGGCATATCACATGCTTCGGGATCGAGTCCTGCGAAGTCAACACCAAAGTTGTTGATCATGCGGATAAGCTCTGTGGTTGTGATAACGATATCTGTATCCTTCTCACCGTTTGTATAGCTGTTCGGACGGATTGCCTCTGCCTTCTTAGCGGTACATGGCATGATGGATACCATAACGGTTTTCTTGCCCTTTGCATGCTCCGGATCACGGAAGTATTCCTTGATAACTGCAGAAAGCATACCCTGCGGGGAACGACAGGTGGAAATATTCGGAATATATTCTTTATACTGGTCTGTAATGAACTTCACCCATGCCGGACAGCAGGAGGTCAGAAGCGGAAGGTTCTCTCCCTTTTCCACTCTCTTCAGGAATTCTGCAGACTCTTCCATAATGGTAAGGTCGGCACTGAAGGTGGTGTCATAAACCTCGTCAAAGCCCATTCTGTGAAGTGCATTCACAATCTTGCCCATGGTACTTCTGCCCTTCGGCATTCCGTAATGGTCGCCCACTGCAACACGGACAGCCGGAGCAATCTGTGCAACCACGCGTACGTTCGGGTCAGCCAAAGCTTCCCAAACCTCATCCATATGAGTCTTAATGGAGATAGCTCCTGTCGGACAGAACACACGGCACTGGCCGCAGTTTACACACTGAGTCTCAGCAATCTGCTTATTGAAAGCCGGCATAACCATAGCGTCAGTTCCGCGGAAAGCAAAGCCTAACGCACCGATGCCCTGGAGCTCCTCACATGCGCGCACACAGTCACCGCAGAGGATACATTTGTTCGGGTCACGAACGATGGACGGAGAGCTGTCGTCGATAGGACGGATCTCCCTTGTATTCTCGAAACGGATATCGCGTACACCGAGACGATGTGCCAGTTCCTGAAGTACACACTCACCACTCTTAATACAGGTCGTACAGTCACGGCAATGTGCTGCAAGAAGCAGCTCAACGATTAATTTTCTATATTTTTTAATTCTTCCTGAGTTTGTGTAAATCACCATTCCGTCTCTTGGTTCCTCGGAACAGGAGCCGAAAGTTCTGCCTCTGTCGTCCTCAACCGTACAGAGACGGCAGGCGCCGAAGGTGGATACTTCAGAATGGTAACACAATGTCGGAATATTGATACCTGCCTTACGGATTACGGACAGGACGTTTTTTTCATCGGTAAATTCTACTTTTCTACCGTCAATTGTCATAAATCCCATAGTATATCCTCCCTTCTATGCTTCCACGTAAATTGCATCAAAGTTACAGTTGTCTTTACAAGCGCCGCACTTGATACAAATATCGTTGTCAATCGTATATGGGTGTTTGATCTTTCCGGAAATCGCGTTAGCCGGACAGTTCTTCGCACATTTGCCGCAGCCAATACAGAATTCAGGATTGATATGGAACTGACGGAGAGCCGTACAAACCTTCGCACGACATTTCTTATCACGGATGTGCTCCTCATATTCCTCACGGAAGCGTTTCAGGGTACTGATGACCGGAAGCGGAGCACTCTTGCCCAGACCGCACAGAGCCATACTCTGTACCATAACAGCCAGCTCTTCAAGCTGGTCGAGGTCGGACATCTCGCCCTTGCCGGCTACAATCTTCTCAAGGATCTCCAGCATACGCTTGGTTCCCTCACGGCAGGGCACACACTTACCGCAGCTCTCACGCTGGGTAAAGCTCATGAAGAATCTCGCTACCTCTACCATACAGGTGTTTTCATCCATTACAACGAGTCCACCGGAGCCCATGATTGCATCCAGCTTCTTCACAGAGTCGAAATCCAGAGGCTGCTCCAGCTGGTCCATGATCAGACATCCGCCGGAAGGTCCGCCAATCTGTACGCCCTTGAATGCAGCGCCGCTCTTAAGGCCGCCGCCGATATCATAAATGATATGCTTCAGGTTGGTTCCCATCGGCACTTCGATCAGACCGGTATTCTCAATGGCACCGGTAAGGGAGAAGGTCTTGGTTCCCGGGCTGCCCTCTGTTCCGATGGTGCGGAACCAGTCAGCGCCCTGAAGGATGATCTTCGGAACGTTTGCATAGGTTTCTACGTTGTTAAGTACGGTAGGTTTCTCCCACAGACCTTTTTCTACGGTACGAGGCGGTTTTACACGCGGCATACCACGGTTGCCCTCGATGGAAGCTGTCAATGCGGAACCCTCGCCGCAGACAAATGCGCCCGCGCCGCGGTTGATATGTAAGTGGAAATTCACGCCGGAGCCCAAAATATTGTCTCCTAAAAGACCATAAGCCTCAGCCTGCTCCATAGCCATGCGAAGTCTCTTTACAGAGAGAGGATACTCGGCACGTACATAAATGTAGCCGTCCTCAGCGCCAACTGCATAAGCGGCGATAATCATACCCTCGATCATCTTATATGGATCGCCTTCCATTACGGAACCATCCATGAATGCTCCGGGGTCACCCTCGTCACCATTACATACTACGTAGCGTACCTTCTCAGGCTGACGTGCAACCTGCGCCCACTTCTTACCTGCCGGGAAACCTGCGCCGCCACGTCCTCTGAGGCCGGACTTGGTAACCTCCTCGATAACAGTCTGAGGAGTCATTTCATAAAGTGCTTTAGCCAGAGCGGAGAAGCCGCCGACAGCTATGTATTCATCAATAGATTCTGCATCAATATTGCCGCAGTTCTCCAGAACGATTCTGGTCTGCAGCTTCAGGAACGGAATGTCATCCGGATGCGGACAGACTTCCTCGTTGCAGCGGTAGAACAGACGTTCTACAGGCTGTCCGCCGAGTACGGTACGGTCAACGATCTCTTTACAATCCTCTACCTGTACATGAACATACTGGTAATTATATGGTTCTATCCTCATCAAAGGTCCTAATTCACACAAGCCCTGGCAGCCAGTCTTAATAACGCCAAGGTGCGGAAGGTCCTTCTGCATCTCAATCTGTACGCCGTCAACATCTTCGCACAGCTTCACCATTTCATCATAAATCTTCTGTGCGCCGGACGCAACACATCCGGTACCGGAACAGATAAGAACACGACAAGTATAAGATTTAATAGTATTCTGGATTTCTGCCTGTTTGTTTAACAGATCTTCTTTACAGGTTATACTCATACATTCTCACCTCTCAATTCATTCAAAAGTTCTACTGCTTTCTCCGGTGTCATCTTAGGATGTACTTCGTCATTGACAGTTAAGGTCGGAGCCAGGCCGCATGCTCCCAGACAGGAAACAGTTTCCACTGTAAAGAGCATATCGTCTGTGGTATGCTTCTTGTGGCTTAAGCCTAATTCCTTGAGCATTGCTTCTTTTACAGGCATGGACTTCCTTACATGGCAGGCGGTACCGTCACATACTTTAATGATGTACTTGCCTTTTGGTTCAAATGAGAAATTCTCGTAGAATGTAGCCACGCTGTACGCTTTTGCTTCTTTTACCCCAATTTCCTGCGCTACATACGTGAGAAGCTCTCCCGGCAGATAACGGTATTCAGCCTGGATGTCCTGCATGATGGGAATTAACGAGCCGGCTTTACGTCCGTAGTGTTCGATAATCTCATCTGCTTTTTTGTAATAAGACTGGTCTAACATTCATTTCCCTCCTTAGTTTGTTATATAGTCTTGCATATACTAACCTTGCTTTTTAGTAATTTTGTACATACATCTTGATATAATTATACATGATGTTGTTATATTTCACAAGCAATATGAACACGTTTTTTCGGAACCGGAGAGCCCGCAAACCCAGTAAAATCAAGGGTTTGCGAAATTGTATGTAAAAAAGTACAAAGCAAATTCATTGTCAATATTGTTAATAAAAAAACATTGATTTTTAGACACTTTTACTATATGATATCCTTAGAGCCCGAAAAAAAGTGTACAAAGCTTAATTGAGCAACAATAAAGGAGTGAACGATATGAGAAGTCTTGACACACCAGTGAAACAAATCCGCAGAAAAATATTTACGGAAATTGCGAAAATCGGTTTTCAATCCACTGACGAATCACTGATTCATGATATTGAAGCAGTTCCTTATAATATCGTGGAGGAGCGTGCCAGATACCGTGACAGTATTTACCGTGAGCGCGCGGTTGCCAGCGAGCGTGTGCGTCTGGCCATGGGCCTCTCCCTCCGTCCCGAGAACAGAGCCGTCCACCTGACCGACGGTGTGGAGGCCAGTAACATTGACGAGAAATATTATGAGCCGCCGCTGATGCAGGTGATACCTTCCGCCTGCGCCGCGTGTGCGCCTAATAAATATGAGGTGAGCAATATGTGCAAGGGCTGCGTGGCTCACCCCTGTATGCAGGCATGTCCCAAGGACGCCATTTCCATGATTAACGGCAAATCCTACATAGACCAGGAGAAATGTATCAAATGCGGCAAATGCAAGGCCGTATGCCCCTATGACGCCATTGCCCACAAGGAACGCCCCTGTGAGCGTGCCTGTGGCGTTAAGGCCATTTCCAGTGATTCACAGGGACGCGCGACCATCCTTCAGGATAAGTGTGTTTCCTGCGGTATGTGTATGGTGAGCTGCCCCTTCGGAGCCATTTCTGATAAGTCCCAGATTTTCCAGCTTGCACATGCATTGCGGGAAGGAATGGAGATCATTGCCGAGGTAGCTCCCGCGTATATCAGCCAGTTCGGCGAGGATGTGACACCGAGGAAATTCCGCGCGGCATTGGAGGCTCTTGGATTTTCCAATGTATATGAGGTGGCCCTCGGCGCGGATATCGGCGCAATCTCCGAAGCGCACCATTATGCAAAGGAAGTGGCTACCGGACATCTGCCCTTCCTGCTCACCTCCTGCTGCCCCTCCTGGTCCATGATGGCGAAGAAATATTTCCCGGATATGATTGACAACATTTCCCAGGAGCTTACCCCCATGGTAGCCACTGCGAGAAAGATTAAGCAGGAGCATCCAAATGCCAAGGTAGTATTCATCGGACCGTGCGCCTCCAAAAAGCTGGAAGCCATGCGGACTACTGTGCGGAGTGACGTGGACTTTGTGGTGACCTTTGAGGAGATGTGGGGAATGTTTGACGCCAAAGAGATTGACCCTGCCTCCTTTGAGGGTGAGGTTTCCCTTCACGATGCCACAGGCGCGGGACGCGGATACGCGGTGGCAGGCGGCGTGGCGGGTGCGATTGAATCCTGCCTTAAAGAATATTACCCGGACGTTCCGGTTCACATCGAGCACGCCGAGAGCCTGGCAGAATGTAAGAAACTCCTCGCCCTCGCAAAAGCCGGAAAGATTAAGGGCTGCATGATCGAGGGTATGGCCTGCCCCGGCGGATGCTTAGGCGGCGCGGGAACAAACGCACCCTTCAATAAATCCTCCAAAGCGCTTAAGAAATTCGTGGCCTCCTCCACACGCAAGGTGCCGCCGAAGGAGCTGGAGGAGATTGAGCTTAAATGATAACTAGGATGATTTCCAAAGATTGAGCTAAAAAATACCCGGATGTATTTCAAAATCAGAAGTTAAATACTCAGCAACAGTTACCAAAGGGATATACAGGCATATTCGCTTAGCTTATTGCCTATAAAAAAACAGAGGTCAGGCAATCATTCGCCAAGCCTCTGTTTTTTTTGCACTTCTTCCTTTGAATCCGATATATTAATAGTAATGAATCGTCACCTGCTTGCCCAAGTGCTCAGCCACCTCTTTCATCTGGTCCACGAGATTCATACGCACGCTGAGATCAAAGGGCAGGCTGGCGTCCTTATGTGCGGCATTCATGGCGCGGCCTACAAACAGCCGCAGTTCCGTACATTCTTCAATGATCATCTTTGCCAGCCTGGATGCACCGTTATTCGCATCCAGCTCATCAAAGAAACCTGCGTCAATGTCGCCTTTCTCGTAACGTTTGAGAAGATTGAGCGCCTTTCCCATGGTAAGCACCCCTTCTGTCACAAGGTCCAGTCCCTCAATAGAAGCCATGGGCGGAATCTCGGGATGAGCATAGTCGATGGTTGTCACAATATTCCTCCTCAGAATACGCGCCGCAATATTCGCGCTTGTGCCTCCGGCTATCACCTTGCGTCCCTCAGAGTGCATAAACTCTTCCATCAGGCTCTCATCGTCATCCTCATTTTCCGGCGGTCCGGTAAAGATATTTACAATCTGCCGCTGCACCACTCTTGCCACAGCCACGGTTGTATCGTCTCCGGGCTTCTGTTCATACAGATCGTCACATGCGCCGATGAGCATCACTGCAAGCCTGGATGCGGACAGGGTCTGCTTCGTACATTTAACCGTATATTCAGCCATACTCTCCCATGTCCAGCCGAGATTAAGAATCTCTCCCGCACCCGCGTAAATCACCCCGTCGCTCATCAGAACAAAGCAGTCGTTGCGCTTAACCCGGAAGCGGTACTCATGGATTTTTTTGCCCTCAATAATGCGCTCCACGTAAGGGTATTTCACAATTTCCTTGTCACGGATGAACACACATTGGGGATTATCAAATTCCACCAGATACGCCTCACCTGTATGGAAAATCTGCAAAATGCTGAAGGTCGCGTAAGCCATCTCCCTCACCTTACACACGGGAAGCGTCTTAGCCACAGTCTCCACACACGCCTCAATGAGAGCGCCCTCGCGGAGCATGGTTCCGAGGATTTTCGCGGTGAGCGTAGCCAGAATATTCGCCTTCACACCGCTTCCCATGCCATCAGCAAGGATGACGATATCTGAATCCGCGGTCTTAAGCACCTCCACCTTATCGCCGCAGAGCTCCTCTTTGTCCTTATTCAGGCTTTTCCACGCCACGTCAATACTGACATTCATACTACTCCCCCTCTTCTTCAAAGAGGATGGAATCACGCAGCTTTGTGAGAGTGACCTTTGTCTCTGCTGTGGTCTCCCCGAGAAGTCCTGCTATCTCCTGCGCAACCATCATCTGTTTGTCGATTACCTGCTGGGCCATCTCCACAGTCTCCATCTTCCTTTGGAAACGCTGCTCCTTTGCCTTCTCCTGCTTGGTCACATCCTGGTAGATGACAAGCACGGCCTTCTTCGTCTCAATGAATACGATCGTCTCCACAGCGACAATGCCTATCTGCTTAAGCGTTACTTTTTTGTGCAGGATGGGCTGACGCGTGCGAAGCACCTCGGAGATGTCTGTCTCATCCAGGAATTCAAATATGTACCGCTCCAAAGCTTCCTCACGGGAAATACCCAGAACCTCCTGGGCTTTGCGGTTGCATTCCTTGATACGGAAATTCTTATCCACGATAAAATTCAGGTTCGGCGTCACATCCAGGATAACGTTGGACATGGACTCAGCCTGGGCAATTGCATAGGGCATACACATTCCCACCTCGGCTTTCTTCTGGAAGACCGCCTCCGCCTTGGCACGGCATGAGGAGTAACCGCAGGCGCCGCAGTTAAGTTCATCCTCTTTTGTATATTTTCCGGTTTTTCTAAGTATTTTGCGAATCTCGTCCTCTGTGGGCACAGGCTCGGTAACTCTGTGGTCAAAGAATTCCTTGTCCATAGGGATTTCCCGGTAGTCCAGACGGGCAGCATTTTTATGAGGCACCTGCTTCTCCACGCTAAGCTTACTTTTCAGGAAGGAACGGTTCCAATTGTGGGAGGCCGGTCCCTTGATACAGCCGCCCTCGCAGATGTTCACTTCCACGAAGCAGCCATCGATTTCATCCTTTTCCATGGACTCAAACAGCTCCATACAAGCATCCATTCCGTCCACATATACTTTTCTGTAATTCTCGTCCTCATTTTCCGCAAGCACGGATTTGACGATTCCGCCGCTCACCGGATAGAGGCGGTTGATCTCCGGGTCAGGATTGCCCAAAGGCTTTTCTTCGCAGTCCTTGATTTTAATGCCCTCAAAGTTCAGCCAGGGGATAAGCTCCTCGAAGGTAAGAATAGCATCCACTGCCCCGGCCACACGCTCGTCGCCGATTGCCTCTGCTTTTTTTGCGATACAAGGGCCTAAGAATACCACTTTTACGTCATCCCCGTAAAGCTCCTTGATCAAACGGCCGTGAGCAATCATGGGGGATACCACCGGCGCCATCTGTGATGTGAGGGAAGGATAATACTTCTCTATCAAATCATTCACGCTTGGACAGCATGTGGTGATGATGTTTTTCATTTTTCCTTCCTTAAGAAGTCTCTGGTACTCTCGGGTGACGTAGGCAGCGCCCTCCGCTGTTTCTCTCACTTCATAAAAACCAAGCTTCATAAGCGCGCCTGCCACCTGGCCCGGTTTGTCATAATCCAGCACGCCCAGGTAGGACGGTGCGATGGACACAACCACCTTCTGTCCCTGGCGCAAGAATTCTTTCACGGTACTCATATCGCTGGCAAATTTCTTTGCATTCTGCGGACATACTTCCAGGCAGTGGCCGCAGTGCACACATTGTTCCGTTATGATATGGGCCTGGGCGTTTCTTACGGAGATAGCCTTTACGTTACAATGGCGTACACATTTATAACAATGGCGGCAGTCCGCATCCCGAAAATCTATTACCTTCATCCAGCTTTCCTCCCAATGTAAATTCTTTACTAGTTTTCTCTAGGTCAATAGAAATCAATAAAGCAAGCGAAATAGGAATGTTTGATGAGTCCTATGGGGCTTGCTTTTATTTTAACGATATATGGGGTAATAAACAATCCCTAAGTTCTACTATTTTTAAAAATATTAAGGAGGACCCCGGGAAGGTGTTGAACGGTGCGAGGAAGGAACTTGGGGGCCAGGGCAGGTGTTGTCCGCATTGGGCGGATGCTCGCTTCCCTTCAACTAAGTGCCAACTGCGACTAAGCCGCTCACGAAGAGCGTTCGCGGCTAAGTCTCCGTAGGCACTGGATTTTCAGGCGCGCTTCCGCAAAATCCGCCCAATGCGGACAGCACCTGCCCTGGCCCCCAAGTTCCTCCCTCGCACCTGCCACTACGTTCCCACCCCTTTGAAACGCTGCCGTGTTTACCGGAGGGCTTATTCATGCGAAAGTGGAATAAACGCTGTTGACTTCCGCAATGAATACCGTTAAACACTAAGAAAATCTATCCGGTAGGAACAATTTCCTATAGGGGGAGCGAGAACGTAGAGGATGGCAAGGAGAAGGGGCTTGAGGATTGGGGCAGATATTGTCCGTGTCGGGCCGATTTTGCGGAAGCGCGCCTGAAAATCCAGTTCTTACGGAGACTTAGCCGTGAACGCTCTCGTGAACGGCTTAGTCGCAGTTAGAACTTAGTTGAAGGCAAGCGAGCATCGGCCTGACACGGACAATACCTGCCCCGGTCCTCAAGCCACTTCTCCTTGCCGTTCAACACATTCCCAGGGGGGTGCCCCCTAAATCATACGTTCCACATACGAGGTATGAAGAATATGATGTGCCTTCTCACTTCCCGGTGAACCGAGGAATTCTTTGTAGAGCTTCTGTATGGAAGGATTCTCATGTGATTTACGCAATGGTTTATTTACGTCATTGTCGTAAAGTACTTTGGCACGCAGTGCGCGTACATCTGAGAAGTTTCTCACATCGACCGGTACCTGCGGCTGACCACCGCCGTTTACGCAGCCTCCCGGACAGCACATGATCTCGATGAAATGATAATCCGCCTCACCGGCACGCACCTTATCCATGATTATCTTCGCATTAGAAAGCCCGGAGGCAACCGCTACCTTTACATCCATACCAGCCACATGGTACACAGCCTCTTTAATACCCTGGGTACCGCGGACATCAGTGAATTCTACGTTTTCGAGCGTTTCTCCGGTAAGGGTCTCCACTGCTGTACGCAATGCAGCCTCCATAACACCGCCTGTGGCACCGAAAATCACGCCCGCGCCTGTGGACTCGCCCAGCGGGTCGTCAAAGCCTTCATTCGGCAGTCCTTTAAAGTCAATTCCAAGTCTTTTGATCATCCGGGCAAGCTCTCTGGTGGTGATGGAAATATCCACATCCGGTACTCCTGCGGCACTCTGATTGTCACGGCCTATCTCGAATTTCTTAGCTGTACAAGGCATGACGCTCACGCACACGATATCCTTGGGGTCCAGGCCCATCTTTTCCGCATAGTAGGTTTTCGCAATCGCACCGAACATCTGCTGAGGCGATTTGCAGCTTGAGAGATGTGCAAGCTGGTCCGGGTAATAGTACTCGCAGTATTTAATCCAGCCCGGCGAGCAGGAGGTCATCATCGGAAGCACACCGCCGTTCTGCACGCGGTCAAGAAATTCGTTTGCTTCCTCCATGATGGTCAGGTCCGCACTGAAATCGGTGTCAAATACTTTGTCGAAGCCGATTCTTCTAAGTGCTGCTGCCAGCTTTCCTTCCACGTCAGTACCGATAGGATAGCCGAACTCCTCGCCGAGCGCTGCTCTCACAGAAGGAGCCGGCTGGACAATCACGTGCTTGGACGGGTCTGCAATGGCAGCGAGCACATCGTCTATGCTATCTTTTTCACGAAGCGCGCCTGTAGGACATACATTGATGCACTGGCCGCAGGATACGCAGCTCGTATCTCCGAGGGGCAGATCAAACGGAGTTCCGATATAGGAGGCAAAACCGCGGTTGTTCGGCCCGATTATGCCCACTGCCTGTGTTTTCTCGCACACAGCGCTGCAGCGACGGCAAAGGATACATTTATTATTATCCCTTATCATATGAGGCGCGGAGGTATCCAGCTCATACTCGATCCGCTCTCCGGCAAAGTAGTCCTCATCCGCCACGCCCAGCTCCTGGCAAAGCTGCTGAAGCTCGCAGTTGCCGCTTCTCACGCAGGATAGACAGCTTTTCTCATGATTGGAAAGAAGAAGCTGCAAGGTCCTTCTCCTGGATGCTAAAAGCTGAGGTGTATTTGTCAGCACTTCCATCCCCTCACTGATGGGATGCACACACGCTGCTGTCAGATTTCTTGCTCCCTTTACCTCCACCACGCACATACGGCACGCGCCGATTTCATTGATATCCTTTAAAAAGCATAAGGTAGGTATCCGGATTCCGGCAATGTGCGCGGCTTCTAAAATGGTGGAGCCGGCCGGAGCAGATACATCGATACCATTTATTTTAAGATTTATATTTTCCATTCTTGCTTCCTCCATCACTCTTTGTAGATTGCACCGAATCGGCATTTTTCCATGCAGGCTCCGCATTTCACGCATTTATCCTGGTTGATCATGTGCGGCTCCTTCTTTTCGCCGACAATCGCTCCGTTTGGACATACTCTTGCGCACAAGGTACAGCCTTTACATTTGTCTGCGTCAATCTTATACTGTAGCAGATCCTTACATACGCCTGCGGGACATCTCTTATCCACGATATGGGCAATGTACTCATCCCGGAAATACCGCAGTGTGGAGATAACCGGATTGGGGGCTGTCTGCCCGAGCGCGCACAGGGAGTTCGTCTTCAGATGGTAGGCAAGCTCCTCCAGCTTATCGAGGTCCTCCATGGTGCCCTGGCCTTTGGTAATCTTTTCGAGAATTTCCAGCATACGCCTGGTTCCTACACGGCAGGGCGTACATTTGCCGCAGGACTCATCCACGGTAAATTCCAGGAAGAATTTCGCGATATCTACCATACAGTTGTCCTCGTCCATGACGATCAGTCCGCCGGAGCCCATCATGGAGCCGATGGCAATCAGGTTGTCATAGTCAATGGGAACGTCCATCTTCTCAGCCGGGATACAGCCGCCGGATGGTCCGCCTGTCTGGGCAGCCTTGAACTTCTTGCCATTGGGAATACCGCCACCGATTTCCTCGATGATCTCACGCAGCGTGGTGCCCATGGGTATCTCTACGAGGCCTGTGTTGTTAATCTTTCCTCCGAGAGCGAACACCTTGGTTCCCTTGGACTTCTCGGTTCCCATGGAAGAGAACCACTCCGGTCCGTTTAGGATGATCTGCGGAACATTGGCGTAGGTCTCAACGTTGTTTAAGATGGTTGGCTTCTGGAAAAGCCCCTTAAGCGCCGGGAAAGGCGGACGTGGACGCGGCTCGCCTCTTCGGCCTTCAATGGAGGTCATCAGTGCTGTCTCCTCGCCGCAGACAAAGGCTCCTGCTCCCAAACGAAGCTCAATATCAAAATCAAAGCCGCTGTCAAAAATATTTTTGCCCAGCAGTCCATACTCCCTGGCCTGGCCGATGGCAATCTCCAGACGCTTGACAGCGATGGGATATTCGGCACGTACATAAATGTAGCCCTGGGATGCGCCGATGGCATAGCCTGCGATAGCCATGGCCTCGAGTACCACGTGCGGGTCACCCTCCAGGATGGAACGATCCATGAACGCGCCCGGGTCGCCTTCGTCCGCATTACAGCATACATACTTCTGATCCGCGTCATTGGCTTTGGCAAATTTCCACTTCATGCCCGTGGGGAAGCCTGCGCCGCCGCGGCCGCGAAGTCCGCTGTCCAGCATCACCTGGATCACCTCGTCCGGGGTCATCTTGGTAAGTACGGTTCCAAGGGCTTCGTAGCCTCTTGTTCCTATGTATTCCTCAATATTCTCGGGATTAATGACACCGCAGTTGCGCAGCGCGATTCTTTTCTGTTTTTTGTAGAACTTTGTCTCCTGAAGGGGCAGGACCTCCTCCTGCTTCGTTGTCTCATCGTATAAAAGACGCTTAACAACTCTGCCCTTTAAGAGATGCTCGGAGACGATTTCCGGGATATCCTCCTCCTTTACCATGGCGTAAAAGGAGCCTTCCGGATAAACGATCATGATGGGGCCAAGTGCACAAAGACCGAAGCAGCCTGTTCTGACAACGCCCACTTCCTCATCGAGCCCGGCATTTTTTATTTCTTGCTGAAGTTTTTCTATAATTTTCTGGCTGCCTGAGGAAGTACACCCTGTTCCACCACAGACCAATACGTGTGAACGATACATATTCCTAGCCCTCCTTCTATTTCTCACCTATTTTTTCCGCGTTCAGGGTATATTTCGTTACCGGCTGCCCGCCCTGAAGATGCATTCTCACCACTTCCATGGCCTTATCCGGATTCATCTTCACATAAGTCACCTTGTCCTTGCCAGGCTCCAATACCTCCACAATGGGCTCATACTGACAAAGCCCGATGCAGCCGGTCTGGGTAACCATCACATCATTGAGTCCCAGCTCCTGCACTGCATCGGAAAGTGTGGTCAGTACCGGTCTTGCACCGCTTGCAATTCCACAGGTAGCCATACCTACGATCACTCGCGTCTGCTTCTCACTTTCGGAACGCAGACCTATTTTTCCTTCCATTTTTTCTCTGATTGCTTTTAATTCTTCAAGAGATTTCATAAAAATCCTCCATTTCTATCCCACCCGGCTAAATTTCTATACCGTTGTCTGTGGCTGTCTTATTTTCATCCAGATATTCTCTGATAAATTTCGATACCTCCGCGGTCTGTAAGGGCACATCGCCCAAAAGCTGTTTCAGCTCCCTGGAATCCATCACAAAGGTATTATCGTTAAAAATATATCGATAAATGACGTCAGTTGACGGATGAAATACCACTAAGGTATGGACTGTGGCATTGATATCGCCAAGAGGCATCCTGTCTATATGAGAAAGACCGAATACCGCTTTCACCGCGGTCCCTCTGCCTTTTTCCGATATAATCGAAAAGCTTCCTCCCGTACACTCCGCAGCCTGTTTAAAAAACGGAATGCCAAGGCCCACCTTTCTGGTGGTTCTTGTAGTATAAAAGGGGTCCTGCACCTTATCGAGCTGGTCTGCATCCATCCCGCATCCGTCGTCGGTAATGGTCACGGTAAGCGTATCCTCTTCTGTGCTGATGATGACTGAGATTTCAATCAGAGCCGCACCCGCACGTACGGAATTTTCCGCCACATCCAGGATGTTCAGTGCAATTTCCGGCATCATAGGCTATTCGTATTTGGCCAGGATACCGTCAATAGCATCCACGGTCATACGTCCGTAAACATCATCATTCACCATCATGACAGGCGCCAGGCCGCATGCGCCCACACAGCGGCACGCATCAAGTGAAAATCTGCCGTCCTCGGTGCACTCTCCGCCTACAATTCCAAGCTTTTCCATCAGCGCATTGTAAATGTCTCCGGAGCCTTTTACGTAGCAGGCAGTTCCAAGACATACCGATACCTGATTGCGTCCCTTGGGGTTGAGGGTAAACTGAGAGTAAAAGGTGACCACGCCGTATACCCGCTCAAGAGGAATCCCCATCTCTTTGGCAACGATTTTCTGAACCTCCAGCGGCAGGTATCCGTAGATTCCCTGTGCCTTCTGGAGAATAGGCATCAGCGCCCCCTTCTCATTCTTGAGCGCTCTGATGACATTCAACAGTTCCTCTTCCTGTTCTTTTGTCCCCTTAAATGGAACACACTGTTTTTTAGAATGCATTTTCCAACCTCCTAGATTTTACTGCTTAACCTTCATATACTTTCCGCAAAAAGAAATGCCGTCCGTATGATCATGCTTAAGTTGGGTCAATAGTACCATAATCAGGATGGAAAAACCATCTCAATAATACGGATTTTCCGGGTGTTACGGTTCATTTAGGCCCAATACCATACTACACATTGTAGGAAGTTGTTATTTTTTTGTTAATCTTGTTATCTTTTTAACCTTGACTGTCAATTTAACTTTGTCAGAACAGTTGCATTTCAATTTCGCCAATGCTATACTTGGGATATATTAACAGGGATTTTTTCACATCAGAAAACTGGGAGGGTTTTATGACAATTAATGCGATTAAGGAGCTCTTGGATGCACAGGTTCTCTTCGGCGAGGAATTGCTGGACCTGGAGGCAGAATTTGTATTTTCATCCGATATGATGAGCGATGTCCTGGCCTATGCGCAGGATCAGTCCGTGCTTGTCACAGGACTGTGCAACCCGCAGGTGGTGCGTACCGCGGAAATGCTGGACATTGTGTGCATTGTCTTTGTACGCGGCAAAAGTCCTGACGAGCATATTCTCCGCCTTGCCCGGGAGAAAGGCATCGTTATACTTGCCACCGAACACCATATGTTTACCACCTGCGGCATACTGTATGTCAATGGATTACGTGGAGGTGCCTGAATGAACGAGAGTATTACATTCCAATATAAGATTTCCGGGGATGATTTCACAAGGGCCGGGGAAGCCAGCAGCGACGTAAAGAATAAATTAAAAATGATGGGCGTTGACAATAACGTAATCCGAAAGACCGCCATAGCCATGTACGAGGGGGAGATCAACATGGTCATCCATGCCGACGGCGGAGACATTACCGTGGATATCAGTGACGATGAGATTAAAATCGTCCTCGCAGACCAGGGCCCGGGCATCAAGGATGTGGTCAAGGCCATGCAGGCAGGCTTCTCCACTGCACCTGAGGAGGTGCGTGCGCTTGGCTTCGGCGCAGGCATGGGGCTTCCCAATATGAAAAAATATTCCGATGAGATGCAGATTGAAACGGAGCTCGGTGTAGGTACGACCGTCACCATGCTTATACATATGTAAGGAGGCTGCTCATGAACAAATTTATCCGCTCCGTCCGTCTCGACGAAGACGCTTGCCGGGGGTGCATCAACTGTATCAAGCACTGCCCTACCCAGGCAATCCGTGTACATAACGGCAAGGCGCATATCACAGACAAGTTCTGTATTGACTGCGGGCGCTGCATCCGCTACTGTCCGCACCATGCGAAAATACCGGACTATGATTCCCTGAATGTGATCAATAATTTCAAATATACTGTGGCGCTGCCCGCACCGTCGCTTTACGCACAATACAACAACCTCACCAATGTGGATATCGTGCTCAATGCGCTTCTGAAGCTGGGGTTTGATGATGTGTTCGAGGTGAGTGCGGCAGCAGAGCTTGTGTCCGAGGCTTCCAGAGCCTATATCGAGGCACATGAGGAGGAAGCGCCGTTTATCAGTACTGCGTGTCCATCCATCGTGCGTCTCGTTCGGGTGAAATTCCCGTCGCTCATTCCCAAGCTTCTGCCCTTCAAGCCGCCTGTGGAGGTGGCCGCGGAAATCGCCAGAAAGCGCGCCATGGAGAAAACAGGGCTTGCCTCAGAAGATATCGGTATTATTTTTATCTCCCCCTGCCCCTCTAAGGTGTCCTATGTGAAAGCGCCGTTGGGAATCAAAAAAAGCCAGATTGACAATGTGGTTGCCATTAAGGAGGTTTATCCTCTGCTCCTGCCCCATATGACACACGATGAAAATTCCCTCACTCCTCTCTCTGCCTCAGGCCGTATCGGAATCGGCTGGGGAAACAGCGGCGGGGAGGCGGCAGGTATCATTACGGATAGTTATCTGGCCGCGGACGGTATTGTGAACGTGCTGCGTGTGCTTGAGGGTTTGGAGGATGAAAAGATACATGGCCTTAAGTTTATCGAGTTAAATGCCTGCAATGGAGGATGTGTAGGTGGAGTTTTAACTGTAGAAAACGCTTATGTGGCGGAGAGCAAAACGAAGCGGATACTCCGGTATCTTCCTGTGACGCAGAGCCATCTGGATTCTTATCCGGATGTGCGGGTGAAATGGGACAGCCTTGTAGAGTATGAGCCGGTGTTCCGTTTGGGCAGCACTTTTAAAGAGAGTCTGCACATGATGAAAACTGTGGAGGAGCTTACCAAGCGTTTCCCGGGGCTGGACTGCGGTTCCTGCGGTGCGCCGACCTGTCAGGCGTTGGCAGAGGATATTGTGCGCGGGGAGGCGACGGTAAATGACTGTACGTATGTACTGAGAGATTATATCAATAGATTGTCAGATGAGATTGAGCTCCTGGCCAATGCTGTTAATGAGAATGGGCAGAGCGATGAGTCGTTGAAAACATTGCAGGAGAATATTGGGAGGTTAAGTGTGGAATTGGAGGAGCTGTTTCATTCTACGTTCTGAGAAAAGTGGAGGGAAAGGGGGCCCCGGAAGGTGGTTGAACGGTGCGAGGTGGGAATTTGGGGGCGGAGAAGTGGCACTGTCGATGTCAGGCAATGCTCGCTTCCCTTCAACTAATCGGTAACTGCGACTAAGCCGCTCATGAAGAGCATTCGCGGCTAAGTCTCCGTAACCGATGGATTTTCAGGCGCGCTTCCGCAAATTGCCTGACATCGACAGTGCCACTTCTCCGCCCCCAAATTCCCACCTCGCACCTTCCACTACGTTCCCGCCCCTTTGTAGAGATTGTTGTTTTCACCGGAAAATTCTATCTATATTGTTCTATTTTTATCTTTTTACTTCTGTATATCCATCATAGTGCCGGTGAATATAGGTGTATTTGTTTCGCAGTCTATAATCATATAGACGAATGGTCTGTCCAGATATATCTGTTTTTCTGAAAGCATGGCTGATTCTACGGCAATCTCCACGGCAGTGGATGCTCCGGCTTTGGTGCCTTGCTCGTCTACGTCAATGAAGGTTTTGTGCAGCACGCGGCTGATATATAATTGTCCTTCTGAGCTTTGCCCGATTCCGGATAAATCTGCCTTTGCTTTGTCAAATGCATCGGTTATTCCCATTTGTTTAAGTACTTCATTCATGTTTACATCGTATTCACTGCTGAATTTTGGAATGGCCGCATCAACTGCTGTTTGTTCAGCATTCGCAAGTAGTTGGGTTAGGTGTTCTCCGGTAAGAGAATCCACGTATTCTTTTACACTCGTACCTTCATCCGGCAAAAGAGCGGCAAATGCATATTTTTTATCCGCATAATATTTGAGAAAGCCTTCTGCCATGTCATCCTTCAGATATGTTGATTCTGTCGAATACATGAAATCTGCCTCACGGGTCTGTCCGTCCTCCAGGGTAAAGGTTCCTTTTCCCTGCTCTGACTCCAGGTAGGGTTCCTCCCATTGTGCGTCAAAGCAGACCGCATTGATCAAGTACATTACCACTGCATCCGGGATTTCATCAATGATTTCTTCTATCATACTGTCTGTATGCTCACTCACCCATGCATTAATATCGTCCTTTGTAGCTTCGTCAAAAGGCGCTTTGTATAATGACGCATTATAATAATCCGCGTTTACCTGCAAGAAATCAGGATTTACCTGAAATGTACCGACATCCTTAAACCAAATAGAATTTGCAAATAACAGCTTACATTTTTCTTCTGCAGAGAGAGATGCCATATATGCATAAAAATAATCATTAAACCCGGAAACCGGCATTCCAAGCGTTTCCCCCATCTGTGAGAGTGTATTGCCCTTAGCTCCATTAGCTGTCATTGCGAGAGCATATAGCACAGATACCGGAGAAATCAAGCTGTTTTCTCCATCTTCCATGCATTTCTGCAACAATCTGACAGAGAAATCCGACACAGCAGCATTTCCCGCGGTAGTATCAGCGTCCGTGCCAACCTCCCCGGCCTGCACCTCCTGCATCAAATCCTCCGCTTGAACATCCGCGCTCACATCAAGAGCGCCGAACATACCTTGCACCATAAGCCCCATACACAGCAGTACGGACAAAATCTTCTTTTTCATCATATCCCTCCCTCGTATAATCATCTGATAATTTTCCTTATTTCTCATGTTTTGTACTCCCATTATATCACGCCCGCACAAATCGTTCATTTATTATCATCTATTTCAAACAAATATACTTGACATAAATCCCAAAAACTGCTTCTTCATTTCTTCACCATGTCCGAACTTGTAAATCGAAAACCTCGAAACAGATATATTCCAAGTACCGCATTAAACCCCGTTGCGGCAAACAAACTAAAGCGCTCTGCAATACCAAAGTATTCTTTAGGTACAATACCTACGCCGATTGCTCCCGCGAACATCAACAGCAATGTCACAGTTGCCCATATAGCAAGAGATTTATACTGCTTATCTCTAAAACCGCCTGCCATAAACAAAATCAACGAAATAATGGAAATCAGCACAACAAGCACCGTCACAACATAGGTGTGCATAAAATCCTGAAAAGTCCCTGCATAACCGCTGTCCGAAAGAGGGAACATACCGTAACCCACACTGGAAATCCAATACATTATAGCGAATAGGTAAATACCTTGCCGAAGTGTTTTATTTAACCTGCCTTGTACGAATACACAGACCATCATAATAGAAACTATACCGCACGCCCCATAGGGAGAAGCAAGCTGGTTCCACAGCATTTTAGACGGTGAATTTTCTGCCATTAAATCACTTACAGCCTGGGCCATCCAGTTATAGCCGGGATATGCAAGAGGGGCAAACACCACGGCTGCGGTATAGGATAACAAGCTTATTACACCCAATAACCCCAACCATTGAATTAAAGATTTTTTCATTTCAAATTCACCTCATACTTTTTACAGAAATAATCAATGAAGGCTGCAACCTGCTGTGATGTGTCAGCGCTTTCTGTGAACTCCTTATCGATTTGATAATCAAGCAGAGAATGAACAGCCATAGCAAATAAAGTCGCTGCCATATCTACATTATCGAATTCCATTACCTTATGAACCTGCATGGCATAAAAAAGCTGTTTGGTGGCAAGCACCATCTTTTCGGTTTCCGTAACCATGATTTTTGCCGCTTCTTTATTGAAAACTCTTTCAGACATTATAAACCTATAGAACATTCGCATATTTTTATCTGCGTTTATACGGCTATAAGACTCCACTGCACGGATTAAAACATCATAGGCATTTTGTCCCTCTACTAATTTTCCGTAATCAACCGAGGCATTCCCGTTTACTTTCGAAGCACTTTCCCGCAGATACTGATACAAACCGTCAATCAATTCTTCCTTTGATCTAAAATGACTGTACAGGCTCGGCTTTTGTATTCCGACTTTTTTAGCTATCTGAGATAAAGAGACATTCCCTAATCCTTTTTCCGAAGCTAGTTCTAAAGTCGCCTGAAATATCGTTTCCTTACTGTTCATCACAACACCACCTTTCATTTCTCATCATACTACCATTCGTTAGTTTCTGTCAATATATTTTTTATGCCAGCCAGTTTAAGAGGTGTCTTACTGTTACTGTTCAGGGGCTAACTGGACTTAAATAAACCGATGGTGTAGACTGATAACAGTCAGATCCATCGGTTTTCTTTATCCAAATATCCTGGATACTCTGTCAAATATATCTGCCGGGTCTTCCAGGCGCATCAAAACAAGCATGCTCATGCATTTACAGAGATGCTCGATGCTTTCGAAACTCCTAAATGTCACGGCCTGCGCCTGTTTTCGCTTATAATTCCTCAGAAGCCGTTCGGCTTCATTATTCGTGGCAGGTACTCTGGAGTCATGCAGGAACAGCAAATGAGCCTGCTTATATTTCTCCATTCTCAGGAATAAATTATATCCGTCTCTATAATAAGCATTTGCCGGTATGTCCTCATATTCCTTTCGGGCGGTTTCCAGTATCTCATCATATCTTTTTTCAAATTCGGAAACCTTTTGGGGATCTGGCTCCCGGGGCGGCTGGAATCCTTTCCGGAAATGGATCATTTCCTGTATCAGTGAATGCATTTCTTTGTTCCAGGTACGGTCCGGTTCATTGTCGATACTGTCTTTCAGGTAGCGCAGTACATGGGCAAGACATTCCTGATGGTCTGCCCCATACTTATAAAAGGTGATATCATGGTCATGGACAAGGATCCCCTGATAATCCTCTGTGACAGTACCTTTTACTCCTTCATGCCCTTTTTTCTCACGGGCAAAATAGAGGGCTTTTCCATCTGGTGTTGCACATATATATACCTGGCGGCTTTTTCCATTCTCCCTTGCATTTGTACAATCTGTATGCATGACCGGGGAAAGCAGCATATCTGCATAGGCAGACTTTCGTTCAGACTCAGTTTTTAAAGCAAACTCCCTGCTGAGTTTACTTATCATGCCCTTGGAAATGTTCAGTTTTCCACCTGTGAGATCTGACAGGAACTTTCTGCTTTTATCAATAGAGGTACAGCAGTCGTTATTCAGAAGGAACAGAAATGCCCGGATGCTGCCATCATAATTCACATCATCGGTAACGCCATCCGGAAATGCAGCATGTACACGCTCCCCCGTCTGGCTGTTATAATAAACATCTGCATGGTATTCCGTTACATCCAGGACCATACGGATGCTTATCCGCTGTTTTATGATTGTTCTTGCAGTCTTTTTAAAAGCGCAGTCCTCAAGCGCCTCTTTCGGTGGCGGCAGAAGGATAGCCGGTTGTGTGAGCTCCTGCTTTTTTCGGCTGTGCCCCTTATGACCAGGCTGTCCGCCAGGTCTTCTGCCCGTTTTTTCCCTGCCGTTTGTGATCTTCTTCCGTCGGATGGCTTTTGAAGAAGGAATAGAAGAGTTTTCATGATCACGGTTGATCTGTGCACGAAGTTTCAGATTCTTTCCCTGTTCTTCTTCCAGTCTGGCTGCTGTTTCATAAAACTGAAGGCGGAGTTCTTTTACTTTATCTAAGGCATCATCTCTTTGTCTTTCAGCACGAAGGGCGCGCTCTTCCATCTCCTGGAGTTTCCGGCCGGCTTTTTTCTGCACCGCTTCAAATTCCAGGAGCATATCCTCAAGTACCTGAAACCAGTAATTGCGGACCCGGATCGTTTCTTTATGGGCATCCGCTGCCTCAGCCTGCAGTTTCAGGATCTTATGTTCATAGGTCCTGCGATCCTTTTGGTGGAGTTCTTTCAGTTCCATATATCTCTCACCGGATTCCAGTTCTTTATTCTTTGCCTGTGTGGCTTTCAGCCGGCACATGAGCGTGATGTGATCATAAGCATCCGACATACATTTCCCTCCAGTGCAGTTGTGATCAAAAGCCGCTGATAATGTCTGTGATCTTTGAAATATGATCTTCCAGGAATTCGATCATTTCTTTCTGTTTCCGGATAAATTCCTCCTGGATCTCAATCTGCCTGAGATAGCCAGCAAGAAGTTCATCCCGTTTTCTAAGCTCTTCTTTTAAATCGATGTCCATAAGAAATCCTCTCTTTCCTGTGAAAAAGTATAACAGAAACATAGAAAAAAAGCGAATGGCCAGAGATCATACTTTCGTCAATCTGACTGTGGATAAGTATCCGTTTTATAATTGGAAAAGCATTCATATAAGCTGCAAAACTTGATAAATGGATTTCAAAAACCAAAATCTGGTGTATAACTTTTCAAAAAAGAACAGCAGGAAAAACTATAAACACAGTTTTTC
>KL370852.1:0-107471 GCA_000702025.1 Blautia schinkii DSM 10518
CTCGTAAGTGATATAACTCTGGTGGCGTGGGTCATCCAGTCGTTTCAACATGGACAGGAGTCCGGGGAAATAGTGGCGGATCACCTTTACCAGTTCGCATGCCAGATGAAACTGGGCCAGGTGTTCCCTTGTATCTTTTCTGGTTACCTTTGCTTTTGTTTTCATGATAAAAACCTCCTTTCTTTATGCGGTTGCGAAGAAATAATCCTTTGGTCAGTTTTATTATCTCGCAATCCCACATAAAGTGGGAGGTTTTTTTTAAAAATTAATTTAATCGTCAAAGCTGAGGCGTGGGAGTCACATTTTCCGGCTCCGCTGTTTTCTCGATTCCCAGGTACGGCAGAACATTGGCGAAGATGCTGCGGACCACCGGAGCGGCAATGGTGCCCCCGTAATACACGCCCTGGGGATTGTGGATAATGCACAAGGCCAGCACCTTGGGATCCTCCGCCGGAGCAAAACCCAGGAAGGAGGAAATATAGCGGTTGGCGCTTCTCGGCAGGGTCTGGGAGGTAGCGGTCTTGCCCCCGATAGTGTAGCCTTCAATCTTGGCATTCTTCCCCGAGCCCTCAGACACCACATGCTCCAGAATGTAGCGCACCGTCTCCGAGGTCTTCTCTGATACAATTCCTGTTTCCACCGGATATTCCAGCTTTTTCACATAGGTCCCGTCCGGACTCTGCACCGTCACGCCAAAGTGGGGCGTCACCCGGTTCCCCCCGTTGATGAGAGAGCTTACCGTGGTGGCAAGCTGGATGGGCGTGATCTGGAAGGACTGGCCAAAGGAAACCGTCGCCAGCTCCACATCCCCCATATTATCCTTTTTGTGCATGATGGTCCCCGCCTCGCCGGGCAGGTCCACACCTGTTTTCTTCATAAGTCCGAACTGCTGGAAATATTTATAGTAATTGTCTACGCCAAGGCGGAGTCCCACCTCAATAAACACAGGGTTGCAGGAATTTTCCGCGCCTTTGAGGAAATCCTCCGCACCGTGTCCGTTTCGGTTCGCGCAGTGGATTCGCCTGTCATCCACCACCTTGTAACCCGGGCAGTAGAAGTTGTCGTTCAGAGAAACCACGCCCTCCTCAAGCCCTGCGGACATAGTGATGATCTTAAAGGTGGAGCCCGGCTCATACGTATCATTGAGGCAGGGATTCCTCCACATCTGGTTCAGAAGGTCCTGCTTTTGTTTTTGGTCCAGACCCGAGGTGTCCTCCTCCGTGTTAAGTGTAAATGGTTCATTGAGATTAAACTCCGGCACATTGACACACGCATAGATTTCTCCGTTCTGTGGATTCATGAGAAGGATGGACACACGGTCTGCCTGCTTTTCCTCCATCACCTTTAAGGCTGCCTGCTGGACGAACTCCTGGATATTGATATCCAGACTGATCTGCAGATTGTCACCTGCCACCGGGTCGATACGGCTCTCTCCAATCTCGTCAATTTCCACACCGCGGGCATCCGTGGTAGTCAGTATTTTACCGGGTGTACCGCTTAAAATATCTTCATACTTGACTTCCAGGCCGATAATGCCCTGATTGTCGCCACCCGTAAAACCCAGCACCTTGGAGGCAAGAGAATCAAAGGGATAATAACGCTTGTAATCCTCGTCCACCTTCACACCCGGAAGCTCATAATCTCGGATGGTATCGCCAACACTCTTTTCCACGTTTGTCTTGATGCGCTCAATGGAAGAAACCTTTTCCACTCTTTTCCGTACTGCAGCCTCATCCATTTCCAGTTCTTTTGTAAGCACGGAAATCACCTTTTCCGGGTCCTTGACCTGACTATGGATGACCGAGATGGTACACACCGTCTTATTTGCCGCCAGCACCTTGCCGCCCGCATCGATGATCTGTCCCCGGGCAGCCTTGATGTCCCTCTCCCTCTCGTGGAGATCCGTCGCCTTTTCATAATAGTAGTCAGAGCGGAAACCCATGAGATATACCAGCCTGCCGATCAGCCCCAGCAGCAGGACGGTGCAGCAGAGAAAAACCACCCACACCTTTTTCTTGTGGAATGTCTTATTTTTTTTCATAAAAAACCCCGCAGAGATTGTCATAGTAATATATGACCTTTATCTGCGGGGGTATGCTTATGGTTTCTTATTCCAGTCCGGCTTCCTCGTTGGTAAGTCCTTCGCTTTCCATGTCATTGCCCTGGATGGGGTCTGAATCATCCTCCAGCGGACCGGGGGCGCTTGGATTGGACACAGCCTCCGGGAGGTCGTCCGAACCTTGGGCTCCGGCAGCACCGATATTCTGTGACATGATATATTCGCCGTTCTCGTCAAGAACGTAATCACCGTTTTCGTTCAGAAGATATCCACTCTCGTCGATACGATTGCCTTCAAGGTCAATGCGGTTGCCTTCGCCGTCCACCAGATTTCCTTCCTCGTCCACATCCGCGCCGGAAGTACTCTTTAAGTGGCCGTTGAAGTTTTCCCATATCTCTGTCTCCGGCACATAGCCGTCCTCTCCTACTTCATCGGGAGCAATGTTCAGATAAGGTAGAAGCTCGTTCATAATTGCCTGAGCGATATACTGCGGGAATTTACTGTCTGCCTGATCCTCTGTGTTAGGTTCATCCACTACCACGTAAATGACTACCTGGGGATTCGCTACCGGCGCAAAGCCAATGAAAGATACCAGGTATTTATGATTGCCTCGCGGCAGCTTTTCCGCTGTACCAGTCTTACCGCCGGAGCTGTAGCCCAGGACCTTGGAATGGCGGCTGGTACCCTGCTGCACACTCAACTCCATGTAACTGCGAATATCTGCAGAAATACTGGCGGAGATGGTCTGCTTAAGGAGCGTAGGGGTAACGTTTTTAATTATTCCGCCGCTGCTGTCCTTAATACTTGTCACGAAATGCGGCTGGTAATAATAACCTCCGTTAATGACAGAACACATAGCGTTTATTTCCTGAATCATCGTACAGGTAAAACCCTGTCCGAATGCAGAGCAGGCAAGCTCTGTCTCACCCATGGTATCGGTTGTATGGATGATACCTGCGCCCTCATTCGGAAGGTCAATGCCGGTCCTGGTTCCAAAATTAAACAAACTCTGAGTTTTGATAAACTGCTCGTTGCCCATTTTCGCCGCAATCTGCATCATACCGTCATTGCAGGAATTGGCAATGACCTCAGCCAAGGTTTCTGTTCCGTGAGCATCAGGATACGCGGCACATTTGATGGTCGTGATGCTGCCTTCTGCACCGAAATTTTGGAAACCATCACACACAAAGTTATCAGAGGAAGAAATACTTCCCTTCTCCAGTGCGGATGCCATAACAATAGGCTTTACCGTGGAACCTGGCTCGTAAGCATCCGTGATGCAGTAATTACTCCACATTGCATTGAGCGCATCCACAGTCTCCGCATCGTTCATTTCCTTGATTTCCTCTTCGGTATGCACATTGGACATATCGCGGGGATTGTTCAGATCATAGCGGTCACCGCCGTCCATGGCAATAATCTCACCTGTCGAGGGATCCTCCACGATGACGCCTATATTCTTAGCACCCATCAGCTCGTTGAAGCCGTTTACATATTTCTCAACAATCTGCTGGGCACCGATGTCGATCGTTGTCTCTATACTTCTGCCGTTTACCGGCTCAATAATGGTCTGCTCTACATCGGAATTATTATTAAAATATCCGTACTGTCTGCCGTCCACACCTGTAAGCGTACTGTTATAATATCCCTCAAGTCCCCAGTCAGCCACGTCTCTGTCAAAGGTAAAGCCGATGGTATCGCACGCAGTCTCATTGAAAGGATATATGCGGAGATAATCTTCCTCAAACCACACGCCCTTTACATTGTTCCGCTCTTTAATCTGTGCGTCTGTGAGATCTGTATCCTCAGGGATGGTCACATATGCCTCAAATGCTTTCTTATCATCCATGGAGAGTTGCTTCTTCAATATCTGATACTGGCTGTTCTTCGTGCTGTCGGAGCTCAAGCGGGTCCGTATGTCGTCTTCATCCAGGCCGAGGACCTCCACCAGCGCGCGGACTGTAGGCTCCACATAATCCTCGAGAGAATTCACAGCCTTACAGTCGAGTATCACATTGTAAACCTTATTACTGGTAGCCAGAAGATTGCCGTTGCGGTCATAGATATCGCCCCGCTTGGCAGGAAGCACCCGGCTCTCATACCGCTGCTGCGCCTGGCTTAATACCTGTTTTTTATATTTATTCCCACTGGTGGCATTGATGTAAGTAATTCTTGCCGTCAAGCCAACTAAAGCTAATAATACTGTTCCGAACAGTATCACTAGCTTTTTTCTCATCTGATAATTTATTTTTCTCTTTGGTTTTCTTTTAATTCTCTTTCTTGTATTGCCCAATTAATCACCTGCTTTTTACATCCGGAACATCCTGGTACTGTCTTACATAGCTCCCGCCTTCTGTGCTATAGGTAATAGTCTGCTCATCTGTCGGATATTTCATACCCAAACGGCCGATGGCGATTTTTTTAATGGAACGGAGGTCCACATTGGAAGTGACCTGGCTGTAATAAGCGTCATTGTCCTCCCGAAGCTGGGTAAGTTCCGATTCCAGTGTAGCTACATTCTTCATTTTCCCTGTAATCTGCGATTTGAGCTGCAGATAATTAATACAGCAAAAAAGTATAGCTACGGATATCACTGCCAAAAATACAACAAATCCCGGACTCATGCCCATGGCTTTTTCCCTGTTTTTCCGGGCTTCTTTGCTTACCTGGCGGCTTCTGACTGCAGCTTCGCGTGTCTGCTGCTGTACTGCGCGGTTCCTCCTGGCCGGCGGCTGCTGGCGGTAATTCCTCCTCTCAGGAAGCTCCTGCAGTCTCCTGGCTGTATTTCCTTCAACATACATCCCCTTGTTGACTCTGGCGGTATTTGTATTTCTTCTGGCTGTAGTCGTCCTGTTTGTCTTCGCCATTTTCTGCCCCTTTTATAACTGTCATGAAAGCCGGCTGTACTGCACTTACGTACAGCGTTTATACCAAACTTCCATTGTGAATCACAAAGTTCTCTCGAAAATTCTCAGCTTTGCGCTTTTGGAGCGTGGGTTTTCCTCCATCTCCTCTTTGCTTGGAAGAATCGGCTTTCTGGTGATCACTTTCCCCTTCGGCTTCTTCCCGCATACGCAAACCGGAAAATCCGGCGGACAGGTACAGGGATTTTCATTTTTCCGGAATATAGTTTTTACAATCCGGTCCTCCAGCGAGTGGAAGGTGATAATGCAAATCCTGCCTCCGTCGTCCAGCATATCAATCATTCCATCCAAGGATTCCCGCAGCACATCAAGCTCCCGGTTCAGTTCGATACGGATGGCCTGAAAAGTACGTTTGGCCGGATGGCCGCCCGCTGCCTGTATCTTCATCGGAATGGCTCTGCGGATAATCTCTGTCAGCTCCCCTGTTGTCTGAATGGGTGACTGCGCTCTGGCAGCCACGATATGCTTCGCAATATTTTTTGCAAATTTATCTTCTCCGTAATCACGGATGATACGGTATAATTCTTTTTCTTCGTAGCCGTTTACAATATCTCCGGCTGTGAGGCTCTGCCTCTGGTCCATGCGCATATCTAGCGGCGCATCTGTGCGGTAGGTAAAACCGCGCTGCTCATTGTCAAGCTGATAGGAAGATACTCCCAAATCCAGGAGAATCCCGTCTACTTTATGGATTCCACGGTTTCTCAATTCTTGTGCCATGTAACAATAATTGCTGCGAATGATTGCTGCCTGTTCATAGGCAGCAAGCCGTTCACTCGCAGCAATTATTGCATCTTGGTCTTGATCTATGCCAATAAATCTCCCCTTGGCAGAAAGTTTCTTACATACCTCTACGGCATGTCCCGCTCCTCCTAAAGTACCGTCCACGTAGATTCCCTCGGGCTTTACCCTTAAGCCCTCAATGGTTTCTTCCAGTAATACAGATTTGTGTTTGAATTCCATATCCGTCTCCTGTTGGATCTGACTTAGCGTAATGCTCAGATGACGATTCCCATGTCTTGCATACCCTCTGCAATACTATCCATATCGTCATAATTGCAGTTCTCGCTCCACTTCTCTTTGCTCCAGACTTCAATCCGGTTCAGGTTACCCGTCAACACTACATCCTTATCCAGACCAGCGAATTCCCGTAACGTCTGAGGTACGAGGATTCTCCCCTGCTTGTCCAGTTCACAGGTCGTAGCACCTGCCACAAAGAATCGTGAGAAGGTTCTTGCGTTTTTGTTTGTAAGTGGTAATGCTCTGAGTTTCTCTTCAAAGGCTGTCCATTCGTCCATAGGATAAATGGAAAGACAACCATCAAGCCCTTTAGTCAGGACAAACTCTTCCCCTAAGAGTTCCCTGAATTTAGAGGGGATAATCAGACGCCCCTTCGCGTCGATCGTGTGATTGTATTCTCCCATGAACATGTGAACTCACCTACTCTCCTGGAGTACGAATCTCCCCTTCGTACTCCGTGGATGCAAATGGTCTTGTCTGCCACTTTCCCTCCATTCGCCACCACTAATCTCCACTTTCTACCACTTATGTGTTATTCTAAACCATTTAGGATGAAAATACAAGTGGGAATGAAAGATTTTTTTAATTTACCAAATGTTGGATGGGACCCCGCAAAGTTGTTGAACGGCGAGGAGATGGGGATTGGGGGTGGGGCAGGCTATGTGTGTGGGCGGCAGTTGCACGCTTCCCTTCAACTAATTGTCAACTGCGACTAAGGCGCTCACGAAGAGCGTTCGCGCCTAAGTCTTAGTAGACAATGGATTTTCAGGGGCGCTTTCGCAAAACTGCCGCCCACACACATAGCCTGCCCCACCCCCAATCCCCATCTCCTCGCCTGCCTCTACGTTTGCACCCCTCGGTTGGTGATGTGCGTTTTCGCCGGGAGGGTGTTGGATAGTTGTTATATAGGACTTTTGTTGGAGACTGGTAGAAGATATTGGAGTACTTTCTTTTAAGATAAAAAACAAGGCGGGAAACACACCGCATTTGCAATGTGTTTCCCGCCTATAGGCGTTTTATTATAATCTGCTGTAACAGACATGTACGTTTTTCCTAAGCAAGTTCTTGAAAACGCGAAATGAGTTTGTCAAGCTTTTGGCTCAGAGTCAGATTCTTCTGTAAATCTTGTCTGGTCCGTATTCTGCTGTCCAGTCTCTTTCGGGTTTTTTGGATTCTTAAATATAAAATCCGCCGCCGAATATTCTTCGGATGTAATATCCTCCACTCGTCCCCACCGCTGACGGGGGCGCATATACCATTCGTCCTCGGCAGATTCCGGGTGCTCTGCAGTTCCTGGTTTATCTGAGGCGTGCGGTTCTTCTGTGCTTTCCGAGTCTGATGTGGGGTTTGCATTTGTGGTGCGCTCTGCACGTGTTGCACGCCAGGCATCGTCGGTATGGGCGGCATCTTGGTTCCACTCATCTGTTTCGTGAGGCTTCCAGGCTTCTGCATTTTTCTGTGCTGGGTCTTGGATGTCGGGGTTGTTTTGTTTGGAAATTTCGCTCTGTTGACCTTCCGGTGTATCCAACTGTTCTTCGGCCTGCATGGAATCCTGCTGCAGGTCTTGAGTATTAAGTCGTGACTCCTGCATGTTTTCGCCGGCAGGTTCCATATGCTGTGCGGCTTCATCGGCAAGGTCCATCTCCCGGGCGGCTTTTTCCTCTGCTTCATAGGTTTCCTCTCTCCTGCGTTTTCGTAGTTCTGCACGTTTTTTCACCATGGCACGGCGGACGAATACAGTGACGCCGAAGATGATGAAGAGCAGTGCGGATACGATTTGGGAAACCGCAATTTTGGTGCCTGGGAATGTGAGCTGGTCGGTGCGCAGCCATTCGATGAAAAAGCGTCCGAATCCGTATCCGGCCAGGTAACGCATGAAGAGCTCGCCCTGGAATCGTTTTCTCCGCCGCCACGCCAGAAGAAGTAGGAATAAAAGCAGGCACCAGAGACTCTCGTAAAGGAATGCTGGATGCACCTGGATGTAGGAAATTCCGTCAATGGTGACCAGGTTTTCCCGCATCTGTGTGGTGACCTCGCTGGCCCGCACAGCGGAAAGCGGAAGCTGCATGGCGAAAAGGCTGTCCGTATATTCTCCGAAGGACTCTCTGTTAAAGAAGTTTCCCCACCTTCCTATTATCTGGCCAATGAGGATTCCCATACTGGCAGTATCTGCCATCTGCCAGAAGTTTGCCTTTTTAATGCGGCAGAATAGAACTGCGGCCAGCACACCTCCTAAAATCCCGCCGTACAAAGCCATTCCACCGCTTCTGGTATTAAAAATCTGCAAAATATTCCCTTTGTATAGACTCCAGGAAAACGCCACATAGTAAAGACGGGCGCCGATCACCGCCGCCACCAGTGACAGGATCACCATGTCAAGGTACATGTCCTGATTCTGGTTGCGCCGCTTGGCCTCCAGCACCACAAAGGCTATGCCAAGAAGCATTCCCACTGCAATGAGGATTCCGTATATGGTGATTTCAAACCCAAAAATGTGGAGGGATTTCCCAACATAATCCAGTTCCAGTCCCAAGTGTGGGAAACGAATCGACATATCCATAAAACACCTGTTTTATACGTTGAAGCGGAATAAAATCACATCGCCGTCCTGCACAACGTACTCTTTACCTTCCATACGCACCAGTCCCTTTTCTCTGGCGCCTGCGTAGGAACCGCAGTCCAGAAGGTCCCGGTAATTGACAACTTCTGCTTTGATAAAACCTCTCTCAAAATCTGTGTGGATCTTACCTGCTGCCTGCGGCGCTTTCGTACCTATTTTGATGGTCCAGGCACGTGTCTCGTCCTCGCCGGAGGTAAGGAAGCTCATAAGTCCCAGAAGGTGATAGCTTGCTTTCACCAGCTTCTCAAGTCCTGACTCCTTAAGGCCCAGGTCCTCCAGGAACATTTTCTTCTCATCGTCGTCAAGCTCTGCAATCTCCTGCTCAATCTGCGCGCAGATGACAAAGATCTCACTGTTCTGCTCCTGGGCGAACTTGCGGACCTCCTGCACATAGGCATTAGATTCTCCGTCATCTGCCAGATCATCCTCCGCTACATTCGCTGCGTAAATCACCGGCTTCCAGGTGAGCAGATTGTAGGTTCCCATCAGGGCTTCCTCATCCTCATTGGCAAGCTCCATGGTGATCGCCATGCGGCCATCCTCCAGGTGTGCCTTGACTTTACCAAGAAAATCAAGCTCTTTGGCAGCGTCCTTATCCATGCGGGCTGTTTTGGTAACCTTGGCAATTCTTCTCTCCAGAATCTCCAGGTCTGAGAAAATCAACTCCAGATTAATTGTTTCAATGTCACGCAGCGGATCGATCTCGCCGTCCACATGAACCACGTTGGAATCCTCAAAGCAGCGAACCACATGTACAATGGCATCCACTTCACGGATGTTTGCCAAAAACTGGTTTCCCAGCCCCTCGCCCTTGGACGCTCCTTTTACTAAGCCTGCAATATCTACAAACTCGATCACTGCCGGGGTTACTTTTTTTGAGTTATAAAAATCCCCCAAAAGTTTCAGTCTCTCATCCGGTACTGTCACCACGCCCACATTGGGATCAATGGTACAGAACGGATAGTTGGCTGATTCCGCCCCTGCCTTTGTCAGTGAATTAAACAGTGTACTCTTTCCTACATTTGGTAATCCTACGATTCCGAGCTTCATAGCAAGTCCCTTTCTTTCTACAATTTCTTCCAAATATTTTACCATAACCAATTTCTATAAGCAAGCATCCCTTGCGTGTGCGCTTAATCCCTGGACATGATCATGAGCAGGCTTCCTTTTTCAAAGCTCACTTTCGCTTTTTCTGCGATAATCTCGTTGCTCACGGTAAGTCCGCTGTCGGAAACTGTGAGATAATGTCCGTTAAGCGGGTATTTAAAGCCTTCCAGCACAAGTCCGGGCACATCGCCGCCCACCGGGAAGAAGGACACGAACCGGCCGAACTGCTCATTTTTTCTAAGCTCTGTGCCGCTCTTTATAAGACGTATATAATTGTTGGCATCCAGTATGGATATGTCAGCTCCCCGTTCTTTTCCCATTGTTAAAAGACCAAGGTTTGCCAGCACATGATCCACCCGGCTGCCCAGCGCGCCCAAAAGAAGAATCTCCCGTGCGCCCATTTCCAGAGCCAGGTCGACCGCAGACTGTGTGTCAGAATCATCCTTTTCCGGTTTCAGCCTCTTCACCTGTACGGATTCCAATGTTGCCAGATATTTACGGCCACTGGCGGAAAGACTGTCAAAATCTCCCACCGCCGCATCCGGTGTAAGTCCGGTTTCCATAAAGAATTCCAGGCCTCTGTCTGCCGCGATCAGGCAGAGCTTTTCCCTGCCCGTTTTCTTCATTATTTTATCCAAAAAATCGAGGGCAAAACCTGTTTGGATATTGCCCCCGCTTACTACTACTGTATCGATCATGCTGTTCCTCAATCGCAACCGTTCAGAATCTCTAAACCGTTACCTTCAATCAACTACTTCACTAATATCTGCAATTTTCTGTTTGATCCGTCTCACATTGGAGGCCAGGTCGCCGTTAAATACATAAGAACCTGCCACAAGAAGATTGGCTCCGGCCTTCATGACTGTTTCCAGTGTATCATCATTGATTCCGCCGTCTACCTGGATATTTACCTGATGGCCTTCGTTCTCGATCAGCTCACGGAGCTCCTGGATTTTTTCTGTACACTCGTCCAGATATTTCTGGCCGCCAAAGCCAGGCTGTACAGTCATCACCAGCACGGTATCCACATCGTCCAGAAGATGGCTGATATCATTCACCGGGGTGGCCGGCTTGATGGAAACGCCTGCCTGCACACCTGCGTCACGTATCTGCTCAATCGCACGCTCCAAATCCTCACACGCCTCAGCGTGTACTGTGATGGAATCTGCTCCGCTGTCCACAAAGTCCTGGATATAGCGTTCCGGCGCGGACACCATCAGGTGCACATCAAAGAACATCTTCGACTCCTTGCGGATAGACTTGATCACCGGCATACCAAAAGAGATGCTCGGCACAAAATCACCGTCCATCACATCAATATGAAGCCATTCAACACCTTCTTTTTCCAAAATCTTGATCTGTTCGCCCAGGCGGTTAAAATCCGCCGACAAGATGGAAGGGCACAACTGATACATATTTAGTATCTCCTTTTCTCTTTTAATTCTTCGTACAATCCCAGATAATCTTCATATCTGAGCGTACTAATCTCATGGTTCTCCAAAGCTTCCTTGACCGCACAGCCGGGCTCATGAATGTGGCGGCAGCCCTGGAAGCGGCACTGGCCCTCGAATTTCCGAAACTCAGGAAAGTAGTCCTTAAGCTCCTGCTCCTCCATCTCAGTGAGATAGAGGGAGGAAAAACCAGGTGTATCAACCAGATAAGTATCCTCCGCAATGGGAATCACCTGGGAGTGCCGGGTCGTATGACGGCCCCGCTTAAGCTTCCTGCTGATCTCGCCTGTCTCCATTTGGATATCCTCCTGCAGACAGTTGGTAAGCGAAGATTTCCCCACACCGGAGGGTCCGGCCACAACGGTCGTCTTTCCCTTTAATATCTCGCGGATCTCATCAAGACCTTCCTCCTTAAGAGCACTGGAAAGAATCACCTGATAACCGCAATTTTGATACGTATGATATAAATATTCCAATTCTTCCTCTGCAGCAAGGTCCTTTTTGTTAAAGCACACCACCGCAGGTACGCCTTCCTGCTCCATCATTATGAGGAAGCGGTCCAACAGCATAAAGTTCGGCTTGGGATCCTCCATGGCAAATATGACAAACGCCTGGTCCACATTGGCCACCGCGGGCCGGATGAGGGAGTTCTTCCGGGGAAGGATGTCAGTAAGGTTTCCCTCCTTTTCCTTCTCGTCAAGAACCGTAATCTCCACGTTATCCCCCACCAGAGGCTTTTGGTTGTCCTTACGGAAAATGCCCTTTGCCTTACATTCATATATCTCGCCGTCCTCCGCATAAATATAATAGAATCCGGCAATTCCTTTTATGATTTTTCCACGCATATATCACTCTGCCCGCTTATACTTTACTAAAAGTAATCGGATAATGGCCAAGCTCCACATACTCTCCGTCAATCTGCTCGGACAGATACAGTGTACCGTCCACAACACCCGGCGCTCCTGTGATGTCGAGCTGGTATGGGAACTGTACCTGCTGCCCCTCGAGTACTACGGAAGCAGACGGCTGACCGTTTACATTCTGTACCAGTTCCAGACGGACAGGTCCGTTGCGGTATCCCTCCGGAGTATTCAGGCGCTGGGTACATTTCCAGACTTCTCCTGCAGCAGCGGCAGTATTGTCTGTTGTCTGGGCTGCAGCTGCATTATCGGTTGTCTGCGTACCTGCCGCATTGTCTGACTGAGCCTGCGCTCCCGGTTCCTGATCGCCTGTACTCACTGTAATCGTCATGGGCAGATCCGGGTCTGCATAACTGCCTGCCTCCGGGTCCTGTGAAATCACTTCACCGGCGGTAATATCAGGATTCCTCTGCTCCACAATATTAATATCAATAAATTTACCTAAGGTCGTCAGCGCCTCATCCTTAGCCACTCCCACTACATTGGGAACCTCCGCGCTGTCGCCGTAATCCACACCACGGCTTACCACAAGGGTAACTGTATCTCCGGATTTGGCAGTAGTACCCGCCTCCGGGGTAGTATAATATGCATAGCCCGGGTCCACGAAAGGATATCCATCTTCATCGAGCTCGCTGTATTCCTTCTGTACTTCCACCTTCAGTCCCATATCCTCAAGCATCTGCTGTGCTTCAATACCTGTACGGCTGTCCACATCAGGTATGGTTACTTCCTGCGCGCCCTTGCTGATATAGTACTTAAGGGTAGAGTATGCCTGAACCTTCGTACCAGGCTCAATATCCTGGGAGGAAATTCTTCCCTTCTCCTGGTCAGAAGCCTCTTCACCTATCATCTGGATGCCAAGATGCACATCGTTGGTAAGCGCTCTTGCCTCTTCCTCAGTTCTGCCCACCAGATTCGGCACCTCCACCAGGCTCTCGTCCGTATCGTCCTTGGGCTGCTCCTGCTGCGGGACTTGCGGATCCTTGTCTCCGCCGATAAGGCCGGAGGCACGTCCGATAAATACAATCAACACAACAAGGATAATTGCACCCACGAGAAGCGCTGCAATGGTCAGTGCCCGGCTGGCGCTCCTATTCTTTCTGCGGCGGCTGGTCTGACGACGCTGCTTCTGTCTCTGCTTACGCTGGTACTCCTCATCCTCTGAATCATCATAATCTGTATCATATACCTCTTCCTCCTCAAGAGCCTCCACCTTCGGCTTAGCTCCTTGTTTGGGGGAATGCTTGATTTCACCTAATTCCTCATCGGAAATCACAACGGTTTTAGCGTCATTGTCCACAGAGGAAAGCTTCACAAAATCGCCCTGGGGATCGATGAGAGAATGCTTCAGATCCGCAATCACTTCTTCCATACGCCCATAACGGCGGTCTACACTCTTCTGTGTACATTTTGCAATGATCTGCTCCAGACTATACGGCAGATCCGGTGCATAGATGCTCGGAGGAACCATCTCCTCCTGCAGATGCTTGATGGCGATCGCCACGGTGGTATCTCCGTCAAAAGGCACCTTCCCGGTCACCATCTCATAGAGCGTGATACCAAGTGAATACACATCACTCTTCTCGTCGCTGTAGCCGCCGCGCACCTGCTCCGGAGAGCTGTAATGCACAGAGCCCATGACATTTGAGCTGATGGTATTGGAGGATGCGGCCCTGGCTATCCCGAAGTCCGTCACCTTAACCTTACCGTCTGTAGAAATTATGATATTCTGCGGTTTCACATCCCTGTGTACAATCCCGTGGCTGTGCGCCGCTTCCAGGCCCATGGACACCTGTATGGCAATACTTGTAGCCTCTTTGATGGAGAGCTTTCCTTTTTTAGAAATATACTCCTTAAGAGTGATGCCCTCGATGAGCTCCATGACAATGTAGTTGACGCCTTCATCGTCTCCTACATCGAACACATTGACAATATTAGGGTGTGTAAGCCCTGCCGCTGCCTGTGCTTCACTCCTGAATTTGCGGATAAAGGTCTTATCCTCACTAAATTCCGGTTTCAGGACCTTGACTGCCACGTAACGGTTAAGCTTGTGGTCTTTTGCCTTATATACGTCCGCCATTCCACCGGTACCGATTTTACCTAATATCTCATAGCGCTCGGCTATGATCATTCCCGTCTTTAACATTTCTCCACCTCATTTGTGAATGGTTCTATCAATACAATTGCAATGTTATCCTTACCACCGTTCTGGTTTGCTTCCCGCATCAGTGACTCACCTTTCTGTGTAAGATCCGCATCCGGGTCTAGAATGATCTCCTGCATCTTACCGTCCTCAACCATGTTACTCAGTCCGTCTGAACACATTAAAATGACGCAGCCCGGTTCCAGCTTCATGTCAAAAAAATCAATATCTACGGTTTTCTCAGCTCCCAGCGCCCTTGTGATGATATTTTTGTCAGGATGGTTCCGTGCTTCGTCAGCATTGATTTCTCCCATCCTTACCATCTCCTGCACTAATGAGTGGTCTTTTGTTACCTGTTGAATCTGTTCCTGGATTACGTATAAGCGGCTGTCCCCTACGTTTGCCACATAGGCGTAATGTCCGACAATCGTCGCCACTACCATAGTGGTTCCCATTCCCCGGAGCCCTTCATCATTCTGTGCCTGATCTACTATTTCCGTATTCGCAGTCTCAATGGCATGACGGATCACCTTAACAGGATTAAAATCCGCGTCCTCCCGAATCTCGTCTACTAGCTTCTGAACAGCATGGGAGGATGCGAAATCTCCGGCATTGTGGCCGCCCATTCCATCCGCTACTACAAACAGATTCGGAAGATTTCCTACCGGGCTTTCCGAGACGAACACGTAATCCTGGTTCATCTTCCGCTTCTGCCCTACATCAGTAGCTGAATATATCCTCATGTCACTTCTCGCTTTCTGTTTTTTGCATATAACTTTTTCTCAGTTGCCCACAGGCACCGTCAATATCGCTGCCCATTTCCCTTCTTATAGTACCATTTATCCCACATTTTTCAAGTTTTATTTTAAAATTCTCCACAGCCTCCCGTGTAGAACGCACAAAAGAACGCTCTTTGATTGGGTTTACGGGAATCAGATTTACATGGCAGTTCATTCCTCTGATGCGCCCGCAAAGCTCGGCCGCGTCCTCGTCACTGTCATTCACTCCTGCCACAAGGCTATACTCGAAGGTAATCCTGCGCCCTGTTTTATCGAAATAATCACGGCACGCATCAAGCACTTCGTCCATACTATACCGTCTGGCAATGGGCATAAGTTCCTGTCGCTTCGCATCGTTTGGAGCATGCAGGGACAACGCCAGCGTAATCTGGAGCTTCTCCTTAGCCAGCTCATGTATCTGCGGCACAAGCCCGCAGGTGGACACAGTGATATTCCGCTGGCTGATATGAAGCCCGCCCTCGGCTGAGAGGATATGGATAAAACGTAATAGATTATCGTAATTGTCCAACGGCTCTCCGGTTCCCATCACCACCACATTGGACACACGCTCTCCCGTAATATCCTGAATCCGATATATCTGGTCCAGCATTTCTGAGGCCATGAGATTTCTCGTAAGCCCGCCGATGGTGGAGGCACAGAAGCGGCATCCCATACGGCATCCTACCTGTGAGGAAATGCACACCGAATTCCCGTGCTTATAGCGCATGAGTACACTCTCGATTACGTTACCGTCACTTAAACAAAACAGATACTTCCTGGTTCCGTCCAGCTTGGAAACCTGCACATCTGCCACCTGAAGCGCTGTGATCGGATATGCGGAAAGCTTTTCTCTAAGTGCTTTGGGGAGGTTTGTCATCTCATCATAAGAGGTCACAAGATGCTCATGAAGCCAGCTATACACCTGCTTTGCCCGAAAGGGCTTGTCCCCTAGTTGTGTCATCAGGCTGCTTAGTTCCTCTATATTCATCGACTTAATGTCTGTCATATTCATTTTTCACTTATTTCCTTCTGAATTTTGCAATGAAGAACCCGTCGGTCTTATGTACGCCGGGCAGAAGCTGCAGATACCCGAGTCTGGTGGTCTCCGAATGGAGTTCCTCCGGAAGATATGGGTCCAGGCTTTCCAGACGGAATGGATAATTATTTAAAAACCACATCATATTTTCTTCATTTTCTTCTTTTGCAATGGTACAGGTGCTGAATATCAGCGCCCCCCTGGACTTCACATATTCAGATGCCCGGTCGAGTATGGTGCGCTGCAAAATCACCAGCTCATCCTGTTTCTGCGGTGTGGCGCGGTACTTGATGTCCGGCTTCTTGCCGATCACTCCGTAACCGGAACATGGCACATCTGCAAGCACAATATCTGCTTTATACTCAGAATCCACATCGAACACAGTCGCATCCTGGACCTTGGCCTGTACGTTGATGGAACCGGTACGCTGGATGTTCTCCTCAATAAGGTCCACCTTATACTGGCTCACATCTCTTGCATCCACAGTGCCGTAGCCCTCCATCTTGTCGCCGATATGCAGACTTTTCCCGCCCGGCGCGGCACAGAGGTCAATCACATAATCTCCACGCTTAGGGGCAGCCACCTCGGCCACCAGCATAGAGCTCACATCCTGAACCTGGATTTTTCCTTTGATAAACGCATCTAATGCAAGGATGTGGTTAAAGCCGGAAATCTCAACAGCATACGGCAGATAAGGAGCCGGCTTGACCTCCACGCCCTGATCCGTAAGGCTCTGACAGATTTCCTCCTTTGAGCTTCTGTAGGTACGGCAGCGCACGGTCAAGGGTTTCTCCGTAAGAAAATCCGCCAAAATCTTCTCTGTCTTTTCTTCTCCATAATCCCCCAGCCAGCGGATTACAAGCTGTTCCGGCATGGAATATTTGACGGACAGATACCGGATTAAATTCTCCTCCCTCGGAGGATATTGGAAATTACCGAGCTCTCTCGCTACAGTGCGGAGCACTCCGTTTACAAAAGGCTTCAGATTATAGAAGCCCTTTCTCTGCGCCAGCTTCACAGCTTCGTTGCACACCGCGCTGTCCGGCACGCTGTCCATGAATTTCAGCTGATACACAGCGCTTCGCAGAATTTCTCTGATCACAGGCTTCATCTTATCCACAGTGATTTTGGAATAGGAATCAATGAGATAATCAATGAGAATCCTGTATTCCAGCGTCCCTTCACACACTCTGGTGACAAATGCGCGCTCCTGCTTGGGAAGGAACTGATATTTGGAGAGGGCATTGCGGATGGCAATGTGGCTGTGCTCTCCCTCCTCCTCGATTTCCAGCAGTATTTCCAGGATCATCTCCCTGGTATTGATTCCATTAGTCACGGTTTCTTCCTCCGGCTAGTATAATGAGTCTTAAAAGCTGTAATATAGAAGCAGCCAATGCCGCCACATAGGTGAGTGCCGCCGCGGTAAGCACTTTTCTCGCGCCCGCATTCTCCTCCACTCCGAGGATACCTGTACTTCCCAGCATCTGAAGCGCCCGGGAGGAGGCGTTAAACTCCACCGGAAGGGTGATAAGCTGAAAGAGCACTGCCAAAGAAAACAGCACGATTCCCACTGTCAGAAGAGGCCGGATTGAAAAAATCAGTCCCGCAAGGAACAGCGGCCATGACAGGGTGGAGCCTATATTTGCAACAGGTACAATAGCAGAGCGCAGGTTCAGCGGCGCGTAATTCACCGCGTGCTGTACGGCATGACCGCACTCATGGGCGGCAACACCTACAGCAGCCAGTGAGGTGCGGTTATACACATCCTCTGAAAGACATACCTTCTTCGTCCTCGGATCATAATGGTCGGTAAGACTGCCGGAAATGGGCACAACCTGCACATCCGTAATTCCCGCGGCACGCAGAACCCGCTGGGCTGTCTCCGCCCCGGTAAGCCCTGAAGCACTGCGGATCTTTTTATACGTGGCAAAGGTGCTTTTCATCTTGGCAGAGGCTGCCAAAGAAAGCAGCATACCGATGATCAAAAGTAAATACGTAGGGTCAAATCCAAAAAATCCATAACGATATCCGTACATTCTTTCACTCCTTATTATTGCGATTGCGCCAACGCATAGGCGGGGAGCAACCGTCCTTGATTAATCATGCTTCTCCGTCAGCAGCCATATTTCAGACTGATGCCGGATTGCCCAACTTGCCGCCAGGCTGCAGAGAATAACCACGCAGGAAAGCGTCTGCATCCATACGTTTCTTACCCTCAAGCTGAACCTCTGTGAGAACAAGCACACCCTGGCCGCAGGCCACATGTATGCCCTCCTTATCAATGGCAGTTACAGTACCAGGCTCAGCACTATCCAGTTCTGCACTACCCGGCTCAGCATCCGCCTCCCCGGCTCCCACACGGCTTTTCCATACTTTAAGGGTCTTTCCGTTCAGGTACGTATAAGCGCTTGGCCACGGGTTAAGTCCCCGGACAAGCCGCTCAAGCTTTTCTGCACTGTTTGTGAAGTCCATAAGCCCCATCTGCTTCGTAATCATAGCAGCATAAGGCGTGGGGCTCTCCTCAGGCTGCTTCTCATATACAGCCGTGCCGTCAAAAATAGAAGGCAGGGTTTTCACTAATAATTCTGCCCCCGCTGAAGCTAATTTATCAAACAAACTTCCGCCTGTTTCATCTGTTGAAAGCGGTACAACAGCCTTGGCGATCATGTCTCCCGTATCCAGTCCGGTACTCATCTTCATGATAGTTACGCCGGATTCCTTCTCCCCGTCGATCACTGCCTGCTGGATTGGCGCAGCTCCCCGGTATTTCGGAAGCAGCGATGCGTGGATATTGATGCAGCCAAAACGCGGCAGGTCAAGAATCGCACTTGGGATGATCTGTCCAAAAGCAGCTACCACAATAATATCCGGGTCAAGCTCTTTAAGCAGGCTTAAAAATTCCGGGTCCCTCACCTTAATCGGCTGATAGACAGTCAGACCATGCTTCAGGGCTTCTTCCTTTACCGGAGTTGGCATCAATGTTTTCCCCCGGCCCTTGGGCTTATCAGGCTGTGTGATAACGGCAGCCACCTCGTAGCCTGCCTCCACCATAGCATGAAGCGGCGCTACTGCAAAATCAGGCGTTCCCATAAAAACAATCTTCATTCGATCACTCCTCATCGTCGTCATAGGTTACCCGGTGAAGCTCACCTTCTACCAGGTCTGTATACATTTTCCCATCCAGATGGTCTATCTCGTGACAGAAAGCACGTGCAAGCAGCTCCTCACCCTCGTACTCTACCTCCTGCATATGAATGTCCAGAGCCTTCACCTTCACGTGATTCGGTCTTGTAACCTGCCCGGACATTCCCGGCACGCTTAAGCAGCCCTCGTCTCCGGTCTGCTCCCCGGAAGCCTCCACGATCTCCGGGTTGATCAAAACAATGGGACCATCCCCCACATCAATCGTCACGATTCTCTTAAGGATTCCAACCTGGGGAGCAGCGAGTCCTACGCCCATAGCATCGTACATGGTATCCAGCATATCCACAATCAACTCGCGGATGCGCTGCGTCATCTCCTCCACCGGTCTGCTCTTTTTGTAAAGTACGGGGTCTCCCTCTGTTCTGATAGTTCTAAGTGCCATTTTTCTCTCTCCCTTTCTGCTAACTAAAGTCAAATTGTATGTATATTTTCCGGAAACCAGAATTAATCTCAATGTATTTCTCTAACTTATCCTTGATATCTACAAGACAACTGTAATCCACATGCTTCAGATATAGGACCTGCTTATAAATGTCCTTCACTTTTCCCACTGCAGCATAGGCAGGACCGATCACATGCAGATCCTCACCCTGGTGTACCTTGCGGACGAATCTTTCTATATAATGCATGGCTTGTGAAAGAAGCTCTTCCTCCGGGCAGGCGCCGAACACAGCCATCATGTGAGATGCCGGCGGATAATCAAGCAGTGTACGGTAGCTGATCTCCTCCTGGTAAAACGCCTCATAATCCTGGACCGCTGCCGCCTGGATACTATAATGCTCCGGGTGGTAGGTCTGTATCACAGCTTCCCCGGCCTTTCTGCCTCTGCCCGAACGCCCCACCGCCTGGGTGAGCAGCTGGAAGGTACGCTCCGCGCACCTGTAATCCTCCGCGTTCAAAGACATATCAGCAGCGATCACTCCCACTAGCGTCACGTCAGGAAAATCATGTCCTTTGACAATCATCTGGGTGCCAATCAGCACGTCGGCCTGGTGTTCCGCGAAAGCTGACAATATATTTTCATAGCTTCCCTTGGCCCTGGTGGTGTCGTAATCCATACGCAGCACCCGCGCCTGCGGGAAATTCTTCTGTATCACCTGTTCAATCTGCTGAGTCCCGGCCTTGAAGCCGCCGATATAAGGCGAGCCGCATACCGGACATTTGGAGGGCTTACGCTCCTCATGGCCGCAGTAATGGCAGATCAGCCTTCCATTATTATGCTCTGACAAGGATACATCACAGTGCGGACATTTCATCACATGGCCGCAGGAACGGCAGGACACAAAACCAGCGTAACCTCTGCGGTTTAAAAAAAGCATTGCCTGCTCCCCGCGGTTCAGCCTGTCCTCCAGCGCTTCCTTTAACTGTGCGCTTAAAACCGAACGGTTTCCTCTTTTTAATTCTTCCCTTAAATCTACAATTGATACCTTTGGCAGCGGTCTTTCACCGTACCGGGCTTCCAGTCTCACCAGTGCATATTCCCCGGACATTGCCCGGCTGTACGACTCCAGTGACGGCGTGGCCGAGCCCATCACCACTTTCGCCCCTTCCATTTCCGCCCTTTTGACTGCTGTTTCCCGGGCATGGTAACGGGGACTGTTTTCGCTTTTATAGGTGGACTCGTGCTCCTCGTCTATAATAATAATCCCAAGTTGTGAAAACGGTGTGAAGAGAGCAGAACGGGGACCTACCATTACCTGGATTTCCCCGCGCTTTGCCCGCTTAAACTGATCGTACCGCTCGCCTTGGGAAAGCCGGGAATTCAGCACCGACACCTTATCCCCGAATCTGCCATAGAATCTGCGCACCGTCTGATAAGTAAGTGCAATCTCCGGGATGAGAACAATCGCTTGTTTCCCCTGGGCGATCACCTGCTCAATCAGCTTCATGTACACCTGCGTCTTACCGCTCCCGGTCACACCACTGATCAGCACTGGGCGCGGGGACGGCTGCTCCCACTCACTGAGGATCACACTCACCGCATGCTCCTGCTGGGGACTTAAAGGCAGCTCCGCTTCCCTGGACATTTCATCCCCGTCCACGGACATCCGGTAAACCTCGCTGTGCTCCACACAGATCACACCCTGCTCCGTAAGTTTACTGATCACAGAGGGCGTAGTTCCAAGCTTCTGGGAAGCCTCTGTGTAGTCAATCGGCTCCTCTGAAAGCAAGGCAAGAAGAAGTCTGGCCCTTGCCTTACAGCGGCTGCCCTCCAGCTCTTCATAGAGCTTTTTGGCCTCTTCCACAGGAATGTTCAGACATATCCGGCGTTTTTCCTTTGCTTTTATCTTCTCCTGAATGGGCAGTACGGTTCGCAACGCCTGTATCATGGTGGATCCATAATTTTCCTTCATCCAGGAAGCCAGCGCGATTAGTCTGGACTCTGTGGTCTCCTCATCACTGCAAAGGCCTGTGATAGCTTTCATCTTATTCACCGCATATTTCGGTTCATCGGAAAGCCCCACCACATATCCTTTTCGTATATGATTCCCATTTCCAAAGGGGATAGATGCCACCATCCCCACACGGATCTCCGTCTCCAGCTCCCGGGGAACCAGGTACTGAAAGCTTCGGTCCAGCTTTTCATGAGAAATATCTATAATAATATCAGAATAAATCATCTTTTTACTTTCCGGCCAGAATATCGGCAATCAGCACACGCTCATCCATCGGATATTTTTTGCCCTTAATCTCCTGGTAATCTTCATGGCCTTTTCCAGCCAGGATTATGATATCCCCCGGCTCACCGTGCTGTATGGCGTAAGCAATGGCTTCCTTGCGGTCAATGATCTCCACATATTTCCCTTCGGTCTTAGCCATCCCTACTTTAATATCGTCAATAATAGCCTGCGGTTCTTCATTTCGCGGATTGTCTGAGGTAATGATAGTCAGATCCGCAAGTCTGCCGGACACCTCGCCCATCTCATAACGGCGCAGCTTGGAACGGTTGCCCCCGCAGCCGAACAGGCAGACCAGTCTGTGAGGTTTATATTCCTTCAGCGTGGTGAGAAGGCTCTCCAATGCCATGGCATTATGTGCATAATCAATCATCAGAGTAAATTCGTCAGAAACCTTGACCATTTCAATGCGTCCCTTAACCTTCGCCACCTTGAGCGCCCGGATGATATTCTCCTCCGAAACCTGGAAATGGCGGCAGATTGCAATGGCTGTCAGGGAATTGTAAATGCTGAATTTACCCGGAATATCAATCTCCACAGGAAAATCCAAAAGCCCTCTGAGATGATAGGAAATTCCCAGATATCCCTTAGCACCTACCAGCTTCGCGTCTTCCGCGCGCAGGTCAGCCTTGGGGGAAAATCCATAAGTTTCAAGCTCACAGGTGTGTCCTTCTATAATTTTGTCAAAATGCTCATCATCACGGTTCACAATTCCTACCCGGCACTGCTTAAGAAGCATAGCCTTGCAGGACAGATAATGTGCAAAATCCTTGTGTTCGTTCGGCCCGATATGGTCCGGTTCTATATTGGTAAAAATCCCGAAATCAAATACAAAGCCCTGGGTGCGGTGCAGCATCAATCCCTGAGAGGACACCTCCATCACCACACAGTCACAGCCTTCATCCACCATTTCCCGGAAATATTCCTGGATCACATAAGATTCCGGTGTAGTATTGGCAGCCGGGATCACCCTGTCTCCGATAATGGCCTCAATCGTTCCGATCAGTCCCACCTTATATCCTGCGTTCTCCAGAATGGATTTCACCATGTATGTAGTCGTGGTCTTACCCTTGGTTCCTGTGATGCCGATCGTCTTCAGCTTCTCGGCAGGATGACCGAAATATGCGGCAGAAATAAAAGCCAGGGCATAGCGGGTATCCTTGACCTGGATCACAGTCACATCCTCCTGTACCTCCACAGGCTCCTCCACAATCAGAGTTTTGGCCCCTTTCGACACCACATCCGGGATAAATTTGTGTCCGTCCACAACTGCTCCGCGGATACACACAAACAAGGTTCCCTCCTGTACTTTTCTGGAATCATAGGCCACTGTGGTCACTTCCCGGTCAACACAGCCTTGAATACAGGTATATTCCAGACGCTCTAATAAGGATGATAATTTCATGCTTTTTCCTCCAAATTCTCTCCTGCCGCCTGAGCAGGCGGGAGGCATAGTACACTATATTCTTTTATAGAATAGCACACCTCCCCCGCCATTTCAATTATTGTTTCGTACTTCCTTATTATAAGGAGTCTTAGCAGCTTCGCCTTCTTCTCCCTCTTCTATATCTCAGCAGCCCGGCCACTGCCGCAGAAGAACCCAGCATAACCGCAGCCAGGTATCCCGGCCTTGATGAATCCCCGGTTTTCGGATAAGAGGAGGTCTTGCTTGCCAGGGAACCGCCGCTTTTGGTCCCCGCACCCGACTGGTATAGTGCCGGGGTCGGAGACACTGTGGGAACGGGCGCCTGTATCGTTACTCCCGCCTGGGACTGTACGCTTCTGCTGCCCGTCTCTTTTGCAACTACAGTCACTTGATTAATAAGCTCCTGGCTTGTGAAATTCTGAGGCAGAGTAACCACCGCCTCCAAAGCAAACGCTTCTCCCGGCATAATTTGGGAAATGAGCGCCTGGTTTCTGCTTCCATTCAGCACAACCCCTGCCTTTTCCACAAATTGAGCATAAACTCCGGCGCTTAAGAATCGTTCCGTGCTGACCACAGAATGCAGGGTGCGTTCGCCTGTATTGCGGATACAGATTTGATAGGTGATTGTATCACCCGGTACTGCTATCGTACGGTCTGCGGTTTTCTCCACCGTAAAATCGACTTTCAGGGCCGTGACAGGTATATGCAGCGCTGCCTCACGGCTGATAAGTTCATCTGTCGCTCCAGGCCGGAAAGTTTCCGCTGCTACCGTCAGGTCTAAATTCCCTTCCGCCTCCTCAGGGAGCTGTACACTGAGCGCCAATGCCCTTACCTCCCCTTTTCCCAAAGATGTAAGTAGTACCTGGTTCCCCTCAATCTCCAAACCATCTGCCGGTTCCCACACAGCAGTAAAATCCCGTTGCTTAAACACAGGGCTCAAACGGATGCCGGACAGCGCCGCCGTACCTGTATTTGTGACAACCAGCTCATAGTTGACTGTTTCCCCCGCTTTCACATCAGAGGAAGAGGCTTTTAATTCCAGGACAAAATCTGCCTGCACAGCTAAAACCTCCAACAACGGAGAGGCCGTCTGTGCCAAAACCTGGGAGCTGCTCCCGTCCCCGCTGTCAGCAGGCAGTTCAATAAAGGCCCCTGCTCCGGGCCGGTCCTTTTCCAGAGGGGCGTCCTGAGAGACCGGATATTTGACATTATCTCCAGGCGTACGGTACTCCTCACGCAGGATGACCGGAATACGCAGAGATATTGTATCCGTTGTTAAATTCTGCAGATCTATCGGATAAGTAACTTTTTCAATAACAGTCTGTCCGCCATCCTGGGTATGCACAGGTATCGTATCCACTGTGCAGCCCGCAGGCGGAGACTGTCCGTCTAACTGAAAATACTCAGAAATATAATTTACCAGATAAAGTAAATCCGGCACTGACGCACGATAAAAATCCTCAAAGCCTGCTTCCGTCTCCTCAATTTCTATCCCCTGGGCTCCAATTTCTCCGGCTATATTCTCTCCGGCCCCAATTTCTCCGGCTCCAAGCTCTTCAGATGCAAGCTCTCCAGATGCAAGCTCTTCACATTCAATCTCTTCAAATCCAAAATTCTCAACTGCACTTCTATCAATACCTTCCGCTCCAATTTGGATACCATCCGTTTCATCGTTCTCAGTTCTGGTTTCTCCATCTCCAATTACCTCAGCTTCACTCCCAGAAAACTCGTCAATCACATTATCTTCCGTCGACATTGTTTCTGCCGATGGCTGGGGCGGAGCATTTTTATAATTCATCAAACCGCTGACTTCCATTGTAATTTCCGCGCGGCAGCTATTCTCGTCCGTCCACACTGCTTTCTGGGTGAGCTTAATCCCTGTGTTATCCACATCCGCTGCAAAAACCTTCGGTATCTGTCCCCAATTTCCAAATATTGCGGTCGTCAAAAGAAAGGCCATGATTCCAAGCCCTGCGACCTTATTGATCATTCTATTTTTCATGTGTTCTCTCCTATTTCTTTTCATTTCTTTACAAATATCCGCTTAAAAGCCTACTTTACTTCTCCTTGCATCCTTCATCGAGCAGATATATGGGCATAAAGCAGCTCCCAAAACCTGCTCCTAACCTTCCGTAATCCGTCAACAAACACTTCAAACAGACATAGGCATCACCCCTTCCGTTCTGACTTAAATTGCAACAATTGGATTTCCACGCCGAAGCGGCGCTTTAAGATAATGAATTTTTCCATCTCCGCAGAAAGCAGAAATGAGATGAATACAGTGTAACACTTTTCTTTTACGAACACAATATGGTACAGAAATTATAAACTTTCTTTAAATATTGTTTATAGATTTTCGATTTCTTTTAGAAAGCCGACACACTTTGCACACATTTAACCTATATAATAGGTTTTGGATAGATGAATAACCACTCTCTATCTCCCCCCTCAAAAAAGCAGCAGCCTCCGCAGTAATGCGGGGGCTGTTTGTTTTATCACATAGTTTTATTTTAAAGGGATTTAAGAATTCTTTAATAAATTTTCGATTTCTTTCAGAATCTAGACATACTCTGCACACATTTAGCCTATATAATAGGTCTTGGATAGATGAATAACCACTCTCTATCTCCCCCCTCAAAAAAGCAGCAGCCTTCGCAGTAATGCGAAGGCTGTTTGTATTTTCCAAACTTTCATTCATATGGTATCCATGTTATACTAATTCACATATAAAATTGATCTGAGTTGAGGTGACCCTTATGAAATGTAATATGGAACGGTATCAAGTAGTCTACAGCGTTTTAAAAACACAAATCCAGTTTGGATTCTACAAATTTGGCGACGTTCTGCCTTCTATAGAAAACGCCGCCGCGGATTTCTTTGTCTCTGTCGATACAACACGAATAGCTTATCGGCAGCTGCAGCGCGAAGGATTTGTCACCATCTCCACAAATGTAGGGACTACCGTCATTAAAGATTATGGAAAACAGGAAATTGCACAAAACATCCAGAGATTCTATGCCCAGCGTAAAAATATCCTCATTGATCTGAGTGAATCCCTACCGCTACTGCTGGCCAATGCGCAATGGATTGGGTTTCAAAATGTCCCATCTGAGATTTACAGTAATCTCCGCCAGCCTGACCCCGGCAGCACAGTCTCCCAATTAATCATGTCAGAACATATCGTACGGGCCTACATTTCATTGGAAAACGCTCTTCTTTTCCGGATTGTCTGGCAAATTTTTATGTTTTGTGAAATCCCGTTTTTTAATATACCGGATAACCCGTGGCGCACCTTTATAATCAAAGAATTCTCCCCATGTTCTCTGGATTACTGCATAAAACAGGACTGGGATTCCCTCCGAGAATTAGTTTATACTTCTCAGAGCAGATTATCCCTGGTACTGTGCCGGTTTTATGACGAAAAAATCACGATGTCTCCGCAGCAGCAAGAATCGGCTTTTCAATGGAATTTTTATAATAAAGCATCTCAGATCTGTTATTCGCTGGCCATGGATTTACTTATTTCAATCAACAACGGCACATACCCTCCCAACACGTTCCTTCCCTCACTTAACAAAATGTCCCGTGAGAAACAAGTTTCTGTGAGCACAGTCCGCAGGGCACTTTCTCTGCTTAACAGTGTTGGCGCAACAAAGTCTATCAAACGTATCGGCACAAGGGTCCTCCCTTCACAAGAGATTGCAAAGAACTGCGACTTTACAAACTCCGGAGTGCGCAAACGCCTCCTGGACATGGCAGAAAGCCTGCAGTTTCTAACCTTATCCTGCCGTGACATTGCTGAAAGTACCATCCAGGCAATCACAGACGACGACCTGCAAACCTGCAGAAAACGTTTGGCAGCCTTGAAGAATCAACAGCGGTACCAAATGATCGGTTTCACAGCACTTGATCTGCTTAAATGCTTTGCCCCTTATCAAGCCATTCGCACTCTCTACAAAGAGCTGCTTCAGCTGCTTTTCTGGGGCTACTCCCTGAAGGATATGTGCAAAGCAGATGAGAACAGGATTGCCTACTATCTTTCCTGTTTCGAAGAGTTTGACCGTTTTCTGTCACAAAAGGATGTGGTTCGTTTTTCAAGTAAATTGGAGGAGCTCATCAGCCGGGAGTTTCGTTTTACCATAAAAATCATGATTTCACTTGGTATTCATGAAGCAGAAAAACTTCTGGTTGTTAGATTCCCTTAACTCTTCCGTGTATTTCAATACGAAGTACCGCCACACCGCTTTAATAACAGTCTCAGGCCAGCCATTTATGCAGAACATCTACCAAATGCTCTATGTCAATCGGCTTTGAAACGTGATCATTCATGCCTGCGTTATGGGCTTTCCCCAAATCCGACGCAAAAGCATTGGCGGTCAGCGCAATGATCGGTATCTCCCGAGCATCTTCCCGTGAAAGGACGCGTATCGCCTCTGTTGCCTGATCCCCATCCATAACCGGCATCTGGATATCCATCAATATACAGCTGTAGTTCCTGATTTCGGAGGCCTGAAACCGTTCCACTGCCTGTTTGCCGTTATCTACTGTCTCCACGAGAAGCCCCTGCATCCGAAGCAGCTCAGTCGCAATCTCGCGGTTTAACTCATTATCCTCCACCAGCAGAACGCGCTTACCGGCCAGTCCAGATTTCTTGTCTTTTGTCAGGGCCTCCCGCTCCGCTTTGTTTCCACGGCAGAATTTGTGGAATGTGCAGACCATCCTTGACTTGAACAGCGGCTTTGCTATAAAAGCATCAGCGCCTGCCAGCAAAAATTCCTCCTCAATATCAGAGTAATCGTATGCTGATATAATGATGATAGGCACATTACTGCCCAGTTTCTTTCGGATTGCCCTGACCGTATCAAGCCCGTCCATATCCGTCATCTGCCAGTCCAGAATTACAAAATAGTAATCCTCGCCTCTGTCGTGCGCATCTGCAATCCGGACTACTGCCTCTCTCCCGGACAACACCCAGTCCCCATGCATCCCCAGGTTCTTCAATAACTCAACAGCGCTCTCGCACACCACTTGGTCATCGTCAACCACCAATACCGGGAGCCCGTCTAACTCATTTCCGCATAGTTCTTCTTCCTCGCAGATTTCAAATGAAACTGCAAAGATAAACGTACTGCCCTTTCCAAGCCTGCTCTTGACTTCTATAGTCCCGTTCATCATACGAACAATATTCTCTGTAATGGTCATACCCAATCCCGTTCCTTGTATCATACTGATACGGGAATCCTCCGCCCTCGAAAACGGCTCAAAAATATGCTGTACAAAGTCCTCAGACATCCCAATCCCATTATCTGCGACAACAAATTCATACTGCCCCCGTCCAGGCACAATGGAAGGTAGCTCTCTTAGCCTCAGGCTGACGGTCCCTTCCTCCTGAGTGTATTTCACCGCATTGGACAGCAGGTTCATCAATACTTGCTGCAGCCGGCCCGAATCCGTTATCACCTTCTCGTGATGTATATGGTCTGCACTGATAAAAAGCCGCTGATGTTTCTCGGCGGACAACGGACGGCAGATTCCAATCACTTCTTCTACCAAATCCGGCAGATAAACCGATTCAGAGCACAAATCCACTTTTCCGCTTTCTATTTTAGACATATCCAGTACTTCATTAATCAGGCCCAGAAGATGTCTGCCGGAGACTCCTATCTTGCTTAAACAGTCTGCCAGCTTCTCCCGATTTCCAAGGTTGGCTTGGGCAATCACAGCCATACCCATAATCGCGTTCATGGGTGTACGGATATCGTGGGACATGGCAGAAAGAAAATTGGTCTTGGCATCATTGGCTATCCGGGCAGCCTGATAGGCCTCCTCCAGGGCCTGGCGCTGACGCGTCTGTTCCTCTCTTTCTTTGGTAACATCAATACCGACGCTATAGAAAGATGCGATGCCGTCCCAACTGTCCTCTGCGCTTACATAGGTATAGGTCATGGTCAGAATTTTCACGGTCCCGTCTCGGGTAACAATCCGTCCTTCTGCCACGCTTTTTTTACCGGTTACCCGGGAGTTTTCCATGATTTCGGAGGCCCGATTAAGATCCTCTTGATGTACATAGGTTACCCGGCTGTAAAGCTCATTCTCAAATTCTTCTTTTGTATATCCGATCATCTCCAGGAAACCGCCGCCATACCAGAGGACCGTCCTTAAGTCCCTTGCGTCTATCCGGGCAAATCCACCCGGAACTGCCTGGATGATTGCATTTCTCTCCTGATCCTTTTTCGCCAGCTTAAATTCCGCACTCTGCATATCATGGGACAGTTCGATTCGTGCGCGGTGGTTGTCCCACTCGATCATCCGGTTTTTTATCATAAAGGTCTTATGTAAAACCGGATTGTCAAACTCCCAGTCATAGTCTATATCTTCCCGAAGCTTATCATTGGTGCAGAAGGGACAGGGAGTATTTCTGCCCTGAATCACCTCATAGCATTTACCTCCGAGCAGTTGGCCCGCTGGTCTTCCCAATGTTTCACAGGAATTCCGGTTCAGATACAACAGCTCATAGGTATCCATATCGCTGATATACACATTTCCAATGTATGTATCTAACATCCAATTAAAATACTGCTGTTTCTGCCTGTAAAGATAATCCAGCTCTTCCTTTTCGGCTGCCAGTGCATCTATGTTTGTGAATTCACACTGGACCACGCGGCATCCTGACACACTCCCCTTTATTACCGAGCAAAATAGCCGCGCCCATAAAAAGCCTCCTCCTTTCATGGGCAGCCGCACCGTCATAGCAGTTGGAAGCAATCCCTCTTCTTCGGACTGCAGCAAAGTCTGGTGAATCATCTGGAAATCCTCAGGAAATCCGGCGTAATATTGTACCAGGTCCTGATAAAGCCCGCAATATTCCTCCCTGGAATAATGAGTTTCGTTAAAAAAGCTGGTATTTCCCCATAAAAAGGTCAGCCTCTCATCCAACAGGCAGCTGATCACACAGGTACGAAGTGTATCGATTGCCGCCGGACATGAAAACAATGTACCCTCAGAATGCTTCTGTCCTGTAAATTCCGTTTCCATAATTTAAATCCGTCTCCTAAATCTCTTTTTCGTGGAATGTACCGTATCATGATCAATGTCCGGCGCTTCCTTTGTTCACATACCACTTAATCAGCTAAGTATAACAAAAATGGACAAAGATATCAATCCTTCTTTTTGCCGGCCTTATCCTTGCATATCCGATATTACGGAAGATTCTATTGCAATTCCAACCACAGTCTTTTATAATGAAACTTATCAATAAAAATACAAATAAAGAGGTATTCCCTATGAGCGAAAGAATTGTAGTAGTTGCATTGGGTCACAGAGCATTAGGCAACACCCTGCCTGAACAGAAAATTGCCACTAAGAAAGCTGCTAAAGCGATTGCAGACCTGGTGGAAGAAGGCACACGCGTGGTCATCTCTCACAGCAACGGCCCGCAGGTAGGCATGATCCACACTGCCATGAATGAATTCGGCAAGGCACATCCAGATTATACCTTTGCCCCCATGTCCGTATGCTCTGCCATGAGCCAGGGCTATATCGGATACGACTTACAGAACTCCATCCGCGCAGAATTGATCTCCCGCGGTATTTATAAGCCTGTCAGCACAGTCCTCACGCAAGTAGTGATAGACCCTTATGATGACGCCTTTGCTGAGCCGGAGAAAATCATCGGCCGTGTACTCACCGCAGAGGAGGCTGAGACAGAGGAGGAAAAGGGCAACTATGTAACTGAACTTCCTGAGGGCGGTTTTCGCAGGATTGTCGCTTCTCCTAAGCCGCAGCGAATTGTGGAGCTGGAGACCATCCGCACATTAGCAGATGCGGGACAGGTTGTAATTGCAGCCGGTGGCGGCGGAATCCCGGTGATGGAACAGGGCATTGACCTTCACGGTGCAAGTGCCATTATTGAAAAGGACTTTGCAAGCGGCCTGATGGCTGAGGAATTAAAGGCAGACACCCTTCTCATCCTCACCAGTGTAGAAAAGGTCAGCCTGAATCTCGGCACAGAGAAAGAGGAATTCCTGGATACGATTACTGTTGGGCAGGCCAAAAAGTATATGGAAGACAACCAGTTTGCCCCAGGTTCCATGCTTCCTAAATTTGAAGCCGGAATCTCCTTTATCGAAAAAGGTGAAGGACGCCGCACTATCATCACCGATATTGCCCACGCAAAAGACGGCTACCGCGAAAAAACCGGAACTATTATTAAATAATTATGAGAAAAAAAGCACGCCGCACCTATATACTTGCGTATACAATATTGTTCTGCTTGTTTGCAGGCATTATTTATGCATACTTTGCCATCCAGGGAAAGTCCTTTATCTGGGGCCCCCAGTCCGATGGTATGCGCCAGCACTATATCAGCCTTGTATATTATGGGGAATTTCTCCGTAGCCTTCCAAGGCAGATTTTTGTGGAGCACACCTTTCCCATGTGGGATTTCCAGATGGGGTATGGCGCGGATATTCTCACCACACTTCATTACTATACGATCGGCGACCCGCTGAATCTGCTTTCTGCCCTGGTACCGCCACGATACACCGAATATCTCTATGATTTTCTGATACTGCTCCGGATGTATCTGGCGGGGGCGGCTTTTTCGGCCTACTGCCTGTACCGCGGCAGAACACATGCCGCCACATTACTGGGAGCCATCATTTACACCTTTTCCGGGTGGATTCTGTTTTGTGGATTCAGACATCCTCTTTTTATCAATCCCTGTATCTACTTTCCTCTGCTCCTTTTGGGCGTGGAGAAAATATTCCGTGGAACACCCAGGAAAACTGCCTCCTGGCTCTATGTAGGTATGGTCGCAGTCTCTGCATTGTCAAATTTTTACTTTTTCTATATGATAGGGATTCTCGTTGTGGCATACGGGATTTTCCGATATTTTTCACTCTTCGGGAGGCGCGGACTGAAAAGCGCTCCAGGTTGGGCACTTCGGTTTGCACTTTACTCTGTGACCGGAATTCTGATCGCCATGCCGATACTGCTGCCCGTTTTGAGTGCCGTAGCGGAGACAGGAAGACTAAACGCCGGACCATACGTCCCGGGGAGCTACTCTTCCTATTATTATTTCAATCTCATCCCGGCGCTCTTTGGTAAATTCCAGTCCCACCACACCATTATCGGTGTGTCGGTGATCTGTCTGCCATGTCTGGCAATCTTATTCCTGCGCAAGGGAAAATGGGCGCTGAAAGCCGGATTTTTGTTCCTGCTTATGCTATTATGTGTCCCATTTGCCGGCCATATTTTAAACGGTTTCACCTATGCCACCAACCGTTTTAGCTGGGCAATGGTGCTCATGCTTTCTTATTTGTTTGTACTGGGTTACCCGTATCTTTTCCGGCTCAAGCCAAGATTACATCTCTTGGCGGCCTTATCCTTGCTTCTATATGCTGCATATGTAACCTTCGTCCCTGTCCTGCGTGATGCCTGGAGCCTTAAGACAGCTGTCCTCGCAGCAGCTACAGCACTTATCCTGCTGGCCGCACGCACGCCCCTTCGCAATAACCGCAGTCTCCAATTTGTTTTTGCGTTTGTGGCTGCAACAGCAGGAATCCTGGTAAATGTGAATTACAATTTTTCCCCTCAGAGCAATCCGCGCTCAGCCATCAAGGATTTCGTGGATTCCGGTACTGCGTATGACCTGGCATACAGCTCTCTGTCAGAGGAAATTGCCAAGCTGCCTGATATTGCAGATTACCGTTTCGAACAGATGGGCACTGAGCTTCAGTTTAATGCCTCTCTTCTCACGCGGCAAAACAGCGGACAATATTTCTTTTCGCTGGTGAACGGAAATTTTAACCGCTATCAGGAAGAGACCGGATTTAACAAACCCTATGAACAACGTATGCAAAACCAGAACGGCCGTGCCTTTCTCATGAAACTTGCCTCCATGCGTTATTTCACCGGACGGCAAAAATATGTACCCTACGGCTATGAGAAGCTGTCTGATTTTGAAGGCCCAGACCCCACGCCGGGAGAAACAAGTAATGCCGTAATCTGCGAGGACAAAAATGCGCTGCCCTTTGCCTACACCTATGACCGCTATATCCCCAGAGATACCTATCTGTCTATGAGTATGGCAGCCCGCCAACAGGCTATGCTTCAGGGTGTGGTACTTGAGGAAAGTGCCCTGCCTGTATGTACACCCGAGGATTTATCCGAGAATCGCCCCTATCTCATCGCAGCCTCCGACGGACTTACTTTAGATGGAAATAAAGTGGAGGTACACAAGCGGGGCGCTTCTCTCACGCTGTCCTTCAATGGTCTGCCTCGCTGTGAGACGTATGTGGTATTTGAGGGCCTTAACTTTTCCGGTCCCACCAGTGCCAGAGGAAAAACCGAGACAATCCTCAATCTTCAATTATCCGGCACTGCGGGCAAAAAGACAGTGGAACGCATGTTGTCCTTTGTATCAGAGAAGAACAATTTCTACAGCGGCCGCAGAGATTTCATCGGTAATCTCGGATATCAAAAAAAGGCCTTTTCCAAGGTCAAAATAACTTTCCCTGAAAAAGGCCTTTATTCATTTGATCAGATGGAAATCTGCTGCCAGCCTATGACGCGCCTGAACGATTATGCTGCCGCACGCCGGGCTAATGTCCGCAGCCTGCCACGTTTCTCCACAAACCAGGTGCAAATGGACCTCCATCTCGACACTTCACGGGCAGTTGTGTTTTCCATTCCGTATTCTAAGGGCTGGAAAGCATGGATAAACGGTAAGTCCACAGAACTGAAACAGGCAAACACCCTCTATATGGCCGTGGAAGCCGCCCCCGGTGACACAGAAATACTTCTGCGCTACCAAACGCCGGGACTTTTGCCCGGGCTCGGACTCTGTATTCTGGGAATCCTGCTTGCCCTGGGGATGCGCTTCATCAGGTCGAAACAGCCTACATAGATTTACGTTCCGCGATTTCCGCCATCTTTGCCTCATTGAGTCTTGTGTCACCGTGGACACGGCTGTAGGAAAGATATCCGTTCATACGGTCAATCTTAGTGAGGTTGGTGGAACCGCACACCGGACACACATCCATCTCAAGCTCCTCGTGTCCGCAGTCGTCGCAATACGCCAGGGACAAATTGACGCCCTCATAATATCCAAGTGCCATGGCGCGTCGGATCAAAGTGCGGATTGCTTCGTGGTTGTAACCGATGGGATAACGTACATACTGAATCTTGCCGCCGTTACAAAGCTCCCAGAAGCGTCCCTCTAAATCCTGCTTTTCTATAGGCGTCACATCTTCGGTCACATGACAGTGGAAGCTGTTGCTCACGTATGGACGGTCGGAAACCCCTTCCACAATTCCGTACATCTTACGGAACTGCTCTACCTGCAGACCACAGAGGCTCTCTGCCGGTGTACCATAGATTGCGTAGAGGTTTCCGTCCTCCTGCTTAAACTGGTTCACCTTATCATTGATATATTTCAATACCTCAAGCGCAAACTGGCCGTCCTCGGCAATGGATTTGCCATTGTACAGCTCCTGAAGCTCATTGAGGGCCGTGATGCCGAAAGAGGCAGTCATGGGCTTAAGTATCTTACTGATTTTCTCATGTGGCTTGAGATGTCCGCCATAGAAACCGCCCTCACAGTAAGCAAGAGGATTGGTGGACGCTCTCATCTGTCCTAAATATTCATAAGTACGGATATGCAGACTCCGTATCATTTCCAAATAAAAATCAAGAACTTCATAGAAATCCCGGCTCTCCGCACGTGCCTTGGCAAGAATCATGGGCAGATGCAGACTTACCGCACCCACATTGAAGCGGCCTACAAATACAGGGGAATCGTTCTCATCCGCCGGGTACATGCCGCCCCGCTCATACCACGGACTTAAGAAAGCACGGCATCCCATAGGGCTGATCACTTTCCCGTAGCGCTTATACATGCTGGAAATATAACCCTCACCGGACATGGAAAGCCAGTCTGGATACATGGTCTTTGCCGAGCAGTCAACTCCGGCCTCAAACACATCCTCACAGCATTTTCCGGTTCCGTGAATGTTTTCATCATAAAGAAATACGATTTTGGGGAAAAGTACGGGCTTTTTGTGGCCTTCTTTTCCCTGTCCGCCCTTGTGTACTTCCAAAAGAGAAATGGTGCACATTTTCTCAAACTGTGTGGTCCCAAGTCCCAGAGTGACGGTCACAAAGGGGTAGTCCCCGCGGGAGGAGCCTACAGTATTCAGCTTGTATTCGATTCCCTGCCAGCCCTGGTCAAAGTCTCTGCGCACCTTGTCAAGTGCGTATTCAATCGCCTTTTCCTCGCGGCCGGACCAGCTCTCATCAGCATATTTCAGGAATTCCCGCACATATTTGTCATAGCTTTTTTGTGCGTAGGGAGCCAGGATCTTGTCAACCTCCGGCACTGTGAAGCCGCCGTACTGCTGGGCTGCGGTGCTGAGGATGATATCGCCCATCACGTCAAAGGCCGTATCCAGCGTTTTCGGCTCATTGTACCACACATTTCCCATCTCGAAGCCGTCCCTGAGCACGGACGCCACGTCAAACAAGCAGCAGTTCATGGTATCAAGGCGTGCGGACTGGTCATGGATGTAGATATAACCGTCTTTGCAGGCCTGGAGCTCATTGCGGTTCATGAAAAATTTGCGGTAAAGCTCTTTGTTCAGTTCATTGAAGATCAGACTGCGCTTCGTGGCTACCAGCGCACTGTCTGTGTTTGCGTTGCTTTTATCGCCGATGTAGCGGATGGCCTGGCTCTTGGTATATACATCGTCCATCATATGTATGAAATCAAGCTTGTAATTGCGGTAATCCCGGTAGCTCTTCGCCACGGCCGGATTCACACGCTCTAAGGCGCCCTCCACAATATTGTGCATTTCCTGGATGGCAATCTCTTCCTTACCGAGGGAATATGCGTGCTCCTCGGCAAAGCGGCAGATGAAGTCCTTCTCCTCCTGGGAAAAGGTGTACAGAATGCGGGCGGCTGATTTGTTTACGGCGGCCACTATCTTTTTGGAATTGAACTCTTCTCTTGTTCCGTCTTTTTTTGTCACATAAATCATACTATTCTTCTCCTATATACCACATCTGGTAATTATTATTAATATATCCCCTTATTATCCCCAATATCTGGTACGAATATAGAGTATAGCATATCTTTAGGGAAAATGGAAGTAGGAAACTGAGGGAACCCCGGAAAGTTTTTGGGGACGGGAGGGAGAAGGAAATCGGGTGCGGGGCGGCGGTGGTTTGGCTCTGTCTTGTCAGGCATTGCTCGCTTGCCTTCAACTAATTGCCAACTGCGACTAAGCAGCTCACGAAGAGCGTTCGCAGCTAAGTCTTCGTAGGCAATGGATTTTCAGGCGCGCTTCCGCAAAATGCCTGACAAGACAGAGCCAAACCACCGCCGCCCCGCACCCGATTTCCTTCTCCTGGCCTCTCACTACGTTTCCGCACCCTATGGGTGGAGTGTTGTTTTCGCAGGGAGGTTACTGGTGAATTTTGTAGTATTAGGAATCGTAAGTGTGGTTATTTGGTGTATTCTTTGATTAGATATAGTTTTACTTCACGGTCTTCGGTGTCTACGTTGTGCAGTGAGAAGGTGTCTCCTGTTTGTAGATCGACCGACAGTTGCTTATCGCCTGTAAGGTAAACCGTCTCGAACGAATCTTCGTGTTGGATTTCGATGCTGCAGTAGCCTTCGTCGATGACTGCTATGTATCGACCGGCGGGGATCCATTGGCCGGCGGTTACTTCTCCGTCTTGTTTGGAGAGGAAGCCGTAGACTGTGTAGCCATCCAGGTCTTTATTTTTGAATATGGCGGACAGTTCGTAGGCGAAGTGTTCTTTTGCGAAGTCTATGCCGGCTGGTAGTAGGGTACAGATGATTACGATGATCGTGATGATGATCGCTGTGATGTTTCTTTTTTTCTCGCCCTTAGCCGGCGGGTTGCTGGGTTTTGTATAGTATCTTGAGGTTGTAGGGGGTGTAGGCGGCTTTGCGGCGGTGCGTTTGAGAGTGGATGGGGTCGCAGGGGTATGTTTGGGGGTGTTTATTTTTTTGCCTGCTTCCATGCTGGCGGTCAGTATTTTTTTCGCCTTGTCTCCCAATGGGATTTCGCTCTCTTTAAGCTCTCTGCGTGCTTCTGGTGTGGCGTGGCGGAGGTGGTCGCTGCGGTTCTCGTTTAAGTGATAGAGCACTTCGTCATTGCGGTACGGCATTCCGCATAGTTTGCATCTTCCGTTTACAATTGGTCCGTCACATATCTGGCATTTGGTTTTATTCATATCTATGCCCCCTTTTCTCTGCTCTTCGGCAGCTTATCTGCGTACTTAAGGTGTTTTGTCTGGTGATATCTGCGCTATCATTTCTATCTCTGTTCACTATTGTTACATCCATTGTATCTATTTTAAGTAAATCTTTCAAGCTGTAAATTGCCAAGCGGGGATTTTCCTGCTATAATAGGCTAATATTATTTTTTAAGGAGGGCTTTCCATGGAACAAATTAAAATTCCTTTGGGTTATCATGCGGATTTGAATCTTCATGATACTCAGGTAGCAATCAAGACAGTGAAAGACTTTTTTCAGCAGACGCTGGCGCAGAAATTGAATCTGCTGCGTGTATCCGCGCCTATATTCGTCAATCCCAGCTCGGGCCTTAATGATAATCTGAATGGTGTGGAGCGTCCGGTGAGCTTTGATATCAAGGGTCAGGATGAAAATGCGGAAATCGTTCACTCTCTGGCAAAGTGGAAACGTTATGCCCTGAAAAAATACGGATTTTCCGAAGGGGAAGGCTTGTATACGGACATGATCGCCATCCGCCGCGATGAGGATCTGGATAATATCCATTCTGTTTATGTGGATCAGTGGGACTGGGAGAAGATCATTACCAAGGAAGAGCGCAATATGGACACTCTGGTACATACAGTTCGTACCATTTACAGTGTTCTGCGTAAAACTGAGAAATATATGGCTGTTCAGTATGACTATATTGAGGAGATTCTCCCCAGGGAGATTGCTTTTGTGAGTACGCAGGAGCTGGTGGATATGTACCCTGAGTGCACCCCGAAGGAACGTGAATATAAGATTGCGAAGGAAAAAGGCGCTGTTTTCCTCATGCAGGTAGGTAAGACCTTAAGCAACGGCGAACGCCACGACGGGCGTGCACCGGATTATGATGACTGGGAGTTAAACGGTGATATTCTTGTTTACTATCCGGTGCTGGATATCGCTCTGGAGCTTTCCTCCATGGGTATCCGCGTGGATGAGGAGGCTCTGGACCACCAGCTCTCTGTTTCCGGATGTGACGAGCGCCGTGAGCTTGATTTCCAGAAGGCTGTGCTTAATAAGGAGTTGCCGTATTCCATCGGCGGCGGAATCGGCCAGTCCCGAATCTGTATGTTCTTCCTGCGCAAGGCACATATCGGAGAGGTGCACGCTTCCCTTTGGCCGAAGAGCGTATTGGAGGAAGCTGCTGCGAACGGTATTCAGCTTCTGTAAATCTCCCATGAAGCTTATAATAAGATTTTAAATATGTGTCCATGTTCATAACTTTATATGCCCGCAAAGCCTTAATTATAGGCTTTACGGGCATTTTTACTATAAGTAGATACTTCGTATCCCGCCGCTCGTTAACGTATCAATACACTTTTGGGGTTGACGTTCTTTGATTTATGCGGTATATTTATATTATTAAGATATAAATATACCACATTGGAGGGAATGTTATGAAAGTTCGAAGATATTTATATGGTTCAATGGGACTACTTTCTTTATTAGGATTTATCGGAATATTTACCGATGAAAAAGGATTTCTTGGATTCTTTGCATTTGTAGTTGATTTTGAATATTTTTTTATAAAATCTGATGAAATGCTGGAAGAATACATGAACAAGTCAGCTTCAAGAGCTTTCTATTGTGGAATGATCATGACTGCAATTGCTGCTCTTTTAAATTTTATTTGTTTTAATCAAACAGGGCATAAAGCATTGACAATAGGCTTTGCAGCGGGATGGGCTGTGTCTGTTATGGTTTACGCCTTATCAACTGCATTTTATGGTTTTAAGGCAAACTGGGGATTAAGTAATGATTAGAAATAGAATTAAAGAATTTCGAGCAAAAAATGATATGAAACAAGAGGAGTTAGCTAAATTAGTTGGGGTCCGCAGAGAAACCATTGGTAATTTGGAGAAGGGACGGTATAACCCTTCATTGGTGCTTGCTTGGAAAATTGCCAAAGTATTTCATGTATCTATCGAAGAAATATTCACTATTACAGACGATTGATAAAGCAGAATGAAAAAAAATAATATACTAATTTGTGAATTCACATAAAACAAAAACAGACAAAAAGACCAGGCTAAGGAATTACCCCAAGTCTGGTCTTTATTTTATTGCTGCTCTCAGGCAAATAGCCTGCAGCAGTTGCCGAATGGATGCGCAGACCTGTCCACCCGGCTCGTTGTCGGCGTAGATAAAATCTATTCCTTCCAGCACGTCGTATTCTTTATCCCCAACTCGTCAGGCCGGAAAACCGGGTCGTTTCCTTTTGCCCTCTGTGCACTGTAGTCTTTGAGAATCTTCACTGCCGTTCCGCCAAGCAGCAAAATCGCGATGATATTCACGATTGCCATGAAGCCCATCAGAACGTCGGCCAGATTCCAAACCGTATCAAAATTCGCCTGTGCGCCCACAAAGACCACGGCCACACACACCAGCCGGAATACAAACAGAAGCCGTTTGTCGTCTTTGATAAATTTCAAATTCGATTCTGCATAGCAGTAATTTCCCACCAAAGAGCTGAAAGCAAACAGAAAGATTGATATGGTGATAAAGTGAATTCCCATTTCACCTACCGCAAACTTTACTGCCTCCTGCACAAAAGGCATTCCCGTAAGCTCCGGGTCGATTACTCCGTAATTCAGCAGCATCATGGCTGTGGTGGAGCATATTAAAATCGTGTCAATGAACACCGAGAGCATCTGTACAAGCCCCTGCTTTGCGGGGTGGGACACGTCTGCCGTGGCCCCCGCATTTGGCGCAGAGCCCATACCTGCCTCGTTGGAAAACAGTCCCCGCTTAATGCCCAGCATCACACAGGAGCCGGCAAAGCCTCCCGCGATGGAACGAATATCAAATGCCTCAGAAAATATCATGGCAAAGATTCCCGGCAGCTTTCCGACATTCGTGATTGTGATAAACAATCCTAACGCGATATACAGCACAGCCATCACAGGAACAAGCCCGGAGGTGATCACACCAATTCTGTGTACACCGCCGAAAATCACCAGAGCAGTAGCCACCGCCAGAACCGCACCAATCACAGCCGGTACTGCTGTGGACGCATAATCGCTTCCGAAATAGTATGCAAAGGCCGAGCTTACATTATAGGACTGCAGAGCATTAAACCCAAAGGCAAAGCACGCAATCAGCAGAATTGAAAAAACAATCCCCAGCCAGCGCTTTCCCAGGGCATACTGGATATAGTAAGCCGGACCTCCGCGGAAGGTTTTCCCATCCTTTGTCTTATATGCCTGGGCAAGAGTGCTTTCTACAAAGGCAGATGCACTTCCGATGATTGCCAGCAGCCACATCCAGAAAATCGCTCCCGCACCGCCCGCGGCCAAAGCGGTGGCAACCCCGGCAATATTTCCGGTCCCTACCCGGGATGCCGTGGAAATCATCAAAGCCTGGAAAGACGATACGCTGTGGTCATCCTTTTTCTTTTCTGTAAGCACGCGCACTGCTTCAGGAAGCATACGTATCTGCACAAACTTCGTGCGGACGGTAAAATACACCCCGGTCCCCACCAATAAAACAATCAAAATATACGTATAAAGATACTCACTCAGCGCACCAATTATTTCGTTTAGAATTGTCATACATTTCCCCCTTTTTGTGTGATGTTTTTTTCAGGCAGAACCACCTATTTTATCCAGATTTCGCATGTGGTATTCTATACGAAATCAGCCTGATTTGCAAGCCCTAAATTTTCCAAAAATTTAATAATTCAGCTTATTGACATCATAGTACCCACATACTATCATAAACATGTGGGCTTATGGTATTTAGCTGTACAGTTGCCCGTAAACTGAAAGAACGAATGAGGTACTCATTGTGAATATTTTATTTTTTTTGACACCCAAAAGCGAAGTAGCATACATATTTGAGGACGAAACCCTCCGCCAGACTCTCGAAAAGATGGAGCACCGTAAATTCTCCTGTATCCCGATTCTGAGCCTTGACGGACAATACACCGGTACCATTTCCGAGGGCGACCTGCTCTGGGGTATGAAACGCTTCGGGATCACGGACATGAAGGATGCCGAGAATATACCGATCATGGCAGTTCCCCGGCGCGCCACATACAAGCCCGTGCACGCAGACTCCAATATGGAGGACCTTCTTGACCGGGCCATCAACCAGAATTATGTGCCGGTAGTGGACGACCAGGGTGCTTTCATTGGTATTATTACCCGTAAAGCCATTATCAAATACTGCTATAATGAAATGAAGAAGATAACCTAAGAGCCCATCCTCTTACAATTAAACCAAAAAGAAAAATAGAAATATCCCGCGGAGAATCGTATGCTGACAGGCACCCGGTTCCACGGGATATTTCTATTTTTTCCGAACTACATAATCAAGTTGACCGATTATAGACTTTTTTCCGGTAATCTTAAAAATATTTGAACGCATAAGTCATAAGTAAATATAGAAAGGAACACAATATGATAAAAAAACTTTTGTTTGTAGACGATGAGGATGCTATTTGTAACCTTGTCAAACTGCATTTTCAGACTGAAGGTTATCTTGTCTATACCGCGTCTGACACGGAGGAAGCTGCTCAGATGCTTTCCCATGCTCCTGACTTAATTCTGCTGGACATCAATATGCCGGAGATTGACGGGCTGGAATTTTGCAAAAAAATACGCAATCACATTAACTGCCCTATTATCTTTCTTACCTCCCGCATTACGGAGCAGGACAAGATTACCGGCTTGCGGGCCGGCGGGGACGATTACATCACCAAGCCGTTCAGCCTGGAGGAATTGACGGCCCGTGTAGAAGCCCATCTCCGAAGAGAAGTCCGCACACAGCACAGCGGCAATACAAGAATGTTCGGCGACCTGTTCATTGATTATGCAGGACGGTGCGTGTACTGCAATGAACAGACTATCCCATTCTCAAAAAAGGAATTTGACATCATCGAATTTCTATCACTTAACGCCGGACAGGTTTTTGACCGGGAACGGATTTATGAGCGGCTTTGGGGATATGAGGCGGAAGGAAACAGTGACATACTAAAAGAGCATATCCGCAGAATACGCACAAAACTGGCGAAAGTAACCAGCAAAAATTATATCGAAACCGTTTGGGGGTGCGGATATAAATGGATAAATTAAAAAATCTATCTATTAAAAAGAGCTTCTTTTTGATTGTTGCGGTCACTGCTATGATGGTCATACTTTTTTCCGCAGTTTCTGTGCGGGTTTGCTCTACAATCCGGGATCAGATTTTGTTATCTCACGCATTCATTTTGAAGCCTGCTGTGATTAATCCGGAGGATGGCGGGAGCTATATTTTAGAAGCGGAGGGCGGTGTTACAGACAATGAGCCGGCCGAATTCACGCACAGAGAGGTGATTGCATTTAAGACCGCTCAAACACTGATCATTCTCTTGCCTGTCCTTTTCTCTTTTGCGGGCATCGCCTTTGCCGGTTCTCTGTTCTATCGCATTAAGCTGAAAGAACCGCTGGACGCACTCAAACAGGGGATTGTGCATATTGCACACAATGATTTATCTTTCTCCATGAGTTATCAAAAACAGGATGAATTAGGGCAGCTTTGCGGTGCGTTTGAAACAATGCGCAAGGAATTGCTGAATAATTATCGGCAGATGTGGGCATTGGCAGATGAACGCAAAAAGATTAATGCCAGCATTTCCCATGACCTGCGCACCCCTATCACCGTCATAAAGGGATATAGTGAATATCTTGACAAGAACATCGGCAAGGATGTACTTACTGAGGAAGGGACGAGGGAAATAGCCGCATACATCCATCAAGCAGCCGGCAGATTAGAAGATTACGCCAATTCCGTCCATGAGGTGCAAGCCTTGGAGGATATGAGCCTGGATTATAAAGATATCCCGTTGAACGACCTGATGAAGGAACTGCAGACCCAGCTTTCCATTCTGGCTAAACAAAGCCAAACAAAAATCACCATTTCCTCACATTTGCCCGCACAGACGGTTTCCATCGCTCCCGCCGCTGTATTTCGCATTGTAGAAAATATCCTTTCCAATTCCCTGCGGTACTGCAAATCGCAGATAATCTTGGATTTTTCATATTCGCAGCCTTTTTTTACCATTATCATAACAGATGATGGAAAAGGCTTTTCCGCACAGGACCAGGACGAGGCGGTCAATCACTTCTATAAAGGAAAGAAAGAGAAAGAACATTTTGGGATCGGTTTGACAATCTGCAGGATTTTAGCAGAGAAGCACGGCGGTTCTATCACTCTTAACAATACGTCGCAGGGCGGAGCAAAAGTCACCGTAAAACTTAAAATTAAAGAAATCTCTCCATTGTGACGAAATGTAGACCTTTCTCCGTTAAACTCTCCTTATCAATTTGAAAGGAGAGTTTTTCTTATGGAAATACAAATCCAAGCCCTCAATAAAAGCTTTGGAAAAACAAAAGTTCTGGACAATATTTCCCTCACCATTGGAAACGGTATGTTCGGTCTGCTGGGACGAAACGGGTCGGGAAAGACAACGCTGATGCAGATATTAGCCACCCTGGAGAAACCAACCTCCGGTACAATTACATTCGATAAAATCCCCCTTGGAGATACACGGCAGGTCCGGTCACTCATCGGCTATCTGCCCCAGGAATTTTCCCTATACCCAGATATGTCAGTGTTGGAAATCATGCGCTATCTGGCCGCACTCTCCAATCTTCCGGTAAAGGTACAGCACCAGCGCATCCCTGAACTCCTGAAGAAAGTAAATCTCTGGGAGGACCGGGAGAAAAAGGTGCGTAAGCTGTCCGGGGGTATGAAACGTCGGCTGGGCATCGCCGGGGCCCTGCTCCATAACCCCCGGATATTGATTGCCGACGAGCCGACGGCTGGCCTTGACCCCCTGGAGAGACTCCGCTTCTATACTCTGCTGAATGATTTTTCCACAAATCGCATCGTTATCGTGTCCTCCCACATTGTCAGCGATATTGAGGCCATGTGCGAAAAGGCGGCCGTATTGGACACCGGGAAACTTTTGTTCCATGGAACTGTGGAGGATGACTACATGAAAATGCTTCGGCAGTTAGAGCAGGAGGTGAAAAAATAATGTTTCTTTTCGGAATGGAGTGCAGAAAAATAGCCAGGAGCATCTTATACTGGGTGCTTGTCCTGACCTTATTAGCTGTCAGCTTTTTTCAATATGAGCCCATTGTGAAAAGCGAACTTCAGCGTACCGACAATCCCAATTCGGTTTTCTATATCACAACAAGCGGCAGTTATGCTGATGAACAAAACAGCATTCCCGATGAAGATATGGAACGCGCTATGATGGCCGGGGCTACAAACCGGCTGATAGACAATTACCGTAACAACCGATACGAGTATTACCCCTTTGGTTATGTGAAAGAGAAAACCATGTCTGCACAGGAGCAGTCCGTAATTTTGCAATATCTGATGGAGCTGACCGGACTTAACGAGCAGGAATTAAACGGAAACCCAAACGAGACAGATACCTCCCAAATCGGCGATGTATCAATATCCGGCGGCGGTGCGTTTATTCTGGAACCGGGCAAAGGGAGTACAAACGAAGGCGGACAGTTTATCGTAGAACCGGATGACTGGCAATATGTACCCAGCCATGGAGAATCCTCCGAGACACCAAATAACACAGACAATAGCTTTGAAATACAAGTGTCATTTGAGAGATTCAAAGAAATCATGGAGGAGGTAAGCCGGCTGATTGGGCGCAATTCCTATTTTAGCCGCACAATGCTGACCCTGTACTATTTTGGAAACGACATGGAAGATACTCCAATTACAGAACAACAGCACCGGGATTTTTATGAAGGGGACCGTGTGACCGGGGCATTCGCCCGGTACTACTGTGACAGTATTTCCCTTGTGATACTGTTCCTCCCGGCCTTTGTGATCATCGACCTGATGCTGCGGGACAAGAAGCGCAAAATGCAGAGCTTGATTTATCCAAGGACAATTTCAAGCACAAAGTTAATCTGCATTCGTTATGCAGCCGCTGTATGCATGACAATGCTTCCTGTCCTTATCCTGCCCATAAAATCCCTGTTTGTGCTGATGCGATACTGTAGGAGTATTGGTGTTCAAGGGGATGTACTTGCCTTTGCGAAATACACCCTTGCATGGATTTTACCTACGGTAATGCTGGTTACGGCTTTGAGCCTGTTGGTAACCGTCTTGATGGAAAACTATACGGCAATTCTGCTTACCGGACTTATGTGGCTGGTCTGCAGGCCGTCTGTAGATAAGATTGCAGGCGGAAATTATGGACTTTTTGACCTTATTATCCGGCATAACACACTGAAAGGCTATGGGCGGATGATGGAGAATGTTCAAATGCTGGCACTGAACAGGATATGCATTACTGTTATGGCCTTTGGGCTTGTGGGCCTGTCTGCCCTTGTATACAGTGTAAAACGGAAAGGGGGGCTGGTTTTTGGAAGCCGGAAATCTACTCACAATCACTGGTTCAAACTTTCGTCTTATCATTAAGCAGACACTTTTTCCCGCAATTATCCTTCTGTTGGTGATTCCGCTGATATACGGGATTCCCAACCTGGACAGCATAAAGTCTGCGGCTTGTCTGGAACGAATGGTGGCTTTGATCGGGCTTCCCATGTTCGTTCCGCTTCTAAAACCGGAGCAGGACGGCGGCATGGATGCAATTATCACCTTGCGGCCTTTTCCTTATGGCGGAATCGTTGTTCTGCGAATAGGGCTTTCCATACTCTGCACATTTTCCCTCATCCTCATTTTCGAGGGATATCTGCGTCTTAGCGGATGCTCATTCCCGGTTTATGTTTACGCATACCGTACGCTGGCAGTCACTATGACACTTGGAGCTGTAGGGCTTGTGGCAAGCGCAGTATCCAGAAACACGGCCGTTGGATTTTTGGTATCCTTTTGCTGGTATCTGTTTCTGCAAATAGAGGGCTTTGGTCATAGCTTCAAATCCGTTTCAAACGGCATCAGCGTTTCTCAAGCCCTGCTTTTGCTTGGATGCGGTGCCGCAAGCATTTTCTTTAGCAAGAAATCCTAACGTCAGACAAAGCATTGACTATCGTCTATGGCGCATAGCAAAAAAGGCCGGTTATCCTTGTACCCGCCGCCGTCCCTTCTATATTAAAAATCTCGTAACTGTTCATTACCTACACAGTTACGAGATTCCTTAATATGATCACAATATTTCTAGTTATAATACCTTTGACAGGAAATCCTTCAATCTGGGATTCTTCGGATTGCTGAAGAATTCCTCCGGCGTATTCTCCTCCTGAATCTTTCCGTCATCAATGAAAATCACGCGGGTGGCCACCTCTTTGGCAAAGCCCATCTCATGCGTTACCACCACCATGGTCATACCGGAGTTTGCCAGCTCCTTCATAAGCTCCAGAACCTCTCCTACCATCTCCGGGTCAAGGGCCGAGGTCGGCTCGTCAAAGAGCATGACGTCCGGATTCATGGCCAATGCCCTGGCAATGGCGATACGCTGCTTCTGTCCACCGGAAAGCATATCCGGGTAAGTGTCCGCCTTTTCAGGAAGTCCTACCCGCTTAAGGAGCTCATCCGCACGGGCAGACGCCTCCTCCTTAGTCATAAGCTTCAGCTTGACCGGCGCCAGCATAATATTTTCCTTCACGGTCTTATGCGGAAAAAGATTAAACTGCTGGAATACCATGCCGATTTTCTGACGGTGGCGGTTGATATCCACCTTTGAATCCGTAATGTCGGTTCCCTCGAAAAGGATTTTCCCTCCTGTAGGCTCCTCCAGAAGATTCAGCGAACGGAGAAACGTCGACTTGCCGGAGCCGGACGGCCCGATGATTACCACAACCTCGCCCTGGCAAATGTCTGTGGAAATCCCGTCAAGGACCTGATTGCTCCCAAAAGCCTTTTCCAGGCCCTGTACTTCAATCAAAACCTGATTCTTATTTACGCTCATTGGTCCTCAGTCTCCTTTCCAGCTTGTTCATAAGATATGTAAGCACCAATACCAAAGCAAGGTAAATGGCCGCGGCTGCCACCAGAGGCCATGTCGCGTCGTAGGTACGGCTCTGAATGAGCATAGCGCTCTTTGTCAGATCCATCATGCCAATATAACCTACAATGGATGTCTCTTTAATCAGCACGATAAACTCATTCACAAGGGCCGGCAGCACATTTTTGAACGCCTGCGGCATAATGATCAGACGCATAGTCTGAGAATAATTTAAACCAAGGCTGCGTCCTGCCTCTGTCTGCCCCTGGTCAATGGACATGATTCCGGAACGCACGATTTCTGCCACATAAGCACCGGAGTTGATACCAAAGGAAAGACCGCCGACAATAACCTTGTTCAAGGGCACAGCGCGGAATACCACAAGACTCATAAACAAAATTTGAATCATAGTTGGCGTACCACGGATAACTGTCAGATATACACGGCATATGATATTAAGCACCTTGAACTTCCCTGTTTTATCATGTGCAGAACGGATGATCGCCACAATAAATCCAATGATAATACCCAGGATTACCGCAAAAATGGTAATCTCCAGGGTAGTCTGCAGACCCTGCAGCAGCCAGATATAACGGTCATCCTCAATAAAGTTGAAATAGAACCCATCTGCCAGGTTCTTAAAAAATCCTACTATTTTATCCATGAAATATCCTCTATTCCGAAAATAGAGCTGTTGGCGAATTGTCAACAGCTCTGTTTACCTCAATCAACTTTCATAATCAGTGCGGCAATCCTTATTTCTTAACAATGATTACCTGGCTTGCGTTCGCATAGGTATCTGTGAAGTTTACGCTTCTCAGACGGTCCTCTGTAACGGTCATGCCTGCTGCGCCGAAGTCTGCCTTACCGGACTGGATAGCCGGCAGGATAGAATCGAATTCCATATCTTCGATTTGCAGCTCATATCCCAGCTTATCGCAGATAGCCTGTGCAATGTCTGCGTCAATACCTATAATATCGTCTCCCTCATGATATTCATAAGGCTCGAACTCTGCGTTTGTAGCCATTACAAGAGTACCATTAGAACGGTCTACATCCTCCGGAGATTCATACGGTGTCTTACCGATTTCATCACCAATGTAGTTGGACATGATGCTGTCGATAACACCTTCCTCTTTCAGTTCCTTAAGTGCGCCGTTGATTTTCTCCAGAAGGTCCTCGTTATCTTTCTTTAAACAGATAGCATATTCTTCCTCTACAAACGGATCGTCAAGAATAGTCAAATCCTCGTTCTTCTCCACGAATTTCTGAGCCGGCTGGGAGTCAATGATCACGCAGTCAAGCTGTCCTGCATTTAATGCCATAACTGCCTCGCTGCCCTTGCTGTAACGCTCAACTGTAGCGCCGTCCTTCTCATATTCAGAAGCTTCCAAATCCCCTGTTGTACCAAGCTGTACACCGATTTTCTTGCCTGGCAGATCATCCTTAGACTCCACCGCTGCGGAAACACTTGCCGCTAAAGAAACTGTCATGGCTGCGCTCAATGCCAGAGCCGCAAATTTTTTCATGTTTTTCATTCTTTTTTCCTCCTCATGATTTTAACTGCTCGTAATAAAAGTATCTGGGCTGTTACATAATTATGCATCTATACTGTATAATCCTTACATCGTGCTTTTAATTGTACCATGTTTTTTACAAAAAGCAAGAGGATAGTTTAATAAAATAAGAGAGAAATATTGAATGACTTAAACCTTCCGTAGTGGTAAAATGAATCCAGATACTTCACTGCGCACAGCTTTAAGCTCTGCCATATCGTGGCCGGTCCGCCGCAAGGCCGGCAGTAAAGGAGATTATTATGGGAATGAATCAGACTCCCGCATCCGAGCGGGTACATATCAGCTTTTTCGGAAAACGGAATGCCGGAAAATCAAGCATTATCAACGCAGTCACCGGACAGAACCTGGCCATCGTATCTGATGTGAAAGGAACCACCACTGACCCGGTATACAAAACCATGGAACTGCTGCCTCTGGGTCCGGTTATGGTCATCGACACCCCCGGCATCGACGATGAGGGCCCCCTCGGCGCCCTCCGGGTGAAAAAGAGCTACCAGGTACTGAATAAAACAGACATCGCCGTGCTGGTGGTAGACGGCACAATAGGCAAAACCCAGGAGGAGGAAGCGCTCATCGCCCGCTTCAAGGCAAAGAGCATTCCCTACCTTGTAGTATATAACAAACTCGATCTGCTGCCAGAGGGAACGGCGGCGGTGAATCTCGAAAACTGCGCTGCCCCCTGCCCGGATAGGGGTGCCGCACACATCCTGGAAACCAACGCTGCCCTCAGCCGTGAAATTCACGCTGCTTCTGAGCCTTCGGACAACAGTCGGAACAATAACGAGCCTCACGTTTGGGTAAGCGCCGCTGACAACACGAATATTTATGCATTAAAAGAGAAAATTGCCTCCCTCAAGCAGGAGGACACCCACAAATTCCCAATTATTGCCGACCTAATCGCCCCGCTGGACCTTGTAATCCTGGTGATTCCTATTGATAAGGCAGCGCCCAAAGGACGGCTTATCCTGCCTCAGCAGCAGACAATCCGGGATATTCTGGAGCGCGGCGCTCTCTCCCTGGTCGTCCGTGATGTTGAACTAAAAGCCACTCTGGAGCATTTTCGCAGCCAGGGCATCCTTCCCAAACTGGTAGTCACCGACAGCCAGGCTTTTGCCAGAGTGTCCAAGGATACCCCTGAGGATATTACTCTCACCTCTTTCTCCATCCTATTCGCCCGCTACAAAGGTGATCTGGAAACCACCGTGCGCGGAGCTGCAGCTCTGGATACCATAAAGGACGGAGATAAAATACTGATTGCAGAGGGCTGCACCCACCACCGCCAGTGCGACGATATCGGAACATATAAAATCCCCAAATGGATTCGCGAATATACAGGCAAAAGTCCGGAATTTGAATTTGTCTCAGGCACAGAATTCCCGGATGATGTTTCTTCCTATAAAATGGTGGTCCACTGCGGCGGCTGCATGCTCAACGAACGGGAGATGAAATACAGGCTTGCGTGCTGTGCGGACCAGGGCGTACCCGTGACCAACTACGGCATCCTCATCGCCCAGGTAACCGGAATCCTGCGGAGAAGCCTGACGCCATTTCCAGATATTCTGAAATTTTTATGATGTGTTCACGGAATGATAACATTTCCCCTTTATCATAAAGAATGGTAAAAAGGTACATTTAGGATAACAGAGTAAGTGTTTGACTATGTTATCCTGTATGAGGGAAAGGATGGAAACATTCGTAGCACGAGGGGAACGGACGGATGGCTTCCGTAGCACGAAGGGAAAGGGCGGATGGTATCCGTAGCACGAGGGAAAAGGACGGATAGCATCCATATCACGAGGGGAAAGGATAGCACCATCCGTAACAGGAGTATAAAAATGGAATAAGGAGTCCGGGAAGTATCCGGCTCCGGCATTGGCTGCGTCAGCAGTGTTAGGAGGACAGTTATTATGAAATTTACAAAAATGCAGGGTATCGGCAACGATTATGTATATGTGAACTGCTTTGAGGAGACAGTAAAAGACCCTTCGGCAGTAGCAAAATTTGTCAGTGACCGCCATTTCGGCATTGGTTCCGACGGTCTGATTCTCATTAAGCCGTCAGAAATCGCTGACTGTGAGATGGATATGTATAACCTGGATGGTTCCCAGGGCGCAATGTGCGGCAACGGCATCCGCTGTGTGGCAAAATATGCCTATGATTACGGCATTGTGGACAAAACCAGCATCAGCGTAGCCACCAAAAGCGGAATCAAATACCTGGACCTCACCGTAGAGAACGGCAAGGTTTCCCTGGTTAAAGTAAACATGGGTTCGCCCATTCTCCACGCCAAGCAGATTCCTGTGGTCGCGGAAACCGAGCAGGTGATCGACGCTCCCATCGAGGTGGACGGAGAAACCTACTGCATCACAGCAGTTTCCATGGGAAATCCTCATGCCATCGTATTTATGGATGACATTGAAAACCTGGAAATCGAGAAAATTGGTCCAGCATTTGAGAACCATATGTTCTTTCCGGATCGTGTAAACACGGAATTTGTCAAGATAATCGATGAACATACCGTACAGATGCGCGTGTGGGAACGTGGCTCCGGAGAGACACAAGCATGCGGCACTGGAGCCTGCGCAGTAGCCGTAGCCAGCATCTTAAACGGACGTGTAGACGGCGATTCCCCGGTGACGGTGAAGCTTTTAGGCGGCGATTTACAGATTTTCTGGAGCCGCCAGGATAACCTCGTATACATGACAGGACCTGCAGCTACGGTGTTTGATGGGGAGATCGATTTGTCATTTTTAGGTGAATAATACACCTATTATTAAAACAAACATACTGCACAGATAAAATGAGCGGAGGCTAATGGATTGGTTAGCCCCCGCTCATGCATTTTAAATATGATTCTGTGCTTAGTCTTAAGCACTAAAATAAAACTGGAATTTCTCAAACATATCACGGATGATAAACCGGTTGTCCACAGAATCATAAACCCGGATTTTGCGGTTTCCCGGCTTACTGAATTCGTAGTTTCCATCATCCGTAAGACTGCAGGGTGCTTCCTGCATATGAAAGTTTCCGAGTGTATTGTTCATCATCAGTCCCACACACACCGAATCCCCCAGTGACCACAATTCTCCTCCAAAAGAGGTAATTGCAGCCCCTTTCGACATTTCCGGTCCTCTGCTTCCGATTACCTTATCCGAAATTCCCCCGCTCACTTCCATGGTATGTTCCACCAGATATCTGCCAATGTCCCCATAGGGATACACCTGATTCAACAATTCAAAGAATCCAACTTTCATAGTGGTATAGACATTCATAGGTACCTGCCACAGTTCCAACTCTGACTGAAACAATGTACGGGCCGCGTTTAAATCATTATTCTGATTAAACTCAAATCCTCCCTGCGGATATCCCCTGCCGCCAATCCAGATCACCACTATTTTTTCCGCTATTTTCGGTTCCAAAAGATATGCAGAAGCCACATTTGTTGCAGCCGCCTGCCCGCACACAAACAGCGGCCTTTCATCTTCCCGCATAGCCTCTTCGATAATAAAGCGGGCGCCTTCGCTGTCAACCGGCACCGATTCGTCTTTCATCGGAGCTTTTGCCCCGTGGAAAACGTTTACTTCATCTTTCAGCCCCATTAACTCTGTAATGCGCTGTATCTCCTCATAGCTTTTCTTCTCAGAATTTTCCTCATTATAATGCTCCGCAATAATTCCCCGCACATCAAATCTGGGTGTCATGAGCATATGAGCGATGCAAAACTGGTCATCGCACTCGCAGTTACAGTCCGTATCCGCAATCACACGAATGGTTTTGTCTGTCGGAAATTCCAATGGTCTTTTTTTCAGCATATCTCTTCCTCTTCCAGTATAAACGCCTGAAAATCTATACTACCGGTTCCTTCATAAACAAACCACAAGGCAATAATCTGATCCGACAACTCTACGGCCGATGCGGACACCTCCTGCCAGAGTCCAGACGGCTTCACCGGAATTTCGGCAATACAGTCTCCCTGACAGTCCGTTTGTACGCGGAATATACCCGAACCATTCCCCCTTATAACTACCGCAATCCTCCGCAGAGCTTTTACGAAAAAATATTTATATCCCGCTTTTGCTCCGCTTCGCATATTGGTTATGTACTGACACTGTTCATCCTCTTTATCCTGCGTGATAAAGGGATGTTCCTCGGAAATCTGTGTGTTTGCCAAATATGGAGCGGCTCCGGTGCCGCTCATCAGGCCGCACGCGATTCCTGCCGGATACCTGCCATTCCCCGGAAGAGGTCCCTGGTTCAGTCCACAAGAAGTCATTTCCACCTGTGGAATACTTCCATCTTCACATATTGTGATTTTTTCTGCGCAGCCCTGCCGAGAGTAAGGGTTTCCGTTGGTCTGCCTATGATAAAATATATACCACTGCTCCCGGATTTTTTCAATACTTCCGTGATTCGTACCTGTATAATTTAGAGGTTCCCTGCGTCCTTCGTAGCCAATATCTCCGTTGGAAATCAGTACCCCACCGTACCGGAAGTCTCTATCTGGATACCGGGAAACAGCATAACACAATTCATGCCCGTTTTCTGAGGAGTAGATGAAATAATAATCATCTCCGACTCTGCGTACAGATGCAGCTTCAAAAAAACCATGTCCCTCGAACTCTGTTCCGGCGGCCTGTCCGGCACACGGTAGAAATATGCAGGGGCCTTTTTTCACAGTCAGCATATCCCCTTCAAGCTCCGTCACCATAGCGCCCGGTGCCGTAGGCTTTGCAAAGGAAAAACGTTTGCTCATCTCGCCCTCCGGACGGAAGCCTGTGTAAAGAAAAACCTTTCCATTTTTCTCACACAAAACTCCGGGATCATACTGGAAATAATCATCCTCTTTGGTTCCCAGCACCGTGCCATCCGCATAATGGACATGTCCATAATATTCATAAGTCCCCGCCGGAGTATCGCACACCGCCACCCCGATAACCCCGGAAAAATCAAATGCATAATACAGATAGTATCTCCCATCCGGCCCCTGCTGCACATCAGGCGCAAAGAGCCTCCGACTCGCAGCATCCTCCAGATAGGCGTCCTGTTCTTTCCGATAAATCACGCCTTCATATTTCCAGTCAGTCAGATCATTTGTTGGTGCCGACCACCCTACGTAGTCATTTACACAAAAGGCATTCCCCCCGAACTGGTCATGACTTCCATATACATAGACTCTGTCTCCAAACACATGAGGCTCTCCGTCCGGTACATATTCATAGCTTGGCAAATACGGGTTAAATACCAGCTTGCTCATCTTTTATTCCTGCTTTCCTTCATTTATATTTCTGTTATTGGTCAGCAATAGCCGCTTTCATGATTGCGGACTGTGCTGCTTCATCATGGTCAAACTCACCGGTAATGCGCCCGTTGCTCAGAACCAGTATCCGGTCACTCATAGAAATCAGCTCCGGCATATCCGAGGACACCATTATAATAGAAACCCCGGCACACGCAAGCTCATCCATGATTTTATAAAACTCCGCTTTTGCCCCAACATCAATTCCCTTTGTAGGTTCATCTATAAAAAGAATTTGTGGATTTTTCATTAACCATTTGCCCAGCACAACCTTCTGCTGGTTTCCGCCGGATAGATTGACTACCATCGTCTCCATGGACGGTGCTTTCACCTTCATCCTGCCAAAAATAGCTCCGGCTTTTTCGTCTTCCACACCTCTGTCAATAAAATATCTTTTTGGCAGATCATACAAAGAGATCAGGCTTAAATTATGACGGATAGACATGGTCTGGATAAATCCTGTCCGCTTTCTCTCTTCTGTCACAAATCCGATTCCAGCTTTGATGGCGTCCTTGGGGCTATTGATCGTCACCTCTTGTCCGTTAATCTTAACCTGCTTGGTAACTCCTTTTGTAAATTGCCCGAAAACAGCTCCCAGTGCCTCGCTCCTGCCTGCCCCGACCAAACCTCCGATTCCCAGGATTTCACCCCTTTTCAGAGAAAAACTGATGTCGTCCACAATATTCCGGTTATCAATTGTAGGGTGGGGTACTGAAAGATGATTTACCACAAGTACCGTTTCTCCAATCTTATGGCTGCTTTTCACGTACATATTCTCAACTTTTCTGCCAATCATCCCTTCTACCAGGGAATTCTGATCAAAATCGCCGATATTTCCTGTTGTGATCACGTTTCCGTCCCGGATGATAGTCACCCGGTCACAGATTCGGAAAATCTCCTCCAGCTTATGAGAAATATAAATGCACGCCACTCCGTCACTTCTAAGTCTTTCCAGGAAATTCATAAGAATATCCACCTCTGAATCTGTCAGAGCTGTCGTAGGCTCATCAAATACAATGATTCTGGGATTTACTGCAATCGCACGCACGATAGACATCAGCTGCAGCTGTCCGCTGTTCAGTGATCCTGCCAATGTTTTAGGAGTGACCTCAAGGCCGAGTTGGTCCAGAAGCTCCTGCGTTTTTGTATACAGCATTTTGTAATCTACTACATGGCTGCCCGGAAGATTTCCCACAAAAATATTCTCCGCCACACTTGCCTCATACATGGCGTTCACTTCCTGATAGACCATTTCAATGCCGACCTTTTTAGCGTCAGCCACGGATGTAAAGGTTTGCTTCTTGCCGTCAATCCAAATTTCGCCTTCGTATTCTTTGTTTGTATAGCTACCGCTCAGCACCTTCATCAGTGTAGATTTACCGGCGCCGTTTTCTCCTACAATACCAAGGATTTCACCTTTTTTCACATCAATGGAAACATCATTTAACGCAATCACACCGGGAAATTTCTTGGTCACATGCTTCATTTCTAGAATTGTATCACCCATTGATTTCCTCCTGCATCAGGCTTTCGCCAGTTTGCTGCGTTTAAAAATATCGATAAACAATGCAACGATCAGAATCGCGCCATATACAACATTCTGCCAGGTTGTAGGAACCCCCATAACCAGCAACGCATTGGTAATGGTTGCAAACAAAATACAGCCAAGTATAGAACCTGTCACTGTACCGGTACCGCCGCGGAGACTTGTTCCACCGATGATACAGGAAGCAAGGATTGTAAGCTCTGTACCGCTCCCCGCCGTAAGCTGTGCACTTGCAAATCTTGAACAATGCAGACATCCTGCAACAGCCGCAAAAATCCCTACCAGAATAAACAGCTCGGAGTGTCTTCTTTTTACATCGATACCGGCAAGATTAGCAGTTTCGGGATTTCCGCCGACTGCCAGTGTGGAACGGCCGTATTTTGTTCTGCTTAAAATAAGCTGTCCGATCACTCCGATGATCAATGCATAAACAATTGTAATCCAAATACTCCCGCCAATCCTGGTTTTTGCAATTGTCTGGAATGCATCGGAAATCCCGCTGACAGGATTATTATTAGTTAGTACAGAAGCAATTCCCTTTACTACGTAAGAGGTTGCCATTGTTGCAATAAATCCCGGCATATCGAATTTTTCTACTAAAATACTGTTTGCAAAACCAACAAGCGCTCCTACCACAAGAGCAAGCAGAATGGAAAATACCAAAGGCACACCGTTAGTTTCTGCCAATGCAGCGACCAGACCACCAAGTGTGGTAGTTGCGGCTATGGATAGATCCATTCTTCCCGATGCCATCAAAAACGTAAGTGGAACTGCAATCATGGCATTAAAGCTGGAAGTTCTTAATACATCAAGAATATTACTCATCCTCAAGAATGAAGGGTTTACCAGCATAGCAACAATGATTAGTACCAGCAGTGGAAGGATAACGCTGATTTCTTTTATTTGGAGCAGATTTTTCACTTGAAATTTTTTGTTTTTTTCCATGATTTTTTCCTTTACTGGGTTCCTTTACTGAAATATCCTGTGTACAGTTTACTGTAATTCAATTCCGTTTTCTTTGCAGTAGCTTTCTACTTCATCCGGCATAACCCAGATTTTCTGAGCAGGATTGCTGTATTCATAATCTTCTCCATTAAGGATTTTCTGCGCTACATAACAGAAGTTTTTGCCGATTCCTACGGAGTCAACAGAAGAGGTTGCCATCAGATCGCCGTCAAGCACACGGTTAAACGCATCCGGTGTCAGTTCCAGACCGGTAGCAATAAATTCTCCCTTCAGCCCATTCTCAGACACAAACTGCGCAGCGCCTAAAGCTCCGTACAAATCAGCGCATCCAACTGCATTCAGTTCCGGATTTGCCAGATACAGCGCGCTTAATTTATCCTGTGCGGTTGCTGCGTTACTATCTGTAGCTGCAATATCAATTTCATTAATTTTTCCATCGTAGTTTGCAGCTATACCTTCCGCAATGCCTTCCCTGTTTTTCAACTGTGACGCATTGTCTGTGGTAGACATAAGCGTTACATAATTCACTTCCTCGTATCCCAGCTCGTTTGCAAATTTGGCAATCTGCTCTCCCTGGGAATAACCGCTGGCATAGGAATCAATCCCTACAAATGCATCACAGTTCTCCTCTCCCACATCTGTAAGAGAAATGAGCTTAACGCCTTCTTCCTTTGCTCTTTTAATAATGTCACCATACATATCAAGATCATTGATTTCCATACAGATCACATCATACCCCTGGGTCAGTGCGTTCTCTGCAAGCTGTACCATCTCAGAATCATTGCCCGCATTCTGTGGGGTCCAATAATCGCCTTCCCAGCCAAGTTCCTCACAGGCCGCTGTAAAGCCCTGTTCAATATTTCCCCAATAAGATCCTCCGCTCTGTACGCCTATGGTGGCAATCTTCACCGTGTCGTCTGCAGAGACGGTCATTGCCGCTGCCGAAATCGTCATTGCTGCTGTTAATGTGATAATTACTGTTTTTTTCATTTTACTTTCCTCCTGGATTATGGTTTGTAAGTCGTGCTATTTGCCCGTGCACGAAATTTAATATTATCAAAATATTTTTTCGTCTCTTCGTGCCCGTTCACTATGTGGTTTGATAATAACAATGTTTTAGTTTTATGTCAATATAATTATTAATTTTTAGCATTTTAAACATTATTTACTTGCATTTTTTATGCATATTTTACATTTAATGCAAAACAAGTTGCATATATTCATTTTTCATTACGTGCCTTTTCGTGCCCGCACCCGTTTTTATGTATTTTATTTGTGTTTTCGTATTGACGCAGTACTAATATTTCACTATAATAGAGGATAAATACAGAGGATGCATACGATCTGTGGCTGTATGCGGTTGCACCATTTCCAAAGAATATAGAAACTTACAGGAGGCTTTCATATGGCTACCATAAAACAAATTGCAGAAATTACAAACGTTTCAAGAGGCACCATAGACCGTGTACTCAATAACCGGGGAGGCGTGAGTCCCGAAACTGAGAGAAAGGTTCGGGCCGCTATGGAAGCATTAAATTATCTTCCGAACAAGGCTGGAAAAAACCTAGCTATCCGAAGGAAAAAGTTAAAATTTGGATTCATACTTTTTTCACCCAACAGCTACAACCCCTTCTTTTCCGACGTCGAAGCAGGAATTCGCAAAAAAGCCCTGGAGCTGGAAGAATTCGGCGTAACTGTGGACATTCGTTTCACCTCTATCAATGAAACCGTAAGGCAATTAGAGCTTCTGGACTCTTTTGCCGCCAATGATTACAATGGCATTGCCATCGCTGCCCTGAACACTCCCCCTATCGCAGAAAAGATTAGGGAAATATCCTCTAAAGGGATTCCAATCGTCACAGCAAATACAGACATCCCCGATTCCGGACGTCTGGCTTATGTAGGAAGTAATTATTATCAATGCGGGCAAGTAGCTGCCAATTTAATGGGACTCATCACCGCCGGAAAAGCAAAAATCGGAATCATCAGTGGTTCCGAAAATATCATGTGCATCACCGAACGAAACGCCGGTTTTCAGAAATATTTGTCAGAAAATTACTCAGAATCGAAAATCGTCAGTATAACTGCCAACAATTCCTATGACGAAGTGGAAAGTTACCTTATCACCAAAAAAATGCTGGGAGAAAACCCGGAAATTGATGCTCTGTACCTCTCTGCAGCAGGCGTACACGCTGCATGTAAAGCGGTGGGCGAGTGCGGACGAAAGATTACCGTAATATCCAACGACTGTACTCCCGCAACCCAAAAACTACTGGAGGAAAAAGTGATTGCCGCCACGATTGACCAGGAACCCGGCTATCAAGGAGCGAAACCTCTGGAAATTCTATTTGAAGCAGTCAACGGAAATACTTCCATTCAGGAATATTACTATACAGACGCAATCATTAAAATACGCAGCAATCTTTCTATTGAGTAGTACACCAAGCTCAATTAACAATACTGTGAAGGAGTTATCATGAATATAGTACAAAAGTTTTTACGCTTTACTTTTTATATTATGGGTGCTGTACTTCTGGCCATTGGAATTACCTTAAGCACAAAAACTGGGCTTGGAGTGTCTCCAATCATCTCAGTGCCCTTTTCTATTGCAAGCATATGGAACCTAAATTTTGCCGCTATGACATTTATTGTCTATACACTTTTGGTAGGAATACAGATTTTGTTAAAATCACCGCATTTTGCTCCTATTGATCTTTTGCAGATTCCTTTCAGTCTGGTTTTCAGCTTTTTTCTGAATATCTTTGAGAAGCTTTTCCGTATGGAATTTATACACCTGTGGCAGAACCTTATTCTGCTGCTCATTGCCATTATTCTTACCGGCATCGGAGCCGCCGTTATGGTGGATATGAAACTTACCCCTAACCCCGCCGACGGTCTGGCCGCCACCGTCGGCGAAGTCACTCGCAAAGGCATGGGGTTTGGCAAAAACTTAATTGATTTTTCCAGTGTAGCTCTCAGTTGCATGATAGGTCTAGTGTTTTCCCAAAAGCTGGAGGGAATTGGAGTCGGTACTATCATTGCCATGATAGGTGTAGGACGGACAATCGCACTGTTTAATCATTTTTTTAAAGAGAAAATTGTTTTCATTGCTGGTCTGCAGGAATTTAGATGCACATCCTCATCTCTTCTCCACCCTTAAGCGTAATCTCTTTTTTCTCCTCCCCTATCTCAACCCATCCATGATAGTTGTTGTGTGCCCAAATCCTTATTTCCACCTGTCCGTTATCCCAGGTTATGTCCACGCTTAATCCCCCGCGGGCACAAAGTCCCAGAGCGCATCCTTTCTTCCATGCCACAGGCAATGCCGGAAGAATCCGAAGTATTTCTCCATGACTTTGGAGAAGCATTTCCGCAATCCCTGCAGTCAGGCCTGTATTTCCGTCCAACTCATAGACATCTGCAAAGGATCCCGCCCCACGCGTAGGCGGATGCATGATCATCTGGTTAGGCGCTTTCAGTTTTCTCATCATAGTACGCACATGACGAAGAGCCTGTTCGCCGTCATGAAGCCTTGCACTGTACAAAACCAGCAAAGCCCGCGCCCAGCCAGTATCCTCCCAATTGCTCTCCGGTTCCAATTTTCTCCTGATTGTCCTGCTTGCCGCCTCAGCCAATTCCGGCGTATCCTCAGGCGTAATCTGGCAAAACGGATAAAGCCCTAAAAGGTGGCTGGTGTGCCTATGCTGCGGGTCGGTCTGCTGCTTATCCTCTCTCCATTCCCCCAGCGTCCCATCCCTATTCACCGGATAATGGGGCAGAAACTCCAACTGGTGCTTTACCTTTTCCTCACGCCCGTCGGAAATCTCCAGAAGTCTGCAGCACTCCAAAAAAATCATATAAAGTTCCCGCACCATCAATACCTCATATGTACAAGCATTTTCGAGATAATGCACCTGTCCGTCTCTGCCGATAAAACTGTTTTCAGGCGAAATAGAAGGTCCGGTAAGGTAATGTCCCTCTTTTTCATCCCAGAAAAGATAATCCACAAAGAAATCCACCGCTCCGCTGATCACTGGAAATACATGCTCTCTTAAAAACTCCCGGTCACCCGTAAAAAGATAATGCTCCCACAAATGTACTGCCGTCCATACGCCCCCGGTAGGGCAGGGCGATATCGGAATATCCCAGTATGGCGCTGTATAAGACCAGGCATTAGATACAAGCTCCGCCACCCAGCCCTTAAGCCCATACGCTTCCCTGGCCGTAATCTGCCCAGAGCGAACCAAATCCTCCTCTACCCAGCGAAAAAGCGGCATTGCACATTCAGAAAGTCCGGTAATCTCCGCGGGCCAATAATTCATCTGTGTGTTAATATCAAGATGCATATCGCAGGTCCAGCCAATCCGGCAGGCCACATTATCATTCCATACTCCCTGCAGATGTGCCGGCAAAAGTGAATCCTCCCGTGATGAGGACAGGAGCAGATATCTTCCATATTGGTACATCAGCGAAATTTCCTCTCCCAACCCTTCCTCATCTTCAATCTCCAACCGGGAACGTCTCATATATTTGCCGAAATCCCGGCAATGCTCTTCCTTCCATTTTAAATATGGAGGCTCTGCTCTATTCTCCCCCATAAGCTCATGCTTCAGTTTTCCACATAATAGAGGGTAATCCAGTGCCTTTTCCCCAAAATCAGTGACCATTTTAATCTGCAGTATGAGCCATCCTGCGCCCAGGATACGTATCACTCCCGCATCAGCAGCACAGGTACCATCCGTCCAGACCTGCACTGTCCCTGTCAGCCTCACGCCTGTCATTCCGTCACTGTGCATAGATTCATGGGCTTTTACAGAAAAAATAATTCCCCTGTCCAAATATACAATTTTATCATTTCCTTCCTGATGCGGCAAAAAGGATAGTTCGTAATCCTCTTTTCTATTTTGACTGCTGCGTTTATACACAAATGCATTTTCCGGGTGAGTGGCAAAACACTCCATATGAGCATGACTGCTGCCAATATTATAATCCGCACATGCGATGCCGTTCTCCAGATCAAGCGAACGTACATACTCACGGTGCTCTGTCTCACAACTGCTTGTAGTTTCCAGCACCATCCTCCCCACCGGCAGATTTGTCCCGTAATTCTCTCTTCGCCCCACAAAACTCTTTTGAATCTCTTCCGCTCCGCTATAATCCCCATTACTTACCAATTCCCGCATCCTGTAGAAGCAGCCGGGCGCTGTCTCCTGGTTGGAAAATGCTCCCGGCTCCCCACTGAAAAAAGTATTCTCAGATAAATAAATCTCCTCCCGCTGCGGGTTCAAAGAAACCATCGCACCAAGATGCCCGTTGCCCAGGGGAAAACACTCCTTCCAAGTTTTCCCCGCACTTTTTTCCTTAAATATCATAGTCACACATTCTCTCCTCTTTCACATTTTTCTCTCTTCATATAAGAACTGGGCGACATGCCCGTACAATTCTTAAACACCTTGCTAAAATATAATTGGTCGCTGTATCCCACCCGCTGCGCTACCTCCTTCAGCAGCATTCCGCAGTCCGATGATAAAAGCCTACGGGCCAACTCCATTTTCTTTTCCAGTACATAACGGCTCGGCGTTACTCCAAGCTTCTCTTTAAAAACTGCTGTGATATATTTTTCGTTATAACCAAAAATGCGATTAAATTCTTTGTACGAAATCTCTTCTGCAAAATGTATATCTAGATATTCCCTTACCCGTTCCACCAACATGCTGCTCCTTTCGGATGCTTTTGGCTCATTGAGGCAAAGCACAGTACAAAGCTCCAGAAATAGCTGTTCTGCCAAATCCTCGTAAGAGTATGCCTGGTAAAGAAATTCCATAGGTTCTATTCTGTGATGGATTTTTGGATTTTCAAATAAAAATCGCAATTCCTCCTGCAGAGCCACCTGGGTCATCCCCGTCTGTTTCCAATATTGACAGCAATCATCCAAGATTCTTTTTAGCTGTGCTTTATCCATGGACATATGAATCTCGTCCACAACCTGTTTCACAGTACAGCTTGGTTTTGTCTTCTCAAAACCTTTTCCCGGAAAGCACAGAATTTTATTTTCCCCAAACACGATACGTGCGGGAAGCTCACAGTACAACTCTCTAAGCTTTTCCCGAAGCACAGAAGGCGGTTTTCCTTTTCCAGTATAGCACACAGTTACAAAACTGTGTGCAGAACAAAGACTGTGTCCGATGTACTCTGCCGCTTCAGAGATTCGCCTCAGATGTGGTGTTTCAGAAGGTATCACAAAGAGATGATCATTGGCATAGTGACCTGGAAAATGATAGATTTCCTTTCCCAGACTCTTCTCAAGCTCCTTAACAAAACCAAAATCAATCTCCCGGATAATATCCGAAGCCGGATGAAACTCATAGCTGCCACTGCGTCCCATGGTCCCCCACACCGCAGCCGCAAACAGATAATAAGGAGCCGCACCTTCCTGAACCGCTGTTTTACGCTCATCCACAATACCCCTGATCACTTCCTCCTGCTGCTTTCGCCGCTACGCAAGGATATCCTCCCGCATTTCCTGAAGCAGTTCTCCAAGCTCCTGGAAATCCACGGGCTTCAGCAAATATTTCGTCACTCCGATATCAACAGCCTTCTGCGCATATTTAAATTCCCCATATCCGCTAAGCAGAATATATTTTGCCTGTACCCCCTGTGTTTTTGCTCTTTCTATCATTTCCAGTCCGCCCATCTGCGGCATAACAATATCAGATATCACAATATCAGGACGGCATTCCATCATCTTATCCAAAGCCTCTTTTCCGTCATAGGCCTTTGCCGCCACATAAAACTCCTCACCGTACTGTTCAATTCCTCTTTTGATGGAACGCAGGATTACAGGTTCATCTTCCACAATCATGATCTTAATTTGGTCATTCAAGTATCACACCACCTATCTCAACTACCGTCCAGGCATCCTCTGTACGGATATCCCAGTATGCCTCAGTTCCGTACTGGATGTACAGCCTTTTTAGGGTATTCTCTAATCCAAGTCCCGTAGGCTCCGCTTCTTCCGCGTTCCCTTCCGGCTTTGTAAAATCCCGGATAAAGTCTCTGTAGTGCTTGCGGATACGCTCAATCTGCTCCTCTTCAAACGGTACGCCATTATTCTTTACCCGGAACAACCAGCATTGTCCATTCCTCACAGACGATACCACAATCCGCCACTTATCCGTCCGTGTCACAAATCCATGTTTAAAGCAATTTTCCAAGACCGGCTGAAATGACAATTTGGGTACCTTGATATAATCCAATGACTGATCAAGATCCCAGGCAACCTCCACCTGTTCCTCATACCGCATGCTCATGATCAACAAGTAATTGCGGATATTTTGAATCTCCTCACAAAAGGCAACAAGATTGTGCTCATATTTGATGGAGTAACGAAGAAGCTGGGCAAGTCCCCTGGTCATTTGATATACACGCTCACTCCCATCCTCCTGTCCACAGGCTCCAATCACTGTCAGCGCATTATACAAAAAGTGCGGATTCATTTGCGCCTCCATCCTGTCAAGATGGGCTTTCACTGCCCGTTTCCGGATTTCCACCATGGAACGGTTCTGCTCCCGGATCTGATTAAGAATATCCTCTATTCCCGCAGAAAGAGCTGTCACCTCGTTAGAATCCGCCTTCACATCAAGATGTATTTCCTCGTCAAGCTCCAGCATACATAATTTATTTTTAAGCTCTCTCAAAGGCTTGGTCAGACTCTTAGTAAGCAGATAGAGAAAAACAAGAACCGTAAGAAGCGCGATACATAAAAAAAGCGCCATCATCCGTATCAATGCTCTCATCTGCGTATCCAGGTAAGAAAGGTCCCTCGCCATAACCAGGGTCCATTCTGTAGGTTGGGAGGAATGTGTACAGATAAGCGTACGGCTGCCCAGATACTGACAGGCAGCTTCTCCCTTTGACACATGGGCCTTTACAATCTCTTCGTCAATACCAGGCGCTTCTCCGAATTCATATACCAATTCCCCCTGTTTATCCAGAATATAAACCGCGTAATCGTCCGGAAATTCGGCCAAAGTCATCATACTGTCCAGTTCCTCTCTCCCCTGGCTTACCTCCAGGACACCGAACGTCTCAAAATTGTTCCTTACCGGTCGTATGATCGATACAGCCAGTTCACTGCCTACCGTCCACTCGTCATTATGAGGCGGCTGGTACATCACATATTCTTTTGTTGCCAGTCCCTCCATAATTCCCGCAAAACCACGCAGCTTCTCTTTTGTAACCTGAGCTCTGTCATAAGGGTCCACCTGCATATACACACCCATATTGTCCAGATAACGGGTAACGTAGTGAATATTTGTTCCCAGCTCCTCACTCACAAGATTAGAAATCAACAGGTTATTCACCTCGGTGTGGACACTTGGATTGCTCAGAAAATAGTTTCCCTCACTCTCCGGTATTTCTGCGGCTATCTCCAAAAAATCAGGGGACGCGGCTATCTTCTTCGCCACATTGTCCAGCCCCTTCATCCGGTCATCCAGGCGAGTATGAAGGGAGGTGAGTGACTCCAAAGTATTTTTTTCCACACTTTCCCGCAGGACAAGGGAATCATGACGGAAAAAGAAAAATACGCAGAAAAGCAGCAGTGCCAGAATCACTGCCGCAACTTCCAGATATAACCGATAATGATAGGAAATCTGCTTTTTCACATTTTTCTCCCTTTCAACCTTTCACTGCCCCGGCAGTCATGCCCTCAATCACATACTTCTGGGCACAAAAATATACGAGCACTACCGGCAAGGAAACCACTACCATATCCGCGCACACCAGATTCCAGCTTCTGCTGAACTGACCATAGAAATTATAGACAGAAAGCGGAAGTGTCCAGTTTGCGGATGAATTCAGAAGATATAGCGGATACTGGAAATCATTCCATATCCACATGAAGGTAAGTATTCCTGTCGTTGCCGTTACCGGCTTAAGCAGCGGAAACACCACTCTTGCAAACAGCCCTATTCCCTTAGCACCGTCCATCGCAGCGGCCTCGTCCAGTTCTCTCGGTATTCCTTTGATAAAGCTGGAGAACAGCATCGAAGAAAACGGCAGATATAAGGCAGCATAAAGGGGAATCAAGGAAAATTTGTTCCCATAAATACCCAGTCTCTTCAAAAGCTCTACTGTAGGCAGAATCGCCATCGGTGCAATAATGCCAAAGGTCAGCACACGGCTGATGAGCCTGCAGCCCTTCGTATTTCTCCGTACCAGGATAAAACTTAAGGACGCTGCCATACATAGAATCAATATAACAGATATTACAGATATCTGTAAACTATTAATAGCAGAGCGAAAAATTTTTCCTTTCTCCCAGACCTGCGCATAGTTTTCAAAAAGCCACTGAGTGGGCAGTTCCACACTGAGAACATTTGCCTCCGCCTTGCTCTTAAAAGATGTGAGCACTACCATAGCAATAGGATACAGAAAAACTATACTGAAAAGCCACAGGATAACTCCCGTAATAATTCCTTTACGTCTCTCTCTCTTTATCATTCCACGTACTCACACCTTTCTGAATATTTTTGGAAGAGCACAGCCACAATCACAAGGATGATTGTAAATACCATATTAATTGCCACTGAATGTGAGAATCTTCCCGCCGCCATTTCATTCATCATAAGCGTGCCAAAAGTCTCTGTATCATGTCCTGGTCCCCCGCCGGTCATCACATATACCAGATCAAACATTTTAAGTCCATAAATCAGGCTAAAAAGTATATTCACATTCACCGACGGCATGATCAGCGGCAGCGTAATCTTACGGAAAAGCTGAAATCCGCTGGCCCCATCCACCTTTGCGGCTTCTATGTAATCGCTGTTTACGGACTGCAGCCCAGCCAGAGTTATCACGACCGCATAACCAACGTTCCGCCAAACCTCTGCCACACAAATAGAAAACACTGCAGGCCACCGTTCCCCCAGCCAGGGCTGTATGAAATTCTCCAACCCCATGCCCATGAGAATGCTGTTCATAATTCCGTGCCTCGATTCAAATACCGCATTAAATATTAAGCCCACAACAAGCGTGGAGAGCACAGAAGGAAGAAAATAAACCGTGCGGAGCAGGTTTGTGGATTTAAGCAGCCTTTTGTTAAGCGGTAATGCAAACACAAAGCCTAATACAGTAACAATGACTGTCTTAACCCCGGCAAAAATCAGAGTGTTCACAAAAGCAGTAGTCAGGGTCCGCTCCTTGAGAATATCCATAAAATTGCTGAACCCGCGAAAGCTTAATTCTGTATTATAGGCGCTCCAATCTGTAAATGCATAAGCAAAGCCCACAGTGGAGGGCAGTAAAAAGAATATCCCAAACAATAAAAGAGGTATGACCATCATATAAGTCGGATACATTTTTTTTCTATTCATGTCATCACCTTTCCTGATAAGCAGAGCCCAGGCTTAACGGCCCGGGCTCTCTGCCTCAGATTTACAACAGGCTGTCAAAAGCCCTCTGCATTCTGTGTCTTGGCTGCTTTTATTCTCTCCTCGTCCATTCTCTGCAGACAGGTATCCACATCCACATTACCGAGCAGCAGTTCCTGGATACACTTCGCTCCATCTACATTTGAGAATCCGATAATTTCCGGGTTTGCGATGGAAGCATGGCCTGCTTCGGCAATCCACTCCTCTGCCGCCTTGTACTGCGGAGTCATATCGATTGTTGTCTGCTGCTTAAATACAGGCGCTGTCTGAAAACCATCGAAAGCCACATTGTAATTCTCCGGGTCTGCCATGAAATTAACAAATTCGGTTGCAGCCTCAGCACGCTCACTATTTTTATTTGCCAGCGTCAGACAGCAGTTTGGCCCCTCAAAGGTACCATTATCCGTCGTACCGATAAATGCAGGCATCAGCCCGAAATCATCTGCCACGTATGTATATGCCTCGCTGTCATAATCACTATAAAGCCATGTATCCCAGCAATACATCATTGCCGCTTCGCCTTCACCCAGAACTTCCATACAGTAATCCCAGGTATCCGTACCGAAGGTTTTACCGAAATAACCTTTATCCGCAGCCATCTTATACCATTCCATCTGTGCCTTCATCTCCGGAATCTCTGCATAAGTTACCTGGTTTGTATTCAACTTCTCCAGTAATTCAGCATCTTCAAAAATAGGGTCCATACCATACTGGTAAAGGATAGGCCAGGCATCCTTTAAAGGCAGGTAGATTGGCTGGATTTCATTTTCCAACAGTTTATCGCACACTGCATTAAACTCATCCTGAGTCTTAGGCAGTTCAATCCCGCATTCCTCAAAGATTTTTGTGTTGTACAAAAGTCCTGAATAAGAAGCCTCCCAGAACGGAAGCCCGTAAACCTTACCATCACGCATTGCCGTAGGAAGCACGCTTTCTTGAATGTCAGATACCCACTCTGCATCGCTGAAATCCACGAAATTCTCAGCCGGGTTGTAAGCATCCAATGAATAACCGCCATGATGAAGGAATAAATCAGGAATATCACCTGTCTGGAATTTTGTAAGGCAGACTGTCTCAAAATTTTCTGATTCAATTCCCTGTACATCTAGCTTGTTTCCTGTCTTTTCCTCATAAAGCTCGAACAGCTTCTGCATGAAAGGTCTTTGCACATTTCCCGCATCACCATAAAGCGTCAGTGTTACAGGTTCCTTCTCGGAAGCATAAACCTGTGTACCCATAGATGCTGTCAATGCGCCCGCTGTAAGCGCACAGCTTAATAATACCGCTAACTTTTTCTTCATTTTGTAAACCCTCCTTTTTTTCTCCATGCACACAGTATAGAGCAAAAATACAGAAACTGAAATGGAGAAAAGGAAGAGAATTTATGGAAAATTTCCCTTTAACCTTGATATAAAGGTATGATATAATTGGGCCTACAATATACCGTCGCAATATGAAAGGGGGATTCAAAATGGTAGTACTTTATCATGGTTCCAAATCAGGAATTTGGGGTGATATTACAAGGCTGGCTTGGATCTCACACCTTGGATGCAGAGATGGTTATCGATGATTTAAAAGAAATATCATTGCAAAGGTAAACTATGGAACTGACATTTTGGAATACTACCGGATTCAACCTGTTACTAATCTCAGTACAATTTTTAGAGCAGCTCATCCTCACCCGAGTTTTGCTAAAAACACCAGACAAGAAAAAAGCTTGTTTTTTTATGGTGCCATACGTTATGTTTCTGTCGGCATTAGGGGCAGTGCAATATCTTCATGGGATGTTTGCACATGTGGGATTAAACACACTGAATCAATATCTGTACATTCTCATCTGGTGTGCAGGGCTGCGGTTTATTTATAATGAAAAGTGGAAAAACGCAATTGTCACCAGTGCATTGGATATTTTCCTTGTATTTATCATCATAGAGAATTTCACAGGCTTTTATTTAACGCGGAATTATGATTTATCTGTGGCGTCAGACTTCTGGAAGTATATAGCCTCCGAGGTACTGCAAGCCCCTCTGATCACTGTGTTTATAGCCGCTATATTAAAGCGCGGAAAGGTTGGTGAAGCATACAGGATTTTTCTCAGCGAAGAACATGAAAAAAGAGGATGGCGTATTCTAATCCTTTTGCTCCCTGTAATACATAGTGCCATGATCTATTTTGTAAACGAATATAAATTACTGAACAATTCCAATCCCGTTGTTTCCCTTTTGTCCTTTCTTCTTTTGTACGGAATCTTTAGTTATGTATTCCGCTGCGAGCTGCAGAAAAAGCAGCTTACGGAACAAAGTGCCAGTCTCCGTCAGCAGGAGCTGTACATACAGAATCTGGAAAGTGTACAGAGGGATGTACGTCTCTTCAGACATGATTATAAAAATATGATGTCCGGTATGTATCTGCAGGCGGAGGAAGGAAATCTGACAGCAGTACAAAATTTCATCAGTCAGATGACAGATGATTTTGACAGGCAGGTAGGAGAAAAAATCAGCCAGATGACACAGCTTGGGAATATAAAAATTCCGGAATTAAAAGGGCTGCTGGCAGCAAAGCTGATTCAGGTGCAGAATAGAAATATCCAATGCAATCTTGAGGTATGGGAACCCATATCAAAAATCTGTATGCCTGTGCGCGATTTATGCAGAGCAGTGGGCATACTTTTGGACAACGCCGCTGAAGCGGTGGCAGGGATGAAAAAGCCCAGCTTCACCTGCATATTTGTCACAGGTGAGGAATGCACTACTATTATTGTAAAAAATCTGGTATCTCACCCGGTTAAAATAGCCGAAATATGGAAGGAAGGGTATTCGACAAAAGGGCAGGGACGAGGACTTGGACTTGCCAGTTACCGACGAATCATCGCTTCTTACGATAACGTTTTTTCTTATACACATGAGGAAAACGGTATATTTATTCAGGAATTAAAAATCCGGGGAGGAGCTTTAAATGATACCAATCTACATATGTGATGATGAGAAAAATATCAGAAAAGCCATCCGAGATGAATTAGAAAAAGAAATCTTGATCCATGACTATGACATGCAGGTCGTTTGTGATAAAGAAAAACCGGAGGAGCTTCTGCACTGTATTACCGGACACGGGAACAGAGGAATTTATTTTCTGGATGTGGACTTAAAAGGAGCTTCCATGAATGGTTTTCTGTTAGGGCAGGAAATACGGAAACAAGATCCAAGAGGGTTTCTGATTTATGTGACTGCTTATGATAACCTGGCTTTTGAAACATTCCGGTATAAACTGGAAGCCCTCGACTACATTGTAAAAAACAATCCAGCAGAAATGTTCCGGGGAATACGCAACTGCCTGCAAATTGTCCATGAGCGCACAACCGGGGAGCATGGCCCCGCTTGCGAGTATTTTACAGTAAAATTTCTGGACACGGTACGTCATATTCCTGTGGATGAAATTGTGTTTTTCGAAACAGGGCATCAGACACACAGAATCGTACTGCACGGATTAAAGGAAAGAATGGATTTTGTGGACAGTATGCAGAACCTTGAGACACAGCTTGGGGAAAAATTCATAAGAGTTCACCGGGCATATCTGATCAATACAGAACACATAGACCATTTAGATTTGAAAAACCGACAAATCATCATGAAAAACGGCGAAGTCTGCCTATATTCCCGAAGGATAAAAGAAACACTTCTCAGCATACTCTGAACACTGCTGTCGAAGCATGAAACAGGCCATTTGAGCATGAAACACAGGCCGTTTAAGCATGAAACAGACCGTTTAAGCAAAAACTCCCACTTACTACCTCATACAGGTTATCATGTACCTGACATTCAAGTACGCCCCGGCGTATTTGCAGTAACTGTACATCATGCCTTGCATGGCTGAATACATGGGGAGGAATAAAATATGGCAAAACAAACATTTATATGGGAAATTATTAAGGATGCGGGGTATGAGCCCATAGAGAATAAGAATATCATCGTATCCTATGCACCTGCAAACATCAGTGATTCCGTTGCAAAATTTTTGAATTGCAGCAATGAGTTTTTTGTGCTGCAGATATGCAAGGACGAACTGGTTCTTGTACCTTTCAGCAAAATGACGAGAGGCCTGAAAAAAGAAGTGGCACTGACAATTCCTTTTAACACAATAGAAAGTATTGATGTGTCACCCTTTGCGCTCAATTATATCATCACCATTAAAACAAAGGACGATGAGCTCCGGCTGTCAACACAGCAAAAGGAATTAAGTGATTTCCGTACTTCCGCACTTCTGGCAAATGAAAATATAGGTAAAAACTGGCATAAAATCAATCTGGATGAAACAATGGATGCGCTAAAAGCATTAAAAAATAACTGCGGGGAGAGATAGCAGTTTTTCCAAAACATAAAACTCTGCCCTCCGTCTGCTGCGCATGTGCTTTATTTTGTTCCAAAATAATACTCGCCGCCAGGTACACTAAATATTCAGGGGAGACAATGACTCACGCAAGTCATGTCTCCCCTGTTTTGCTTTGCCTGTTATATACTTTCGCTTATCAGCAGGTCGCTCCCCCTACAAGATGAAGCTCCGCATCAATAATCTCCTGTCTGCGCTCCAGCAAGTCATTTGCCAGAAGCTGTTTTTCCACATTCTCAAAGCCCAGACGCTCGATTGTCTGAGAGAAGCGTTCTCCGGTTTTGCCCTGCTCACGATAAAGAAGAATCGCCTTCTCCACGGTCGTAAACATCTCTTCCTTATCTGTAAATACCTTGCTCATAGCGCGTCCCTGTGCCACATTCTTGCCCCAGCGTCCGCCAAGGTAAATCTTATAGCCAGTGGTGCCGTCGGGAATGGCGTCAAACCGGCAGGAACCCACGCAGCGTCCGCAGTTGTTGCACAGCTCCTTGTCGATTTCCAGACAGCCGTCCTCCAGCTTGGCCGCACCCATTGGACAGACTTTCACTACAGAACATTTCTTACAGCCGTTGCACTCATCCTCATCAAAATTCGGGATTCTCTGTCCGATGATACCGATATCGTTAAGGTCCGGCTTCACACAGTTATTCGGGCAGCCGCCCACAGCGATTTTAAATTTATGAGGAAGCTTCACAGTACTATAGCCTTCGTAAAATCTCTTATGTACCTCTTCGGAAATTGCAAAGGTATCAATCAGACCGTACTGGCAGGTTGTTCCCTTGCAGGATACCACTGGACGAACCTTAGAGCCCGTTCCTCCGGTCACCAGGCCCGCATCTGCAATAAAACTGCGGAATTCTTCAATCTTGTCAAAAGGAACTCCCGGAACCTCTATTGTAAGACGTGTGGTAAATGTCACAGTGCCGCTGCCGAACTTCTCTGCCGCTTCCGCAATTTTCATCTGCTGTGCAGCAGTGATTCTTCCGTTTACCGTAATGATACGTGCGGAAAATTCATCCGTTCCCTTATTATTCAGAAAGCCTAATGCTTTCACCCGCTTCTCTTCATCCGGGCTGATTGTTAATGCTGCCATTGTAAAATCCTCCTAAATTTTATTATTATTCATAGCGATTCCCTGCGGTCGGTCAGGAAAGGTTTTCCCGACGCCGGCAGGGAATAATTATTCTTCTATTCTTCGTCAAAATCCGTTCCGTTAAAATAAGTTCCGCCCTCAAGCACCTTCGTATTCTGGTATCCCATAGCACGCAGGCGGTTCTGTGTCAGGTAGGCACGTTTTCCCTTTGTGCAGACAAGCAGGAGCTTTTCTTCCCTGTCATGTCCCGGGAGCTCATCCTTGAGAGCTGTGTAATCCACAAATTCCGCACCCTCAATTGCCGGAGCCAGGCCGTTGTCGAGAATTATGTAGCCCTCTGCCATTCCCTCCTGATATTCCACAGGTGTAAAGGAATCCAGATTTCCCTCCAGCTTATTTAAAAGAATGTTCACTGTATGGGCAAACGGATGGATTGCGGTGGAGAAAGGCGGTGCGTAAGCAAAATCCAGATATTCAAGCTGGGAAAGCTCCGCATTAAGGCTAATTGCAGTCACAGCAATATCCACCATCTTATCTACCGCTCCTGCTCCCAGGCACTGTAGGCCAAGAAGCTTTCTGGATGCTCTATCTGCTATCATCTTTACAATAAAAGAAGAGGCACCCGGATAATAGTGGGCCTTATCATCCACAACAGTAATCACGCTCACTGGCTCAAAGCCGGCCTCTCTTGCTGCCGCTTCTCCAAGCCCCGTACGGCCGCAGTTCAGACCAGGAAGCTTACATACACCTGTGCCAAGCGCGCCGGGATATGTACGCGCCTCTCCGCCGCTCGGATTCTGCGTACCCTTCTGTCCTCCGCCCAGATTTTGGGCAAGCATACGGCCCTCGATATTCGCGGAAGACCCCATCGGTGACCATGCAGCATTTCCGGTAACGCGGTTTGTCACCATCGCACAGTCGCCTAAGGCAAAGATATCCGGGTCATTGGTGCAAAGCTTTTTATCCACCTTAATGGTTTTGTTCGGCATCAGCTCAATACCAGAGCCATCAAGAAATGCTGTGTTAGCGCGGATTCCCAAAGCCAGAACCACAGCGTCGGCCTTGAACGGTTTTTTACGGTTCGTTGCCACACGCTCAACCTTACCTTCGCCCTCAATCGCCTCCAGACGTGTACTCGTAAACACAGAGATTCCCAGATCATCGAGGTGGTTCTCTACATATTCGGCCATTTCCGGGTCAAGGGGTGTGAGAACCTGGGGTGCCATATCGAAAACAGTTGTTTTCACACCACGGGTATGAAGATTTTCCGCCACTTCCAGGCCGATAAAACCAGCCCCGGCGACAACCGCACGCTTCACCTCACCGGACTCCACTGCGGCACGCAGACGCACGGCATCCTCAGGTGTACGCATACAGAATACGTTTTCCAAGTCGGTTCCGGGCACAGGCGGCACAATGGGAGACGCGCCTGTGGCAATTACCAGCTTGTCGTAAGCATATTCTCTCTCTTCTCCTGATTTGCACACAACGGCTTTTACCTTTTTCGCAGCGCGGTCCAGAGCTACAGCCTCCACGCCGGTTTCCACAGATGCTCCGGTAAGACGGGCGAATTTCTCCGGGGAGTTTACGATAAGCTGGCCTCTCTCATGAATCACGTCTCCCACATAGTAGGGAAGTCCGCAGCCCGCATAGGAAATGTCCTCGCTCTTAGTGATAATCCGCACCTCTGCTGCCGGGTCCTCACGTTTTAATTTAGCCGCCACCTTCGTTCCTGCAGCCACACCGCCGATAATCAATACCTTCATAATCATACCCTTCTTTCATTATATATAGATATCCACTGGTTCTTTTATCCAAGCCTTAACCCGCTCATATGTTTAAGTATAACATGGGAGTTGGGAAATGTGAAACGAAGTATTGTGATGGTAGGTATTACGAATCGTAATCATTGTTGATTTCCCCATCCGTCAGCATCTATTTGGTTAGTTTTAAAAAAAATTGCATCTGCTTCTCTTGTATGATAGACTATAATTAGCTATAGGATAAGTGGAGGGTTGTTTATGGAATATATGTATAAAACCAATTTACAAAAGACAATTTCCGAATTCTTTCCTGCGTACTTAAAGAAGAAACTTTTGAAGCAAGCTGTCAATGATGGTTTAGTTATAAATAATAGGAAAAAGACATCACAACTCTCTTTAAATTTTGCAGACATTATTGATGTATCTGAGTACGATTCACTCGATGAGAAAGTCAATAATATATTGCAGGTAGATAGTATACTACAGTTTATTGAGGAATTTGAATATAAACGACAATACCGTCATTTTTGTTATTTCAAGTGTTCTGAAATCGCTTCAACAAAGATTGAAGAGCTTGTGAAGCAAGGTTCCGTCAATCTATTTGATAAAAAGGGGAATTGCTTGATTGACGAATATACCAAGCCATCATTATATATCGTTGACAACTTGGTATATTTAAAGTTCTCTAACCGCCTTAATAACGATACAGGTAATCAAATCAATTTTATTGTTATCTGTGTGTTGGATAAAGAGCATAATATAATTGAACTTCGTTTTGATCGAGTTGGTATTGCCTATAAAAACTCATATAACTTTTATCGGGATAAAATTAATGAAATCCTTCAGTATTTAAGCACTACGCTAGGGATAACAATAGATAACATCGATTTTAAAGCAGTAATCGATTATATGAAAATGGAAAAGGACAATATTTCCATTTATGCACAAAGAATGCAGCGTAATGGTACTACTGATTATTTAGAGGCATATGATGATGGTGATGGTGTAATGCCGATTCTCGGAGAGTTAGGCGCTTTTATCAAAGATAACAAAGAACTGTTTGACACTGATATCAATACCACCTTAATTCGAGATAAACTTGAAGCCTTTATCAAAGAAATTGAAATAAAATCTGATATGCCAATGGTAAAGGTGAAACTGGATGATTGTGACATAAAATTTGGTATTACTCATAATTATAAGGGAACCGATTATAGCTTATTTATGTTTTACGGCGAACTGTTGGGAGATAAGGAGGTGATGAGTTATGTCAGAAATTACCTTATTGGGTGTAATCAAGAACTTGAAATCCTCATACAATCTAACTCCGTACCAAAGCAAACAATGTGATGATTTCTTTTCCGTAATTCATCCAGGTGACTTTATTTACCCCGGTCACTTAAAATCAAAATTGGTAATTGATATAAAGACCGCTTATTTATTTATGGAGGATTTGAAAAAAGCCGGCTTTGTAAAAAACATCTATGAAGTCTACTGTATGCAATGTGACCGGAGCAAAGGGGTCTTTTTAGACACCTTGACCGACTTTGACGAGAACTTCACTTGCGATTTTTGCAATAATCCCCTGTCTGTTTCTGAAGATATAATTGTTCTCTATAAGGTGCTGCGTGTATGACAAATATTAAAAATGAGAATTACAATGTTAAACAATACTTGCAGGAAATCATTCAAAGACCACTGGATATATTCCATGAATTAACTGCTTGGTCCGAGGAAGATAGACAAACTTTTTCTATTTTATTGGAAACCCTGAAAAAGCCTTTCGATAGGACCGTTGAAACAACAAAAGATAAAGGAGATCGGCTGGAAAATTTAGTATCATTTATAATACGAAAATCTTATTTTTTTGAAATACATCAAAATATACGCACGGGGACTAATGAGATTGATGAAGTAATAACGTTATCCAGCGCGGGCAGACAAGCGCTTCATCTCTTTGCTATTTCCAGAGACATACTCGAAATCGACACAGATATTGCCTTAGGAGAATGCAAAAATTATGCTTCAACATTAGGTGTCACTTATGTTGGAAAGTTTTATAGTTTATTAGTAAGTACAGATGTATCTTTTGGAATTATCTTTACACAAAAGGGTCTTACTGGAAATGAAGATGAATTTCGTGATGCCAACGGTCTAACCAAAGTTTTACGAATTATCGAAAAATATCAAAATAATAAAGAACTATTTATACTTACTTTTACTCTGGAAGACTATGAAAAGATAGCTGGCGGCGAATCTTTCTATGACTTGGTTAAAGCAAAAAAAATCGCATTTCGCCTATCTTCCGAGTATGACAGTTTTCTTAAAGATTTTCAGCACGACAATAGTGATTCGATAAAACAAATTATTCAAAACATCTAAAGGAATCCTCCGCAATGTCTTTTTACGCCATAGGCTTTCAATCCCTATGGCGTTTTTTGTTCGGAATATGCAAGTACCCCTTCGTTATATTCATCCCATGCTTTTCTCAAGCTCCCCTAATAGTTGCATCATCGTCTTATTCAGCACCGGATGCCGTAAATATGGTGTGATTTCAACCATAGGCTTCAGCACAAAATCCCTATTCTGTATATCAATATGAGGAATATGTAAATCTGATGTATCAATAATCTCCTTATCATAAAACAGTATATCCAAATCCAATGTCCGTGGTCCCCAATGGATGATCCGTTCTCTATTGGCCTCCTGTTCCAGTTCATGCAGACGGCACAGCAGTTCGTTTGGGGTAAGCAGTGTCCGCAGCTCCAGCACGCCGTTCAAAAACTCGTCCTGCTCGACTCCGCCGTAGGGCTTTGTCACTAAATAAGAGGAAACTTTCTTGACTTCGCAGCCACGGCCAGCGGCTAACCCCTCGATTCCTTTGTCAAGATACGCCTTTTTATCGCCCAGGTTTGAGCCAAAGGCAATATAGGCGGTGTGCCAGCCTCTCTCAATCTCCACCGCCACTGTTTTCAGCGGAAGTCCCACCGGAGCCCAGGGCTTCTCGATACGGAGCATCACCTTTTCAAGGAGAGGAAGCTCAAGAAGCAGAAGCTCCGCCAGATTTTCCACAACTGCCTCCAGGAGCTGATACGTATTTTTACGCACGAAATCGGTGATCATCTGGCTCACCTCGCCATAATTGATGGACTGGGAAAGATTATCTGTTCGGCCTGCCGTCCGTGTATCCGTGTATAATACCGCCGAAACCACAAATTTCTGCCCAAGTACATTTTCCTCAGGGTAAACGCCGTGGTTGGCGAATATCTCCAGTCCTATGATTTCAATCTTATCCATGATAATCCTCCTCTGCTTTTCCAATATACATACTTTACCAATAAGGCCTGTCTTCATCGTATGACCTGCCTTCACCGTATAAACTGTCTTTACCAAGTGGCCTATCTTCCCAATATCGCCTCAGCCATCTGCACCGCACGTTTATTTTCCTTCACATCATGGACACGTACAAATGCGCAGCCCTTCATCACGCCGATGACAGTTGTCGCCAGAGTGCCTTCTACCCGTTCTGTCACGGGCAGGTCAAGCGCCCGGCCTATCGTGGATTTTCTCGAAGTGCCCAAAAGCACGGGGTATCCCAGCTCATGAAACAGCTCCAGCCTCCTCATAGCCTCGAGGTTCATTTCATATGTTTTCCCAAAGCCGATTCCCGGGTCAAGAATGATCTTGTCCTTCTCAATCCCCGCTTTTCTGGCAAGATTTACGCATTCCTGTGTTTCATGGAGCATGTCCACGAGAAAATTATCGTACTCTGCTTTTTCCTTATTATGCATCAGACAGCAGGGCACTTTATATCCGGCGATCACGCCAGCCATCTCCGGGTCATATTTAAGCCCCCACACGTCATTCACCAGCGCGGCTCCTGCTTTCAGCGCAGCTTCTGCCACACATGCCTTGTAACTGTCAACAGATACCGGGATATCAAAACGGGTGCATATCGCCTCGATCACCGGTGTCACCCGTTCAGCCTCCTCCTCTGCGCTAACCGGAGTATGGCCCGGCCTGGTGGATTCACCGCCCACATCTATCAAATCTGCTCCGTCGGCAATCATTTCCTCTACATGGCGGAGCGCTTTGTCCATTTCGCTCCATTTGCCGCCGTCGGAAAAGGAATCTGGAGTCACATTGAGGATTCCCATAATGTAAGTTTTATTTTCAACGTCAAAATCACGTCCGCCTATTTTCATCACATTTGCCTCCCAACAACCGGGATATTTTCCCGAACTAATTTTTAATCTCCATGTTCTTTTTCTCCTCCGGCCAATAGCATTCGCCCTCGGCAGCACACAGAAAACAATTTCTCGATTTTTTGTCCGCCTCATAAATCAGCGTGGCCAGCACGCTCTGCGTCTGAGACGTGCGATGGCCTGATATTGCCTCCAGTATCTGTGCTCTTTCCTCCGTGGAGAAACAGCAGTCCTTGAGAATCTCACCGGAAATGTGAGCCCCGGCTTCTTCATGGGGAGTTCCCCGGGTATACTGCTCCGCCCGGCCGATATCATGAAGAAGTGCTGCACTGTAAATCATGTCCTTTTCAAGCTGCACGTCCCGTTCAAGCGAAAAAATGTAAGCCAGCCGCGCCACATCCAAAAAATGCTCCATGGTATGACGGCAGAAAATCCGTTCTTTTTCCAAGTCCTGCAGCTTTATGTAATGCTTCTGGTACAAAGGATGGTTCCAGATTTTATTTACTCTTTTCATACAGCTCATGAATCTTTCACCATCTGCAGAAACAGCTTCTGCATTTCTAAATCCGTGAATGCCCCTCTTGTGACTGTAGTCACTGTCCTGCTGCCCGGCTTTTTTATCCCGCGCATAGTCATGCAGGTGTGCTCAGCCTCCAGCATGACCATTATCCCTTTCGGCTTCAGCACTCGTTCCAGTGCATCGGCAATCTGGACTGTCATGCGCTCCTGGATCTGGGGCCTTCTCGCATACACCTCCACAGTGCGCGCAAGCTTGCTCAGACCTGTAACCTTGCCGTCTGGGATATAAGCCAGATGGGCTTTTCCATAAAAGGGCATGAGATGATGCTCACACATGGAATAAAAGGTAATGTCCTTTTCTAAAACCATCTCGTTATTCTCTACCTGGAACTGCTTCAGCAGATGTTCATCCGCCTCATAGCCCAGGCCGCCGTAAATTTCTTCACACATTTTAGCGATACGCTTGGGCGTCTCGATTAGTCCCTCTCTCTGCGTGTCCTCGCCAATACCCTCGAGTAGCAGACGAATGGCCTGCTCTACTTTATTTTTGTCAACCAAAAAAACAACCTCCTTTATCTTTTGATTGCTGCCGTAACTATAATACTCCACTTTCAGCAGAGGAAACGGCAGACGAAATGTCTGGAGATTGTCTTCGTAAAATAAAAGACATCTCCAATTGTGATAGAACATATGACGAAAAATATTCCCTACACAATATGAGATGTCCTCTTATATTGCTGCAACGGGTGCGGGCTCTACATCGTAAGACGCACTTTTCGTTTCCACGGCAACTCCCCATCCGCGGAACACTTAACGCGTAAAACCCTATTTTGCATATCATTCATTTCATAAATAGTATAACATATCGGGGGTGGGAGGCAAAGAGAATTATGGGATTTTTTGTAAAAAAGTGGGAAGGGAACCCCTGAAAAGTATTGAACGGTGAGGAAAAAGAAGCCGGGGGCTGGGGGTGTGTATCCATGGCGGGCTGATGCTCGCTTCCCTTCAACTAATTGCCAACTGCGACTAAGACGCTCAGGAAAGCCTTCGCGTCTAAATCTTAGTAGGCAATGGATTTTCAGGCGCGCTTCCGCAAATCAGCCCGCCATGGATACACACCCCCAGCCCCCGGCTTCTTTTTCCTCACCTACCACCACGTTCTCATCCCCTTCGTAACGGCTGTCGCTATCTGATAGCTTTGTTAAGTGCGAAATGATTTAAAAAGGGAAGGCTCTCAGCTCATAGGCTGGAAGGAGACGAGGTGGGGAGAGTATGGTGGACGAAGCTTCGGGGGTATGGTAGAATATGGGCAGTATAGATTGACGGTAGGGGGATGAAATGGATGAAGTTTTTACAGCCTGATCAGGAGTTTCATGAAAATGTTGTTGGATATAATCGGATAGATAGTTTTCTGGCACTTGGTCTTTTTTGTGTAATGTGTGTGTTGTATGCATTTTTAGCGGTCTTGGAAAGAAATTTTCCTGTGCTTGAGGAGAGTCGGCTTGCCGGATGTGGGATGAACATTTTGATAATTATCAGCACGATTTTATTGGTTAAGGTAAGAAAAGAGAAGTTATCTTCTATAGGTCTTTATGGTGGAAAATGGAAACAGAGTTGTGTAATCGGGGCAATTTTAGCATTCATACTTTTCTTTAATAACTGCCTGTCACACATTATTGGTGGAGCGGATTTTATAGAAATAAAAGAGATTATCAGATTAGTGATATACTTTTTCATGGTTGCATTGTATGAAGAGATTGTATTTCGAGGTTATATTGGAACTCGATTATATGGTTTGGTAAAAAATCAATATCTCGTAATTCTGGTAACTGGTATATTATTTATAGTTATGCATTTTCCGTATCGAATGATTGCTTACGGTATGACTATTGCTGATTTGACAATTTATAATGTAGGATGGATATTGGATTTGTTCCTCACGCATATTGTGTTGTCGCTCATATATGTAAAAACAAATTCATTATATGGTTCTATCATTCCGCATTGGATGAGCAATTTAGCATTTAATCTTGTCGCAAGATAAATATAGTTCTGGATTTAATAGGGAGAAAAACATGGAATTGATTTTTGATTATATGGGAAATGACCTATTGCGGTATAAATTGAATGATTTAACGCAGAAAATCTATGGGTTTGATTTTGAAAGCTGGATGACTGGAGGTTATTTTGAAGGCGACTATATTCCGTATTCATTTATGCAAGATGGAAAAATCCTGGCGAATGTTTCAGTAAACAAAATGCACTTTATTCAAAACGGAGTTCATAAGTATTACATACAGCTGGGAACCGTTATGACGGACAAGGCATTTCGAAATCAGGGACTTGCAGGGAAGCTCATCAAACATATATTAGAAGAATATACAAACAAGTGCGATGGAATCTACTTGTTCAGCAATCAGGATGCCTTAGGCTTCTATCGAAAAATAGGTTTTAAAGAAAGCAATCAATATCAATATTCGTTAAAAACGGAGTGGTCAGGTCGTGCAGAAAATGGTTGTGCTTTCAGAAAAACGTGTGAGCATGACGAGCAGATAAAGCAAAAATATATGGACGCTGTAAGAAACTGTGCCGTAAATTCAGCTTTAGAACACATCAACAAATTTGGACTGCAGATGTTTTACACTGCCAATCTGCAGAATGTATATTATGCAGATGATATCGACTGTTTTGCTATTATTGAGAAAATAGAAGGTACGCTGTTCCTCCAAAGTATTATAAGCAAACAGTATATTTCAATGAAAGATGTCATTTCACATATTGATGCCGCGTACGATTCTCTGATACTTGGCTTCCCGCCTGCTTCCTATAATTTCGATATGTTTGAAGCCAGCGTCTATGATGACAAAAATGATACCCGCCTGTTCTATTGTGGAAAGGACTTAGAAAGTATTGAAAAAGAAAGGCTGATTTTCCCCCGATTGTCACATGCATAGCTTGGAATTAGTAAAGCTATGAGAAGGTTATTTGAAATCGACTATACTATTACAGCATTCACTGGAATTTGCGCAATGCTGTAATAGTAGTATACCCTCTTATCGGAACGATATTAATAACTTCGGAATGACATTTTACACGTATCGGAATAATAGTAGTCTTCGTGATTATCACCTAAACATCATTGCTAATCTTCTTCCGCACAGAATTCCCAGAATACAGCAAGCAACGCTCAATGCAATATATATCCCCCCTGCTAAATATGCCCTGTTTTCAAGCAGTGTACAGGCTTCCAGCGAAAAGGTTGAGAATGTCGTAAAGCCGCCGCATACTCCTGTTTTCCAAAACAGTACCTTGTTCGGTGAAATATTTTCATGTGAGACTGTAACACCCACAATAAAACCTATCAATATAGCACCCAGGATATTCGTTATCAATGTTAGTATCGGGAAACCTGTTTTTACCGGAATAAGGCTTATCGCATATCGTCCCATCGCCCCTATTGCTCCGCCCATGGCTACAAAAATAAAACTCATAAACACCTCACATAATTTCTTATTTTTTTCTTACCATTCATTGACACTATTGTATCACTTATCCGATATAATCACAATTACATATCTCTCCGTTTGTACCTGTTCTATAGCATTTCAGTCCATACGAAGCTCGTAAAGCCATCCCGTAAAAACAGGCAAACAATCAGAGCGGATTAACACAAAAATCCAAAGTAACAGTTAAATATAGAATTGTTCTTGAAAAGGATAAATGGTATAATAAAATCATTTAAAAGACAGCGAGAAATCGGAAGTTGTAAAGGAGATTATTTTGTCAGTAAATATTGAAGAAACATTAGAATTATTATTTGACAAAAATAATAATGTTGCATATAAAGCATTACAGGAATTGCAAAAAGAAAGTGAAGAAACGGATTGTGTTTATCCATATATGGATAGGTTAAGTGATATGCTTGACAGTGATAACTCTTATATTCGTACAAGAGGGCTTATATTACTTGCCTATAATGCAAAATGGGATAAAGATTATAAGATTGATGAAGTCATTGATAAGTATTTGAAACACATAACAGATGTCAAACCCATTACAGCACGACAATGTATCAAGCTGTTACCGATTATTGCAAAATATAAGCCAGAATTAAAGAATGATATTCTTTCCGCACTCCATAATGCGAACACATTTGTCTATGACGATAGTATGCAGCCATTGGTTTATAAAGATATTCAAAAAGCTTTGAAAGAGATACAAAAATTATAAAAGCACAACTTCTCGTTTGTAAAAAGGGGTTCCTATGGGATTTTGGATTTTTATGTTAATTATGGATTTGCTTCTTCCATTTACGATGATTGGATTTGGAAGATACTTTATAAAAAAGGCTCCAAAGGAAATAAATGCTGTATTTGGCTATAGGACAGCCATGTCTATGAAGAACAGAGAAACATGGGAATTTGCTCATAAATATTGCGGCAAAATATGGTATGTCTGTGGACTAAGTTTGTTACCGATAACAGTATTATGCTTGCTTTTGATAATCGGAAAAAGCAAAGATTATGTGGGAACAGTAGGAGGAATTATCTGTGGCGCACAGCTCATTCTTTTAGTTGGTTCTATTCTTCCAACAGAAATTGCACTAAAAAAGACATTTGATAAAAATGGAATGTGGCGATAAATTCCAGTTTGTCAAAATCGAAAAATTTTGCGATATGCAGCGCAAAGATGTGTTTCATAAAAATATTAAACAGCAAAGATAAAAATGGAGCGTAAGGCTGTGAGCCATGAAAAACAGGAGGCAGAAAAACAGGGGCAGATAACGTCTGCTCCGGTTTTTCATAATTAAATTTAAGTTTGGAGAAAAGATAAGAATGTATTCCTTAACAGATAAAGACCAAGAGTTAATAGCAGAAGCTCAACGAGCAATTCGTTTAGATTATGACGGAGGAAAACTATAATCATACAGTAGGGGCAGCAATCCGATGTAAAAGCGGGAACAATACGTTGGTGTAAATGTTTACTCTCTGCATGGAGCATGTGCAGAGCAGGTAGCGATTGGAACCGCTATTACACAAGTGCAACAATATTTAGAAACCACGGCGCTGTGCGTTATAATTTGGACTTTGTACATAAGATAGCGGTTGAATAACTGTCGATTTAGTGAGTATTGTTGAAATCGTATCAATCTGATTGAACCGAACAATTCCCGCTTATCTGGAATGAAAATTAGGATTGGTCTAGTGCCGTGTATCAAAATTTGAGAGTAGCTAATGATGGAAAATATTAAAATTAGAGAAGCCTTGGCAGAAGATGCCGAACAAATAATAGCATATACAAAGCTTGTTGGTGGAGAGACTGAAAACCTTACATTTGGAGAATCTGGATTTCCTATCACACTTGAACAGGAAGAAAAATTTCTAAAGCACGTTCATGATGACAAAACATCCGTTCACTTAATCGCATGTAAGAATGGTGAAATTATCGGAAATGGCAGTTTAAGTGGATTACCACGAAGGATGTCTCATCGTGCCGAGTTAGGTCTGACTGTAAAAAAAGATTATTGGAATCTAGGCATTGGCAGTATGCTTATGAAAAAACTGATAGAATATGCAAAAGAAAATGGGATAGAAATTATTAATCTGGAAGTGCGAAATGATAACCTAAATGCAATTCATCTATATGAGAAATTTGGTTTCAAGCACATCGGAACATCACCAGCCTACATTAAGATAAATGGGTATTATGCGGATTTTGAATTGATGTATCTTGATTTGCGATAGTCAGATTCTCTCTGCTTCCCTATTTATGATGATTTAGATATATTTCAGCGTAGCGATTTTGGTGTGAGTCAAAGCTTATATTTTAAGAGGATTAACGATGAAAATTGCAATACTAGGCTACTCAGGGTGTGGTAAGTCAACGCTTGCAAAATATCTCCAATCACATTATCACATTCCTTTACTATATTTAGATACCGTACAATTTGAAGCCGACTGGAAAGTACGGGATAGAGACGAAGCCCTTTCGATGGTTGCCAAATTTATGGAGAATCAGGACTGGATCATTGACGGAAACTATACTTCATTCCTGCAGGCTGAACGTTTAGAACAGGCTGACCATATTATATTCATGGCATTCTCAAGATGGAACTGTTTGTCCAGGGCTTATCGCAGATATAGGCGCTATAAAAACACATCACGCGAAAGTATGGCAGTCGGGTGTAAAGAAAAAATGGATCTTGAGTTCGTGTGGTGGATATTGTATAAAGGCAGAACGCCGGAAAAGAAACGCTACTACGATGCTATCCTTGATAAATACCATGCAAAATCAATTGTTTTGAAAAATCAGCGGGAGCTTGATAACTTTATGGAGAACCAACATTTGCGAGGTAAACAATAGATGGAGCAATATCTAAGAGAAACGCCTATGCTAAATTTTTCGGCTGCAAATATACAAGGATTGATCAATGAAAGACAATGGATAAAAACCGATGAATGCAATCGCATCAAGCAAATATATAACTATGTTCGTGATGAAATCCTATTTGGTTACAATGTGGATGATAGTATTCCGGCATCGAAAGTGCTGTCTGATGGATATGGTCAATGCAATACAAAGGGCACTTTGTTTATGGCCCTGCTCCGCGGAGTGAATATTCCATGCCGGATACATGGGTTTACAATTGACAAGGAATTGCAAAAGGGTGCTATGACAGGTATCGTTTACAAGAATGCTCCTAAAAATATTTTTCATAGTTGGGTCGAGGTCTATTTGGATGGAATGTGGTATGAACTAGAGGCATTCATATTAGACAAAAAATATCTCTCTCAACTTCAAAGTATAAACGCAACCTGTTCGGGTGCTTTTTGTGGATATGGCGTGGCTGTCAAAGACTTTTATAATCCAATAATCGATTTTGAACGAAACAATACCTACATACAAAGTGAAGGTATTACGCAAGATTTCGGAATTTTCGATTGCCCGGATAATTTACTCAAAGAGCATCATCAAGAAATGTCGCCTTTCAAAGCCTTTATTTATAGAAATTTGGGCAGGCACTTAATGAACCATAATATTAAAAAGATTAGAAATATATGCCTTAAGTAGCGAGGGTGTACTAGACGAATGAAATTTTCCAACGCCTCAATATATGGAATTAAAGGCAATGTAGCTTATATTGACACATTAATGATAGCGATAGCTAAGAAGGGAGTTATAATGGAAATAAATAATAACAAAAACCATCTATCCCATACAAAAGCTTCTTTCATTATGCTTCTTTTCGCTATGTGCTTAATTATGAATGTGTTCTTTTGTGGTGCTTATAATCCTAATGAATCATTCGATGAGACCACCGCAATTGATACAAGGATTATTTCAAATAGTATCCCTGTCAATGAGGGCGGCGATACTGATACCTATTCTAAAGCTTTATTTTTGAACAAAGATAATTGTTATCATAAAACCATAACAAAGAATATATTCCCAATTCTCATAGCTGCTATACCAATTGGAATCAGCGTGCTTCTTTTTCTTATTACAGTTTTTCTTTTTTTCTGTTTGACATTATTTATTTTATTGCCTGATGGATGGACCTTAATTAATAAGAAGGTACGTCTGGACAATTGATCAAGTCCTTTTCAAATCATATACAATGCGTAAATATATACCAGCATAAGCATTTTTATTGTAAATGCATGACTGGTTATAAGCCATTTTTAGAAGGAACAAACAATGGCTTCTTTTTTGTATGCAAATAGGTATCGAGGATAGACCGTATGCCTATTACAAAAATAGAGCAATGTAGAGATTGAATTGGAGGAATATCAATGAAAGAAAAAATATATAAGTTATTACTTGCACTAATGGTCACCCTGTCATTAGGTTCAGATCCCACAGTCCAAAATGAAATAGCCAAGATGCTTGAATCTCTTTCAGGAACGGGTGATGCGCAGGTTCGAGAACTTGATGAAGAAGAAAAAGAATCCAAAGAAATTTGACCTACGAAAGAAGTACTGAAGTAAAAGAAGTACAAAATACAACCTAGACAAAACCTCCCCAAAAACTTATAATATTAATAACCATACTTTATCCCGGCTCCATTATATACGGGGTTTTCGGGAAGAACGACAGACTGTGCGGTCCCGTCTCAACGCACTCATCTGCCAATATGTTCGGAGAGGAATGCCTTATGCCAGATAACAGTCTCATCCTACAAATTCAGGAGCATTACCCAAAACTAACCAAAGCAGAGAAAAAAGTTGCGGACTATGTGCTTAAAAACCAGAAGCAGGTGATCTTCATGTCCATCACAGACCTTGCTGACGCCTGTAATGTAGGCGATACCAGTGTTTACCGCTTCTGCCGCACCCTGCAGCTCCAGGGTTACCAGGAGTTTAAAATGAAGCTCTCTCTCAGCCAGAATCAAGGCACTAACGAAGGCGCGCCAACTGTAATGGACAATTTCAAGGTGGACGATTCACTCAACGGTACGGCTGAGAGAATCCTCCGCATCCAGAGCAGTGCACTCAGGGAAACCTACTATCTCCTCGAGCAGGACAGCGTGCTCCAATTCTTGAGGCTCATGGAAGATTCAAAAAGAATTTATTTTACCGGAATCGGCGACAGCCTGCTGACCGCCCAGGAAGCGTGCAACAAATTCCTGCGCATCAGCAACAAGGTGTATTGTCTGACTGACCCGCATATGCAGGCCATGGCAGCCTCCATGATGACACCGGAGGATTTCCTGATCATCGTCTCCTATTCCGGAGCGACCAAGGATAATATCCATGTGGCAAAAATAGCCAAGGAATCCGGCGCCCGCCTGGGCTGCATAACCAGATTTAAAAAATCACCCCTGGCCGGTTACTGCGACGCAATGCTTCTGTGCGGCTCCAACGAAGGCCCTCTGGAGGGCGGCTCCACCGGAGCGAAGATCAGCCAGCTATTTTTAATCGATCTGCTTTACCAGGAATATTATTTCCGGAATTTCAACCTGAGTAAAACTAATAACGAAAAAACCTCCAACGCAGTAGTGGATAAGCTTTATTAAAATCCCATAATCCGTTCCACGATAAAGACTGCCGTACATGCCATCAGCGCCACTGTGAGCAGACTTTTTTCTTTATATGCCGCTATGAGTGCAACAGCGAAGCCCACCGCCGCCGACACCACACTTGCCGTAGCCGAAAGGATAGCCGGAAAGGTCATGGCCGCCAGGCACGCATAGGGCACATAATACAAAAAGGACTTGATAAAAGGACTTGTAATTTCTTTTCTGGACAGCACCAGAGGAAGCATACGGATGAGATAAGTCACCCCGGCCATCACCAATATGTAAATATAAACATTATGACTCACTGACACCCGCCTCCTTCTCTTCTGTACTCTCATCCTCCACCGGGAAGAAATACGCCGCAGCTCCGGCCACCAGCAAGGTTGTGATAATAATGACAAAGCCTGAGGAAACCTCTTTCAGACCAGGTACCACAGCAAAAAGGCTGCTCACCGCCATAGACCCCACAACCACACCCAATACAGCGCGGCTTGTCTTTGCCGGAGGAATAATGATTGCCAAAAACATGCCATAAATCGCAACGCTCAGCGCGCTCACCATAAATGCAGGCAGAAGATTTCCCGAAATGGCCCCTGCAAGCGTACCTAAGGTCCAGCCCGGAATCGCCACACACATAGCGCCATAATTATAATATGGACTTACTTTCCCCTCCTGGCTGGCGCTGATGCCGAATATCTCATCCGTCACCCCAAAAGCCACCAGATAACGATGCGCCCAGGGTACATCCCTGCGCAGCTTCTGAGACAAAGAAAAGGACATCAGACAATAGCGCAGATTAATGATCAGCTGCGTGAGCGCCATCTCCCAGTAAGAACCTGCCATTATGATAATATCAAGCCCGGCAAACTGCCCCGCTGAGGTAAGATTTGTAAGTGAGATCAGCACAGCCTGCCAGATGCTCAAGCCCCCGGATACAGCCATCATACCAAATGTAAAAGACACGGCGAAATATCCCAGCCCAATGGGCACACCGTCCTTCAAACCTCTTCTGAAACTTTCGCCTCTCATGAAGAGTACCTCCATTCTTATGTATAAATTCAAATAGAACGCAAATACAGCCCGGGCAGTAATTTTATCCTACCCAGGCTATAGTATTGTATCACTGTAAAGAGGCAACTTCAACCATAAATTTTACAGCCATCACGCCACTCTCTCCACAATCTTATAATAAGATCTGGCCGTAATACTGTAGATCACTGCATACGCTGCTGCAAAAAACAATATGGTAACAACCGTGCAAATCATAAAAAGATGTGTATTCGCCATGCTCATAAGCTTCAGAAGACGGCTGATCAGCGGAAATGCCATGGCTATGTGAAGTACAGCCATCAAAAGCGGCACAAAGAATACCATAAGTATCTGCCTGCGTATTGAGGATTTAACCTCTTTTCTGCTCATGCCTACCTTCTGCATAATCTCGAAGCGCTCCTTATCCTCATACCCTTCTGAAATCTGTTTATAATAAATGATCATCGCCGCGCCCATGAGGAACAGCCCTCCGAGGAAAATCCCCAGAAACAGCAGACCACCGTTCATAGAATAGAACGTCTCGTATTCTTCCTGTCGTATTTCTACACTAATACCGGCAGCTCCGGACTTCATCCCGTCTTTATATTTTGTATGGACATAATCCATTATCGGATCGATCAGCTTATGTGCGTACGTTATCTGTTCATCCTTTGTGCCTTGTACATCCATGCCGAACTGGTACTTCATCGTGCTCGCATATTCGCCGTAAACTTCCCGCTGCAGCTTGTATATTTTGTCATAATCTGCTTTTGTCACAACGATTGCGGCATTCCCGAAGAGGTCGATTTCATCTACCTGAAGAGGCCATTCCTTCAGCCATTCCTTCACCTGAAATAATTCATCCATAATCTTCAGTTCTCCGCCCATGTTCCCCCTCTCACGAAAAGCCAGAATCTCTCCATCGGAAAGCCCCGGATCCTTCCCGTGGATTCTCTCATATTCGGAGACCGGAATCACAGTCACTACATCAACCTGAATATCTCCTATGTCCTCCGGGTTCTTAAATATAATCTTATTATCCTCATATATACAGGATACAGTGAGCGTCATCTCATCGACCAATTGCTCATAAGGTATCTGCAGCTCCTCTGCTTCTTTCCGCACCTGGTTCCGGATATCCTCCCCTTCCTCCAGTGTAATATTCCGAAATGAAAAATTAACATCATAGGGATACCGTGTCTGCATCAGATCCTCCATACCGAAATTCAGAGATACGGTTGTGGAAAGCATGAGCAGCACACCTGTACTCAAGATACAGATGCTTGCCAGCCCCACCGCATTCTGCTTCATCCGGTAAATCATGCCTGAGATGCTGGTAAAGTTCTTCGTTTTATAATAGAAGCTTTTTTTCCAGCGCATCACCTTAAGTACAGCAATACTGCCGGCTGTAAATACAAGGTAAGTACCTGCCATGACCAGCAAAACAGCTATAAAGAAATTACCCAGCGCCTGCAGCGGCGACTCGGTGGTAATGGCAAGATAATATCCGATTCCCAAGCAAATAAAACCAAGCAGTGCGATGAACCATTTCGCCTTTGGCTCTTTCTCACCCACATTGCTGCCCCGCAGCAGCTCCACAGGCTGACTCAGATGTACTCTGCGCAGATTCAGCAATAAGGTAAGAAAGAATATACCGCCGAAAACAAAAAACGATGCAGCAATTCCCAGGATTGATACAAAGAAACCAAACTGTGCGGGCATATGTGCCAGCTTAAGGAGAAGCAGCAAGGCCAGCTTGCTTCCCAGAATGCCCACAAGAATCCCCCCAATAAAGCTGATAACTGAGGTGTAAACCGTCTCCCGGAAAAGCATTCTGGCGATATGCCCCTTCTCCATTCCAAGGATATTATAAAGACCAATCTCCTTCTGCCGCCGCTTCATCAGAAAGCTGTTGCTATAAAGCAGAAAAATAAAGGAGAAAATACAAATGACCGCCACACCCAAGCTCACAATGGTCTGAAGGTGACTGCCTCCCGGAATCGTATCCATACCCTCATTCTGCAAAATGAAAAACATCATATACAGCATGGCTATACATCCGATACTGGTCAGCATGTAAGGAATATAGGTTCTCTTGTTTTTCACAATATTCGTGGCAGCCAGCCGGGAATAAAAACCTCTACGCATATGCCTCACCACCTGTCGTCAGAATCGTCAGGGTATCGGATATCATGTGGTACATTTCCTGACGTGTCTTATCCGCCCTGTAAATCTGGTGGAAAACCTCCCCATCCTTAATAAAGAGAACTCTCGATGCATGGCTTGCCGCCTGAGCGCTATGGGTGACCATAAGAATGGTCTGACCGTCCTCGTTGATCTCACCGAACATAGAGAGCAGAGCGGCAGCAGCTTTGGAATCCAAAGCCCCCGTAGGTTCATCCGCAAGAACAAGGCGGGGGCTGGTGATCAAGGCTCTCGCCACAGCAGCTCGCTGCTTCTGTCCGCCGGAAACCTCATACGGAAACTTTTCCAGAAGCTCGGTAATATGCAGTGCCTGGGCAATGGGACGGATTTTCTGGGCCATCTCCCGATGGTCCTCCCCCGCCAGCACAAGGGGCAGATAAATATTATCCCGCAGACTGAAAGTATCCAGAAGGTTAAAGTCCTGGAATACAAATCCCAGATTCTTTCTGCGAAAAGCCGAGATTTCTTTCTCTGTGAGGTGTACGATATTTTTCCCCTCAAGGAGCACCTCACCCTCGGTCGGCTTATCCAGTGCAGCCAGTATATTCAGGAGCGTGGTCTTGCCAGAGCCTGATTCGCCCATGATTGCCACAAACTCGCCCTCCTCCACGGTGAAGGTGACATTTGACAGGGCCTGCACTTTATTCCCGCCGAAACGGGTACTGTAAATTTTCTTTACGTTCGTAACTTCCAATAATGACATCATATCTCCTCTTTTCCTACTCTTACAATGAATATGTTACATATCATTAGTATAAAGAATTGACATTGCTCCCACCATAACCTTAGGTTACAATTTACCCGGGAAGCTTACATTTTTGAAAGGTTACCCCGTATACTCAGGAATACAGCTCCAACGCTTTCCGCCCAAGCGAAAGATAAACCTTCGTGCCCTCTCCCGGTGCCGATTCAATGGAAATCCCATGCCCCAGCTTCTTCATGATCTTACCGGACAGGTAAAGTCCGATTCCGCTGGAGCGGCTGTGCCGGCGGCCATTCCCTCCGGTAAACCCTTTCTCGAATACCCGCGGTAAATCCTCCGCGCCGATTCCGATTCCCGTATCCTCGATCACCAGCGTATGCGGCCGGCTCTCAGCCATATAAATCGTAATCCCGCCGGACCTGGTATATTTAAGCGCATTTGATAAAATCTGTCCGATGACAAAGCCCAGCCATTTAGGGTCTGTGAGTACCCGTTCCTCTACACCTTCATATTTTAGAGAAAGCTTTTTGCTGATAAAAATCCGCGCATATTTATGAATCTGTTCCCGCACAATGCCATCCAGCGAACACTCCCGGAATTTCATATCCGCAGACATGTCCTCCGTCCGCAGATATCCAAGCACCATCTCCACGTACTGCTCAATTTTAAAAAGCTCTGCCAGAGTGTCCCTGTTTCTCTGCATATCTTGGACGCTCCGTGCATCCTCTGCGCCTCGTTCATCCTCGATGTCCTGTGCATCCTCGACGCCCTGTGCATTCTCCGCGCCCTGTATATCCTCGGCGCCCTGTATATCCTCGGCGCCCTGTATATCCTCGGCACCCTGCGTATTTTCCGCGCCCCGGACATCCTCCGCAAGCAGCAGACGCATAGCTGCAATCGGGGTCTTGATCTGATGCACCCACATAGTATAATAATCCGTCAATTCCCCGTAGAACCGCCTTTTGCCGGCCTCCGCGCGCATTCTCCGCTCATTTAGCTCCTTCAGCATTTCCTGGTAGAGTACCTCGCATCCGTCCCCGGGCAAGGGCAGCGCTTCCAGATTTACCGCCAGATTTTCCTTCACAAATTCAAGCGCCTTTCTCCTTTTCACAAAGCAAGAATGCCCATAGAAAAAAGAGGCCGCCCCTGCGATTGCACAAAGGATTGCCCCATAAATCACCGGCTCAGCCGGGAGGTCATACAGCAGCAGCACCATGCCCATGATAAACGCACACAGGAGACAGAACGCCGCTGTTTTCCATATCTTTTTTATATATTCCAGCCATGAATTCATACAAAGCCCTCACACCATATAACCCAGACCTTTTTTTGTTACAATGAAATCTTTCATCCCGGCGCTCTCCAGCTTCCTGCGCAGCCGCGTCATGTTCACTGTCAGTGTATTATCATCCACAAAGCTGTCATTTTCCCAGAGCTTAGTCATGATCGCATCGCGGGAAACCACCTTGCCTGCATGTTCAAAGAGTATCTGAAGAATACGCAGCTCATTCTTCGTCAGATCCAGCGTCTCCCCCTCGTAGGTCAGCGTGCCGCGGCCAAGGCTCAGCACTGCCCCGTTATGCTCCAGAATATTCGCGGCCTTGCCAAAGGAATAGCTGCGGCGTATCACCGCTTGTATCTTAGCCGCCAGCACATCGAGATCAAAGGGCTTGGCAATAAAGTCATCTGCGCCACGGCTCATAGCCATCACCATATTCATATTATCCGCTGCGGAGGATAAGAAAAGGATTGGCACCTGCGACACCTTACGAATCTCCTCGCACCAATGGAAACCATTATAAAAAGGAAGCTTCAAGTCCAGCAGAACAAGCTGTGGGTCCTTCTGGACAAACTCCGAAAGCACATGGGCAAAGTCGTTCACACAATCCACCTGGTATCCCCAGGACTCCAGATGCTTTTTCACAAGAGCAGCGATAGTCTCGTCATCCTCAACGATCAAGATTCTGTACATACAGCCTCCAGTTTCACCTCTCTAACTCATCCACAGAACTGAGCACGCGGAATCCGTTTCCTCTCAGCACACTCTCGGTTGCAAAAATCTCCTCGGAATGCAGGATAATGACCGGAATCTGGTTTTCCCTGCGGAATGAGGTGTAAATATAGTTCAGGCTCACATTGCTCTCAGACAGAACACTCAAAAGCTCGTCCAAACCGCCCACCTCGTCCTTCAGATCAACCACGATCACATCTGTGATACGGTTCATATACCCGCTCTCTGTGAGCACCTGCTCCGCTCTCACCGGGTCGTCGGACACCATACGGAAAATGGCGAACTCCGGCGTGTCAAAACAGGCAAAGCCGTAGATATTTACCCCTTTCTCCGCCAACAGATTCGTAACCTTACGCAAGCTGCCCGCTTTATTCTCTACAAATACAATATTTTGTCTGATCATAATATAAACTCCTCTCAAATTAGATATACATTCATCTTATAAGAATATCCGACTTCCTCCATCAGAAGCAACTTCTTATTACTCGCCACTCAGCCGCTGTATAGCTGTATTCAGAACAGCAGCTTAAAACAATGCTTTAATATTACGCCCATTATAACATTTTTTATCTGTGATTGAAACCGGAAATAAATTAAAGTATACTTATACATGGATGAAAAGGAAACCGTTCAGACTATACTTCTGTCCATTCCCTTTTCATCCTTACCGGCATTATATTTTTACATTTTATATATAGGAGGTTTCCCAATGATTATTGATTTTCATACTCATATTTTCCCTGACAAGGTGGCTGCCAAGGCCCTTCCCCAGCTTTCCTCTGTGATTCATCTCACACCAAGCATGGACGGCACCATAAACGGACTTCAGGAATCTATGGAAAAGGCAGATATTGATGTGAGCGTCGTCCTGCCTACTGTCACTGACCCACGTCAGTTTGACTCTATCCTGCGCTTTGCCGTATATGTAAATGAAACCTGCGCACAAGGGTCAGGTCCCCGGCTCATTTCCATGGCCGGAATCCACCCTGAATGTGAGGATTATAAGGAAAAGCTTCAGCTTATCCACAAGGAAGGCTTCAAAGGCATTAAAATCCATCCCAATTATCAAGGGCTTTATTTTGACGATATCCGCTACATGCGTCTCATCTACACTGCATCAGAGCTGGGACTTTCTGTCCTCACCCACACCGGAGAAGATCCGTTCACGCCGGATGAAGTCTTCTGTTCTCCGGATATGATTCTTCACGTCCTGGATGAGGTAGCTCCTCCCAAGCTTATCCTGGCCCACATGGGGAGTAATGAGAACTATCAGGAGGCAGAGGAAAAGCTCTGCGGCAGGAACGTGTATCTGGACACTGCCTACTCTCTCATGCATATGCCTGAGGAGCAGATTGTGCGTATGATCCACCTCCACGGCGCTGATAAGGTCCTCTTCGGAACCGACTCACCCTGGACCTCACAGAAGGAATGCGTGGAAAAACTCAATTCCCTAACCGGACTTTCCCAAAAAGAAAAACAGCAGATTCTATACGAAAATGCTGCTTTCCTCTTAGGTATCTGAGTTGCCTTGCAGATTTCTTAGGCTTCCGTCTCTTTCTCCGGCAGAGCCACTTTTCGCTTTACATATACCTCTTCGTCATAGCAGGTAAAGATTTCGTCCACCTTCTTACGCTCCAGCTTAGGTGTGAGCAGGCTCACAACAGGCACAATGATCAGTCCGGCAATCATGGCGATCGCTCCTGCATTGATGGGGGACGCGATGAATTTAATAAACATATTGGCAACGGTAATACCCACGCCTACAATAAAGCTGGCCCATACCCCGAGCCTTGTGGTCCCCTTCCAGAACAGTCCGAAAAGGAACGGTGCCAGAAACGCTCCGGCCAGCGCTCCCCAGGAGATTCCCATGAGCTGCGCAATAAAGGTAGGCGGATTCAGTGCCAGCACTACAGAGATGGCAATGAAAAATACAATGAGCACACGCATAATGAAAAGCTGCTTCTTCTCACTTAAATCCTTCATAATGTTTCCCTTGATAAAGTCCAGTGTCAGGGTGGAGCTGGATGTAAGCACCAGGGATGACAGAGTAGACATGGACGCGGAAAGCACTAAAATGACCACAATACCGATCAGTATATCCGGCAGAGTGGAAAGCATAGCCGGAATGATGGCATCGTATGCAACACTCCCGTCAGCCGCATAAATTGCCGGGCTGTCAAACAGTCTGCCGAAGCCGCCCAGGAAATAGCATCCGCCGGAGATAACCACTGCAAACACAGTAGAAATGATGGTTCCGGTCTTAACCGCTTTCTCATTCTTAATGGTATAAAATTTATGGACCATCTGCGGAAGTCCCCAGGTTCCTAGAGAAGTCAGCACAATAACTCCCAGCAGGTTCAGCGGGTCCGGTCCGAAAAAGGAAGCAAACGCTCCCGGCTGTCCCAGTGTGGGCGCCACATCACTCTCAAGCTGCGCCAGCCCTTTCACTGCCTCAATAAAGCCGCCCTGGCCGTTCAGCACTGCGGCGATAACTGCTATGATACCGCCAATCATAATAATACCCTGAATAAAATCGTTGATAGCCGTAGCCATATATCCGCCCAGTATTACATAAATCCCGGTCAGTGTAGCCATCAGAACCACACATGCTGTATAAGGGATATCAAAGGACATACCAAAAAGCCTGGACAAACCATTGTACAATGACGCTGTATACGGAATCAGGAAAATAAACACAATCGCCGATGCCGCAATCCGTAGCGCATTACTGTCAAATCTCTTACCGAAAAAATCCGGCATAGTCGCAGCGTGCAGATGGTGCGTCATAATCCTCGTCCTTCTGCCCAGCACGACCCAGGCCAAAAGACTTCCCAGCACCGCATTCCCCAATCCGATCCAAGTAGAGGCTATGCCGTACTTCCAGCCGAACTGACCCGCATATCCCACAAATACAACCGCCGAAAAATACGAAGTACCATAAGCAAAAGCGGTCAGCCACGGGCCCACACTGCGCCCGCCCAGGACAAAATCATTCACACTGGACGCATGCTTCCGGGACATAATCCCCACACAGATCATAATCCCGAAAAAAATAATCAGCATAATCAGTTTCACTAACATTTCAAAAATCCTCCCTCGGTTACTTGTTCTTATTGATTTATCACGTTAAAGCGTTACGCTTTTACTTGTTAAATCAATTGGATTCAGTATACCAGGTTTCTGGAAAATGTCAAGAACTTTCTGAAACATCAAAAAAAGCTTTTTCAAAACACCAAAAAATTTTCTAAAACATTAAAAAAATGTCTGATTTCTCAAACATCCAAAAATTGTGATTGATTGCTGATTCATTAGTGATTGATTTTGATTTCATCAAATAACCATTACCTATCAGCAAATACAACCAGCGTGCCCAACAGGGGGAGCTCGAGGGGGCATTCGGGCTTCGCAACTCTGAGATTGCCCCCTCGAACCCTCGACCTATTCCATAATCTCCACCTTACAGGAATGCTTCTTTGTCTTTTTATCGTAACTAATACCCACAGCCAAAATTCTACCTGTATACTTTTGCTTCTCGCCAAGTTTTCCTTTAAACCGAAGCACATAATTTCTATTCTTAATCTGCCGTATCGCGTCCTCAGGCGTACTGTCAGCTTTTAATTCCAGGATTATCGCATCCGCTCCCTTGCGTTCCGGATAAAAAATAAAGTCCACATAGCCTTCCCCTGCCTTATCTTCCCGTTCTACACGATACTTATCACGCGCAGCAAGATAAACCAAATTGACTACAGCCGATAACTCTATCTCATTGTTATAGGAGAGTATTGGTGATTCCGTATCATGCGCAAACTTAAGGATCTCAGCCATTGTTACTGTATCCCCGGCCAACGTAGCTTTCAGCATCCTTGCCGACTCCCTGGCCAGACAATGAACATAGCCCAGGCTTTCGTTTGACATCAGCAGGTTCCTATATCTCTCCATCAGTTCCCTGTTTGGTATGAATACCTCTCCTGCTTCCTCATCATAGGTCAGCAGACCATACACCACCATTGCAGAGTAAATCTGGTTCTTCGTCTTCAATTCTGTGTCCGTTGCAGAATACCCCTCCAGCTTAATCTCAATGTGCTCACCGGAAATCATCAGAGCAATATCATCCCTGACTTCATCTATATTATTTCGGATATAAAAGAAAATCTCATCATAGGGACCGGAACTTGTCCAGTAATTGCTTATCTGATTATTAGTGAGCGCACAAACTACAGAACGAGGATTGTACAGTCTTTCCCCTCTGGCAGTATGGTACCCATCATACCACGATGACAAATCTTCTCTGGTAACCATGCAGTTCCCGACAAATTTCTGGTAAACTTCAAAAAGTATATCGACCTCAGCATCATTGAAGCCAAAATATTCACTAAATCTCATCTTTGTCGCCATATCGTATTCCAGGAACATATTTAACTCAGAACCACTGGAATACTTAGCAATGGGTAATACCCCGGTCATATAGGCCAGTTCTACATACCTTTTGCTTTTTAATAATGACTTTAAGAAAAGCAGGTACATCTTCCTGTCATCATCTGTTATGAATGACATATGAAATACTGCATCCCACTCATCTATCACAAAAATAAATTTATCATTTGTTTTCAAAAAAATATCATTAAGAATATCCCATGTAGTACCCTCTATATCAATACTGATTTCCGGATAAGCCTCTGCAAGATCACTGTTTATACCGTTCTGTATCCGGTCAATATAATCATTATAATTCCTGCAGCCTCTTGGGATTTCACTTAAATCAATATAAATCAAATTGTGTTTATTAAGATGATTCCGATAATCTTCACTCTGAGATATCCTCAGCTTATCAAAAAGCTCCGCCGCCCTTACTGCCTTTCCGAAAAATGCCCCAACCATATTTGCCATGACGCTTTTGCCAAAACGGCGCGGTCTGGTAAAACAGAAAAATCGTTCATCCATTCCAAGCGCAGGAAACAGCTCATCTATCAAACCTGATTTATCTACAAAATACCGGCCTGACGCCGTTGCCTTATATGCATCATAAGGAATCCTGCTGTTCAAAAACCTCCCCATATCTATGCCCTCCTGCTAAGGCTCCGCCTTATTTCAATCTGTTAGAAAAAGCGTATCACAGCCGTAAACCTCTGTCAAGCGCCGCCAAAAGTAAGACGAGGTAAATACGTTGGAAAGATACGAAAGAATATCAAATAACTGTTGACATTTCCCCACAAATTAGGTATCATTTACTTTAATGAGCCGGCGCGTTAATGCGCGAATTTTATTGAGCCAACGGGGGCACTGATTCTGCATGACCCACAAATTGCAGAATCTTTTGTTATGTCCGGGAATTTTATCTGCGGAAGCATCAGAAGCATTCCGTAAAATATAAAATTGACGAATAGAATCCGCGGCCATTCTTACCGGCTGTAAGAAAGGGGATTCCAATGCCTATCACAGATATTTTGGAGAAAAACTGCCGCCTCTACGGCGATGATGTATGTCTCGTGGAGATCAACCCGGAAATGCCGGAAACAAGACGCGTGACATGGAAAGAATATGAATTGATCGAACCGGTACGCGCCTCCTACTACCGGCGTGAGATTACATGGAGTGTATTTAATGAAAAAGCTAACCGCTTCGCTAATCTTCTCATAGAGCGCGGCGTACAAAAGGGCGACAAGGTGGCGATCCTTCTGATGAACTGCCTGGAATGGCTGCCCATATATTTCGGTATTCTTAAGACAGGCGCACTCGCGGTGCCGCTGAACTTCCGTTATTCCGCGGATGAAATCCAATACTGCCTCGACCTGGCTGAGGTGGACATCCTTGTGTTCGGCCCGGAATTCATCGGACGTGTGGAGGAGGTTGCTGACGAAATCGGCAAGCATCGTCTGCTCTACTATGTGGGCGACGGCTGTCCCGGATTTGCCGAGGACTACACCATGCACGCAGCCAACTGCTCCAGCCAGTCACCGAAGATTGACGTGACGGACGAGGACTATGCCGCTATTTATTTTTCCTCAGGAACCACAGGCTTTCCTAAGGCGATTTTGCATACACATGAGGCACTGATGCACGCTGCCAAGGCAGAACAGAATCATCACGGTCAGACAAAGGACGATGTTTTCCTGTGCATTCCGCCGCTCTACCATACAGGAGCGAAAATGCACTGGTTCGGCAGCCTCCTCACCGGAGGAAAGGCCGTGCTGCTCAAGGGTGCGAATCCGGAATTTATTCTCCGCGCCGTATCCGAAGAAAAATGTACCATCGTATGGCTTTTGGTACCGTGGGCACAGGACCTCCTGCTCGCGCTCGACAGAGGCGACCTTCATCTGGAAATGTTCCAGCTTACTCAATGGCGGTTGATGCACATCGGTGCCCAGCCAGTACCGCCCAGCCTGATCAAGCACTGGAAGGATTACTTCCCGAATCATCAGTATGACACCAACTACGGACTGAGCGAGTCCATAGGACCTGGCTGCGTACATTTAGGCGTAGAAAACATCCACAAGGTAGGCGCCATCGGCAAGGCTGGTTACGGCTGGAAGACAAAAATCATCGATGAACACGGCAATCCTGTACCACAGGGTGAAACCGGAGAACTCGCTGTAAAAGGCCCCGGCGTAATGATATGCTATTATAACGATAAAAAAGCCACAAGCGAAGTACTGCATGACGGCTGGCTCTATACCGGAGATATGGCTATGGAGGATGAGGACGGCTTTATCTTCCTGGTAGACCGCAAGAAAGACGTGATCATCAGCGGCGGTGAGAACATTTACCCTGTGCAGATTGAAGATTTCCTGCGCACCAATGAAGCCATCCATGATGTAGCTGTCATCGGACTTCCGGACAAGCGTCTCGGAGAGATTTCCGCAGCGATCATTGACCTCAAGCCCGGCTTCCAGTGCACGGAAGATGAAATCGACGACTTCTGCAAGAAGCTTCCCCGTTATAAACGCCCGCGCAAGATTTTCTTCGCCGACGTGCCCCGCAACCCTACAGGAAAAATCGAGAAACCGAAGCTGCGTGAAATGTACGGCGCCACTCACCTTGTAGAGGCACAGAACCGTAGTTGACACATTGTGTCTGCTTTCCCAAACTATGGATGTACACGAAGACTGTTCCGGTATCTATCATCAAAAAGGCTGCACACCGATTAATTTTAGTCGGTGCGCAGCCTTTTTTATTTCCGTTAGCAACGAGCCAGGCGGACATGCTCGCATGCCCTCCTGGCTCAATTTATTTTTTCACTAGCTGCAATTGTAACTAAAAACCTACTTCCTACTCAGCAGAAGCCTCCTTAGAAGCTTTCTTCTTTTTCAGAATATAACGTACAATTACGAGAATTGCAATACCGCCGATCACGATGCCGCTGATCACATTTACTTTCAGGAAGAGCTTATCCATATTGGACATACCACCAACCGGATTCTCATTGCCTGCATAGTAGCCGCTGTTTACGATCGTGTACATAATATTCTTACAGGACTGACGCATAGCCTGTACAGCAGTCGCGCTCTCGTCTGTAAGCTGGTTCGATGCCGCGTTCGCATAACCCAGCAGCAGGTCATTGCCGTTTCTCATGGAATTATCAGAAATCATAAATCCATAGGAACCGTCATAATCGCTGATCACCATGCCGTTGAAGCCCCACTCGTCACGAAGGACGTTCTTCAGCAGATTCGGGTTCGCACAGCTTGGTACCGGACCAAGGAAGTTGTAAGAGGACATACAAGCCTGAGCGGTACCCGTAAAGCCTTTGACACAAAGCTCAAACGGTTTCAGGTAAATCTCACGGATAGCCTGTTCTGATGCAAAGGTGAGCAGGAAAGCCTCACGGTTACACTCCTGGTCGTTCACAGCAAAGTGTTTAATATAAGCATATACGCCCTTTTCAGCAGCGCCGTTTACCTGATTCATAGCAAGGTAGCCTGCAAGCACGCCATCCTCGGAATAATACTCGAAGTTACGCCCTGCAAAGGCAGTACGGTGGGTATTCATAGCAGGACCATACCAGCCGTAATTCTCAACGTCTGCAAATTCCTGTCCCATGGCCTGGCCTGCTTCATAAGCGATTTCCTTACTCCAGCACTGAGCCAGCAACACCTCTGTAGGATACGGAGTTCCGTATGCCTGGGTTACGAAGTTGTTAAGACCTGCAGGTCCGTCACAGTCAGAGGTTGCGATTTTGCCTACGGACTGGATTTCTGCTGTCTGCCATCCGCCGACATTGATCATGGTAGCCATATCCTCGAAGTTCAGCTGATCCAGCAGCTTATCCCATTTTTCATCATCATAGGCAGCGCCCTTCAGATCAAAGAGGGTAAGTCCATTGTCCGCGCCAAGAGTAGGCATTTCATCTTCTTCATTATTGTATTTGGTTCCGTCATATGTACCAAAGGTGACTTCCTCCACTGCTGCACGAAGCTCATCAGAAAGTACAAACTGTTCTTCCTTAATCGGTCCCCATGCGTCACGGAAGTTTGCAAAGCCGTCCGCACGGGACATCTGTACGAAGTCTCCGCGGGCATAATCTTCAAACTGGTTGGTCGGTACAGCCTTATCTGTAGAGCGTCCCTCTGCACTGTAGTCGATATCCGCATCAACCGTAAAGGTCTCTTCCGCCACTACGGTATGAGAGTCAGAGCGAAGAGAAACGATATAGTCTCCTGCTTCCAGGATATAACCGCCGCCTTCAACCTTAATTCCTTCAGAATCGTAGGAAGCCATATCTTCCTTCGGGATTTCAAAGGAAAGTGTCTGAGATTTGCCTGGCTCGATCATATCTGTTTTCTCAAACTGAACAAGATTCACAGAAGCCTTCTCAATTCCGCCGTTGTTGTAAGGCGGTGTGAAGTAAATCTCCGCTACATCCTTACCTGCCACATCTCCTGTGTTGTTCACCACAACGTCAAAGGAAACCGTGTCTCCGTTATCTTTAAAATTCTCGATTGTTTTCTCAAAGGTGGTATAGCTTAAGCCATAACCAAACGGATACTGTACCATATCCTCATAGTTGGCGATCAGGCCTTCCTCTGCAGCCGTCTCATAGAATTTATAACCTACATAAATACCTTCCACATAATTCACAAAAGAAATATTTCCCTTGTAAGAAGCATCTGCTTCCAAAGCTTTCAGCTTCATATCCTCTACGTTATTGTAGGGCAGATTTCCCATGTTATAGATATAAGGAGATACCAGAAGGTCTTTCACATAAGTGTCCACAGTCTTGCCGGACGGATTTACGGAACCGTTCAGGATACGTCCCAATGCGGAGAAGCCTGTTGAACCTGCTCCGGGGGCCAGTAAAACAGAGCTGATCTGCTCATACTCATCCACCCATCCAAGCTCCATAGCATTATTTGCATTAATGATCACAATTACATCATCGAACTCTGAGCAAACTCTTTCCACCATCTTTTCCTCTGTCACAGAGAGCTCCAGATAAGATTCGCCCGGCTCAAAATCGTCATAATCGCCGTTATTATTGTAATACGCATTCATGTATCTCCAGTTAGCCGGAGCGACGGATGTGGCCAGGCCCTGATTATAGGTACCGTTGATGACCGCATTCATATCCGTGGGAAGGTCCGCGCCCTCGCCGCCGGGACGTCCGATCACGATCACTGCCGTATCGGAGAACTCCTTCGCCTCTGACATCAGTTCTTCTGTGTAATGCTCCTGGCTTGGCTCCGGGAGTGACCAGTCCTGAGATGCCATAGAGATTTCAGGGCGGGCATTAAAATAATCTGTATACATTTTGGAAAGTGTTTCGTTTGTTGCAAAACCGGCATCCTGTAGAGACTGCAGAATCCCTACTGCTCCGGCAGCATTGGCAGCAGAACCTGCGGAGCCTGTACCGCCGAATACCGGACAGGTGGAATCCCATCCGAATACGTTCAGGTTTTTCACGTCAGATGATAAGGGAAGCAGGCCGTCGTTTTTCACAAGAACGATACCTTCGTCACCAATCTTCTCAATCACCTTTTTACTGTTGGCAATCGTCTCCTCAGAGAACTCAGCCTTTGATGCATTCAAAAATCCGGAAACGTTTGTGTACATCGGGCCGTAGCAGATTGCATTCACCATAATTACAATCGCTGCCAAAAATGCCATCACTGCTTCCCAGCGGATTACATGCTTGAATCCTTTTTTTGCCTTGCACGCAAAAATCAATACTAAGACCAGTACGACAATTGCGGCCAGGATCCCGTACACATAGCCCTGAAGCTGTGTGATATAAGCGATCAGGTCAGCTTCACTAACTCCCATGCTGTAAAAAAACGGGCCCAGAAGTTTTACCAATAAATCAACCATCTTTCTCCTCCTTTAAATTTTCACGGTGCCGCATATGAACGGCACTTCCGTGATTATTTATAAAGATTGTATCATAAATCTGCTTAGCAGGCAGATTGTCTTCACGAATTGTTTTGTTTTTGCATAAATTGCAAACCGGAACATAGAGGACCAGCCCACGTCAGCTTCTTAAATCCCTCGCCCATTAAGGACAACTCCCCATGATATGAAAACGGCCCGCCAGAAAAGTCTCTGTCGGGCCGTAAATGAACTATAACTGGGCTTGAGCTTATCTATCCAGCCCTGACTCTGTTAAAAAACTTTTAAATTATTTATTTGCCTCTGCGTATGCAGCGTAATCAAACTTTGTAACCTTTGTCAGCGGCTCAGCAGAATATTTTTCTGTACGCTCATCATCGATCACACCAGACCAGTTCATACCAAAGGTAAAGTCATAAGTATTGCCTGCTGCATCTTTATAGCATTCCATATCACGCGGAACGTCGTCTACCTGAGCTTCTACAACTTCCATGGAAGCCGGCTGCTGGAATACTAACAGACCATTCGGCTCAGTCTTTCCAAGGATGATCTCAGCAACAACATCATCGCGCTGTTTGTTGTAGTTTACAAGAATCACATCTGCAAGAGGCTCAACCTCGCTCCATACCATACCGCGGTCCATCTTCATGGATACGATAACCGGAACGTCGCCTGCTGCTTCTGCTGCGTACTGGAGAGCTTCCAGATCGCCGTAGTTTGCAACTTCATGAGCTTTGTTGCCCTTGTAGGAACGATTTTCTTTTGTTCCGTCTTCTGCAACTTTACCGGAAATAGATACTTCACGTGCTGTTTCAGCAACATATTCGCCGTACTGCAGTGATGGCGGATACCATTCGTCTGCTTCATCTACTGCAACATCCTGAGCTTCGATACCATCGGTATTTGAAACCTTTGCAGGTGTCTGACCGCCAAATGCGCCGGTCATCATAGCATTATAGGAGTTTACATAAGCACCGCTCATACCTGCCAGAACATAATCGCAGGCTGCGATTTCTTCTGCGGTTGCACGAGTAAGATCGTCTTTTGTATAAGTAGCATTACCGTCTGCATCCGGCTCACCGGTAGGATCGCCTAATGTATCGGTTACAATATTGAAGTACTGTCCAAGAATATCCAGATCCATGCCTGGGTTCCAGGAAGGTGTTCCTTCGTTGATACCCTGCATCCAGCTTGCGCTGAAGCCTGTATTATAAACATATGGTACATATACGGTTGGTTTTTCGGAAGCTGCGCCGTCTGCACTGATGGTGCCATCATTTTTGATCATGACAACGGACTGTCTCTGAGTTTCCAGACCATATTCTTTTGCGGAATCACTGAAAACAATAGAATCAGCGTAAGCAGAATCGCTGTACGGCTGGTCGAACATTTCCAGGTTCATCATAGTGTCAACAAAACGGTAAGCTGCCTTGCGCATGATTTCGTCAGCGCCGTCCTGTCCGTTGCGCTCTACGAGAATATCGTATGCTGCAACTGCGTTTTCTACAGTACCGTAACCGCCGAGGAGGTTTGCGCCTCTTTCCCAGCCTGTTGCGATACGGTCAGGCTCTTCTAAGCTCTCAGCACCCCAAACACCTGCAAACTGGTATACACCCCAGTCTGTAATCTTCAGGCTGTCATATCCTGATTCGTCAAGCATGTTGTTCAGGTACGGATTGTAAACGCCTGCCCACTCACCGCCAATCGGGTTGCCGTCAGCATCTACGTTGATCGCGTACTGGGTCATGATACCGGAAGAACCAGTCTTTCCAGGAAGATTGAACACACCGTCAAAGTAAGTGATCAGATGAGCTTCCAGGTTGTTCCCCGGGAATACTCCGTAACGTCCTGCATTACTGTGGTCGTCACGTCCGCCTTCTGTAGCGCCTGCACCTGCAAAATGTTTGGTGAAGCAGAAAACAGATTCATCGCCCCAGCCAAGGTCTTCGCCATTCTCATCATAGGTTGACTGCATTGCATTTACATATGCAGTAGCAATGTCAAGTGTAAGCTGCGGGTCCTCACCGTAGGTACCGCCTGCACGGTTCATAACCGGTGAAGCAATATCAACCTGCGGCCCGAGAAGTGCAGAAACACCAGATGCACGGTACTGTTTCGCTGTCTCTTTACCGACTTCGGCTGCCAGCTCAGGATTCATGGTAGAAGCCAGAGATAATGTCTCAATCAGACCGGAAATGTTAGCCGGATCGATAGAGATCATAGCCGGGATACCATAGAAGCTGCTCTCAGCAACCTCCTGGATAGCGTTTGCCCATTTTGCATGGTTTCCGCCGCCCTCATTGATATTACGTGTAACACCACCGCGTCCGCCGGACATCAGATAAGTGTAGGAACCGTCGTCCTCAGCAAGAGGTTCGGTTGTGAAATCGCCCCAGCCGCCATGTGTCAGGATTGCAGCCATTTCTGTACCCTGCATCTGGTTTACCAGGTCTTCCGCACGCTCTTCATTGGATAATCTCCAGTCCTCGTACGGATCCAGCTCGCCGTTCTGATTCAGATCCTTGAACGCATATCCGTCATCCTCGATCAGCTTCACGCCGGAATTCGGGGAGATACCAAGAGTTTCGCCGTCTTCATTCTCAATCTTTAACCAATTATCTTCTGTTTCGGTTACGGTATATTTCGCACCTTCACTCGGAGTGAAATCGGTAGTTCCTTCCTCTGCTGCGCCTTCAGCCTGCTTGTAAGGATCATTTGCTGCTCCCTCAGCCTGCTTGTAAGGATCGTTTGCTGCTCCCTCGGCCTGCTTGTAAGGATCGTTTGCTGCTCCCTCAGCCTGCTTGTAAGG
>KL370852.1:107541-277959 GCA_000702025.1 Blautia schinkii DSM 10518
CCTTCGGCCTGCTTGTAAGGGTCATTTGCTGCTCCCTCGGCCTGCTTGTAAGGATCGTTTGCTGCTCCCTCGGCCTGCTTGTAAGGATCGTTTGCCGCTCCCTCGGCCTGCTTGTAAGGATCGTTTGCCGCTCCCTCGGCCTGCTTGTAAGGATCATTGCCAGCCGCAACTGCCACCGGGGTGGCGACTCCGCCTGCGGTAAGGCTCAGAGTCAGCATTAAGGACATCAGAAGTTTTGTTCTTTGTTTCAAAATATTCTCCTCCTTTTCTATCTCGTACTTTTTAAGCACCACACTGTGTCAGCACTTACAGTGACCAAAATATATCACAAATCAATCCCGGCAGCTGAATTCTTGCATAAGCTGTTGTTTTTTTGCATAAATTGTTACCCTCACAGGTCAAAAAGAAGTATGTCTTATGCATAATGCACAATTCTATTTTCCTCATTTTGTCGATTTTAGCCAAAAGGCCGTCCGGATACTTTTACCAAAGCACAAAATTGCTTGCACACCAGGGGGAAAAGATTATAATATAGAAAAAGGCAGCCCGGAAACATTTGGTACGAAAAATAAGTATGGATAAGGTACGAAAGGAAAGGGACTTATGATAAGAATAGCAATTGTGGAGGACGAGCAGGAATATATTGATCAGCTGAAAGGCTATCTGCAGGAATACCAAAAGACGGCCGGTGAGGAGATCAATGTAACCGTATTCCGGGACGGCGACGGAATTACGGCAAAATATAAACCACAGTATGACATTATACTAATGGATATCCAGATGAAGTTTGTAGACGGGATGACAGCCGCGGAGGAAATCCGCAGCATGGATTCCAAGGTGATCATCATCTTTATTACCAATATGACGCAGTATGCGATCAGAGGGTATAAGGTGGGAGCCATGGATTATATTCTGAAGCCCGTTTCCTACTTTGCCTTCTGCGAACGTCTCAGTCAGGCAGTGGCAAGGCTGAAAAGACGAAGCAGCACTTTTATCACGATCTCAGTGAAGGGCGGAATCCTCCGCCTGGATGCTTCTGATATTTATTATATAGAAAGTCAGGGACATAATCTGATCTATCATACAAGCAGCGGTGACTATCTCTCCTCGGGTACCATGAAATCAGCGGAGGAGCAGCTGAGCAAATGCAGCTTTTCAAGAGGAAATAAAAGCTATCTGATAAATCTGGAACACGTGGAAGGCATTCAGGACAAATGCGCGCAGGTGAAAGGGGAACGGCTGCAGCTGAGCCGCCCGCGCCAAAATGCCTTTATGCAGGATCTTACGAAATACTGGGGTGAACTAAAATGACGGGAATGAATGTTTTGCCGGAAGTATTGCCGGATATTCCGAGAGTCTACACGGCTCTTGCAGAGTGGCTGGCCTGCATAATCTGTCTGCTGGAGGTACGGCGCAGACTGACAGGCTGGAAATTTGCTGCCGCAGCAGCCGGAGCACTTGTGGTACAGGCCGTTTTTCTGACTCTCACACCGGGATTGGATGATTTTCTCTGGATTCTCTGCATGGCCACGGCAGCTGCAATGATGTATTTATTCATCTATCTGTGCGCGGAAATCCAGTGGCGGGATACTGCCTATTTATCTATCCGGGCATTTGTGCTTGCGGAATTCGCCGCGTCGCTGGAATGGCAGATTGACTGCTACTTTTCCCGGAGAACCGGCCATATGGGAATTTGGCTTCATTTATTAATCCTGGTTGTAGTCTTTGGCATCGTGTTTGCAGGATGCGCAAGACTGTACCATAACTATGTGGTTGACGAAGGAGCTCTGAACATCACCAACCGTGAGCTGATTTCTTATGCGATCATCGGCCTTGCCATCTTTTTTATGAGCAATCTGGGCTTTGTCTCTACGGGAACTCTGTTCGGCGGCAGCTATGCGGAGGAAATCTACAACGTGCGTACGCTTGTGGATCTGGGGGGCGTCGCGATCATGTATGCTTACCATGTGCAGCGTGTGGATATGCGCGTACGTTATGAGTTGGAAAGTGTGCAGGGAATTTTACATAATCAATATGTACAGTATAAGCAGTCCCGGGAAGCCATGGAGGTCATCAATTACAAATATCATGACCTCAAGCATCAGATCATTGCGCTGCGGGCGGAGGAAAATCCGGAGAAGCGCAACGAATATCTCGACCAGATGGAGGAGGAGCTGCAGGACTACGAGTCCCAGAACAAGACGGGCAACAAAATCCTTGACGTCCTGCTGACAACAAAGGGCCTGTACTGCAAGAAGCACGGCATCACCCTCACCTGCGTGGTGGACGGTACTCTGTTTGAATTTATGAAAACCATGGATATCTGCTCTATATTCGGAAATGCACTGGACAATGCCATTGAGTGTGAGCTGAAAATTCCGGATAAAGAAAAACGTCTGGTCCATGTATCTGCGTATTCTCAGAAGAACTTTCTTATTATACGCTTTGAAAATTATTATGAAGGAGAAGTTAATCTGGGGGACGGCCTTCCCGCGACGACAAAGGAGGACCCCAGATTCCACGGCTACGGGCTGAAAAGCCTGCGTTATACCGTCAACAAATACGGCGGAGCCGTGGATGTAAGCGCACAGGACCAATGGTTCCATCTGAAAATTTTAATTCCTATGTGACAAAGGGATAGAGGGAAAACCGCCCGAATTTGTGAAAACAGCACAAATTCGGGCGGTTCTTTTTGGCAATTTCAGAGAAAGAAAAGGAGTATCTCTTCAACTTGCGCAAAAAATAAGCAGTTTGTGCGAAAAACTGCACAAGCAATAAGGTTTTGATAAAATTAACATTAACGTTATAGAATATCCGGAATTTGAAATACAGGAATAAAAAGGAGGAAATAATGGTGAAACATCAGGATTTACTTTCCAAAATGACTCTGGAAGAAAAGGCTGCGATTCTAAGTGGAAAGACTGTCTGGGAGACAAGAGACTATCCGCGTTTAAATATCCCATCTATTTTCTGCGCCGATGGCCCTCACGGCATCCGTAAGCAGGCAGGCGCCGGAGATCATCTTGGGCTGAACGCATCCTTGCCGGCTACTTGTTTTCCTACGGCTGCAACCATCGCCAACAGCTGGGACGAAAAGCTGGGGGAGGAAATCGGCGTTGCACTGGGTGAGGAGGCAATGGCCCAGGATGTGAATATCGTGCTGGGTCCGGGACTGAATATTAAAAGAAGCCCCCTGTGCGGACGAAACTTCGAATATTTTTCTGAAGATCCCTATCATGCCGGCAAAATGGCCGCTGCGTATGTAAAAGGGATTCAGAGTCAGGGCGCTTACGCCTGTCCCAAGCATTTCGCGGTGAACAGCCAGGAGCTGCGCCGTATGGCCATGAACTCTGTTCTTGACGAGCGGACCTTACGTGAGATTTATCTCACCGGATTTGAGATTGCCGTCAAGGAAGGCAATGCGAAGTCAATCATGACCAGCTACAATGAAATAAACGGCGTCTATGCCAATGAAAACAACCATCTGCTGCAGGAAATCCTTCGAGATGAGTGGGGGTTCGACGGCATTGTGATCACTGACTGGGGCGGCTCCAACGATCATATCAAGGGCGTTGCGGCAGGCTCAAACCTGGAAATGCCCGCACCGGGCCTGGACTCCGCAAGACAGATCTGCGCAGCCATTGAGGACGGAAGTCTGAAAATGGAAGAGCTGGATTCTGTGGTGGACGATCTGCTCGATGCGATTCTGACGCTTACGCAAAATGCCAAAAACAAGCCAAAAAGCTTTGACGAAAAAGCCCACCATGAGCTTGCAAAAAAAGCAGCAAGAGAAAGCGCCGTCCTTTTGAAAAACACAGACCATCTTCTGCCCCTGCCTCCGAAAAGCAGGGTCGCGCTGATCGGAGATTTCGCCGTAGAGCCCAGATATCAGGGCGCAGGCTCTTCCCTGGTGAACGCCATACAGATGGAAACCATGGAAAAAGTGATTGGGGATTATGACCTCCAGGTAGTAGGAGTCAACCGGGGCTACCAGCGGGACGGCAGGGAGGATGCGGTTTTAAGAAAAGCCGCTATCGATCTGGCCGGGATGGCCGACATCGTAATTTACTGTTTCGGACTGGATGAACTGAGCGAATCCGAAGGATTAGACCGAAACCATATGCGTATTCCCCAGAACCAGATTGATCTGCTGGGAGCAATCGCTCAGGTAAATGCAAATATCGTCGGCGTACTCAGCGCAGGCTCCTCGGTGGAAATGCCATGGCAGCACTGCTGCAGGGCCATCCTTCACGGTTATCTGAACGGCCAGGCCGGGGCCGGCGCCATTCTCGATCTATTGACCGGAAAGGCAAATCCCTCCGGCCGCCTGAATGAGACATACCCTCTGCGGTACGAGGATACCCCGGCCTTCCGCAATTTCCCAAGCACGGAACGTAATGCGGAGTATCGGGAAAGTATTTACGTAGGATATCGTTATTACGACACTGGAAAAATCCGCGTCCAGTATCCTTTTGGCTACGGATTGTCCTATACCTCCTTTGAGTATTCCAATCTTCGTGTTGAAGCAGACGAAGCCGTATTCACGCTTAAGAATACCGGAGCCTGTGACGGCGCGGAGGTGGCACAGATGTACGTGTCTCTTTCCGGAGCTAAGGTGTTCCGCCCTGAGAAAGAGCTGAAGGGCTTCTGCAAAGTATTTCTGAAGGTAGGCGAGAGCAGGGAAGTACGCATTCCCTTTGATGATAAGACGTTCCGCTATTGGAATGTGAAGACTAATCAGTGGGAGGTAGAAGGCGGCAGCTACCAAATTCTGATCGGAGCCTGCGTATCCGACATCCGGCTCCGGGGCAGTGTGGAGGTCAAGGGTACCACCACCGATTTGCCTTACGATGCACAGCAGATGCCCTCCTATTATAACGGCCTGATTCAGCAGGTAGAGGACAGCGAGTTCGCTGCACTTCTGGGCCACGCAATCCCCCAGGGGAAATGGTCCGGTTTGCTGACGGAGAACGATGCCATCTGCCAGATGTATTACGCAAGAAACGGCCTTGCCAGATTCATATACCGTATCCTTACAAGGCTCAAGAAAAAAAGCGAAGCAAAAGGGAAACCAAATCTAAATATATTGTTTATCTATAATATGCCTTTCCGGGGAATTGCAAAGATGACAAACGGCGCAGTGAGCATGGACATGGTTCACGGGATGGTGGACGCGGTCAACGGCCATTTTCTGCGCGGCCTGAAAAAGATCATTGGCGGATTTTTTGCAAATTCCAAAGCAAATAAGGCATACGAACGAAAACTGTCGGGCAAATAAAAAGGAGGAGTAAGCAATGGGAGCAGTAAAAGAAGCATGGATGGGAATCTGGACTCCGTTTTCCAATAAACATCCAAAGCTGGCAAAATGGATTTATCAGATAGGTTTGTTTTTTATATTCAGCAATGGTGTGACGATTTTCCAGTATCTGGTGTTTACCTTCCTGCCGGGAATCCTGGGTATGGGCCTGGCGGGCACAGAATTTATGGTACCGAAGGCGGCGATGAGCCTTTTCGGTGTTGACTTTACCTGGAGTCTGATCGGCACCCCGGTACATTATGATGCAATGGGAGCCGTTGTGATCGGCGGAGGTCTGGGCTACACCATCAGTTACTGGCTGGGAACTTTCCTGGCACAATGCATCAACTTCCCACTCCAGCGTAATATCACGTTCAAGAGTCACGGCAACCCGGTTTACCAGGCTATGTGGTATTTTATCGCGTGGATTGTGATTTCCCTGATCTGCAACGGATTTAATAACCTCTGGATGCCCATCGCGGCTGCACATGTTTCACCGGCGATTTACAACATTCTGGTGACTGTGATCACTGGCGGAGTATCTATGGTAATCTTCTTCTTTGTATTTAAGATTATTTTCCCGGAGGGCGAGGGGAAAAAGAAATAAATGAAATGTGAAAAGCGGTAATTCTTCTAATTATTCGGATGATCACAAAAAATAAGCTGCGTACTGACTGAAATTTATCAGTTGGTGCGCAGCTTTTTTCTTGCCTTTTATATCAGTTCATATTGACAATGTTTTCTCGCAATATTATAATGTAGCTATGTTATAACATAGTATCTTTTATAATGTTACATTGAAACTTTAAAAGGAGGCACAGCATAATGAACAATTTTAATTGGGACACCAGTTTTTTAGTTGACTTTGATTTAAAAACAGGCATTTCCAAAACCGCAGAGACAACAAAACGCCGTCTTTCCCAAATGAAAGACATGTATTATGACCAAAAGGCTGCAGACCGTGTTCTGGCAGATGGCGACCCTGTAATCTATGAATTTCATGAACTTGGCTGCCCGGAACGCGCAGGCGACCTCGCTTTTGGAACCACAATTCTATATCCGGGAAAAATCGGAAATGAATATTATTTTACTAAAGGCCATTTCCACACAATCATTGATACGGCGGAGGTGTACTATACCCTGGACGGTGAGGGCTATATGGTAATGGAAAATCCGGAAGGAGACTGTATTGAAATGCCGCTTGCAAAGAATCAGGCTGTATATGTGCCCAGAAGATATGCTCACCGTACCGTAAACACAGGCAACACACCTTTGGTACTCTTTTATACCTTTGCTGCTGACGCCGGCCACGACTATGGAACCATCGAGACAAAGGGCTACCATAAACTAATCATAGAAAAAGATGGAAAGCCGGCTGTAGTCAGCAATCCCAACTGGAAATAGCGATGAAATCAATCATGACTGTACAAGGTCCTGTATGCCCCGATTCACTTGGTTTCTGCCAAAGCCATGAACATCTTCTGCTTAGCAAAGGAGTTTCCTATGAAAGAAATCAGGACCTTTTGATGGATGACATTGAGAAAAGCACTTTAGAAGCACGGCGTCTGCTCTCTGCCGGAGGAAAAACTATTGTGGACGCGCAGCCCGGAGGGTGCAACCGCATGGAAAGCGGCCTTCTTAAAATTTCCAAAACAACGGGTCTGCATATTGTTGCCTCAACGGGGTTCCACAAGCTTTGCTTTTATCCAGAAAATCACTGGCTGTATACAAAATCAGAAGAACAGCTCACCAGAATTTTTCTCAATGAGTTAACAAAGGGCATGTACACAGATATCGACAAAAAATTTCATGAGCACAGAATCCAGGCGAAAGCCGGCATTGTAAAAATGGCTCTGGACCGGGAGGGACTCACTCCTATTTACCAAAAGCTTTTTTCAGCCGGAACTAAAGCAGCCGTCACTGCCCGCGTACCTATCATGATTCACGTTGAACAAGGGTCTGATCCTCAGGCACTTTTGAAGTTTTTAATGAAATCAGGAGCAGAGCCGGACCATATGATTTTCTGTCATATGGACCGGGCAGTGAATGATTTAAATGTACATAAGCAGCTTCTAAGTCAGGGAGCCTTTCTCGAATATGATACCATCGGCAGATTTAAATACCATGATGACGACAGAGAAGCAGAAATATTCCGTACTATACTGGATGAGGGCTATGAGGAACAGCTACTATTTTCCCTGGACACCACACGTGCCAGGCTTAAAGCATATGACAGTAATGCTGTGGGATTGGATTATCTGCTCACTACCTTTGTTCCATTTCTGATGAAATATGGAATTGAGGAAAAACAGATTAAAAAAATCTCCCACGATAATTTTGTGAGAGTGTTTACCAAAGGATATGGTAATTCATCTATATAATAGGAGAGTTAAAATGACAGAAAAAGAATTATTATTAGAAGTGGAAAAAAGAAGACTTGTCCCTGTTGTCAAGCTTGACCGTGAATCTGACGCGAAGCCGCTCTGCCAAGCCTTATGTGAAGGAGGCCTGCCTGTAGCGGAAATCACCTTCCGAACCGATGCTGCTGAGGAATCTATCCGTATTGCTTCCAAAGAATTTCCGGAAATGATGATCGGCGCAGGTACTGTAATCAATGTAGAGCAGGCGAAACGTGCCGTATCCGCAGGCGCAAAATTCCTTGTGTCACCGGGTTTCTCCCGCTCCGTAACAGAATGGGCAGTTGAAAATAAAATCATGATTTTCCCGGGAACCTGCACACCCTCTGAAATCATAGCTGCCATGGAATATAACCTCCCGGTTGTGAAATTTTTCCCGGCAAGCCAGTACGGCGGGCTGTCAGCCATCAAAGCACTGGCTGCTCCTTTCCCCTCCATCCGCTTTATGCCTACAGGTGGAATCAATGCAGGAAATATCAAGGAGTACTTATCTTATGACAAAATCATTGCCTGTGGCGGCAGCTGGATGGTAAAAGACGCTTATATTAATGAAGGAAATTTTGATAAAATCCGTGAGCTGACTGCAGAGGCAGCCGCTTTAGTTAAATAGGAGGTCCTGTATGAAAATTCTTATAACACCCACCTCACTGCAGCCAGGCAAAAATGACGCTGCTCTGGCTCCGCTTAAAAAATTTGCAGATGAGCTGGTATTCAACCCAACCGGACATCCCCTTTCTGAGGAAGAATTAATCCCCCTTCTGAACGGCTGCGACGGTTTTATTGCAGGTCTTGACTCCATAACCCGCAAGGTTATCGCCGCCTGTCCCGGTTTAAAGGTTATTTCCCGCTATGGTGCAGGTTATGACCGTGTAGACATTAGCGCAGCCAACGAATACGGTGTAAAAGTAACCAATACCCCCGGTGTCAATGCCCAGGCTGTAGGTGAACTGACCTTCGGTCTGATCCTGGCCGCTGCCAGAAAAATCCCTTACCTAGATAAAAAAACAAAGGAAGGCTTCTGGGTCCGCTCTACCGGAATAGAATTAAAAGGTAAGACTTTAGGCATTTTAGGATTAGGGGCCATCGGTAAGGTAGTCGCCAAATGTGCCCAAGGCTTCGGCATGACTGTACTAGCTTATGACCCTTACATAAATGAAACATATTGTAGAGAAAACATGATCAAAAACGTAATCTTTGACGAATTGGTGAGTTCTTCAAACGTAGTCAGTCTCCATCTCCCACTGCTGGATTCCACACGGCATCTCATCGATGCCCGAGCCATCTCTCTGCTCCCGGAGGGGGCTATCATTGTAAACGCCTCCCGCGGAGGAATCATCGATGAAGATGCAGCCTACGAAGCCCTGAAAAGCGGCAGGCTTTCTGGCCTTGGCCTGGATGCTTTTGAAATGGAGCCGCCTAGGGATTCCAAGCTTTTGGAGTTAGACAATGTAGTGGCTACCCCACATACTGGAGCGCACACCAAAGAAGCCACTGAAAATATGGCCAATGCGGCAGTGCGAAACCTAATTGATGTTCTGTCGGGTAAGGAATGCCTTTATCTGGTACATTAAATTCCAGTCTATGAGGATTTAAAGACAGGTCCTCCCAAGTACAAAATAGTTATACCTAGATTAAAAGAGAGACTGCATAGCCTCTCTTTTTCATTCCGTCTATTTTTTGTAATAACCAGCATCACTCTCCCGCTTCCACATACACATTCAGCTGGAAGCTGCTCATATCCCCGCGATACCTGGCAATGGAATATTCCAGAGGAATCCCTTCCTTATTAGAACCTACCGTATGAAATAACTGCACAGGAGCACCTTTTTTTATGTTAAGATACTGGGCGTCCGAAGCGGTAGCCTCCACGGCCTCCACAAAACGTCTGGCACAGTAAATCCTTGTATCCTTTTGAGCCGCCAGACTGTCATACAAAGAGTTTTTCACAAAATCACAATCCATTACAAAAGAACATCTTTCATATGGAAGGTACGTTTCTACCGTAACCACCGGCTCATCATCTCCAAATCTTCTGCGAAAAAGATAGATGACCTTATCCCCCTCATTTATCTGCAGGTTCTCAGAAACCTCTCTTGCAGCATTCATGACCTTGAACTCCAGTACCTCCGTACTTGGCACAACTCCAATCCTGTTCATCTGTTCAGAGAAGGTTTCCAAGCGCTGCAAAAAATCCTGTTTGATCTTCTGCCTTGCTATAAAAGTACCCTTACTCTTCACACGATACAGCCAGCCCTCCTGCACAAGCTCTGTGATAGCCTGGCGTACCGTAGTCCTGCTGATATCAAACTGCTCACTTAACTCTTTCTCCGTAGGTATGAGACTGTCTACCGCATACTTCCCGCTCTTAATCTCCTCCATGATCAGCTCTTTCAATTGAAAATACAGAGGAATTGGAACACGCTTATCCAGGGTTTTCTTCTCTAAAAACATAGCTCTACCTCACAATTTACTATTCTATAAATCTTATTGTCATAACAACAATACATAATTATATTTTAATTATAGCATTTTTTTTGAACCATGCAACAAAAATAAAAGCAAGGACGTATTATCACTGAAAATAATACATCCCTGCCATGTTATATCGCATTAATTCTTTGCAAGCTCGCTTAAATTCTCTAACACTTTCCCTACGATTGGTGTATGGAACACCTCGGATACCACCTGCGTCCAGCCATGGATGAAATACGTCCAGCCATCCTCAATCAACAGGTTTTTGTGTTTCTGCTGGGAGGAAGCCTGTTCTTTGAATATCAAATCACCGCGGTAATTGATTTCCCAAACAAGGCTGTCCGCCGGAAACTCACAATTATCGGTGAGCGGACTGCCCGGACCATCCTTGCCAAGTCCCGTGGCGTTGACAATCAGAGAATGCGGCGGCAATGCTGCCAAAGTCTTGTCGTTATCCTCAGGTGTTGGGTTATGCACAAAGGCAAATGTCGTCTTTTCATTTAAATCAGAAAGAATTCTCTCCGCCTCTTTAAGTCTCGGTACACTGCGGTTAGCAATAGTAATCTTCTTTGGCACATTGTCACCAAATTTCTTCTGTGTGAGATACACAGACATTGCCAGAGAGGCACCGCCTGCACCCAACAGAAGAACCTCGCCGCCGTAATCCTTCCAGTAATTCTCAGGAACAAACGCTTCCAAGGCAAGTCCGCTGGATATAGGGTCTTTTGCGTGCGCACAATATTTACCATCCTTCTTGGAAATACTTGAGATTTCTCCTAACTGATCTGCAAAGGGATCTATGTAGTCGAATAAATCTTTACAGCTATTGTACAGATCAATCTTGTGTGTCGTTACCAATGCGCCCAGTGACAATGGGTCCTCTTTGATAAATTTGACCGCTTCGCGGTAAGCTTCCGGCTCAGAATGCGGTTTAAAATCAATGCCCTTGATCACCGCGTCCTTAAGTCCAAGAGCCTTCGCCCATCTTGGAAAAACCTTCATAATTGAAGAACTTCCCGTAGTCACGCCGATAAAGTAGATTGTAGGTTGTGTGGCCTTTTCATATTTGCTCATAATCACCATTCCCTTTTCATTATGTCTTAATATACCTTTGTTATAACATAATGATATTATAATGCAATGTTATTGTCAACAATGATTTTTCGAAATTATGATTTTGTAACAATCTTTATTAAGTTTCCACAAAATTTCCAACTGTATTTTAGGAATAATTCTCCTTTGCACTGAGCGTAACCGTACACTCCCCAATCATATGCTTTTCTACCTCATGCACTTCTATCACCAGGCCTTCCGCCCCACAGGTGAAAGTTTCCCCATCTCCAGGTACACGTCCGATCACACCACAAATGAATCCACTGAATGTATCATACACATCCACAGGCAGTTGGATTTTAAGAGCATCTGCCACATCGTCCAGCAAAGCACAGCCCTGAATCTTCCATTTTCCGTCTTCTGTCTCCTCAATATCCTCCGGTCCCCACGGCTCTTCCGGTTCGTTCAACTCACCAACAAGAGACTCCATCAAATCATGAAGCGTAATAATCCCTGAAAGGCCGCCGTATTCATCCAGCACAACAGCAAAATAAATCCTGCTCTCCTTCATTTTTCGAAAAAGCACATTTGCCTTCATACTCTCAGGGATAAAGAAAGGGACATCCATAGCGTATTCCAGAATGTGCTCTCTCGACTTATCACTACTGCGGAAATAATCCTTTGTATCCAATACCCCCACCACATCGTCAATATTTTTGCCACACACCGGATAAAATGTATGTCGGCTGCTTCGGATAACCTCCGCCCACTCCTCTTCATTTTGCCCAAGCGCGAGAAATACCACCTCACGGCGGTGAGTACAAATTTCTTCCACCGAAATATCATCAAACTCAAATACATTCTGAATAATCTCGTTTTCTTCCTCCTGGATGGTCCCCTGCTCGTTTCCTTCAGTGAGCATCATGAGGATTTCCTCCTCGGTCACAAGTTCATCCTCCTCTTCCGGATTCATACCCAACAGTCTGAGAATTCCATTGGTAGAGGCTGTGAGCAGCCATACCAGCGGCGAGAACACCTTGGATACTGTATAAAGCATACCTGACATTCCAAGAGCCATGGTCTCTGCCTTTTTCATGGCAATCCTTTTCGGTACCAGTTCGCCGAACACTAGATTAAAGTAAGCAAGTATAAGAGTAATCACAACAATCGAAGCGGATTTCAGCACATTCTCAGGTACAGTCACGCCCATACCCACAAGTGTGCTTACAAGCGGATCTGCAAAATTTTCCGCAGCAAACGCACTCTGAAGCAATCCCGCCAGAGTAATAGCTACCTGGATTGTCGCCAGAAACCGTGCAGGCTGTTCTGTAAGGGCAGAAAGCTTTTTGGCGCGGCCATCACCATCGGACGCCATCTTACGAAGTTTAGCTTCATTCATAGAAATCACTGCTATCTCTGCACTTGCAAAGGTTGCATTTAAAAATATCAAAACGACCAATAGAATAATAGGTTGTATCATTACATTCTCCTCCATATTTATAGTGTTAAAAATACACAAAAGGGTATAGTCTATCCTCCCCCGTGGAGGACAGACTATACCCTTAATTATTCATAACACTACATGGCACAGTTGTATTATCTCTATCACTATCCGCACTGTCGTCCATGTAAGAAATCACATCCTTTCTTGATTGCTACATAAAATATCATATTTTCACCACAATGTCAATCCTATAAATTTTAGTCTGATAAATTTTAGTTAAAACTCATTCCCCGGAAATTTGGGGATTCCGTCGAAGCCAACCTGCAGGTCTGCGTCGCTTGGGATATAATCAGTCATCTCACCGTTGTTGAACTTCTCATATGCCACCATATCGAAGTAGCCGGTTCCGGTAAGGCCGAACACGATTGTCTTTTCCTCTCCTGTCTCCTTGCACTTCATAGCTTCGTCGATGGCTACACGGATTGCGTGGGAGCTTTCCGGTGCGGGCAGGATACCCTCAACCCTTGCAAACATCTCAGCAGCCTCGAATACAGAGGTCTGCTCTACGGAACGTGCTTCCATCAAGCCGTCCGCATAAAGCTGGGAAAGTGTGGAGCTCATACCATGGTAGCGCAGTCCGCCCGCATGGTTCGCAGAAGGAATAAAGCCGCTGCCCAATGTGTACATCTTCGCAAGAGGAGTTACCATACCTGTATCACAGAAGTCATATGCAAACTTACCTCTGGTAAGGCTTGGACAGGATGCTGGCTCTACCGCGATAAACTGATAATTCCTCTCACCGCGGAGCTGCTCACCCATGAATGGGGAAATCAATCCGCCTAAGTTAGAACCGCCGCCTGCGCAGCCGATGATCATATCTGCCACGATTCCGTATTTGTCAAGAGCCGCTTTCGTCTCAAGGCCAATGATGGACTGGTGCAGCAGCACCTGGTTCAGCACGCTTCCCAATACATAACGGTAGCCCTCACTGTTCACGGACACCTCCACTGCCTCGGAGATGGCACAGCCAAGACTTCCGGAGGTTCCGGGATGCTCGGCAAGAATTTTTCTTCCTACCTCAGTGGTGTCAGAAGGAGACGGTGTCACCTGTGCGCCGTAGGTTCTCATCACCTCGCGGCGGAAAGGCTTCTGCTCGTAGGAGCATTTCACCATGTATACGCGGCAGTCCAGTCCCAGGTATGCACACGCCATGGAGAGTGCGGTGCCCCACTGTCCGGCGCCTGTTTCTGTAGTCACACCCTTTAAGCCCTGCTTTTTCGCATAATAAGCCTGGGCAATCGCAGAGTTAAGCTTGTGGCTTCCGCTTGTATTGTTACCTTCGAATTTATAATAAATCTTCGCCGGTGTCTGCAGCTTCTCTTCCAGACAGTATGCGCGCACCAGCGGTGACGGACGGTACATTTTGTAAAAGCTTCTGATTTCCTCCGGTATTTCGATATATGCGTTATCGTTGTCAAGCTCCTGCTTTACCAGCTCCTCACAGAATACCACACCCAGCTCCTCAGGTGTCATTGGCTTGAGTGTTCCCGGATTTAAAAGCGGCGCGGGCTTATTCTTCATATCCGCACGCACATTGTACCATGCCTTTGGCATTTCGCTCTCTTCCAGATAAATTTTGTAAGGAATTTTGTTTGTTTCGCTCATAATTTTTCTCCTCTCTTAATTAAGCTGTCTGCACGTTTTCTGCACAACATAACTTTTCCGTATAACCCGAAGCAAACAACTTGATAAATCGACGAGGGTGATTAAGTTATTTACCGGAAGTTATACAAGTGCATAAAAAAATACCCTCGTCTCCTACAATAATTCTCATGCAGGGACAAGAGTAAAAACTCCTGCGGTGCCACCCGGCTTGGTATTTCCATACCCACTCTGTGCATACTGACATATGCTTAATTTGGTAACGGAGTGTTCTCTCCGGCTCGCGTACTATATTCTGCTTGCCCTCAGAAGCCCATTCGCTCTTATCTCTGATACCACGCTCCCACCACCCGCGGCTCTCTGTAATCAGATGAATAAAAGGTACTTACTCTTCTTCAACGGTTTAACTCGATGTGTTATTTATATCATAATATGTATACAGTTGTCAATATGCCACAGAATTTTCGAAATATTTTATATGATTCATACAATTTCCGTTGCGCATATTTTACGTACAAGTAACGGGAAGTCGTTTAAACACTGACTTCCCGTTGCTGCTACCACTAAACCTTAGTTCTGATTATATGTCGCTTACATTGCGGGGCTGTCACATATTTTCTAATACCAAAGGTACGTCCCCCAGGCGTTTCACTTCAAAACCATTACTCTTAAATTCGTCATAACAAAAATTATCTAATTCGTCACATGCAAGCTTATGAAACTCATAAAAATTTCTCCACCATTCATATCCATCACCTAAGTTGTGCTCTAAGAAAGCATCCGCTATTTCTATTCCCATTTGTGGTGCCACATAAAATGCCCCCATAGCCAATACATTTACGTTATTTCCGGTAATTGCACGTAACGCAGCCGGTACACTTTCCACCACACCGGCATTAACTCCCGGACATTTGCTGGCAGCAATATGGATTCCCATTCCTGTTCCACAAAAAATAAGCGCTCTCTCAAACTCCTTTTCTGCTATCTTCGCTCCAACCTTCAGACCAATACGGTGAAACATTTCAGGATTCTCTTCATTTGCTGACTTTACCCCTATATCCGTAACTGTCCATCCCTTCTTTTTCAGATGCTCTACCACCGCTTCCTTAAGAGGAAATCCTGCAAAATCTGCCCCAACCAAAATCTGTTTATCTTTTACTGTTTTCATAATTATTCCCTTATCCCCCTTTTTAAGCTTATCGTATGACACCCGGCCTTAAGCCAGATAGTCTTATCTTCAGGCACTATTTCGTTACCATTTACCGAACACATTTCCCCACAGTCCTCCGGAAGAACGAGGCGGCATTTCGAATGGAACGGAACACTTACCGAAATTTCAATCACTCCATAATTCTCCTGTTTCCATTTGACTTCAATTTTTCCCTTATCGGTATTCACACTGCCCTCGGCCCATTTAAGTTTTCTTGGAATACAGGGCTGCACCTTAAATGAACGGAATCCCGGTTCTAATGGCTGCACCCCCAAAAGATATCGGTAAAACCAGGCACTGACAGTTGCATACATAGGATGATCGTGGGACGCCATCCCTAAAAGCGGACCGGACACTACATACTCCCACCTTTCCCATGTGGTAGTCGCACCTTTCTCCACCATATATCCCCAGCTCGGATAAGTGGTTTGCAGCACCAGGTCATAAGCCAGGTCAATATAACCATTCTCTGCTAATACTTCCAATATATAACGACTGCAGATATTTCCGGTAGTCAAATGTATATCATGGCGATAAATATCATTGACTATTTGCTGTACCGTTTTATCCTTATCCGGCGATATACCCAGCCATACCATAAACGTATTTGAGGCCTGGCTGTTCGAGGCATAAAATCCCTCCTCATGATAATAAGTATCATTTAAAGCTTTTTTTGTCCTCTCTTCTAATTCTTTCCACTTAGAAAGGTCCTCCGTTTTATCCAACGCCTCTGCCATTTGTCCCATTAACCGGGCATTATAATAAAGAAAGCCTGTTGACATCAGTTCACCAGGTGTAATACAAGAAACCGCCCCGGCACCATTACTGCCCTCTATCGTCCCTGTAATAGGCGCAGCCCAATCTCCATAGTAGCTGTAAGTCACAATACCGTCACAGGTATGCCTGGCAAGAAAATCCGTCCATGCCGCATAGCTGTCATAATACTCATGCAAAACATCTTTATCTCCATAATGCATATATAAAAGCCAGCCAAGTATAAGATAACTGCTGCATACCGGATCTGCCGGCTGGTTCCCATAGCGGACAAAAGGAGCCGTATCCGTAATAGCGCCGGTGATGCTGCCTTGTGCATCACGGATATCCTGAAGATATTTACGGTAAAACCGGTGCATATCAAAATTATACACAGCCTCCTCAGCCCGCACAGTCAGATCATTGAGCCAGCCCAATCTCTCATCCCTCTGTGGACAATCCGTGGGGACACCATGGAGGTTATTGCTTTCCGTCCATTGACACATACTTTGGATTTTATTCACTAACGTATCAGCGCAGAAGAATTCCCCATTTTTTCTCACAGCGCTACGAAGTACCAAAGCATGTACCTCAGTCTTAACCGGAGCTTTAGACAAGCCGCTGATTTCGATATACCGAAAACCATGATATGTAAATCTAGCGCAATAGGTTTGCTTTTTACCTTTAGATATAAAAATATCTCTTGCCTGTGCAGTACGAAGGTTTGCAGTGTTCAGCATCCCTTTATTGTCAACCAATTCCGAGTATCTGATTGTCACCTGCACACCTTCCGGCTCATCTACAGGAAGCTCTACCACTCCTGCAAGATTCTGTCCAAAGTCGATTACATAAACTCCTTTTTCTATCTCCGTAACAGACTGGCCGCATAATCTGTCAATGCATCTGATAGGCTCAACATTCTGTGGAACAATACGGGCTTTTGGTGGTTCTGTACCAATAACCGGTTTCCATCCCTCTGCTTCTTTAAACTGTTCTCCAGGTATCGCCCATCCTTCTATCTCATCTCTTGCATCATAGATTTCCCCTATATATAAAGAATTTTCTTTAACAGGCCCGCGGGAATTCGTCAGCCATCCGTTATTTTCCTTAACGTATAACCATTCTTTTTCTCCATCCTCATATTCCACACTCATCTCTCCGGAAAACAGAATCTGCCCGCAATCAAATCCCAGCATGGTCCCATACCAGCCTTTTCCCAGCCATACGCCCCAACAATTTTTTCCTTCCTGCAACATACTGCTGATATCATAGGAAACATAGCAGATTCTTTTCCGATAGTCTGTATAAGCCGGAGCCAGCATGTCCTCCCCCGCTTTTCTGCCGTTGATATAGAGTTCATGGTATCCCAGACCACAAAGATAAACCCTGGCACGCCTTACTTTTTTCTTAACCAAAAATTCTTTTCTGAACAAAGGAGCATTATCTACCGGCGGCTGTGCACACAGCCATTCAGCCTTCCACTCCCCGCTTTTTAGTCCTGTGCTGAAATTCTCCGAATCACTATCTATAATGTTTCCCAACTCGTCTTCCACGGACACTTGTACAGTATAATCTTCATCATAATCCAGTTCTGCTCCTTGATATACTATATCTTCCGCGCATTCTGATTCTATCCATCCAGAATCCCACAATTCTGCACCGTTCCTTCCTGAAACTCTGATACGGTATTTCTTCTGACTGCCTTCCAGTCCGGTACAATACCATCCAAAAGCTGGTTTTCCCACCAATGCTTCAGGATATCCTTCTCCGAATCCTTTTACTATACATTTTCTATCCATATAATTTTTCCCCCAATACAATTACCCTGTATCATGCTTTTCGGAGCACGCCTATCCCTTAACGGCTCCGGCAGTTATTCCCTCTACTATGTATTTCTGGCATACCCCATAAACCAATACCATAGGAAGCGCCACTAACACCATGTCTGCAAAAATCAAGTTCCATTCTGAGAAATACTGTCCCTTAAAATTATATACGGTAAGGGGCATAGTCAAATTTTTACTGGAATTAAGTAAGTACAGTGGTGTCTGCAAATCATTCCATGTGCCCATACCTACTATGACGATATTAGTCATCATAACCGGCTTCAAAAGCGGCATTATCACATTCAGAAATAACCTGATCGTGTTACATCCGTCAATGAAAGCAGCTTCATCTAATTCCCTCGGTATAGTATCCATAAAATTTGTAAACAGAAACATTGCCCAAGCTATATTTGTAGCAATCATCACCATAATAAGTCCCGTTTTCGTATTGTCGATATGGAAAAACTGCAAAATTACAATTGTCGGAACTACACATATAGGAACAATCAATCCTAAAGAAAAAAAGGTATTTAAAAACCTGCTGAGTTTATCCTTTCTTCTTCCGATGATAAAGGAGCCAAGAGCACAAATAAAAGAAGTGATACCAACCACAAATACTGTAATTATCACGCTGTTTTTAAATGCCAGCATTAAATTTGACTTTTCAATCGTGTCTTTATAATTAGTAAATACCCACTCCGTAGGAATACTAAAATTAAAACGCGCCGCTTCACCTGTAGTCTTAAATGAACCTAACACAACTACCAGTAAAGGAATAATGACTAACAGGCTCAGTAAAAGCATAAGGATTTCCAGAACTGCTGTCCTCCATGTATATTTTCTTCTGAACATTAATAACTAACCTCCTTACTGGCAAAGTACTTCCTGACAAATATAGTCACCAACACCACGACTAAAGAAAGAAGCATGGTGATTGCTGTAGACTTGCCGTAGAACCCACGATTAAAGTATTCGTAAATCATCATACCCATAACCGTTGATTCGTGTCCCGGGCCTCCTTTAGTTAATGTCAATACCTGCTCAAATACTCTGAAACCACCGATAATTGACTGTGTTATATTGATGGTTAATGCAGGAATCAACATCGGCAAAGTCAGGTACCAAAACTGTTTCCAGGAATTTGCCCCATCTATCCTGGACGCTTCATAAAAGTCCTGGGGAATTGCGGCAAGTCCGGCAATGTAAATCATCATATGAAATCCTGTCCACTTCCATATATCCTCCAATATAACTGTAAATAAGGCAGTATCCGCACTTGCTACCCATTCCTGTTTGCATAAAATTCCGAATGCCCCTAAAATCTGGTTTACTGTTCCGTCCATCTGGAACAATGCATTAAACATAATCCCGACTACGACATAACTCAGCACCGCCGGCACATAGAATATAGTTCTTAAGAAGCCTCTGGTTTTCAAAGGCTTACTGAACGCCAACGCTAAAAGCAATGCCAGAACATTTCTGAATACAACTATACAGATTGTAAAAACCAGTGTATTCCTTATCGCCGTCTGCACACTACTGTCACGCATAATAGATGCATAATTTTTCAGCCCCACCAGCTTTATTCCCGACCTTGTAATATCCCAATTTGTGAATGAAATTGCAATTCCGCCCACAACAGGTACAATAAAAAATATAACGAAAATCAAAACTACCGGCAAAAGCAGATATTTGGGATATAAATAATCTTCTCTTTTCTTTTTTTTCATGCCTCGTCTCCCATTTCTGAAAAGGCCGCCGCATTATGCAGCGGCCTTTGTTTACATTAGTTGAAACCTTCTATTTCCTTATCCCTCATAAACTCGTTATATCTCTCGTCCCAATCCTTGATAGCCTCTGCAGGCTCTTTACCCATTGTCACCTCTACGATATTTCTAAAAAGATAATCTTCCATAATCGGGCGCGCCACGTCAAAATATGCGTCAAATTCGTAGGTATATTTTCCTGTATTTACATAGTTCTCAATCAGGTTCTTTTGTGCCGGAAGGAGATCTCCGCCATCTACATCAACCCAGGCGGATGCACAGGGATAACTTTCAAAAACGGGCCCCAAAATTTCCGGGGAACTCCAATATCTTAAGTACTCTTTTGCCAGTTCAGAATTTTCACCTTTGGGAACATAAGCACCTTCGGTATATGCTCCGATAGCTATCATGTCTTTGTCACCGAACGGGATTGCAAAGGAACCAAGCTCTACATCCGGATAAGCATCATTCATTGCTATTTCAAACCATTCTCCCTGTATTACCATAGGATATTCACCTTCTCCTACGACTGCCATGGAAGTATCATAAGTCTGAGATGCATGGTTTTCATTTGCATAACCTTTCGTATAAATATCCTGAAGTCCCTGAAGCACTTCTTCCATTTCCGGTATATCTGTAAATCTGATTTTATTTGTCAGCAGATCATTGTAAATAGTATCCTTTTTTTCATCAAGTACCACACCCCAGCCCATTGTAGTCCAAACCTGTGTGGTCCATGGATCAGCATCTGTCATGTATACAGGAGTTACGCCCTGGGACTTAATATCCTCAAGAATTGCCCAGAATTCATCCATTGTCTTAGGCTGAGGGTTATCGTATCCTAATTCTTTCATTTTTTCTTTGTTGTAATAAACTCCTCCGAAAAAGTTACCGGAAACATAAGTAGGCATGCCATAGATATGTCCGTCCTTATAAGTTAATACATCTTTGGCTGCCAGCCGTTCCACCCACGGCTCCTCGTCCAATATCTCTCCTTTTTCCGTAATATTGTACTGCTCTACTGTCTGCGGAACATTTGAAAAAATAATATCGGGCGGATCATTTGTTGCCAGTTTAGTCGCAATCACGCTCTCAATATCCGTATTTGGCATTGCTACTACGTCAGCCTTGATTCCGTATGTTTCTTCAATTCTCTTAGCTGCTTCTGCACACTGATCTTTCCAGGCATCCTTAGAACTATAAATCGTTACCACACGTTCTTCCGCCATTACCGGCACCGTACCTCCTGCAATAACCCCCACACACATGACTGCTGATAATATTCCTGATAGCATCTTCTTCATTCTTTTTTTCCTCCGTTTACATATAGTTTTTGTTAAAACGTTTTAATGATTGGTAAAAAAATTTTATCTCGACCCTCCTTTCATCTATTTGAAACTGCCGGATTCTGCTTTCTGCACCCCACAAAACTACAGAATCCAAGCAGCTTTTTTATAACTCAGCAGGATTCCCTGATTACCAGTGACTGCTGTAAACAGATATTATCTATTTTTTTCTCCCCATTGCTGATTCTTATCACCATCTTCATCAGCTCTTCTCCTAAAAGCTGCTGATCCTGTGATACAGTTGTCAGTCTTGGATTTACATATCCGGAAATCTCAGTATTATCGAATCCGACCACCCCAAAATCCCGGGGAACAGAAAATCCACACTCCTTCATGGCTCTCATAATACCGATGGCAAGCAAATCCGATGAAGAAATCCATGCATCGGGCAAATCCTCTTTTTTATATGTAGTCAAAAGCTCTTTCATATATTGGTAACCAGTTCTTAAGTTATCCAAACATAACTCTTTACGCATAAATACATATTTCTCATCAAATCGGTAACCACATGTCTTTAGTCCTTCCTGATAGCCCTGATAGCGGTCCTGCAGGTTTGTCAGATATAAAGGCTCTGAAATAAATCCAATTCTCTGATAACCTTTTTCTTTTAGCATTCTTACAATATCTAACATTACCTTTGTATTATCATACTCAATATATGGCACTCCACTCAAGGCTGTACTGCGGTCAGCAAGGACGACTGTAATCCCATTTTTTAAAAAGTGCTTAATCTCTTCCTCATCATCATGGCCATTGAAAATAATAACCGTGCCGATGTTATTTCCTTCCAGCCTTTTTAATTCTCTTCGTTCTCGTTCCAGGGAATATTCATAACCGTGAATCTGAACTCCATAACCATTTTCATATGCCTTGTCTAAAAAAGCACTGGCTACTTTAGAATGGAAACTGTTGTTTAAATTGGGAATCATTAAGCCTATTGTATAGTTTTTTTTGCTCCGTAGTGATTTCGCCATTACATTAGGCGTGTAGTCTAATTCCCTGATTGCAGAATATACTCTTTGTGTTGTTTCCTTTGAAATTGTTGCCGTACCATTAATTACATGGGACACTGTCCCAATTGTTACTCCTGCTTTCTCAGCAACCTGAGAAATTGTTACCCTTTTTCTCTTTAGATTTTCTCCCATAGTGTTCCTTACATTGACAATTTTATTAAAACGCTTTAATTAGTGTTAATGATACACATCTTTCTGATAATTATCAATATGCAATGTTATTTTTAATGTTATTACTATATTTCAACATATTTTATTGTTAGTTTTAGACAAAAAACCACATTTTCAAGTCATTATTACCTCGAAATTGTTTTAAAACATTTTAATTATTTTGCATGACACTTTAGACATCCAAACAAAAAAGCTGACAGCCTCTAAAACATTTTTAGAAACTGTCAGCGTATTCATATTTTTAGCAATTCTTGTTTTTAGAGATTCTTCTTTCTACTTATAGAAACGGGAGAAATCTCACTTATCTTATGGAATTTACAATTCTTCATCCACATATCTCTGGATATTAGAAGCATTCACATATTTCTTCATACTGTCCCCATCTGTGATGACCAGTGTCGGAGCCTGCATGATGCCGAACTGTCTTGCCAGCTCAGGATTCTGCTCAGCGTCAACAATCTCCAGCTCTTCACCCTCCAGCATCTTCTTCGCCATACGGCAGTTCGGACAAGTACTGGTGGTAAACAGGTATTTATGCGTCTCCATGGGCTCTACCTGCATATCCTCTCCATTCATGGTAACCATGGTAGTATGAACCTTTTTAAGAGAAGAGTTCATCACATCGTAAAGTGTGCGGTTCTTATACTCCTGGGCCTTGCCGTCGTTCCAGTTCTGTACCGGACGGTAATAGCCGGTTATACGGCTGTAAACCTCTGCCTTTTTGCCGCATTTCGGACAGGTGAAATGCTCGCCGCTTAAGTAACCATGCTCCTGACATACGGAATAGGTCGGAGAAATCGTATAGTACGGCAGGCGGTAATTTTCCGCAATCTTACGCACCAGAGACGCGGCAGCTTTCCAGTCAGGCAGCTTCTCACCGATGAAGCCGTGGAATACGGTTCCTGAGGTATAAAGCGTCTGCAGGTCATCCTGGACATCCAGAGCATCGAAAATATCACTTGTAAATTCCACTGGCAGGTGGGAGCTGTTTGTATAATACGGAGTGTCGCCCTTGCTTCCTGCTGTGCGGATGTCCGGCCAGCGCTTCCTGTCATGCTTGGCAAGACGATAGGACGTGGACTCGGCCGGAGTCGCCTCCAGATTAAAGAGCTCGCCCTCATACTCTACCTGATAGTCGGAAAGCCGGTCGCGCATATGCTCCAGCACTTCCTTCGTAAATTTCTGCGTGCGCTCATCTGTCATGTCGCAGCCCAGCCAGGAAGCATTTAAGCCCACCTCGTTCATTCCTAACAGTCCGATGGTGGAAAAATGGTTGGAAAAGCTTCCCAAATATCTCTTTGTGTAAGGATAAAGTCCCTCGTCGAGAAGTCTGCCGATCACTTCACGTTTAATGTGCAGAGAACGAGCCGACACGTCCATCATATGATCCAGACGGTGATAGAACTCCTCCTCATTCTTGGAAAGGTAAGCAATCCTCGGCATGTTGATCGTCACCACGCCCACGGAACCGGTGCTCTCGCCGGAACCGAAGAAACCGCCGCTCTTTTTGCGCAGCTCACGCAAATCGAGACGCAGACGGCAACACATGCTGCGGATGTCGCTTGGCTTCATATCACTGTTGATATAGTTGGAAAAATACGGAGTGCCGTATTTCGCAGTCATCTCAAATAATAAGCGGTTATTCTCTGTGTCGGACCAGTCAAAGTCATTGGTGATGGAATACGTAGGGATGGGATACTGGAATCCGCGTCCGTTGGCGTCGCCCTCGATCATTGTCTCGATAAACGCTTTGTTGATCATATCCATCTCTTTCTTACAGTCTTTATACTTAAAGTCCATCTCTTTCCCGCCGACAATCGCAGGAAGCTCTGCCAGGTCGTCCGGAACTGTCCAGTCCAGAGTGATGTTGGAAAACGGCGCCTGGGTTCCCCAACGGCTGGGGGTGTTCACACCATAAATAAAGGACTCAATGCATTTCTTCACTTCCGGATAGCTCAGATTATCTGCTTTCACAAAAGGCGCAAGGTAAGTGTCAAAGGAAGAGAACGCCTGGGCGCCGGCCCATTCATTCTGCATAATACCCAGGAAATTCACCATCTGGTTGCAGAGTACACTGAGATGCTTTGCCGGGGAGGAGGTGATTTTGCCTTCAATACCGCCTAAGCCTTCCTGAATCAACTGCTTTAACGACCATCCTGCACAATATCCGGTGAGCATGGAAAGATCGTGGATATGGATGTCTGCGTTTCTGTGCGCGTCGGCAATCTCATTATCATAAATTTCAGACAGCCAGTAATTCGCTGTGACTGCGCCTGAGTTGCTTAAAATCAGACCACCTACAGAATAGGTAACCGTGGAGTTCTCTTTTACACGCCAATCCTCCACCTTTACATAGCTGTTTACAATCTCCTTGTAATCAAGAATTGTGGATTTCATATTGCGGACTTTTTCCCGCTGCTTGCGGTAAAGAATATATGCCTTGGCCACGTCTGCATAGCCGGTCTGGATCAATACGTTCTCCACGCTGTCCTGGATATCCTCCACCGTAATTTTGTTGTCGCTGATTTTATTCTGAAAATCCGATGTGACGCGAAGGCCCAGCAGATCGATCATATCCTTGCTGTAGTTTTTGTCTTTCGCGTTAAAAGCCTTATCGATTGCGGCTGTGATTTTGTCCATCCGGAAATCAGCAATCTCTCCGTCTCTCTTTACAACCTGAAACATAGTAATGCCTCCCTCATTGTTCGTTCCTGAAATTTTTTCTGATTTATGTACTGAAAATCCCGAACAGCGTCTGCATAGATGGGCACCCTTGGCTGCGCTATGTGCAAAACGTTGGACAGGTTCATCCATATATTATCCCGCGGCCGGCATAATCTGCGGTTCTTTAGTACGTTCTAAACGGCAGCTTGCAATGCATGCTGCCGCTGAAAAGCCGTAGGATTATTGTAGCAGACTATTCCTGTTCCGTCAATATCAAAACACCATATCTTGTGCCATTTTTCCGTAAGCACACTATATGGTGTTTAATATTGTTTATATCACGCGCGTGTAAATTTCCATGGGAACCCGCGCTTTTACTGCGATTCCAGCTTCTGTATATTCCTCTGAGAGGAGCTGTCCGTATTCGCGGATGAGCTGGATCACACCTGCTTCCTGGTAGGGAATGAGACGCTCAATATAAATCTGGTCCTCTGCCAGAAGCTTGGCCAGGAGCGTCTTTAATTCCGTCAGGCCCTCTCCTGATTTCGCAGAAACCTTAAGCGTGTAATCCGCGCGCAGGTCACGGATCTGTCCCACCTCTGCACGGTCCTGCTTATTAAAAAGTGTAATTGTCTTTTTCCCTGTGGCTCCCAGCTCGCGCAGCGTCTCATACACAACATGCATCTGCATCTCAGCCTGTGGATTGGCAGCATCCACTACGTGAATGATATAATCCGCATATTTCGCCTCCTCCAGAGTGCTCTTAAACGCTTCCACCAGATGATGCGGCAGCTTACGGATAAAGCCTACCGTATCTGTCAGAAGTATCTGCTGCCCGTCGTCCAGATTCAAAATCCTTGTCGTAGGGTCCAGAGTAGCAAACAGCTTGTCCTCGGACAGTACCTCCGCCCCTGTGAGCGTATTCAGCAGAGTCGACTTACCTGCGTTCGTATAACCCACGATAGCGGCTGTTTTTAAATTCCCTTTCGCACGCTTGGCACGTATCAGATCCCGGTGCTTTTCCACCTGGGAAAGCTCCTGCTTAAGGGCTGAAATCCTGGTTCGGATAAGCCGGCGGTCCGTCTCCAGCTTTTTCTCACCCGGTCCTCTGGTTCCGATACCGCCGCCCAGACGGGAGAGCGATGCACGAAGCCCGACCAGTCTCGCAGCACGGTAACGAAGCTGGGCCAGCTCAACCTGTATCTTACCTTCACTCGTCGTAGCCCTGCGCGCAAATATATCGAGGATCAGCAGCGTCCTGTCCATGACCTTACACTCCAGCTCCCGCTCCAGATTATTAAGCTGTGCGGGAGAAAGCTCATCATCACAGATGACGCCCGTGGCATCCATAGCCAGGACAAGTGTGCGCACTTCCTCAATTTTCCCCTTACCAATATAAGTTCCCGGATGAACGTTTTCCCGGTTCTGGATGATCATCCCCACCGTCTCCGCCCCCGCAGTCCCCGCAAGCTCCGAAAGCTCCTCCAGGGATTCCTGCGTATCCTCATTATCATTCACCTGAACGCCGACTAAAACCACGCGCTCCTCTATTTCTTTCAAATACTCCATTTATGGCTCCTTTATCGTACTTAGATACGATATAGTATATCACAGAATTTTAATCTTAGCATTAGAAATAAAAAAGCCGAGGATATGAAGCTTTGCATAGCTATAACAGTTCAGGGAGACCCGAACTGTTACACATAGCTTACTATTCCCCGGCAATTATTTTAATGTATGTTTCTGATTTGTTCCCTATGTCATTTCGCCAAAGCCATATCCTCAGAAATCCATTTCTTAACGAGACTTACACTAACCTTCACAGCCTGCGCAATCTTCTCAACTGGAATTCCCATTTCAGCCAGTGATAAGGCCGTTTCTCTTTTTGCCTTCATCTCACCACACTTTTCTCCAAACTCAATCCCCTCATAATAAATTTCATCCATTTCACGGCACATACTATTATGACCCCTTCTTGATATTATTTTACCAAAGCCATCTCCTCAGAAATCCACTTCTGAACGACACTAGCGCTGACCTTCACAGCCTGCGCAATCTTCTCAACTGAAATCCCCATTTCAGCCAGAGATAGAGCCGTTTCCTTTTTTGCTTTCATTTCACCAAGCTCAAGTCCTCGCTTTTCTCCAAACTCAATCCCCTCATAATAAATTTCATCCATCTCACGGCACATACTATCCACTCCTTCCTGAGTTTCTTTCAGTTCACGCACACATCTTGCCAATACCTCACTGTACATCTCATCCGCGTTCTTACAATGCAGATCATGCATGAGCCGGCCAAGCTCCGTATCATCCTGTATTTGGGAATTCACATATATAATATGCGATTCATCCCTGAATTCTTTATCTATCTCGTTTATTTTCCTGCTGATATGGTAAATCGGAAGCCCATATCCCAGCACATCTTCTCTCGTAATAAAAATCACATAGCTCTGTGGCAGTTCATCAAAATCCTGCCCAGGATTCAACGTGTTCATATCCATCAGACCACTGTGGTATCTGGCCCTCTTCGGCGAGGCGCCCTCGTTATCCTGTTGGATTTCCACATCGAACCTTTTATCATCCGCATCGCGGACAACACAATCAAGAATTGCAGACCTGCCCCGAAGGTTCTTATAATCTTTCTGTATAACCTGTTCCAGAACCTTTAGATTTTTCTTTTCCAATATGATTTGCAGAACATATTCCACACATTCCATTTTTTTAAACACATTCCGCATAAAAACATCACTCATGATTGTGAGATTTTTTATTATGTTCTTATACTTCTCATAACGCGCCTGCAAACCATTATCTTCCGGTAAGATTGTCCTACTATCTAAACAAACACCACCAACCGCTATATCCATTTTTCCCAGGGGCCTCACCTCCATTTTTTATCTTTATCTTATCATTAAAAATGCAGAACCTCAAGACACCCGCAATTTATTTAATAAAAATTTCATGGTAACTGTGCAGTTACATTTTATCCTTATATCAATCATCCTTATGTAAATCGGGACTGCCTATTCAGACAGCCCCGCAATGCTTTTCTCTTATTTATCCTGTCCCTGTCTGGTAAACTGCTTATCAAATTCCGGATTAAAGTAATAGAAATTCTTCGCATCCAAAGTCGATTTCACCTTTTCCATAGCCTCACCAAACCTCTGGAAATGCACGATTTCCCTTGTCCTCAGGAACTTAAGCGGCTCCCTTACCTCCGGCTCTGTAATCATTCTCAAAAGGTTGTCATACACAACACGAGCCTTCTGCTCTGCCGCCAAGTCCTCTGTAAGGTCTGCCAGCGCATCGCCCTTAGACTGGAATTCACATGCACTAAATGGCAGACCTGAAGCAGCCTGAGGCCAAAGAGCCTTGGTATGGTCAATATAATACGCATCAAACCCTGCTGCCTTCGCGTCCTCAATGGTCAAGTCACGGGTAAGCTGGTAGACCATCGCACAGATAATCTCCATATGAGCCAATTCCTCGGTTCCGATATCTGTCAAAAGGCCGCCCACTTCCTTACAAGGCATGGTATAGCGCTGTGACAGATAACGCATAGACGCAGAAAGCTCACCGTCCGGGCCGCCGTACTGGCTGATGATCATCTGCGCGATTTTCGGGTTCGTGGTGGTGATTTTCACCGGAAACTGTAATCTCTTTTCATAAGTCCACATCAGATGCACGCTCCTTCCCAAGGCATCGGGCCTTCGCCCCACATTCCTTCACAATCCTTTGTCAGCGGATAAAATTTTTCGTCAAATTCCTTAAGAAGCCTTTTTCTCTCTTCTATCAACTGCATACGCAGGGCTGCTGCCTCCGCCCCATTGGGATGGGTGTCAATAAAAAGTACAATGTCGTCAAGCGCAAAGCTTACCGCAGCGATCTGCGACATCAGCGCTTCACGCTCCTGCTGCTCTGTGCCCTTTGCCGGAGCCGGCTTTGCTCCGCCCAGTTCCTTGGTCATCTTTCCTGAGATAGGCGGTTCCGCGCCCGGAAGGCTCTCTGCCGCAAAAAACGGTTTGTTCAGCTCCGGGAATAAGGTACCGATTTTCAATGCCTGTGGATAATCATAGAGCTGTGTTGTCCACTGCTGTACCGGGACCGATGCAACTGCGAGATGTTCTGTCTGCATAAAAATCCTCCTTCTACTGCATAATATCAGTGAGTCAGCAACAATTTCCACCAAAAATTTCTTAGAATTTTTGTCGAAAAATGCTGCTTACTGACTGAGAGTAGTATGTGCAGTAAAGGAGGATATTTTACAGGATAGTTTTTCATACTTTCCATGCCCTGCCATTTAACAACTAAAATAGTAGTCTTTTTATTAAGCATATGATCAGTTATCACACCAGCACGGAGCGATTTATTTTATATCATAAACACTACGCACATAGAGATTCTCCCCCGTCCCTCGCAGGATTTTCACGCGGCGTGTATCTGCATTGAGGTCAAAATAATTGTCCTCTAGAATCAAATCCTGGGAATCATTGGAGATTTCCACACTGCGGGCATATGCAGAGGCAGAGATTTCCACATAATCACCGTCTGTACGCACAAGAAGCTGTGGATTCTCATAACAGAAATACTTCGGATAGGAAAAAATCACAGTTCCCTGTGAAATGCGAACACCGTTTTCCCACCCTTCGTAGCTCACATATTCACGGAACACATCAATATCCGGCAGTTCGATTTTGTCCAGCCATACCACGGAAAGCGGCGGTATCTTCACCTCTGCACAAGCCCCCGAAGCAGACTGGCACGAAACAGGCTCCCACGAAACAGGCTCGCCAAAAGCATCGCGGACACACCATTTCACGAGAATCGTCCGTTCCTCAAGCGTCTCATTGGACACATTAAGATGGATTGATTTCTCAAACCGGAAATGCTGTCGGTTCATATTCGCCTCCTGGGTCATCCAGCCTTCTTCATGACAGGACACCAGCACAGGCGCAAAAAACCTCCGTGCAAAATAATGAAGCGCTTTCCAGCGGCCATAGTAATCAACAGATGACCATGAAATCACAGGCCAACAGTCATTAAGCTGCCAGTACACTGCGCCCATACAGCGGTCACCTCCGCGGTTGCGCCTGAAATGCTCCACACCATAGCGAATCGCATCCGCCTGCAAAAGCTGAGAGGCATAGATAAAAGTATCAAAATCATTGGGATAGCGGTACATCTGCTGCATATAATTCATTATTTTCCCGTTTGCGCCATAATTACGCTGATGCTTCTCCATCACATAGGAAAAGGGATTCAAATCTGCAGGATCATCCGTAATCGTCTCTAGAGTCCTACGCGCAGGAAACGCCTGAAATCCAAACTCAGACGCATAACGGAAATAAAATTTACGGTACTCAGAAAACGGCCTGTTTCCATGCCATACCTTCCAGTAATGCACATCCCCCCGGTTAGGGTCATTGGGATGATCAAAAGAACCACCGGAGGACGGACTCGCCGGCCAGTAAAATGTCTGCGGATCATGCTCAGCCAAAACCTCCGGTATAATCCGTTCATACATAAGAAGATAATCACGGACCTCTGTAGGCTTTGTCACCCAGCAGCGCTCGTCCACAAACATTTCCATCTCATTGTTTCCGCACCAAAGCCCAAGACATGCATGATGGCGAATCCGACGGATGTTGTCAATAAACTCCTGACGAATATTCGCCTCAAATTCCGGGGTAAGCTCATATACCGAGCACGCAAACATAAAATCCTGCCACACCATAAGCCCAAGCTCATCACAAAGGTCATAAAACCAATCATCCGGATAAAAGCCTCCGCCCCAAACACGGATACAATTGAAATTGGCAAGCTTACAGTCCAGAAGAAGCTGCCTTGTCCGCTCCTCACTTCTGCGTCCCAGAAGATGATCTTCAGGAATATAATCGGCCCCCATGGCAAAAATGGCTCTGCCGTTCACCTCATGCGCAAACGATTCCCCCCACTCATCCTTCTGCCTGCGCATCGTCATGGTACGCAGACCAATCCGTCTCTCCCAGCTATCAAGAATCTCACCATCCCGCTCCACCAAATCGACACAAATCCGATACAAAGGCTGCCCACCAATACCATTCGGCCACCAAAGTTCCGGATTTTCAACAACCATTGTTGTCTCTGCACAAATCATATTTGATGTACCCCATTTATGTGACACATCCGGCTTATATAACGCATCCCATTTCTGCAATGTACCCGGCATATACGACACATCTGCTTCATCCTGCCACATAAGCTCCGCCGTCACTGCTGCCCCATCCGGCGCAGTCACCGAAGTCTTCAAACGATATTGAGGCTCACCCTCTGTCTGCCCGTATATCAGTCCCTCTGTCTGTCCGTATGCCTGCCCATCGGTCCGCCCCTCTACCTCTGCCTTTACACAAAGATACACCTTCCCGTCCTTATGCTCCTGTGTCACATAGACATTATCAATCCGCGCCCCGCGAATTCCCAAAAGACACACCGGGCGAAAAATCCCTGCATCGGGCAAATGAGCGCCCCAGTCCCAGCCAAACATATAATGGGCTTTACGCAGATGCATGAAGCCCTCAAAAGTATCATCATTACCAATATTCCCATATTTTTTATACGCTTCGGCAATCCATTTCAGAGGCGAACGGAAAATAACACGAAATTCATTTTCCCCTTCCCTGAGGTAAGCTTTCACATCATATTCCCAAACCCTGTGCATATTGCAAGCACTACCGGCCAAAATTCCATTCACATAGATTTCCGCCACAGTGTCAAGGCCTTCAAACCGCAGCAGCACCCTGTCACAACAGAGCAGGCTCCCGTCTACAATTTCCCGGCACAGATACTCATAATCCTCCTCCATCCGCGCACAGACCCCATCCTCATTATCTTTAAAAAAAGGGTCCTCCATACTCCCGCTTCGGAGCAGGTCCGTATACACCGTCCCCGGAACAACCGCCGGCCGCATCTGCATCTCCTTAAGCCCCCGCATCTGCCACGTGCCGTTCAAATCCTTCTTAATCATCTTAGCCATTCTCCGTCAAACCAATTCTCTCATCGTGATACCTTCCCACAAACCTTTACTTTGCTTCCGGATATTCATTACACAGCAGACGGTATGCCGATTCATCCTCCTCAATGGTCGGAAAACGCCCAATCGGCTCATAAAACCGATTATCATTCTCATCGTCATTACACATAGAAACCTCGCCCAACAAAACCGGACCACTACCCGCCTCCAGCTCAAAATCATGATACATATATTTATAAATCGTAATACTCTCACCAGGCTGCAGCTTAACCTGAGTACCTGCCGGAACGGTAAACTCCCGTCCATCACAATTCACAGTCACATCCGTATCCGCAAACTGCCCATCCTCCGTAGAATTATAAACACGGATCAACACATTTCCGCCCCCACGGTTAATAATATCCTCCATCTTATTCCAATGGAAATGCATAGGCGCACTCTGCCCCTCCTTAATATAGAGCAGCTTTTCCGCATAAGTCTTAGTATACTTCTCCGGCATCTTCAGATTCCCATTCCTAATAGTAATCAAAGAAAAACCCACCTCATCAAACCTACCAAGGCCATAATCCGTAATATCCCACCCCAGCATATTATCTCTCACCTCATCATACTCATGCCCCTTATCCGCCCACTCCTCCGGCGTAAAATGACAAAACGGCGGCAACTTAAACCCACACCTGTCCACCATCACTTCCATCTCTTTCAAAGCAGCATTAATTTCCGAACGCTTCATAATCCCATCCTCCTTATCCTCATCTCAACCTACATCCAAAACCACTACTCAAAGTCAACTCCCCACATCAAACCACCGCATACCAAAGATCTACCTCAATACGCCAGACACACCCTACCACACATTCAGCACCTCCCGCATCAAAGACAGCATACCAAAGATGTACGGCAAATAACCCTTACCGCCCATTCAACACCTCCCGCATCAACGACAGCATACCAAAGACGTACGGCAAATAACCCTTACCGCCCATTCAACACCTCCCGCATCAACGACAGCGTGCCCAACAGGGGGAGCTCGAGGGGGCATTCGGGCTTTCGCAACTCTGAGATTGCCCCCTCGAACCGGCATTCGGCCACTCACACCCCACTCATGCCCCCTCGATTCCTATCTTACTTGGATGCCTTCCATTCGTCAATCTGTTTCTGCATTTCGTCAATAACTTCCTGCACTCCAGTCGCCTCCAGCTTTTTCTGAAGCTTAGGCAGATACTCATCCGGGTCCACAGAGCCAGTATAAAGGGACTTACCAAACTCGTCGAGAACATTTCGGAAACCAGCCACCTGGGTGCTTACCGGGTCGAGGTCAAAGTCAAACCCAAAGGACGGCGCTGCCTCAGAAGCATCATTAAATTCCTTAAAAGTATTCCACTTATCAAGAGGGTCATTCTCCAGCACATACGTGTTAAAAAGCCCGCCCTGTACCCAGTACGGCACAGAATAATCCTTCTTTGTCTCATCATTAAGTTTTACCTTGTAGTCATAGATATAACTCATTCCCTCTGCTGCCTTTACCTCCTCAGCATCCGGCTCTGCCTTTTCCCAATGCTCGCCTTCAATACCGTAATTGAGCAGGTTTCTTAAATATAAATCTGTATTTAAAAGATTCAAAAACTGAATTGCTTTTTCCGGGTGCTCACTGTTTTTATTAATGGCAGTGAGCGCGCCGCGTGCAGATGCATTGGTCACCTTTGTCTCCATAATCTCAGACGAAACTACCTCGTAGCCCAGAGTCTCTGCCCAGGTAAGCTCAGCGTACGGCTGTCCGTCTCCCTTGGTCACGAATCGCTTCACAGATTTATCATCGGAAGCAGTAGCGGCATCCTTATTGATGTACCCGGCCTCGTAATATTTACGCATAGTAGCAAGAGTTTCTTTCATTTTTTCTGTCTCAAATATATTCTTTACTGTCAAGGTCTCATCATCGTATTCGATACCCACTGGATCCTGAATCTTATCCATATAGGTAGGGGCTGTGTAATCCTTGGTAAGATACATGGGAACTACCTCAGGTTCATTTTCCTTAATCACCTGAAGCCATGGTTCCAAATCCTCGAGGGTGTGGATATCCTCATAAGGAATATCATACTTGTCTACATATTCTTTGGTAAATACCCACATCGGACAGGAGCCGATTTCCTTTTCACTTGGCACTCCGTAAATTTTTCCTTTTACCTTGGCAGCCTCCCAGAAACGGGAATCAATGGCTTCAAACATTTCTTTACCATCTGACTGAAGCAGCTCGTCCAGCTCCAGAAAAGCACCCTTATTTACATTTGGAAGGTAATCGTTTGACCAGGAACAGGTAAAGCACATATCCCATTTGTCACCTGTATTGATAACAACCTGCATTTTCTGGTTGTAATCACCCCAGCCTACGTTGATAACCTTTAATTTCACACCGATTTTTTCCGCAGTATACTCATTGGCCTTGTCAATAACCTTCTGCGCATCCTTCTGCGTGTCTCCCACCTGATACCAGGTAAGCTCTACCACTTCCTCACCATTTTCGTTCGTATCTGCTTTCTTTCCGCACCCGGAGAGCAAGCCGGCTGCCATGACTACGGCAAGCGCTGCCGCAGTAAACTTTTTCATCATTCTAAATTTCATGTTTATTCTCCTTCAATCTCAATCAATCATCCTGCTCGAACGTTCCTTCTCAAGCAGTCATTACCAACCATTTTTTAATTGTTCTTTCCCATCATTCTTTAACAGAACCAATGGTCAAACCATTGACAAAATACCTCTGGAAGAACGGATATGCAAATATAATTGGCAGGGTAGAAATCACTACGATTGCCATCTTAATCGTTTCCTTCGGCAGGTTCGCTGCGGCCGTAATGCCGTCCACACCCATCATTGACTTATTGCTTGCCAGCCAGTCGATAGAGGTTTCAATCTGGATCAACAAATACTGCAGTGGTACCCAATCCTTCGAGTCCATGTACATCATGGCATTAAACCAGTCGTTCCAATATCCCAGTGTGAGAAACAGGCCAATGGTAGCAAGTCCGGGCAGCGCCATAGGAATAATGATCTTAAAGAACAGCTTCCATTCCGAAGCACCGTCAATCTTCGCGGACTCCACCACGGAATCAGGAATACTTGTCTTAAAAAAGGTACGCAGCACAATGATATTAAACGAATTCAGGCACAAAGGCAGTATCAGCGCCCACACAGTGTCTTTGAGCATCAGCACCTTAGTCACAATCAGGTAGTTAGCGATCATACCGCCGGAAAACATCATTGGAATCGTGATCACTGTGGTAAAAAACTTACGGTACGCATACGTCTTTCTGGAAAGCGCATACGCATATGTTCCTGTAAGTAACAGACCAAGCATAGTACCCGCGATAGTCACCAGAATCGTTACTCCGTAACTCCGTATAATATTCTCCCCTGCCTCAATAATATATTTATAAGCGTAGAGACTCCACTTCTCCGGTATAAAACGGTATCCGTTCATAACCAGAGCCTGCTCGTCTGTCAGAGAAATGATCACCACAAAGATAAACGGAATCACTGCCAGGAAGGAACAAACAGCCAGGAAAATATTAATCACCACGTTTGTAGGCTTTTTAATCTTATTCCATTCACACTGCTGCTCTTCGATTTTGCGGATTTCTTTATCTAATTTTTTATCCGCTCTTTTTTCTGCAAAAGTCATAACCTCTCATTCCCTCCTTCCTAGAACAATGCGTTTTCGTTGTCTACCTTGGAAACAATCTTGTTACATATCATCAGCAGGATAAATCCTACTGCGGACTGGAACAATGCAGCCGCTGAACTCATACCAAGCTCACCGTTTGTTTTCAGCGCACGGAATATGTACGTATCAAGCACATTGGTCACATCATAGAGCGGGCCGGAATCCATCGGAAGCTGGTAAAACAGTCCGAAGTCTGCCTTAAAAATACCACCCATCGCCATAATCAGAAGAATTGTAATAACAGGCTTGAGAAGCGGCAGTGTAATATATTTGATCTGCTGCCATTTGGAAGCGCCGTCCAGCACTGCTGCCTCATAGTATTCCTTGTTGATCCCACATATAGATGCAAGATAAACAACTGTGTTGTACCCCACGCCCTTCCACTGGCTCATGAAAATGATAATAAAAGGCCAGAAGCTTTTTGTGGTGTACCAGGAAATCCCATCTTTGCCAAACTGCTGGAGCACACTGTTGAAATAACCCTTGGCGGGATTGAGAAATGCAAATAAACAATAGCTTACTACTACCCAGGAAAGGAAGTAAGGAAGAAACATGGCGCTTTGGTAAACCTTTGCCATGGTCTTGTTTCGGAGTTCATTCAGAAGCAGTGCCATGATGATCGGAAGCACAACACCGAGGATGATAAAGCAGAAATTATACAGTACGGTATTGCGCAATACAATCCATGCATCGCCGCTGCTGAACAGAAATTTAAAATTTTCCAGACCTACAAACTCACTGTTCCATAGACTCTCGAAAAATCCACCGGAAAGACGGTACTTCTTAAATGCCACAAGAATACCGAACAGCGGCAGATAAGCGAAACACAGGAACCAGACAGCGCCCGGAATGCTTAAGACTAAAAGCTCCTTATTCATTTTCAGACGGGACAGGAAGCCTGGGCCGCCATTTTTTGCAGGAACCTTCTTTTTGCTTGTCAATACGAAAACCTCCCTCTTTTCTGTACATCGTTCTGACTGCCGGCCGGTGTACTGTCATCAGACATACGTTTTTTGTATATGTCTACTATACTGAAAGTACACCGGGATTCCTAGTCGAAAACTTTTAGGTTTCTTGTACATATTCTAGGAGGTTGATTTATTCTATTTTTTCATTTCACGAAGGGATGCAGGAGACACACCGAAGCATTGCTTGAATTTACGGTAGAAATAACTAGTATCAGGGTAACCCACCTCACGGGCAATGTCGTTAATCTTCATATTTGTATTTAAAATAAGATCCTTTGCAATGCCATTTTTGGTGTTATTAAGATATTGATTAAAGGGGCAGCCTACCTCCTTCTGGAAAATCTGGCCCAGATAGGACGCGTTCATATGGTATTTGTAGGCAAGTGTCTTGAGGTTCATATCCTCCCTGTAGTTTTTCGCCACCTCATCCATAAGCTGGCGCACCACAGGCGTATACTGGGAATTTTCCGTATGCAGGTAGGTAATGATATCCGTGATTTCCGAGATAAAAATCTTCTTAAGGCCGAAAATATCCTCAGCCTGGTATATTTTTTCCAGCATATCCGTAAGGTCCTGCATTCTGCGTACCTTTTCCAGCTTATATTCCACCTTGATATCCTGAAGGATCAGGGCAATCTTTAGAGAAAGCTGGTAGAGCACATCTACCTCCACGGTATCGCGGATGTTGTTGATGAAGAGGTCTTCTATGTAATTTAGAGCACCGTCTCTGTCTTTTTTGAGTATCAGCTTACGCAGTGTCATGCTGTCGATGGAAACATCCTGAGATGTGCGCTGCTCCACATGCTTTTCATTGATACAGCTTCCGTAACCGTCAATGATGCGGTATTTCTGCAGACGCTGGCAGATTTTATAGCTCTCCTGCAGAATCTCGTAGCTGGCAATGGGCTCACTGATACTGATAAAGGTGAAAATCTGCAGCTTTTCTTCAATCCCGTCCTGAAATGCGGAGAAATACTCAACCGCTCCTTCTGCCTCCTCCCTGCTCACATACCAGAAAAGCATGAGGCTGTCCGGTGCCAGATAGAGCGGGCGAAGCTCCGGCTGCTCTGCCTTGATATGGTGCAGAAGCTCCGCCATACCGGTACGGTTCAGACTGTCCGGTTCAAGCGTCATCATAGCCACCACCACGAGCTCCTGCACAGAGGGCAGAAGCTCCAGATATTTCTGCTCCTCAGACCTTTCAAGCCGCCCCTCGAGGAAACGCTTCCATCCGAATTTTTCCTCCATATCAGCCGCCTTATTACGGTCCTCCTGGTCCAGCTTTGAGGCGGCCAGGAGCAATGCTTTGGTCAAAAGCTCATCGTCGATCGGCTTTAAAATATAGTCCTCCACATCGAGCGTGATTGCCTTGCGCGCGTATTCAAACTCGTCATATCCGGTGAGGATGATACAACGGCTGCGGGTATTTTCTTCCCTGAGAAGCTTCATGAAACCAAGCCCGTCCAGCACAGGCATCTCCACATCAGTGACGATAATGTCCACCGGTTCTTTATAAAAAAGCTCCAGAGCCTCCTTGCCGTTCCGGGCCATATGGACCACCTTAAGGCCAAGCTCCTCCCAGTCTATGATACTGCGCAGACCCTGCAGGATAAATTCCTCGTCCTCAACCAACATCACTGTTTTCATTGCAATTCCCCTCCTCATATTTGATATCCAGAGTCACATCCAGACCGCCTCCCTCTCTCAGGGAAAGCTTAACACCATACTCCGGTCCGTACACGGCTTTTACACGGCGGTTTACATTTGCCAGGCCGATGGAGCTGTGCTCCTCATATCTGTTTTCTTCAAGCATTTTGTTCTTTTCTGCAAGTTCAGCGGCCTCCATTCCTCTGCCGTTGTCAGTCAGATGAATGCGGATACGCGCTTCCAGGCGCTCCACCCAGATTGTGATGCAATTATCCCCAGCCTCCATACGAATCCCATGGACAAAGTAATTTTCTATTAACGGCTGCAGCACAAATTTGATAATCCGGCACTGCATCAGCTCCAGGGGACAGTCCACGCTGGAGCTGAACCTTCCCTGATAACGGTACTCAAATAATTCCAGATATTTCTTACAATAATGCAGTTCCTGAGCCAGGGTTATCACATCCTTTTCCTTGAGCTGGGCGCGGAAAGTCACTGCCATGCTGTACAGCATCTTTCCCACCTCACGGTCGCCGTTTGTGATGGCTTTCATGCGGATTGCCTCCAGAGTATTATAAAGAAAATGCGGATTGATCTGGCTCTGGAGCGCCTGCATCTGGGCGTTTTTCTGCTCGATCTCCGCCAGATAGCTCTTCTGGATATAGCGGTCAAGCTGCTCACACATTTCGTTAAAATGAGAGGAAATCACATCCAGTTCATCGCCTTTTTCGTTCACGGAAAGACGGGCGCTTAAGTCTCCAGTCATAACCTTTTCCATGCCCTCCAGTATCAGATTCAGACGGTTACTAAGGCGTGTGAGATACCAATTGATCAGGATTTCCCCGCCCAATATCAGCGCCGCACCGATGCCCAGAACTGCAATGAGCGCCCAGATACTAATCTTAGCGGCAAGCTTTTTGTCCAGCAGAGTATACACCTGGTATCCTTGGACAAGCTGGTTTGTGACATAAGCATTCGTATACTTTTCCAGAGCACCCTGCTCTTCTGCCTGGGAAAAAGCCTCCTTATCGTAAGGCAAATCGGACCAGATCATATTGCCCTCGGTATCTGTGATAAGAAGACGTGCCACATTTGCAGCGCCGCTGATCGACTCCAGCCGTGAGGTGCTGAACACAGTCAGGATACAGCCTAAAGGCTCCTGGCTTTCCTGGCTGCGGATTTCCCTACGAAAATAAAGCTCATCCTCCTCCCAGGCTGTGCCTTCCAGGATTTCGTTCAAACGCGTCTCGTCCTTTTTCGCAGGATAGAAAATCGCATCCGGGAGACAGTAAGTAATCTCTTTTTTCTTATAGCTTACTAACTCTATCCTCTTGATATTTGCATACGCATCAAACGCGTCCTCTACGAAAGAATACACGGTTTGCATCTGCAGGGAATTTGACTCCGAGTAAATGTCAAGCTGCTTGCGCAGATAATCCTCCGGCTCGTCAGAGAAAAAGTTTTCCAGGTCACTCAGCAGGTCGCGGGACTGGTATAAGGTGCCATGCAGATATGTGGTGATTTTGTCTGCATCATAGAGATAATCCGCCGCGGCCTCCTGCATTCGCTGTGCTTCATCCTTATTGGCCTGTAAGGTACGTCTTCGTATGGTGGTGATAAAGTAAGCCATAAGGACTGTGGTGATTAAAATTACGACGATGGTGTATGTATAGAAGAGCTTCCGGTGAAGCTGACGAGGTGTACGGGACTGTAGTTCCATAAGCGGCTTACTCCTGTGGAAAATATTTGTTTTTTACGGCGGCACTATGACTAAGAACCGCACTTGGCCGCCGTTTCTTGATGAATATTATACCATATTCTGCATGAACGGGAAAGCAAAAGAAAAGCTGCTGTATTTGACCACAGCAGCCCTTTTTCATATATCCTGCTCTGCAGGATGTTCGGTCTGATCACTTAGCCGTATATTTTCTACATAGTATTCAATCCCATATGTCAGGCTGTCTCCCCCGACATTTCATCCAGTTCCTGGATTACTTTTCTGTTCATGAATACAACGAGAAATCCATACCCGGTCCCCATAAAAAGCACCGTAGTCCCCGCCTGGATTTCCAGGAACATGAGCACCAGGGCAAATGCAGCAATATTACCAAGCGTAATAACCGGACGTGTGATGAGGAGGATGACCGCGTCCTGAATAAGCTGCCGGACGCTCATCCGGTAACGGGATGCCAGCAGATAAAGCGTAGGCGTCATGCATATGACTACTGCGAACAGTACTGTGAAAAGCACAGACAACACAGGTATTACCATCTGGTAACGGAAAAATTCCACATTTGTCCAAAGAACCAAAATACAAAACATCTGTAAAAAGCTTACCGTAAGCTTTAAAGACAGATCGCTTTTATACCCGTGCAGGAAATTTTTAAAAACGCTTGTCTCCGTATTATTAAGAAGCCGGTTCATACAGTAAAAAACAGCGCTCAATGACGGTCCGAAGGGTACCATACACAAAAGGAAAAGCGGCAGGCAGGCGCGCACCTGGGAAATTCCTGCAAGGGAAAAGAACAAAAGCACAGGCAGATTTGCCGCCAAAAAGCAGAGATTCACCCCCAGAAAATACATAAATCTCTCGCACATACCAAGTATTCTTTCTATGTTAAACGCACCGTTCTGCATAACATTTTCCTCCTTTTATGCCCCGGCGCAGGCTGAAGGATGCAGTTATGCACCATCCGCTTCCGCCGGGGTCTTGCCGTCTTTTCACATGTTATAATTGTATCAATATGGTCTTAATCTCATAAGGATGCAGCTCCACTTGAATCGGACTATCTTTATATCCTTCAATCGGACGCTCGCGCAAATCTCCTTCAGCCCACTGATTCAGCTCAAAGCCCGGATTCAATGTAACCTTTTGCCTGGAACCCGTATATTCATGGAAACGGATTACCAGTTGGTCACTGTCCTCCGCCTTTTTCACAGCGTCAATCTCCACGAAAGGATTATCCAGGGTAAACAGGCTTTCATAGTCAAACGCTTTCTCCCCTTTTACCACCTTCATAGGATTGTTGAGCTTATATGCTTCAAGCACTGTATTTCCTTCCACAAAATCGCCCCCATGAGGCAGAAGAGAATAAGTAAAATAGTGCTCTCCCTGGTCCTGCAGATGATCCGGCTGTATTCCGGCGCGCACAAGAGAAAGGCGGATTACGTTATCCTTGATATCGTGACCATACTTACAGTCGTTCAGCACACTCACACCGTAGCTGCGCTCGGAAAGGTCCACAAAACGATGTGCCACAGACTCGAATCTTGCCTGATCCCAGCTTGTATTCCAATGATTCGGACGGCGCACATTTCCATACTGGATGTCATAAGTTCCGTAGGTACTGCGGATATCTACCGGAAAGGCCACTTTCAGAAGCTGATGAGTCTCATGGTAATCCACATATGTCTTGAAATCTATTCTGCGGTCATCCCGGTAGAGAATCATATCCTGGCGGATAACAGAGTTCATATATTTCCATTCCATATGAACCACCGTGCGCAGATTTCCGCACTCTGTGATTTCAAACGCGGTAAGCTCTGTAATCTCCCGCATTTTTTCCTGATAGAAAATATCAATGTCCCAGGCGTCATTGTCAATGGGCTTGTCCTCAAACATCTGCAGCACATTGGCCTTTTCTCCCGGTGCAATCACCTCACGGCCGAAGGTTTTGTCAAATAATCTGGTAATCTGCCCGTACTGGTTGAGAACAACAGTGTAAAACGGTGTTTCAATCTCACGGCCGCTCACAGTAAAGCCTATGCCTGTACCTATGTTCGTGTCTGTCCCCATGCACGTTCCTGACTTCATATCTGCTGAAATATAGCTTCCTTGCGGGCTGCTCTCCGGCCGAAAATATATTGTCACCGCGCCCATCGCCGGAACCTTCTTAAGGTTTACATAAGTTTCGTTCTCTGTTCTCTGGGAACAAAGCACATTTCCCTCACAGTCCACAAACACACCTTTTCTCGTTTCCGGAATCGCAGCCAGCTCCTCAAGCTCCCAACCTGAGGCATTGAAAATCGTGTACGCGTCCTCCTTTTCTGCAAGCAGGCTACTCACAGATTCTCGCTCCACACAATCCGCTATGCTTTCGATTTTTGCATAATCCTTGTGGCAGTCCTCATATACCTCATGAATAGAGGATCCCGGAATAATATCGTGGAACTGGTTCGTAAGAATGAGCTGCCAGCCGCCGCGCAGCTTATCCTGCTGGGCACATCCCATATCTTGGGCAGAAACCGCCTGCATCACGGTGAGCAGCTCCGCTCTTCGATACAGCAGCTCCATTTTGCGGTTCATACGTTTATTGTAAGCCTGACTGGTGTAGGTGCCGCGGTGATATTCCAGATACAGCTCGCCGTCCCAGGTGTGGACATAATTGCTGGTATTATTCACCGTGTTTTTCAAATCCTCAAAATAATCCGCCGCCTTGGTTGTTTTCAGAGATGGGAGACCCGGTATCTTGTCAATCCTTCGTCTCCGCTCAAGAAGGTCACGATTCACACCGCCGCCTCCGTCTCCGTAGCCGTAGGCAATAAGCAGCTCCTGGTTCATTTCCTTTTCACTGTAGGCATCCCACACTCCCTTTACAGTCTTTGCCGTGAGAAGTCCGTTGTACGTATAGAACCAGGAACCCGGCTCATTCCACGGTTCCGGCGTGGTGATAAAATGCGTGAGCACCTCGCTGCCGTCTATGCCCTTCCACCGGAACGTATCGTGTGGCATACGGTTATACTGGTTCCAGCTTATTTTTGTGGTCATAAACATATCAATGCCGGATTTTTTCATGATCTGCGGCAGTGCCCAAGAATAACCGAATACATCCGGGAGCCAGAGATAATGAATGTCCTTGCCGAACTCATCCTTAATAAACTTACTTCCGAGAAGAATCTGACGGGTGAGGGATTCGCCGCTTGTGAGGTTACAGTCAGCCTCCACCCACATGGCGCCGTCCACTTCCCAGCGGCCTTCCTTGACCTTCTCTTTAATCGCCTCGTAGATTTCCGGAAAATCCTCCTTAATATAAGCATAAAGCTGAGGCTGTGTCTGAAGGAAGATATATTCCGGAAAAAGCTCCATCATACGCAGCACAGTGGAAAAGGAACGGGAAGCCTTTTCGTGGGTATGCTTCAATCTCCAAAGCCATGCCATATCAATATGTGTGTGTCCTACGCAGCGTACATTCACCAGGCTTTTCTTATCCATGCCGTCAATACGCTCATTCAGAATATCCGCTCCCTGATGCACAGACTCATAAAATTCCTCACTTCCTGGATAAGACCAGTCAATACAATGGCACGCCTCATCCAACGCCTCACGAAGCTTAAATCTCTCCGGGCTGCTCTCCTCAAGCGTTGCGATTGTCTCGAGAATCACTGTGCCCAGGTAATAAAAGTCGTCTGTCTTTTCATCTAACCAGCCGATTCTGGCATCGTTTATCCTGTGCTCCTGCGCCTTTGGCACACCGCCGCCCTCCAGTCCTGACCACAGGCGGAAGGTAAGAGAAATATCTTTGCCGCAATGCTCCTCACGGAAAAAGACCTCCTGATGGTTCACATCCACACCCTGATAAGGCTTTCCGTCCAGATAACACATGGCCTCAAAGCCACTGTTGTTCCCCGCGCCTGTATTTCCGAAATCAAAACAGCCCACGGCCCTCTTTCCCCGGAATTTCTCCGGAATCCGTATATCCGCGTGCAGCCAGATATAACAATCGCGGCCTGACCAGCGGTCTCCCACCTTCATTTCACTCCAGTCTGTATTATCAGTGGGAACCTGCGGGTTCACCAGCTTTTCCTCATCCTCGCAGGCAGCAAAGCTCTCGATTGTCCAAGTGTCACGATAGCGGTAATTCTTCAGTTCTGTAACTCTGCGGTCTAATTTTCTGTCTTTTAAAAACATGTTGTCCTCCTGCATTTCTAAAATGGATTGTTTTCACTATGGTTAGTGTACTTTGCCCCGGCCAAAAGCACAATTTTCTTTATTCTATGTTTAGTGAACAAATTCTTAAAAAAGGACTGCTGCACAGGTTATCCACACCTGTACAGCAGCCCTCAGCAATATTTTTTAAATTATGGTTTCTTGACCATCCAACGCTCTGTTTTCACTCCGGATGTATCTTTGAGTTTCCTAATCACCTGCCAGTTTACGTATTGTATCCACTGACTCCTCAAGCTCCTCTGCAATTACCTCCAAAGTCTTACCCTTAGACAGCTTCTTCTTAATCAATTCCTTTAGCTTCAGCTCCTGTCCCATCTCTACACCCATCTCAATGCCTTCTTCCCGGGCATCTCTGCGTTCCAATTCCCTCTCTTCCCATTCCTGCATATACTTCACACTCACTTCCTCGCTGGATTTAATTGCCTGTACACGCTTTCATTATAGTGGCGTCAGAGAAAATTGTAAAGAATAAGCTCCAACAAATGCAGAAAATCCTTTTACATTCACCACAGTACAGCACCAAATTTGTTAATGTATCAATTTTGTTGGAAAACTTCGGCCGAACGGCCTAAAACAGAAACAGCAGGACTGCTGTACCAATAATATACCCCAGTCCTGCCCCATTGTAAAGATATTTTCAGAAACATCTATTTTTCTTTATGACGTTTACGATAGCTTTATTTCATACCCCAGATAAGAAAGCACCAATTCCGCATACATAGCGTTCGCCCAAGAAAACCATTCGCGGGTATACCGTGCCGGGTCATCGCAGTCAAATCCTTCGTGCATCATACTCTTACCGCCATCAGTGGCTGCCATATTTTTAAGAACCGCCAGTTTTTCTTCCTTCGTTTTTGCAGTGAGGCCCTCCATAGCCATGGCAATATGCCAGATATACCCGGACGGCGTATGTGGGCTGCCCACGCCCGAAGCCGCACGCCCCTCATAAAAATACGGATTCGCTCTGCTGAGCACAAAACGCCTGGTATTTTCCGCCACTGTCTTATTTTTCCCGTGATATCCCAGATACTCCATGGATAAAAGACTGGGCACATTGGCATCATCCATCAGATGATACTGCCCATAACCGTCCAGCTCATAGTCATAAATTTCCCCGAATTCCTCTGTCCGCACAACCGCATATTCCTCCAGCGCCGCTTCCACCTGGCTCGCCAATTCCTCTGACGAATATGCAAGCTCTTCGTCACGGTAAACTTCCCGGGCTATCTCTGCCAGATATCTTAAAACCACAGACGCAAACATATTCGACGGCACCAGATAACCGTAAGTACAGGCATCATCGCTTGGCCGGAACCCGGACCAGATAAGCCCGATCCCCGGCTTCGTAAGAGCCCCCTTCCCCTCACGGGAAAGCGTATCTGTAAAAAACGAACCCTTCCTCTGGAAACAGTAAGCAGAACGCTCCTCATGAAACTGCTCCGTCCGAAAAACCATTAAAATCTTCTCTGCACCAAGGCGGAAATTTTCGTCAAACTGTGTGGTCCTGCCTGTATTTTTCCACAGCAAGTAAGCAAGCTGCAGAGGATAACAGAGTGAATCCACCTCAAATTTCCGCTCCCACACCATAGGGTCCTGATCAGGAAAGTCCTTTTCCCAACATGCGCCGCTGGCTGTCTCATTAAACGCATTGGCATATGTATCACGGCAAATATAAAAAAACTGCCGCCGAACCACCCCGGCAATCATCTCTGCCAGATTCTCATCCTCCGCCGCCGGAATCAGATAAGGTCGCACCTGGGCAGTGGAATCGCGGAGCCACATGGCAGGGATATCTCCCGTGATAACAAATGTAGTACCATCCGGCATTGGTTTCACCGTAGTAGATAAAGTATTCTGAAGCGCTGTAGCAAAAATTTCAGCCAATACAGGTGTACCCTGAAAGGCTTCCTGCGCTTGTTTAATGAGAAATGAAATCAAGTTTGGCATATGAGAGCCTCCTTAACATAGTTATATGGCAACAGCCTAGAAAACAGTTTAATATAAAAAAAGGCCATTGAGAAGTGTAATTCTTTCAGAAAGCACGGATTTTTTATAGAACAAATTACATTACTTCCCTATGAGACAACGCATACAGGCACGAAAAAAGGACCGAAACACCGGTCCTTTCTCTTTTATACCCTGGTCTTTAAAAACGCAATTTCTTTCGCTATCGTCTTATCATCAGGAAACATCTTGCGATATTCCTTTGCCTTCTGAAGTGCTGTGGTAAAGTCTAGCTGCTTCTCATATGCCACAATCTCATTGTACAGCAGACTCTGCATTTCCTCCGTATTGGCAGAAGGAATTCCGTTAGCAATATTCGTAAGCGCAGCACTGTAATTCCCCTCGGCAATATCACATAATGCCAGGCCATTGTAGCCTTTAGCGGATTCGCCCTCCTTTGACACGTACTCCTGATACATCGCACGCGCATTAGATACATCGTTCTGGGCCAGATAAACCATACCCAAAAGAAGCAGCGCCTCGGTGCTCTCCTGCTTCGAGGCCTCGATCAACTCATTCTGGGCATTGGTATAATCCTGCATATAATAGTAGACGCGCCCGCGGTCACAATAATCCTCTGCACTCTTAGGCTCCGAAACAAGAGCAGCCTCCAGATACCTGGTGCCGTCAGCCTCCATATCCTTTTCCAGATATGCCTGATAAATACGGATAGCCATATCATATGTGGCATTTTCTCCATACGCCTGCTCGAAATTAGCAGATGCTTCATCGTAGGCATCCATCTCCAGCGCAACCTTGCCTGTGAGGTAATAGCCGTCAGCATCAAGGGCATCCTCCTCCGCCAGAGTCTGACAGTCTGCCATCGCATCCTCATAAGCCCCAGCCTTAAGCTCCGCTGTCGCACGGTAGGAAATCACATCCTTACGCAAAGCCTTGCCGATATTCTCACAGTTAAGCGCATCCGTAAAATTCTGCACCGCTTCTTTGTAATTACCCAGTCGCAGATTCGCTATACCTGCACCACGATAGGAATGGGGAAGCTTTACCCCGTTGGCTACCGAGTCGGCATAACCTTGGAGTGCATACTCATAGCTGCCCTGCTCCAGGTCCTTGCCCGCCTGCTCGAATACCTTTTGTTTCTCTCCGTCGCAGCCTGCCAGAAGAGATATCCCCAGACAGACAGCCAGAATCATTGCTGTTCTTCTATTTTTCATTGGTTTCCTTTTACTCCACAATCAGACCTTCGTTTTCCATCACTTTGATGACATTGCTCACATGCTCGTGGCAAAGCTCATCACTTCCGGCTTCAACCATCACACGGACCAAAGGCTCTGTACCGCTCTCACGCACAAGAATACGTCCGTCGCTTCCCAGAGCGTCCGCTGCCGCCTGGATTGCTTCCACTACCTTTGGATTCTCGCGTGCAGCCTTTTTGTCAGCTACGCGCACATTACGGAGGAGCTGCGGATATACCTTCATCTCCTTGGCAAGGTCACAGAGTGTGGCTTTCTTTTCCACACAAGCCTCCATCACCATCAGGGAAGTGAGGATTCCGTCTCCGGTTGCGGCATAGCGGCTGAAAATCACATGACCGGACTGCTCGCCGCCGATGCTGTAGTTGTTCTCCAGCATATTTTCCGCCACATATTTATCTCCCACTGCTGTCTGCTCATAGCACATATCCTCGCGCTCCAGAGCCTTGTAAAGCCCCATATTGGACATTACCGTAGTTACCACCGTATTACCATTCAGCTTGCCCTGCTCCTTCAGATACTTGCCGCACACATAGAGAATCTTATCACCGTCAATGATATTTCCCATATGGTCCACAGCGATACAGCGGTCCGCATCACCATCATAGGCAAAACCAACGTCCAGACCATTGTCCACCACAAACTGCTTCAGGACCTCAATGTGGGTGGAACCACAGTTCGTATTGATATTCGTACCATCAGGATCATTGTTGATCACGTAAGTTTTCGCACGGAGCGCGTCAAATACACTCTTTGCGATCGCGGAGGAGCTGCCGTTGGCACAGTCCAGTCCCACCTTAATATTCTTAAAATCACGGCAGGGAATGGAAATCAGGTAACCGATATAACGGTTACGCCCGGAAGCAAAGTCAATGGTACGTCCCACATCCTCCCTGGTAGCCAGCGGGAGCTCTTCAATCTCACCGTCCAGGTATGCTTCAATCCTCTCCTCAATCTCTGCCTCAATCTTCTGTCCGTTTCCGTTTAACAGCTTAATACCGTTGTCATAGAAGGGATTATGGCTTGCGGAAATCATGATACCGCAGTCAAAATCCTCTGTGCGCACTGCAAAGGATACACTGGGTGTAGTCGTCACATGCAGCAGATAGGCGTCCGCACCGGAGGCCGTAAGGCCTGCCACAAGCGCATACTCAAACATGTAGCTGCTTCTTCTGGTGTCCTTGCCGATCACGATCTTCGCCTTATGGTCACGACCATAGTACCAGCCCACATATCTTCCCACTTTAAATGCATGGTCTACTGTAAGTTTCACATTGGCCTCTCCACGAAAGCCATCAGTTCCAAAATATTTTCCCATAATAATCTCCTTACTGTCACTACTGGACTTATGCTGCACCACCACGCACACATAAATCCCCATGGCCATCAGTTGTCAAGCAATAAATGCTCACGGAACATTAATTCCATTGCAATATTAACACACTTATCATGATTTGTCACATCATTCTTTATTTTTATACTATTGGGTGGGAGGGGTCCCCTGGGAGGTTTTTGAACGGTAAGGAGAAGGCGGCTGGGGGCTGGGACGGGTGGTGTCCGCGGGGCGCGGATGCTCACTTCCCTTCAACTAAGTATTAACTGCGACTAAGACGCTCACGAGAGCGTTCGCGCCTAAGTCTCCGTAAATACTGGATTTTCAGGCGCGCTTCCGCAAAATCCGCTCCCCACGGACACCACCCGTCCCAGCCCCCAGCCGCCTTCTCCTTACCTGCCACTACCTCTTTTTCCCCTTGAAGCTGCTTGCTCCTTTCGGCGGAAGGTTTCTCTACATTTAAAAAATGCTATAAATCGGTAGGCAGCGGTAAAGTGTATAAGCCTACTAATCCACAAGTCTTCATACCCACCCAGAACCTACAGATTTCCTGAGCCGTCCGCACCTCCGCCCGGAATACATCTCCGGCGAAAAGAACAACCTCCAAGAAGGGGTGAAAACGTAGTGGTAGGTGAGGCAGAGGAAGCTGGGCGCCGGGGAAGGGTTTTTCCTTGTCAGGCTGATTTGCGTAAGCGCGCCTGAAAATCCAGTGTCTACGGAGACTTAGCCGCGAACGCTCTTCGTGAGCGGCTTAGTCGCAGTTGACACTTAGTTGAAGGCAAGCGTGCATCAGCCTGCCAAGGAACAACCCTTCCCCGGCGCCCAGCTTCCTCTGCCTCACCGTTCAACACATTTCCGGGGCCCCATTCCTAATTTAAAATAAATGTGCCGGATAAACGCCCTGCTCTGTAAGCCTCCGAAACGCCTCAGCCACCGTCGCCTTATCCTCCTGATAGGTAACTCCGAACCACTCATCCCTGCTCTCCAGTACATCCACCTGTACCTGGCCGGATTTGATCAATCGGTCAATAAGCTCCGGCAGAAGGTACTCTTTCTTAATATCCCCGGGCTTGATATTCTGGAGAAATTCCACAAAACCGTTATACAGGATATCCATAAACTCTGGGGTGAGTCCCCACATGTTCATAGATACCAGGCATTTCACATCGAGTGTCTCCACGGTACCGTCCTCGCCTCTGGCCTCTGCGCCCGTGGCTGTCTTAAATATATCATGTGTCTCTGTGACACCTGTAAGCTGTCCATCCTCAATGTGGCACACTCCTCTCGTAACGCTGCCGTTATCACTGAGGGTATTTCCTAGCCGGAAGCCTGCCATACAGATATGCTGTTTATCGTCTGAAGTATGGTCCTCCACCAGATAATCATGAACCTTTACATAGGCCTCCTTGCCGTAATAGTCGTCTGCATTGACCACGGCAAAAGGCTCATCCAGCACTTTTTTCGCCGCCAGTACAGCCTGACCTGTGCCCCATGGCTTTGTGCGCTCCTCAGGCTTTACAAAGCCTTCGGGCAGGTCGTCAAGCTCCTGGAATACATAAGCCACCTCTGTTACCTTCTCAATCCGCTCGCCGATGATCTGACGGAATTCCTCCTCCAGGTCCCTGCGGATAATAAATACAATCTTGTTGAAACCGGCCTCGAGCGCATCATAAATGGAATAATCCATGATGATCTCTCCGTTTGGGCCCACCGGCGTGAGCTGCTTGATGCCCTTTCCGAAGCGGCTGCCGATTCCCGCAGCCATGATGACCAGTGCTGTCTTTTTCATAAGTACCTTCCTCCTAATTTTTTATGGCATGGGTGCCTGATTTATGCCTTATTATAATATTACTCCCGTTTTTTGCCTGCCGAGGCATATGAGGATGAATTTTATGCCATTTCCTTATTATGCCCGGTTTTCGCCTGCCGGGGCGTCCGGGTGCAAAAATTATGCTTGTTCCTGTAGATTGCTCAGTTTTGCTGCCTGATCTGCGGCGATGAGGCTGTCAATGATTTCGTCGAGGTCACCGCCAAGCACGCCCTCCAGACGATGCAGTGTGAGCTTAATGCGGTGGTCTGTGACACGGCCCTGGGGGAAGTTATAGGTCCGGATCTTCTCGGAGCGGTCTCCGGTTCCAATCTGGCTCCTCCTTGCCTCTGCCTCAGCGTCGTGCTGTTTGGCAAGCTCCATCTCGTACAGACGGGAACGCAGCACCTTAAGTGCCTTGTCTTTGTTTTTGAGCTGGGATTTCTCATCCTGGCAGGAGATCACGATTCCTGTGGGGATATGAGTCAGCCGTACCGCAGAGTCCGTGGTATTAACGCACTGGCCGCCGTTTCCGGATGCGCGGAACACATCGAACTTACAGTCATTTAAATCCAGATGAAAGTCGATTTCCTCTGCCTCGGGCATGATAGCGACCGTACAGGTGGAGGTATGGATCCTTCCGCCTGACTCTGTCTCCGGCACACGCTGTACGCGGTGTACGCCGCTCTCATATTTCAGCCGGGAATACGCACCGTTTCCGTTAATCATGAAGGTGACCTCTTTGAAGCCGCCTATCCCGTTCTCGTTAACACTCATCATTTCTGTTTTCCAGCGCAGGGACTCCGCATATTTCACATACATACGGTAAATCTCTGCCGCGAACAGCGCTGCTTCGTCCCCGCCTGCACCTGCGCGGATTTCTACGATAACATTCTTATTGTCGTTTGGGTCCTTGGGAAGAAGAAGGATTTTCAGCTCATGCTCAAGCTCCTCCACCCGTTTCTTGGAGTCGGAAAGCTCCTCCTTGAGCATTTCCCGCATCTCCTCATCCTTTTCCTCCTCCAGCATGGAGAGGCTGTCCTGGATGGTTTCCTTACTTTTCTTATATTCCCGATAGGCGTCCACGATGGGCTGTAATTCACTCTGCTCTCTCATCAGCTTCTGGAAATGTTCCTGATTGTCCGTCACTCCCGGCTCTCCCAGTTCATTCAACACTTCCTCAAAACGTATGAGCAAATCATCTAATTTATCAAACATGATCATCCTCCTAAACTTTCTCTATTCCAAAGGCTTCCGTCCCCTGACCACACGGTCGAGTCCGGAAAGGTCCTGCCTAATCTCTACCTGCAAAAAGCCGGCAATTTTCAACATCTGTGCCACTGCCGGCCCTTGTTCACATCCGATTTCGTACATCAGCCATCCGCCCGGCTTCAGGTATCTTCCTGCCTCCCGAGTAATGGTGCGGTAAAACGTAAGCCCGTCACAGGCGCCGTCCAGCGCAATCCTCGGGTCATGGAGACGCACCTCTTCCATCAGCTCTTCAATCTCTGCTGTAGGGATATAAGGCGGATTAGAAACAAGGATATCATATTCTTGTGCCAGTTTACCACCTTTTTCCCGGAAATGCGCGGCGGAAAATGTATCGCTTTCAACAAATACTGCCTGTTTCTCCACACCCAGGGTTTTGGCATTCCTCTTCGCCACCTCAAGAGCCTGTGGCGATATATCCGCCCCTACGCCTGTACTGCCGTTTTTTTCTAAAAGAAGGCTGATAAGTATGCAGCCCGAGCCTGTACACATATCCAGAATGTGCGGATTTTCCACACATGCAAGTGCCGCCAAAGCCTGCTCCACCAGCGTCTCCGTATCCTGCCTGGGCACCAAAACATTCTCATCCACATAGAATTCATATCCCATAAAATATGCCTGGTGGGTGAGATGCTGGAGCGGTATGTGTGTGGCACGCCTGCGCACAAGCTCTATGTAAGCCTCCGCAGTCTCCTCCTGCACCTCTTCCTCCGTGTGGGCAAAGTAATACGCCCTGTTTTTCCCTGTCTTATATTCCAGAAGGAGCCAGGCTTCAAGCCCGGCTTCCTTAATCCCGGATGCTTCCAGGATTCCTGTTCCTTCTTTTAAAAGAGCCTCTAGGGTTCCCATTTAATTCTCTCCCATATATTCAAGGCTGGCTGCTCCGAATGGCGCACCCTGTCATCCCTCTGCAGCCGTGTCCATACGTTCACTACTCTCAGCTTCAGTCTCTACGCCAAATTCCTCGCGCAGATATCCTTTCCAGTCAAATACGGCTTCCACTGCCTTAATTGCAACCTCCACCATATCTGCGGTGGGTTCCTTGGTGGAAAGCTTCTGCATTGCCAGTCCCGGCTTGCTTAAAATATTTGCAAGCTTGTTGTCCGTCCTGCCAGCCCACTGGATCAGTTCAAAGGAAATTCCCGCTACCACAGGCACCATCAGCAGACGGCCGAATAAGCGCACCCAGTAAAACGGTACAAGCACAAATATAAAATGCAGGAAAATACTAACGATCATTACCAGGAACAAAAAGCTGGTCCCGCAGCGTTTATGCTGGCGTGAGCTTCCCATAACATTCTCTACCGTGAGCGGAAGGCCGTTTTCTACACAGTTGATACATTTATGCTCTGCACCATGATACATAAATGTCCTTTGGATATCCTTCATACGGGAAATCAACAGCATATATCCCATAAATAAGAACAGCTTCACAAACGCCTCGACCACCGTGATCAGAAACTCTGAGGCTCCGGCTTTCTTACAGAGGCTTGCAAGTGCATACGGAAGCAGCATAAACGCAGCAACGGAGACTACAATGGAAATCGCCACCGTAATATACAGAAGCCACTTAAACTGCTTGTCTTCCTTTGCCTTCTGTGCAGCACGCTCCTCCTCGGTCATGGAGGCAGCTTTTTTTGCATCCTCCTCGTCCTCCTCATCACCCGCAATCTCGGCAGAGTACATCAGACATTTGGTGCCCGTCACAAGGGAATCCACAAAACTGACTACACCGCGTATGATAGGCTTTCTCCAAATCTTCGCGTTTCCAAAAACGCACTTATAATTTTCGACCTTTAATTCTATCTCTTGATCGGGACGGCGCACAGCGATGGCATATTTGTCCTTATGGCGCATCATGATGCCCTCCATGACTGCCTGGCCGCCAATATTTGATGATTTCATATTTTTCTCCTAAGAGCAAAGAAAGGTTGAGATTTCCCAACCTCAACCTTCTCACTACCCAATATTCTGTATGATTATTTGTTCAAGCCGTATTTTCTGTTGAACTTATCGATACGTCCACGAGCCTGAGCAGCCTTCTGCTGGCCTGTATAGAACGGATGGCATTTGGAGCAGATTTCTACATGGATATCTTTTTTGGTAGAACCTGTGGTAAATGTATTGCCGCAGTTACAGGTTACAGTTGCCTGATAATAATTCGGATGGATTCCTTCTCTCATGATTTTCACCTCTCTATATACGTTCTATTTATAATTCGCATTCGCTTGACGAATTCACTATTAAACAGCTTTCTGATTATAGCATACCTTGTCGTATAATGCAAGATGTTTATAAAAATTTCTGTTTTTTCACCGTCTGTACAAACTCGGCATTATTGCGGGTGCGTGCAAACATATTTAAGATCTGTTCTACCGCATCCTCGGACTTCATTCCGTTGAGGGCTTTTCTCATGTTATATACAGCATCCTGCTCCTCGCGGTTAAGAAGGAGGTCCTCTCTTCTGGTTCCGGACTTCTGGATGTCAATAGCCGGAAATACACGTTTCTCCTGCAGCTTGCGGTCAAGCACAAGCTCCATATTACCGGTACCCTTAAACTCCTCGTAAATGACATCGTCCATCTTAGAGCCTGTGTCCACCAGCGCGGTTGCAAGGATCGTCAGGCTTCCGCCCTCACGCATATTTCTCGCGGCACCGAAGAAACGCTTGGGCATATGCAGGGCGGCTGGGTCAAGACCACCGGAAAGTGTTCTGCCGCTTGGCGGGATGATGAGGTTGTATGCTCTCGCAAGTCTGGTGATGGAATCCAGAAGAATGGTAACATCCTTCTTATGCTCCACGAGACGGCGTGCACGCTCCACTACCATCTCAGACACACGCTTATGATGCTCCGGCAGCTCATCGAAGGTGGAATAAATGACCTCCACATTTGGTCCCTGTATCGCCTCTCTGATATCTGTAACCTCCTCCGGGCGCTCATCAATGAGCAGGATGATCAGATGCATGTCCGGGCTGTTGGTCAAAATCGATTTGGCAACGTCCTTTAATAAGGTAGTCTTACCTGCCTTGGGCGGGGACACGATCATACCACGCTGTCCCTTACCGATGGGGCTGATGAGATCTACAATGCGCATAGCCGTCGTCCCGCCCGTACGCTCAAGTACAAGACGCTCGTTCGGGAAAATAGGGGTCATATCCTCAAAGTTATAACGCCTCTGGCCTTCACTTGGATGGAAGCCGTTTATTGAGGTCACATAAAGCAGAGCGCTGAATTTCTCGCTCTGTGTCTTGATACGGATATTTCCCTGGATGATATCTCCGGTCTTTAAGTTAAATCTTCGTATCTGGGAAGGAGAAACATAGATATCATTCTCTCCCGGCAGATAATTCTCACACCGGATAAAGCCATAACCGTCGGGAAGTACCTCCAGGATACCATTGGCCTTCTCACCGCTGTCAAGCTGCACCGTCTCCGCCGGAACCCGGTAAGGGCTGCTCTTGCGTTCCTCCTGATTGCCGCGGTTGTCATAGCTTCTCTCTCTTTCAGCGTTCCGCTCTTCTTTTGCCTGCTGTTCACTGGCATACTGCTCCCGGGCATTTTCCTGCTCTTTTTCACGAGCGGTTGTATCCTGTTTTTCAACCTTGTTGTCGTTCGAGGGCTGCTTTTCGTCCTCTTCAAGCATACGCTCAATCAATGCAGGCTTCCTTAATGTGGAAATGCCCTTTAATCCTCTGGCCTTGGCTAAGTCCTTCAAAACTGCCAAAGACAATGATTCATACTTTTCTCTCATAATAACCCTCTGCTTTTCTTATATATTAAAGTTTCAAGTACACACAATGCTCAATAACTCAACACGATCTGCGGAATACTCTGTCTGAAACGACATGAACATCAGATTCATCGCAAGATTGTACGTCAGATGGCATGTAACCATAAACATACTGATTATGTTCATTTTAACATAAATTTGTAACTCTGTCCACTATTATAAATTTTCCGGTCTCACAAAATCGCATTAATTATATTATATACGCGATGCGTTTTTCTTTGCAAGAAATACTTGTCGACGCGATTCTAAATAAATCGTGATTTCTTCTTCAATTAAATAGAAGGTTGGTGCGGGACGATTATATGAATCCCGCATCAGCCTTCTGGTGTGCGTATATTTATTATTTAGTTTTATGTCTTATTTCCAAACGGGTGCGTATACGGTAAGTATCTTATTTATCTGTGCATCCGTAACCTTACCTAAAGCCTCTGTCAATGCCGCGTAAGTTTTAGGACGTGCACTCTTAAGAGTTCCCGGGTTCAAATAATAATCTTTTACAGATTCTGCAAAGTATTCAGAGCTGTTCTGGGTTACATATGCCTTGTTCACTCCGGTATATTTTGATTTCTCCTGGTTATAAATTGCTGTGAAACCGCTGGTCTTATCTGTATTACCGGAAATAAATGCGAGGAAATGTCCAAGCTCATGGTATATGGTATTATCTTCCATCTGTAGAGTAATCATTCTAGTCCTTGCATCAAAATATCCTGCGTAAGATACTGATGAATCAATCGACAGCTTAAAGCCCATCTTTTCATAAGCGGAAATCACTCTGCCATCCATGAGAGGTGCAAGCTTAGAAACGCTGGCTTCGTATTTACCGTTCTTACTCGTCACAGGTTTTGTGGATGAGCCTGAAGGCGAACTGCTAAAAACGCTGTCTGCGCCAGAGGATGTAGTTGTCGTTGTCGTCTTCACTGTGGTAGTTACTGTGGTGGACACGACCTTTACCTTTGATTTCTTTGTATACTTCTCTGTAGCAGCGGTAAGGACTGTTGTCTCTGTACGGATCGTCTGGTTGGCTTTCTTCTGAGTTTTGGTTGTTGTCTTTTTTGTTGTGGGCAGCTTCTTGGAGTATGTCTTAGTTGCTGCTGTTTTCATAGTCACATTTTTCTTGGTTGTTTTCTTCGAGGTTTTCGTAGTTACCTTCGGCGCTGATGCCAATGGCGTCTCCTCATCCTCAATAGAAACCTCAAGCACAGGATCTGTGTAGGACGGCAGCTCCGGAACCTTCGAGGATTCCTGTACCATAAATACGCTACCTATAACCATCGCCAGTGCCAAAGCGGCACAACCTGCTGCAATTTTTTTAGCTTTAATAAACTCTGTAAAGCTCTGCTTTTTCATTATTACACACCCTTTCTAAAACGATGTAATCCCGGAAAGCTCCCTCACGTATTCTGTGGAATATTGGTAATAAAAAAACCGCTTATATACATAAACGGCCACCACATTGAGGGATACATTGTGCTCTTTGCTCCCAGAATAACGTCATTAAATCGAAATTCAATGCGGCAACCGGCTGTCATAGTCCCCTGACCTTAGACCCTTGGCTTTGCGTCCCCGTCTTTCGGCGGGTTTGCCTTTGCTAAATTTTTATTACTTTCAGCATACTTCTAATCACACCATTTGTCAATCCTTTTCTTTGTTTTGTTGACTTTTTTCATCCATATTTTATCAAGCTCATGACAGCCCGATTTCCTTGAACTGTCATGAGCACAAAACTTTTTATTTTTTCTTTTTACGGCCTCTGTTTCCGAGGATACCAATCATGCCTGCTGCCGCTGCCAGAAGCAGGAGATATGGCCAAACCATGGTTGCATCGCCGGTTTTCACGCCGGTTACCTTCGTGGAATTAGTATTCCCCGTCGTACCGCCCCCAGAGGGTGTACTGCTGTCCGGTTTTTCTGTTATGGTTACTTCTTCGATAATCTCATTGGTAATGGTGATGGAGCCTGTGGTATTATCCACATCCAGGCTCACTTCTCCTTCACCGGATACATTGTAAGCAAAGCTTTCGTCCGAGCTTACAGGGTTTCCCTCTGCGTCAGTTTCCATGATAAAGTATGTCACTGCCTCATCTCCGTTCTCACCGCCCAACGGAACCTCGACCTTAATGGTGTCGTTCTGAGCCAGTTCAAATACCATATCCGGAAGCAGCTCATACACACCGTCACTGCCAATAGTGAACACACCTGCGTAGAAGGTATCATCCACGTTCGTTCTCGCACCATTCTTTAATACCTTTTTGCTGATATCAATATATCCGCGGTAAGAAAAGCCATCCGGGAAATCATAATATACATTGTTCAGGGTAACCGTTCCGCTGAGATTTCCTCCGTCTGTATTAATGTTAACATTTCCCTCGCCGTCAACCATACATACAAAGCTGCCTGTTGCGTTTGTGTGCAGCTCATCATACGGTATGGGTGCACCGTTTGCGTCTGTCTCAAAAATGTAATAAATTCCGCTTGGAAGATTGCTGTACTCCACCTGGCCGGAGGAACCATTTTGGATTTTTATCTCACGGATATAGTCCCCGTCATACGGGTGAAGTCCCTCAGCATCCGTAAAGATTCCCACGTAGGTGGTATAGTCCTTTGCGAAAGCCTCTACAATGTTCATCTCTTCATCTACAAGGCTTAAATTCTTGACTACTGTCAGACCGCCATTTTTTGTCTCTTCCTTCTTGTCGATCATGGTGACGGTTATTTCTCCGCTCTCAGGTACTGTGAATTCCTGTTCGGGCGCTATCTGGTAGCCTTCAGGCGCACTCTGCTCGGAGAGATAATAACTTCTGCCTGCAATCAGTTTACCTTCAATAAGGTGCGGCTTTCCGTCCGAGGTCCAGGTCTCTATCATTTCGTTTGTCTTAGAATCACGGATTGCTAATACTGCTCCTGCTAAACCAGTGCCCTGCTCATCCACCTTCTCAATGGTAACTTTTGTTTTCGTATTTACGGCGGTAAGCGCGATCACTGCCGGCTCGCCTTTCCCGTTAAATGAGCCTGCATTCACGGTAAAGGAAATACGCTGATCACTGAGTACATAGCCATCCGGCGCCTCTGTCTCCTGGAAATAATAGGTTCCCCACTCTAGTCCGCTGACACTGATTTTGCCGTTGCTTCCGGTAACCAGCTCTGTAACTGCATCTTCTTTGCTTCCGCCTAAGTATACATAGCTGCCCTCACCGCTCTTCCACAGATTCACTGGTGTACCTGCGCTTGTATACATACCAAATTTAGCGTTAGCTAATACAGCCGTTCTATCCTCTGAATCATACTTGGTAAGCTCGACTGCACCCAGACCTTTGCTGTTGACAACCGTCTGTGTGTAATCTACCACTGCATTCTCAACCTTACCAACGCCGTCATTTACACCAATGGTAAATGCATACTTCACAGGATTTCCATCAGCATCCTTAGGAATCACATATCCCTCCGGCGCCATAGTCTCCACAAAGTAATAATCATTTGCCGGAAGGCCATAAGCAGTCACACGCCCGCTGCTTCCGGTCGTATAGGTTGCTCTGAGGCTGTAGCCGCTGCCATTTGCCTCATATAACTCAAACATAGCTCCGGCAAGCGGCGTCCTGCCATCCTCCTCAGTCTTGAAAATAGAAGCACTGCCGGAAAACGTATTGGTAAAGCTAATCTTATCCGCTTCCTCTTTGGAATCGCCAGTATCCTTGATGATACTTTCTGTTACCTCAATCTTTCCGTTCTCTTTATCTTCCAGATGAATGCTGATTTTATAAAGCGTTCTGTCATAACCTATGCCGTCCGCTGCGTCAGAAGGGATTTTCTCTCTCACATAATATTCCAGATCCATTTCCTTCTGATTGTTCATATCCTCCTGGGTGAAGACAATCTCATCAAAGGATATTGTCCCGTCCGCTTTGTTCATGACGGTCTGGACCACACTGTTGTCTTTCAGTAATTCAAAAGCAAATTGTCCTTCTGTAAGGGGACTGCCGCTTAACACCTTTGTCGCCTCCGGTTTCCACTGTCCCTTTGCATTATAAGCATTGTTAAATACTACGCCCTCTGCCGGCAGTTTGCTTCCGTCAGCCATTGTCTTGGTTATCTTAAGACTGCCGTCAGCAGATTTTTCCACAGTGACTTTTATAATGTGTTCCTTAATACCATCGGAAAGATATGTGTAACCCTCCGGGATATCCTCGGGCACTCTTTCTCTGATTCTGTAGAAATAGATTCCGGTATCGTTCTTGTTGCCCGCACCGCCTACGGCAAACTTCTGTACCGGGAAGGAGAATTTACCGTCATCCCCGTTAGTCACATTTGCCACGGTTTTGTAATCCTCCTCAGCCGGATAAGCTTCGCCGTCTGCCCTGGCCACGTCCATAGTAAATTCAAACTGCCCCTGCTCCAGCTTACGACCTGACAGCTTCTTCGTTCCGTTGAGGATTACTTCTCCTTCGGACTCGTAGATATTGGTGATCACACCACGGTAGGCATCTTTGGTACGATTGCCGAATTGTTCTGCCTTCAAGGTACCATCACCGTTATCGCTGACTTCTACGAAAACATAAACAGGTTCTGTCGAATAAGTATATCCGTCTGCTTTATAGCCATTGGATACGTTTGCCTCTTCCGGAATGTTTTCAGTTATTTTGTATACATGCTTCCCTTCTGTCGTGTAAGAGATCGGATCAAAGGTAACCAGCCCTTTACTGTCATTCGCTTTTTCAGTGTTTCCGGACACCTCTGTGAACTCAACCGTCTCTAAGTCAAAGCCTTCCGCTCTCCAATCCACATTTTTAGCTTCCTCAAGCTTAAAGGTGAACTGTCCTGCCTTCAGTTCTTTGCCAATCAGGTTTTTCTGTACCGTCAGCACAGTCTCCGTTCCCGTAGTTTTATAGGTATTTACAAACTCCACTTGTTCCAGATTATCCCCTACAGGTTTTCCCTCTGAATCAATTATATAAATTCCCTTCTTTGATGTCTTAAGTGTTCCGTCACCATTGTCAGAGACTTCTACATCGACTGCAAATTTTGTGTCATCCTTGGTATATCCGCCCAGGGTGGTATCCATTTCTTCTATAACATAGCGGTACTCTCCCGCATCCGTTAATTCAAAATAGTCCCCGCCGAAATCAATCTGCGCACCTCTATTCTCAACGGTTTTAACAGAATCCTTTGTGACCACCTGATCTGCTGCCTTCTCTTTAAATCCGGCTTCAATCCAGGTATCCCCTTGCTTTTTATACTTCCTTGCAGAAAACTTGAATTTTTGCTCCAGCAGTTCCCTTCCTTCAACCTTCTTCGCCGCATCCAGGGTGAAACTTCCTTCTGCATGGTAGGTGTTGGTGAAGATAAGAGATTCCGAATCACCCTCTAAAGGATATTCTATTCCGTCTAACTTGGCGCTCACCTTAAGATTTCTGTCCTCCTCGGTAACGGAGACTGTGAGTGTTCTCGTTTCGGTAGTATATGTGATACCGTCCTTAACGGGATTATCAGAATCCGCTCCTTGAGGAAGCTGTTCTTTGATTTCATACTTAAAGGTCTTTCCGGCATCTTCTGCTATATAATACATTGGCGGGAACTGAATCTGTCCGTTTTCATCATTTTTCACAACCAGTGAATCGTGTTTCTCATAATCCTGGCCTTTCAGTCTGATCGGACTGTCATCGTTAACCGGAGTGAGTATAAAGGAAAATTCTCTGCCCTGCATTTCTTTATTTTCCAGCACCTTATTTCCTTTAAACACAAGAGATACTGGCTGGATAATTGTTTTTTCGTATATATTTTCAAAAATCACTGTAGATGAAGCATCATATACTCCGTCCTCGTCTTTTTGAATAGTTATATCTTGCTCCTCATCTCCCTTTATGCTTACTTTATCAATGACAAGTATGCCATTTTGATTCTTCACTGACACTGTAAGTTTAAATTCAACTTCGGAATATGTGATTTCAGGGTCGTTACCCTTCACTTCCTTAATTGTGTAGGTATGTTCGCCTACGGAATCAAATGCATAAGAGACAGGCGTGAAGGTTATATTTCCAGATTCATCATTGACGCCCTCTGCCACTTTCTCATTCTGCTCATTAACAATTTGGAACTGGAATTCTCCTGCCGTAAGCTCTCTTCCGTCTAATGTTTTTCCCACCCTTAGAGTTAACCGCACATCATCTGAGAAAAGCCTATTGTTAACCACAGCGACTGCAGGATATGCGTTTTTATCGACTGTGATTTCGGTACTGATATGACCGTCACGGTCTGCCTCAAACTCCAATCCATTGATTGTCACAAAACCGTCGTCATCGGTATCCGCAAGAATATTTCCTTGTGCATCTGTTTCGTACACCGTGTAGCTTCCCATTTCCAATTCAAATACAAGAGGATATTTTCCTGCTGTTGGGTTCTGGACCTTTCCTCCGCTCACCCTTATTTGTCCAAAGGCTTTCTCATTAGAAAGCGTATTTACAATACTTCCTTGTTCATCAAAAACCCCAAAGTAATATAGACCATCCGGATATTCTCCATCGGCAAGCTGTGCACCGTCACCACCATAAAATTTCTTGTCGACGGCAAGCTGTGCTTTATTATTGGTTATATAGAAGCCGCCTTTATTCTGTGAAATTCTATAATACTGTTCCGGAATCGTCATCTGTGAATTTATATCCGCATATATAAAAACATATTTTGCAGAAGCATTCCATACATACCCGTCCGGAGCCTTTGTCTCTACCAGACAATAATAGGTTTCCTTTTTCAGATTGGTCATGTATACCTTTCCCTGTGAGTCAGAAGTCACCTCTTTCTCAAAAGTCCAGTCATTCACCATATCTGTGCTTTCAGGGTTTTTACCTTCATTTAACCGGTAAAGATTGAATACTGCTCCGCCCAGATACCTATTCGCATCCGAACCATCTACTTTATAGACAATGATATCCGGATTGGCGGTCGCGGAACCGGAAGCCTGCTTCACTTCAAATTCCTCTGAGTTTACATCCCCGTCAATATATTCTGTCTGATAATACAATTGGGCTGAATTTGTCAGTTGGACTATTTCCGCGTACTCATTAAAATTAACGTTATATGAAATCCTCAGAGGAGTGCTGTCGGGAATTTCCACGGTAAATTTATGGTTTTCTGTGTCCAATGTCAATTTACAGGATGCCGTGATATCACTGCCTGTAGACAGATTTACCACCTTAAGGGAATTCGGTGCCAGAGACATTGTATTGTCCATCTGGTCAATGAAGCTAAGATTTCCGTTACCATCCCCAAGTGTGTTACCTGCTGTATTTACATTGACTGTATACTCTACATACCGCTCCGGTGAGTTCTTGTCATATTTAGCCTTTTTATCCAACACCTCAAATTTTGCCTTAGCCTCTGCGCTTGCTGTATCCACAAGCACATCGTTAAGATAGAAGCCGACCGTGTTGGTAAAAGTCACCTCACCGTTATCACCTATCAAACCGCTCACATCATCTACAGTGCAAACAATGACTATATTTCTCTGCTTTCCATTAATTTCCTTCATATGTCCGGTATAATCTATGACCAGATTTCCATCCGCATCTGTCTCATATCCATGAAATGGATTTGATGCAGTCTCATATCTGACATTTTTAACTGTCAGCCCCTTGGGAAGTTTATCTATGATCTGCAACTTGCTGTCCTCGGGGTAGGAACGCTTTTGGGCATTGACAAGTATTCTCCAGCTTATTTCTCTGGTATTAGAATTATACTGTTTAAACACTTCTTTTTTGATAACGTTGCTTGATTTATATTTCACCTTTGCCGTGGCACTCTTCACATCAGTCTGTACTGTTAAGACTCCGGTGTTTATATATATCTCATCGTTTCCCTCACCCTTGCCGAAATCAGCGCTGGAATTATAAGTAATCTTTACCGGATCGGAAACATCTCTTAAGAATTCCACAGTAAAGGATTTCTCATGACTTCCCTTTGATAAATTATAATCCGTACCGTCAGTAAGAACTGTATCATCCTTATCGGTAATCACCAGATTCAGGTTCTCCCAGTCAAACGAATGCGATTTTGCTGCTTCCTCAAGTGATAAGTCATCCGTATAGATGGCTCCTCTGGGGATATCTCCATTGGAACCGCCGTTTCTGTATGCATGCAACGTTGTCTGCCAGGTAATCTGTCTGCCTGCGTAGTCCGGAGTATCCAAAACCTTTTTTTCTATGGAGAATACATCATAGTTCACACCTACAGTATAGGATGGAGCTGTACCAATTCCAGAGTCTGCCGGGGCAATTAACTCTATCTTATTCTTTAATTCCCCTGCCGAGTACTCGTCGTCGTTGAGCGTAACAATTGTGTCATACTGCAGCTCATAATAATAAGGTCCGTCAGCAACAAATTCAAGATACTCATATGTCTTTCCGTTTGTGGTCTCCGATTTAATATCAGGGGTGATCTGCCCTATTAATTTTTTACCATCCGTTCCGCCGTACTTATTTACAAAAATAGAAGATGGATCATATCTGTGTATTGTATTTGGCTCCAGAAGTGTATCCCGGACTGTCCATCCCTTAATATCTATCATTGGATTCTTATTCACATGTACAGCATAATGCAGTTTAGCGTTGCCATCTTCAGTATTCTTTATAATACTGCCTGTTTTTTCAAACCAGGTTTTTGGAAATGACATCTCCTCCCAATCAGTTCCTTTTCCACTCACATCCTCGCCCGTAACGTCAGCCGTATTTCTCAGAGTGATATTGGAACTAAAGCTTCCGTTTGCCCCTGACATATTTGCAAACCATATGCTTTTGTCTATCTTTACCTGGTAATTAATAACTATTTTTTCGGCTTTGCCGTCTCCGCCAAAACCTTTTTTGTTTTCACTTCCTAATATATCAAGGGTAAGATAAAAATCTTTGCTATCATCACCAGCATCTTCTGTGATAGTTACATCCAATCCATTTGGATGACTCTCCACCTTCAAGCTGTCTTCCATATATTTTACGTATCTTTTCTCGCCGTACCTAAAGTAATCATGAATCTTGAGCTGATTAATCGGAATGGTATTATTAGCCAAGGCATTGATGGTTACTTTAAAGGTTTGATATACATTTCCCTGCTCATCTCTTGTCCTGTTACCCGCTTTGGCTTTATCAACAGTTATGGCAGCCTTTTTCTCTTTTTCCTTCACCTTAAACTTCAGTTCCACATCTCCGATATAGATATATTTGTAACCATTATCATCGCCCGAACCAGAGAAATTAAGGCTTCCTGATGCCTCAAGCTGTGTACTGATACCATTTCGTCCAGGTATTCCCCCTTCTGTAAGCCAACTTTCATAATATGAAACTGTAATCAGCCCGTTGCCATCTATATCAAAAGACCCCACAACCTCTTCACTTCCACTTAGAGTTACCTTTACACCAGTCTGGTTATTGAGGACCGCACCGCTGTCACCTAATTCCATTTGGTAACAAATCTTGTCACCCGGATAAATAGTGATATCCTGAGGAATCTGATACGCAATCCCAATCTTGATATCTTCCCCTGTCACAAATTCATGTTCACTCTCCGGAGTATACTTCACCCATACTCCCTTTTCTTTATAATACAGTCCGGAATCGTTGTGGTTAATCCAGCTTGTGTACTCCTGTCCTCTGGAAATGTCGTAAATCTTCGGCGCTTTCTTTTCTACCAGCACAAATCCCCAAACTGTCCTATAAGGGATCGCCAGCGCAGAACCATTGGAAAAATCTATAGAATTGTAATTTCCCTCACTGTAAAAATATAATTCCTGCCCGTCATTCAGACTGATTCCCTGTTTCAGGCTTGCGGTAAATGCCGGAATATTTTCTTTTTCTTCGCTGCAGGTCACTTTAAAAAATTCGGAACTTACAACAGTATTATTTTCTCCATTGAAGTAAGTGCTCAAGTTCTCCGGGATTTCATTCTCCCCAGCAGATTCTACTGACAATATACTCGCCCAAGGATTCTCACCCTCCGGTGCTGTATAAGAATACTCAACATTTTCGATATATGAGCTTCCCGGAACACTGATTACAGCACTGCCCGGAATCTCTTCTCCCGGCTTATCCTCTGGCTCTTTACCGGTGCCGTCTTCTCCCTGTGAGCCATCATCTCCGGTACCGTCATTTCCCGTACCGTCGTCAACACTGCCATCTCCGGCATCATCGTTGATATCTCCGCCTGTACTCTCGTCACTCCCTGTACCATCCTCAGCACTTCCATCGCCGGAGTTATCTTCGTCAACCTGGTCATTTCCACCGGCCGCATCATTTCCAGGAGTGCTTTCGCTATCCTGACCGCCTCCTATATCATCCTGACCGCCGTCACTATTACCCTCGTTGTCCAGATTCTCTCCAGTGCCGTCAGAAATATCCGGCGCACCATTGTCCTCACCGCCTCCGGCCTCCTCTGCTAAAGGCTGTACAGCTACTGCCGCATCCGTCCCGGAGATGTCACCCTCCGCTGCAAACACACTGCTGCAGTTCTGTGTCAGCAGGACCATAGTCAACATAACAGCTAAAACTCTTTTTATGCTTTTAAATTTATTCACGTTGATATCCTCCCTGATTTTTAAGTAATAACCTTAAGTAATAACCATTACATTGTTACCATCCGTAAGCATTTCACATCTCAGCTCAACTTTTTTGTCACTGTACTGCTGGAACAGCATATCCACAATGCGTTGGCCTACGCGCACGGCAAATTCTTCCTTACATGTAGAAAGCAGAATCACAAACTGGTTATCGCTGTACCGCGACACCACATCTCCGGCTCGGAGATAATTACAGAGCACACTCTCCAGGCGCTCCATCCCTACTCGTATATTAAAGAGCTTGCCTTCTTCTGTCTCGTTATAATAATTCCTCGCGTTCATAGTCAAAAGCAGGATAAATTCCACTGTAGCGTTGTTATTTCTGAGAGCCCTGCGGGCTTCTACTCTGTAAATCTCCTTAAAAATTACAAATTCACAGAAATATACTCCCTCCCGTCTGCCCGATTCCATCAAATCGTCAAGGATGTTTTTACCGTCCAAAGTGGTGTTTACATTTTTTAAGGAAATCATCTCTTTATAAACCTGATTCAAAAGCTCTGAGGTACGGATTCCCAAATGTTTCTGAAAAAGCCGCGTAGCCTCATTATAATGCTTAAGGGCCAGGTCAACCTTATACTGCTCCATCAGGCTTCTCATAAGCCAGTAATGGAAGTCCTCATCCAGCTCATCCACCTTGAGAGCCGCGATACAGGTCTGCTGCATTTTATTGAATTCTTTTTTGTCCGAATAAATCTCTATCAGCTCTCTTGCTGCACTCAAATACATGGACTGATACCAGGTGGCAATAGGCACCATCCATCTTTCCGAAGCTAAATCCTCCTGCACATTGCCTTTATAGATAGATAATGCCTTTTCATAAATCCGTTCCTTTTCATCAATTTCCTGTACTGTCTTGGCACTGGTACAGAGCTGCTCAAATTCTTCATAATCCGATTCAACGTCCACCTGCATATTCCACCGGTAATACCCGCGGCGTGCCACAATATACTCTTCATCCCCCAGACGCATCATCATGCTCCGAAGCCGGTAAATCAGGTTTTTCAGCGCACCTGCGGGATTGCCGGTATTCTTCTCGCCCCAAAGAACATCTATCAGCTCTTGATGGGATATCTCCCTCTCCCGGTTCATCAATATGTACAATAAGAGCTTTATTAATTGTTGAGACCTCGCTGTCTCACTGTTGATGATTGCATTTTTGTTTTTCAGGTAAAATTCTGAAAATATCTGTAATTTAAGTTTTTTATCCATAATAATCGGTTCCACCTATAACGAGAAAGTATTGTTGACTAAAATACTTCACTCTTCTTTTTTATCCATTCTATTTCAAAATAGTCACATAACAGTCACACGGACAGTTTTAATACCTTTATTTTCCATATCCAGGCTGTGTAACTTTTAGCATAAATCTTACTCCTTTTATGTACTTTCTCCAAGTAATATTTTTTCTTCCTTTTTCTCCCGAATCTGCTATACTTAGTTTAAACTATTGTAAGAAGCAAAATGGCCCTAATTACACTATGCAAAGGAGCGGCAATATGCACAGATCATTTTTTGTCCGTCCTCTTTTCATGCTTATTTTTTGTATATGCCTATTATGCGCGTGCAATCCACCGGCCGACCATGAAGCATCCGATGAGCCTCCTGTTTTTTCCCCTCTCAGGGTTCTTGTACCGGAAGCTCCGGGCACGGAAATATTGGGAAACCCTCCCTTGACCCTTGATGTGTCAAACACAGACCAGGGCTACCTCACAGCCCGGAACGACTCTCCCGAAAAAAGGGCAAATCTCCAGCTTCAGGCCCCGGACAGCGTGCTCTATTCCTATTTCCTGGAGCCGGGAGAGACCGCGGTCATTCCGTTTACCGGCGGAGGCGGAAACTACCAGATCACATGTTACCAGCAGGTAAGCGGAAGCCAGTACGCCGCCCTATATGCAGAGCAGATAGAAGTGATTCTCGAAAATGAATTTCTTCCATATATATATCCGAATCAATACGTGAACTTTTCCCCCGAGTCCGAGGTCAGCAAAAAAGCGCTGTCCATGCTGCCGGATGATGCAGCGGATGTAGAGGCACTGGACGCGGTGTACACCTACGTGACAGGCTCCATCATCTACGATACGGAAAAAGCGGCAAACGTGGATGCAGGTTATCTCCCGGACGTGGATGATACTCTCGAAAGCGGCACAGGTATCTGTTTCGATTATGCGGCTCTTATGACCGCTATGCTGCGGAGCCGCGACATTCCCTGCAAGCTTCAGATTGGTTACAGCGGGGATATTAAGCATGCCTGGATCGATGTGTATATCCGCTCAAAAGGCTGGGTGGAGGGTGCGATTGTTTTCGACGGTGAAACCTGGCAGCGTATGGATCCAACCTTTGACGCGAACAGCACCGACAAAGATTTCATCCGCTCATTCATCGGGGACGGCACAAATTATACGGTACAGTTCACCCGCTGAGCCAGACCGGAAAGGAGTTTTTATGAAAAATAAGCTGAACAAGCAGGAGCTATTTTATTTTTGTGAACAGCTTTCTATTATTTTGCGTTCAGGTATCGGCAGCACCGAGGCGCTTCGATTACTTTGTGAGGACAGTACTTCTCCTAAAAGCAAGGAACTATTTACTGCGCTTCTGTCTGACTTGGAGGTAAGTGGTTCACTTTCACATGCCCTGGAAAGCTCAGGCGAGTTTCCCCGGTCCATGACTGCATATATCAAGGTCGGCGAAGAAACGGGCTGTCTCGATGAGATTTTGGCAAGCCTGACCGAGCACTATGAACAAGAAATCAGCATTTCCGAGCAGATAAAAAGTGCCGTCACCTATCCTCTTTTGATGCTGGGTATGATGGCGGCTGTGATCGTGATTTTGCTGGTAAAGGTCCTTCCTGTGTTCCGGCAGGTTTTCCGCCAGATGGGGCTGGAGATGAACGGTATCTCACGGAGTATGCTCGATGCCGGTGCATCCATCAGTCGTTATTCCACTGTATTTCTGGCCGCAGCAGCACTTATTGCGGTCTGCATCCTATTCCTGTGCCTCCATCCCAAAGGCAGAGAGATGCTCATTAAGGCCTCCTCTCATATGCCACGCCTTAAGGAAATCCCGGTGGCAATGGATTATGCACGCCTGACCCAAGCAATTGCACTTGGCCTGCACAGCGGACTCGGGCCGGAAACCAGTGTCTCCCTGGCAAAGGAGCTCGTCTCCCACCCCCTTGTAGAAAAGCGTGTTGAAAATGCCGCACAGCTTCTAAATGACGGTGCACTTTTTTCCCAGGCTATGTCTGAGTCCGGGCTATACAGCGGCATGGATGCGCGGTTGATTTCCATCGGATATCAGGCAGGCGCTGCCGACGAGGTAATGCGTAAGCTTTCACTGCGTTACCGTGACAACTCCCTGTCACTTGTGGCACGCTCCGCATCTGTGGTGGAGCCCACTATTGTGATCATTCTTTCCCTGCTTGTGGGTCTGGTACTGCTTTCTGTCATGATGCCGCTGTTGGGAATTCTTTCTGAAATGATGATCTGAGGTGTTTTATATGGATTTATTTGAAAGTCCTGCAAAAAAAATAAGGCGCCAGCTTGGCTATCTCCTCCCTGCGCTTCTGCTCATTGCGCTCTGTGCTCTGTTCCTTTCCGGGATAAACCGCACATCTGTGGAAACTCTGAAAAATGAACAGGTCACCCTGGAGCAGGCACTTCAGAAAGGAGCTGTCCGTGTCTACGCACTCACAGGACGTTATCCCCAGAGTCTCTCACAGCTCCTGGACGATTGCGGCATCACCTATGACCATGAGAAATTCGTGGTAGAATACGTGGCTAACAGTTCGAATCTGCTGCCCATGATCAGCGTAATACCCTTGTCAGGCGAAAAAGGAGGGGCACCATGAACCGTACCAAACCGCGCAGCCATTCTATAGATATTTTATTTTCCCTGCTGCTTTTCGGTATGTTTGTACTTTTTATCCTGATGATGCTTGTGTTTTCGGCCCAGACCTACAAAGCCTCAGTAAAAGGACTGGAGGAAAATAACAACCTCCATACCGCAGCAGTTTACCTCACCACGAAATTCCGGCAGCATGATTCAGAGAACAGCGTAAAGCTTACAGATTTCCAAGGTTCCCCTGCACTCTGCCTTTCTGATACCATTGACGGTGAAGAGTATGTGACTTATATTTATTTACAAGATAAAGAATTAAAGGAGCTTTTCACTGTGCAGGGTTCTGCAGCCACGGCTGAGATGGGAATGCCTGTGGCTGAACTTGAAGGTTTTGCTATAGCGGAAACGCCGGAAGGCTTTTACCAAATTACAATGGAAAGTTCAGATGGCGCGCACAGCCGCCTTTTACTTCATCCCGGAACTCCAGCAGATAAAAATTCTTCAGAAAAAGATTAGACTCTCACCAAGGCTAAAATCATAAAAGGAGGGTTCTATGCCAAAATTGACCTCTCACTCTAAAACAGGTCTTTTCCTGATGGAAATGATCTTATCACTGCTGATCCTGTCCCTGGCTGGTGCTGCCTGTATCCAGGTTTTCGCGTCAGCCTATAAAAGCCGTGTAAAAGCCCGGGAGCTTAACCACATTCAGGAGCTTACAACAACTGTGGGGGAAATCCTCGAGGGCAGTGACGGAGAGCCCCGGACAATACTGAGCCTGCTTCCTGACGGAACAGAGGAAAACGGTGTACTTAAATACTATTACAACAGTTCATGGCAAGCCTGCCTTCCCGCTGAATCGTGCTATCAAATGCACCTGGTCCTCTCCGCAAGTACCGGAGAAAAGGGCGGAATCTTAAGCTTTTATGATTCTGCGGAAAACGAACTCTACAAATTGTCCATACGTTTTCCACAGATAGGTGAGGGGGCAGCGGCATGAACAACAAAAAGCGTTCCTTTGTATCCATAGGCATACCCTCACTGTTTTTAATCTTTTCCGTACTTTGTCTGGTGATACTTTCTCTGCTTACTTTACAGACTTCCCGCTCTGATCTAGCGTTGAGCCGGCTTTCCCTGGAGCAGACCACAGCCTACTATGAAGCGTGCGGTACGGCTACAGACCTGTATCAGCAGGCCGAGGAAACCGCCTCCGAAGCATACGGTATGGCTCACGGCAGAGAAGATTACTACTCTGCGCTGGAAGCCTTTGCAAACCGTACGCCGGAATTCACTTGGGATATAAATACAGAAGAGTTATGCTTAGAGCTTCCTTTTTCAGAAAGCCAGGCGCTTTACGCAGTATTAAAAGCTTCTTATCCCCGCACAGATAACGGTCCCTGTCTGGACATTGCAGCCTGGTATACCATTCCTGCTGGAACCTGGGAAGCGGATACACGTCAGCCCGTATTTCAGGGCGGCAGCCCCAAAGATTGAACATCATTAAGGAATGAACATCATTAAGGAGAGTTACCATGACAGAACAAAAAATACCTGAATATTTATCCCTCGCTGCCCGGGAACATGCCTCTGATATTTTCATAATCGCAGGCCGTCCGCTCAGCATCAAAACAAACGGCCGTCTCTCTAATTTCGGAGATAAACTCATGCCACAGCAGACTGCCGAAATGATTGAGGACATTTATCAGCTCGCAGGTAATCGCGACATAGATAAATTTCTAAAAAACGGTGATGACGATTTTTCCTTCTCAATTCCGGGGCTTTCCAGATTCCGGGTTAACGCCTACCGCCAGAGGGGCTCTCTCGCCGCTGTAATCCGGGTGATTGCTTTCGAGCTGCCGGACCCGGACCAGCTTCATATCCCCAGAGAGGTCATGGAAGCATCCGACTTTACAAAAGGAATGGTCCTCGTAACCGGGCCTGCCGGAAGCGGTAAATCCACCACCATGGCGTGCCTCATTGACCGTATTAACCACACGCGGGAGGGACATATCATCACACTTGAAGATCCGCTTGAATATCTTCATCGTCATGATAAGTGCATTGTGAGCCAAAGAGAAATCTGCACGGACACCAACAGCTACCTTGTTTCTCTGAGAGCCACTCTACGCCAAAGTCCGGATGTAATTCTGCTCGGAGAAATGCGCGACTATGAGACGATCCAGACTGCGATGACTGCCGCGGAAACAGGCCACCTTGTGCTGTCCAGCCTTCACACCATCGGTGCGGCCAATACCATCGGACGTATCATGGACGTTTTTGAGCCGAGTCAGCAGCATCAGATTGCTGTCCAGCTATCTATGGTACTCCAGGCTGTCATTTCCCAACAGCTTATACCCGATGTGGACGGGCGCAGTATCCCGGTATTTGAGGTGATGCGTCTCACCCCGGCAATCCGCAATATGATCCGCGACAATAAGGTGCACCAGATTGACGGCGTTATCTACTCCTCCTCCCAGGAACAGATGCGCTCCATGGACCAGAGCCTCCTGGAGTTGTACAAGGGCGGAGCTATCACAAAGGATACTGCACTGAAGTATGCGTCCAATGCGGAAATGCTGAAGCGAAAGCTGTGAACGTGGTGAATACGGATTGCTGGAATAAATTTAATACGGCGTCCGGGATATATACCGGACGCCGTTTCTATCAGCTATCAATCTGAACTCAACTCACTACATTCCCCACAAAAAGATAGGAAAAAATATACATAATAATTGTAGCCATCACCAATCCGCAAAGAATCGCCACAGAGGATTTCTTAATATCGATTTCCAGCAATGACGCAATCAGAGACCCCGTCCACGCACCGGTTCCGGGCAGCGGGATTCCTACAAACAACATTAATCCCCAGAACTCATAGCGCCGGATCTTATCGCTCTTTCCCATAGCCCGGTTCTCCAGCTTCTCAATCAGCCCGCGGAAAACCTTCGTCTTTTTCATCAACTTAAAAATCTGGCGGATGAAAAGAAGAATAAAAGGAATTGGGATGATATTGCCAATAATGCAAATCGGGATTGCCTTCGCCGCCTCTATTTTGAGCAAGGTTGCCGCCAAAAGCCCTCCTCTCAGTTCCAAAATCGGAACCATTGATATCAGAAAAATCGCACCCTCGGGCGAAATAAATTGTGACAGATTCTCAGTAAACCATTGTACCAGTGACTCCATAGTGCCTCCTATTATCTATGTTTTTCATCTTTATCCCGGCTGCCGTCCGGACAGATATGCCTTCACAAAATCTATAAACACCTGCATTTCTTGCTTCGTACCAATTGTAACACGCAGATAATTATCAATCCTCTCCTTAGGGAAGTAACGCACATAAATATGCGCATCTCTAAGCGCCTGGTACAACTCTGCCGCCGGACAGGACGGATGTGAGGCAAAAATGAAGTTAGCCTTGGAATCCATTAAGGTAAAGCCAAGCGTCTCTAATTCCTGTTTCGCCCACTCCCTTGTCTCAACTATTTTACGGCAGGTATCCTCAAAATATTCCCTATCCCGCACAGCTTCCACACCTGCAGATATCGCAGTGCGGTTCATGGTGTAAGAATTAAAAGAATATTTCGCGTCGTTCAAATATTTGATAAGTGCCGGATTTCCGCAGGCAAAACCAATACGCATCCCCGCCATGGAACGGGATTTAGAGAAGGTCTGCACCACCAGAAGGTTGTCATACTTCTCAATCAATGGGATTGCCGACTGCGCCCCAAAATCCACATACGCCTCATCGATCATAACAATCACATCCTGATTTCTGCGCACAATCTCTTCAATATCCGACTGCGCCATTTCCAGTCCCGTGGGCGCATTCGGATTAGGGAAAACAATTCCTCCGTTTTCCGCAAAATAATCTTCTTTCCTGATACAGAAATGCTCATCCAATGCCGGACGCTTATAAGGAATACGGAACAGCTCCGCCCATACGTCATAAAATGAATAAGTGATGTCCGGGAAAAGTATAGGCTTCCCGGAATTAAAAAAAGTAAGGAAGCTCATGGCCAGCACATCATCAGACCCCACTCCCACAAAAACCTGTTCTTCCTTTAAACCATACGCCTCAGCAATCGTCCGTACCAGTTCTCCTGCTGTCGGGTCAGGATACAGCCTCAACGCATCCGCATCCATACCGCGCAGCACTCTCTCCACACCCGGCGCAGGAGGATAAGGATTTTCGTTCGTATTCAATTTGATCATCTTTTCATCGTTCGGCTGCTCCCCAGGCGTATAAGGCACAACCTTACGCACATTCGCTTCCCACTTTATCATGTCAGGCTCCTTTTCTATAATTTGTTATCCTCATTAGCTTGTTATTGTCTTGCTATTGCCCTCTTATTGTCTTACTATTGCGTTATCATTCTTTTATCCTATACATGGTTAATCCACTAATTACTCACCATCCAGAGTTATGATCCATGGCCCGCAGTTGATATTATATATATCTTTGACGCAGTTTTTGTAATCAGCATGATACGCTGCATATTTGCTATTGTAATCATAAAATAGGATTTTGTCAAAGGAAAATCCAAATATAAAACAGAGGAAAATAAAACGGAGGCGAAAGCTTGCATACCGCTTTCTCCCCCGTTTTCTTGTGCGTATTCTATTGTTAATCGACTAAGCCATTTGGATAGACAACTGTTTTGAGCTTTGTCTTTTTTTCTGCAAACGCCTTTAAAAAAACAGGCAGTGCATCAAGCTCTATACGGTCCCCAATCAAACAATCTGTCTTTACTTTCCCCTGCTGCAGCTGGCGCATGGCAGCGTGAAATGTTTTCTTCAAAGAATTAGAACCGATAAATCTGAGTTCCCGCTGGTATATTTCATATGGACTCACATTAATTCTCATATCCGCAGGGCACACACCAAAAAATAACAGACGTCCTTCATTTGCCAAAAATGGAACGATATTTTCAATAACCTTAGGAACTCCGGTACAGTCAATGATCAAATCAAAGCCATCCTTCGATATTTCTCTATACCTCTGCGCAGCCGTTTCGTCATTAAACACCGCATGATCAGCACCCAGGCTGCTTGCCAGCTCAAGCTGCTCCTGCTTAATATCCGCAACTACCACCACAGACGCGCCGTCATTTTTACAAAGCTGAAGATGCATGAGTCCGATAGGACCGGCTCCCAGGATTAAAACTTTGTCTCCAAAATCAGGTCTTGCCTTGTCATGACCATGTATTACACATGAAAGCGGCTCAATCAATGCTGCTGTCGTAAAGCTCAGAGAGCCAATATCATATACACACCGTTGTTCAATAGTCATATACTGCTGAAAAGCGCCAGGCACCTGATTTCCAAGCCCCTTATAATCCAGGCAGTAGTTTTGTTTGTTCTGTTTACAATTATCACACGCTTCACAATAAATATTAGGGTCTGCTGCCACCCGCTGTCCTGCCTTAAAGTTCTTTACATTCTTCCCTACAGCCTCAATAACACCTGAAAATTCATGGCCCGGAATTGTAGGATAGGGATTGTCATAATCGCCCAGATATAGATGCGCATCAGTACCGCACACCCCCACCGCCATGACCTTTATTAAAACCTCACTGTCTCCCGGAACCGGAATATCCGTCTCACGCACACATGCGCTGTGGGGCTTATCAATATAAAATGCCTTCATAAATACCTCCTGTCTCTATCACGCCTTTCCATCAGCCATACAGGTACGAATCCATTCTTTTACTACCTTCTTAATGTTTTCCTTAACTACACTCATAACATCAAGTGTATACGCATTATCTCCCACACGGTTCAATTCCGCGCGCACACTATTCATATATGTACAATGAATAATCGTTCCTACATTCATCTTATTAATACCGAGCTTAATTGCTTTCTGCACGTCCTCACGCGGAATCCCTGTCCCTCCATGAAGCACGAGCGGTGTATCTATAGCCTTATTAACCTGCTCGAGTCTCTCGAAATTCAGCTGCGGTTTACCCTGATAAAATCCGTGTGCAGAGCCAATTCCAACAGCCAGGGAATCTACATTTGTCTGTTTCACAAGCTCTACGGCATCCTCTACCTGAACCAGGAAATCTCCGCCTTTGAAATCCCCCTCAATACCTTTTCCCTTAATCTTTCCGACCTCTGCCTCCACATGTACATGATACGGTTTTGCCAAAGCCATAACCTCATTTACATACTTTATGTTTGTCTCCAAATCGTATTTGGACGCGTCAATCATGACTGAAGGATAATGATTTTTAATACAGTCACCGCACATCTCCACACTAAAAGAATGATCCAGATGATGAACAAGCGGAATCTTCGCCCGAGCCATTGCCGCCTCACCAAACGCACCGCAGCAATCTGCTCCGATAGCCTTTACGACAAGGGGATTGGAAGCGATCATGATCGGGGCGCCTTCCTCCTCTGCTGCCTCTACAATCGCCATAAAATCCCATATATCCGAGTAATTAAATGACGGTATCGCATATCCGCCTTCGTCTGCTTTTTTCAATAACTTTTTTAATGTCAATCCATCCATTTTTACACCTTCACCTTTCAATTTTCATTAATAAAATCCAGTACCTTTTCATATTCAGGAACCCCTACTGTCGCGCCTAACTCTTGGATACAATGAGCGCTCACAGCAGACGCAAATCTTGTAACTCTTTCTATCTCCCAGCCCATATGCAGGCCATAAAGAACACCGGCAACAAAAGCGTCCCCTGCACCTGTAGTATCTACAACAGGCACCTTAAAAGGGCTTTGATAATAACGTTTTCCAAACGCATCTACATAACAGCCTTGCTTTCCAAGCTTTATGATGACGTTTTTAACGCCCCTTTCCTTTAAGGACTCCGCAATTTTTTCTACTTCCTCACACTTACATATTTCCTTCGCTTCATTTATACTCGGCATAAATAAATCAAGTTCAGGCAGACACGGTTCTATGATGTCCAGCCACTTTCCACTCGTATCCCACGTAACATCCATCGTGGTAAAGCACCCATGCTCATGAGCTGTCTTAAACAACTGCCTTGTCCCTTCACCGTCAAGTCCGGGCAGTTGAAAGGTTCCGCCTACATGAACGATCTTAGCATCTGCTATCATTTCTTTGTTTACATTTTCAAAGCTGAGGATATCGTTTGTGCCGCCATAATACAGAAATACACGTTCACCTGCACTGTTTATCAGCGCCACAACACTGGAAGTCTGGCTCGTCTTATCTACATAAAGCCCGCTGTCATCTATCCCATTATTCTTAAGCACGTTTTGAAGATAGCTGCCCAGTGGATCTTGCCCGACTGCGCCTATAAAGCCTACCTTTGCGCCTAATTTACTCAGGTCAATCGCAGTATTGAGACAGTCACCGCCATTATTTATCAATATTTTGTCCACTCGCTTCGTATCGGTACTGAAATTTACCTCATCTACACTCTGAACCAATATATCGGCAACCATTTGCCCAACACACAAAATATCTGCCATATCTGTTTTCTCACTTCCGTTTTATTCCTCTACATCAATGAGTATCTTCATCGAAGAAGCCGCATTTTTTTCGATATATTTATATGCTTCGGTATACTCTCCGAGTTTAAAGTGCTTTGTCTTTAACGGTTCTAAATGTATTTTCCCTTGGGAAATAAGACGGATTGCATCATGGTAATCGTCCTCCAGGTACATAAGCGTCCCGATAAGATGCAGTTCCTTTTCCTGCACATTTATCATATCAATAGCCGGTCGTTTTCCGTATACACCTACGATAATAATTTCATCCCTTTTTCTGCAGACTTTTATCGCATCATTGATTGTCGCTTCAATACCCACACATTCCAGCGCACCGTCCAGACCATCCTTACCAAAGGCTTCCTCCACCTTTTTTTCCAAATCCATTTTTGCAGTATTGACTGTATGATCAATCCCACACCTTGCGGCCACCTCAAGTTTTTCATCACATAAATCCGTAATCATCACCACTCCTGCGCCCAATGCCTTTGCAGCCTGAGCAACAAGGTTTCCAATAGTTCCTGCACCGAGCACAAGTATGTTTTTTCCTTTCACTGACTGCGTAAAGCTCTTTACTGCAGCAACTGCCACTGCCACTGGCTCGACCATTGCACCATCGTCAAAATCAAGATTTTCAGGAAGCTTAAACACGAGCTTAGACTTCATAGATATGTATTCCTGTGCACCTCCAGGAACGCTCCCATTGCATCCGATCACCTTTAAATTATGGCAGATATTTTCATGGCCAGATTTGCAGTGATAGCATTCTCCACAAGTATACTGAGGCCGCACAGTTACAGCTTCCCCGACTTCAAATTCCGTCACGTCCTCGCCGAACGCTTCCACCACACCAGAAAATTCATGGCCCTGTACAACCGGAAGATATACTGTAGGATGCTTTCCGTAATACGCATGGATATCAGAACCGCAGATTCCCACTCTTTTCACTTTAATCAACACTTCATCCTTCTGCGGTACTGGCTTTTCTATTTCCCGCATGATTAATTCCTCAGGTTTATTTAACAATACACTGCGCATACTAATCTCTCCTTTATCAAAATTTTACTCTTTAAATCATGGCATTATTTTACTGCACCCATTGTCAGACCTGTGATCAAATACTTTCTCACAGCCACACCGAGTATTACTGCCGGAGCCGCAACCAGCACACCTGCTGCCGCAATTTCTCCCCACCGGATACCCTCAAAGGAAATGAAATTCTGGATTGCCACAGGGGTTGTCTGCGTTCTTGAGGATGTGAGCACCAATGCAAGCAGGAACTCATTCCATACGGTGATAAAACACAATATTGCAGTAGCCGCGATTCCACCCTTCATAAGAGGGACCTCCACCTTAAAAAAGGCCTTTAATCTCGATGCTCCCTCCACCCTGGCCGCTTCATTCAGCTCACCGGGTACCGATTCAATAAACCCTTTCAGCATCCATACCGTGAACGCCAGATTAAAAATCAGATAAACCATAATCATTCCGATGTATGTTCCTGTCATACCGATTTTCTGATAAATAATGTAATATGGAACAGCAATAAGGATTGCCGGAGCCATTTTAGTAGAAAGAAGCCACATCATTGTTTTACTCTTATTTGGCACTTTAAACCGCGCCAGTGCATAAGCCATAGGGATTCCCAACAGCAGAGCCAGCAGACAAGTGCTGATAGAAATGATCAGACTGTTCTTATATGCAGACATAAAATTCCCCGAAGAAAGAACTGCCGCAAAGTTGTCTGTCTTAGGAGTAAACAAATAGGTGGGCGGCACTGCAAATGCGTCTACACGGTCCTTAAATGCAGTAGAAATCATCCACCAAATCGGATATGCACACACAAAGGCACAGCACCAGATAAATATATTTGTAATGGTAGTTGTCAAACGTCTTTTTGCCTTTAGTCCCATATTCATTCTCCTTTCAACAATACTTTTTTGCCGATGGTATTGCAGATGATCAGGACTACAACAAGCATTACAAGACACATTGCCGCTGCGTATCCCACTTCCAGAAATTTAAAGTTATTCATGTATGCATAATAGCTGAGTGTTTCTGTGGAGGTTCCCGGTCCTCCTCCTGTCATGATGTAAATTGTATCCATCCATTTAAACAAATCCATGAAACGGAACATTACTGCAACTGATATAGATGGTTTCAACAGAGGAAGTGTGAGATACCGGAAAGTCTGAAACCCGGTTGCTCCATCTACCTGTACTGCTTCATAAGGCTCAGCCGGAAGTGCCTGCATTCCCGCCAGGAGGATTAATGCCACATACGGCGTCCATTCCCAGACATCAACAATGATCAGTCCCAACAGCGATGTACTGCTGTTTCCAAGTATATTCAAGCTCCCGCCTGTCAGCGCCTGAAAATAGTAACTGATAATACCGAACTCTGCATCATAGAACATTTTCCATATTAGACCGACTACGACCGGAGTCATGATCATAGGCAGGATAATAATTATCTGCACCAGCTCCTTACCATATATCTTTTTCGTAAGGCAATGTGCGATCAGCATTCCCAATACAAGCTCAATCAAGAGACTGCAGATTGTAAATTTGGCCGTAACCGAAAAAGCACCCCAAAACCGCGAATCGGTGAGAACATCCGCGAAATTTTTCAAAAATACAAATTCTCTTCTGTTTGCCTTTGCCAGATTGTAGCTGTATAAGCTCAGCCACAATGCATAGACTGTTGGAACCATCGTGAGCAGGAGCAAAATCCATCTGCCCGGATAAAACAGCAGCTTCCACGATTTACTGTCCTCTAATGTCACAAATCTCACCAATTTGCGTCTCCATTCCGAAGCATTCTTGTTTTTAATATTCTGCAATTCCTTTTTCCCTCTCCGTAAACATCATATTGATTTGATATGTAAGAAAACCCTCTTTATTTAAGTGGCTGCCGCTTCACGATTTTTTTACCGTTGGAGCGACAGCCTCTTAGACACAAACACATATAAAGCTTATAATTACAAAATATACCTATTTTCAGCGGTTGATGGCAATGTACGCATCATCCGTGATATCTGAGCTCTCCTCCTGAGCCGCGTCAAGACTGGATTGGATATCGTCGCCGTCCAAAGCTTTGCTCACTGCCGTAGCCACAGAATCACCAAGAGACGACCAGTCCGTGATACGCGGTTCATAATCTGCCGGTGCGGCGTTCATAGAATCAATAACAACCTTAATCCAATTTCCATCTTCATATGCATATTTGGTTGTGTATTCCTCAGAATTCATAACACTGGAGCGTGTAACGTCAGCTCTTAAACCATCAATAGAGGTCTTAAGCATAATATCCTCGCCGAGACACCATTTAATGAATTCCCAAGCCAGTTCCTGATTCTTGGAAGCAGAATTGATTCCCAGACCCCAGGTAGAAGTGGACGGAACACTCAGTCCTTCCGGAACTACAGAATAGCCGACTTTACCCACAACTGTTGACTGCGATTCGTCCTCAAGACGTGCCGCAAAGTTTGTCGCGTCGATTGCCATAGCAATGCTGCCCTGCTGGAATGCCAGCTGAACATTATCCCAGTTATAGGACTCCACACCATTGATGGAATAGTTCTGTAAAGCATTGATAAACGCCTCAGTACCTGCAACTGCTTCAGGAGTATTGATGCTTAATTTACCGTCTGCGTCAAACCAGTCTGCACCTGCTCCAAGGAAGAAACCTGTCCAAATATAAACATTCTGTCCTTCATCTCTGTTTGCACGACATGCAAATGCATTGTAGCCTGCTTCTTTTAACTTTTCGCACGCAGTCCAGAATTCCTCTGCTGTTTTCGGAGCACCGTCAATCCCTGCTGCTTCGAACATTTCCTTATTGTACATCAGCATGGTACTTTCCCCGTAGAAAGGAAGTCCGTAAACCTTATCATTGTAACTTAACGCACTTACAAAGCCCTGCATAAAATCACTGGTGTCATAGTCTTCTGCATCAATAAAATCTGATAACGGTACAATCCAACCCGCCTCTGCGAACTGCGTGGTATATTTATGGTCAAACATCACCACGTCATAATCCGAGCTCTGTGAGGACAGGGTGAGCTGTGTCTTACTGATGACCTCACTCTGGGGAAGCGTCTCAATATTCACCGATGCTCCGGTAGCCTTCTCAAATTCATCCTTTACTTCGATGACACTTGTAACCGCGCTGTGATCCTGCATAATAACATTGAGCGTCATACCGGAGAAATCTCCTGTTTCTGCTGCCTGAACATTTGCGCTGAACATAAAGCTGGACATTAACATCCCAGCCGCCAAGACTAAAGATAATTTTTTCTTCATAAAAACCCTCCTGATTATTTTATTGTATTGCAATTTGCATATTGTACAAAGGCGCCTTCATATTTAATAATCAACCCAATTGAAGAAAATCTGCTCCTTAAAGAGCTCCTCAATCGCTACGATCGCCGCACCCTGCAGCGATATATCAATCTGCTTGTCCACTACACACACATTCGTGTGCTGCCATACCAACTCATATAATCTTCTGGAACACACCTTCTCAATACGTTCCCGCATAATATCAGATGATATGCGTGCCAGCTCATCACCAATCACAACAATATCCGGATTCAATATATTAATAATATTAGCAATCCCAATCCCAAGATAATCACAAACCTTCTCATACTCTGATACAGCCAGCCTGTCTCCTTTGGATACAGCTTCTTTTACATCATCAAGATGGAAACCGGGCTTCAAAACAGAATAGTCGCCCATCCCAATCCTTTTATTAATATTATTTATCAAAACATGGGAGGAACAATATAGCTCCAGGCATCCACGGTTGCCGCATTTACAGAGCAGACCATCCGTCTCTATACTCATATGCCCAATTTCACCGGCTGTTCCAAGCCCTCCTAAAATCAACTTTCCATTATTAACGATTCCGGCCCCGATTCCCTGAGCCGCTGAAAAATATACCAACATCTTGCCGGAAGGCACACGCATCTGCCAGTTGTAGGCCAACGCTCCTGCGTTTGCATCATGTTCAAGAAAAACATACACGTTAAACCGCTCGGACAAAACCTTTTTTATGTTTATATCCGGCCAATCCGGATACTCGCTCTCACTGCCTTCCAGGTTCCTAAAAAACGGTCCGGGAATCGCGCAGCCAATCGCCACTACCTTTTCCTGCGATGCCTTTTTTATCAGGATTTCAATTTGTTCCTGAACTCTCAAAAAAGCAGTTTCTGCTTCCTCATCTGCATAAAATCTATGTGTAGAGCTTTCCAGCTCATTTCCTTCTATATCAAAAATCCCTATATGAAAATACTTTCTGGATATCCTGATTCCAATAACGCGATAATAAGACTTATCAAGAGAAACTGCTATTCCATTACGCCCTCTCTCCACATTGATAATGCCTTCTTCTTTAATAAGATGCATATCCTTTAATTCATTCACTATATTAGTAATTGTCGCCGGCCGTAAATTACTCATTCTTGCCAAGTCGGCACGGGAGCAAGTACCTGTGGCTCTAAGCAGCCGCAATACCAGAATCCTGTTTATCTTCTGAATATTTTCCTGATTAATTCCATTCTTCATCGCCTTTTCTCCTCTTTCATTAATTTATTTAACAAATAAAGCGATGATTATTCTTAACATAGACCTCTTTTATTAATTCATTGAATAAATAAAATATACCACCGCTATCATCATTTGTCAATTATACAATAGTTACATTGTTTTTTTATTATTTTTATGCAATTTATACAGTCATTAAAAATTATCGGTTTATTTTATCACATATCCATAAACAATAGCTTTATAAAAAATCTGCTTTTTAGCTTTATGTCAACCATTTACGTTATATTTGTTCATTCGCTTAACAAACTAATTTAATCAACAAATAATAAGAGGCTATAGCATGTTCTACTATGAAGCCTCCAATAAACTGTCTCCGCTATTATGAAATGAGCTTTCTGCCCTTTCGCTTACTGCAACTATATATACCACAAAAGTCAAAGTTTCACAAGAATACACTGGAATATTTTTCCAAGCGTAACCAAAAAAGCAGGCAGCCCGCCAAAATAGCTTTGGCCTTGCTGCCTGCTCTAAGTTCTGCTTTAACTATAAGTTTATATGTCATTTTAATTTCACGGCTTTTTATTCCATAATTAATATTATCTTCCGAATGTACCTCAAAGCACAATCCCAAAAACCTCAATCAAAATTCCCCAGAACACCCCAGTCCCATACAGGATTCCTATCAGTCCCAGATTTTCTTTTATTCCTTTGTTGGTACGGCACAACACCAGGATACCTACCCCGGCTCCCACAAGCAGACCGGCCATCATCTGTCCGGCGCCTAAAATACCGGTGAGATAGAGCTGCGTAATTACTACGGATGACGCGCAGTTCGGAATCAGCCCAACCAATGCGGCCAAAAACACTCCCACAATAGGCTTTCCACTGATAAAATACCCAATTGCATCCCGTCCTGCCATCTCCACAAAAAATCCAATCACAAGTGAAATCAGAAAAATAAAAAGTGTAATCTGCAGAGTATGCTTCAATGCAGACCCGACAATACTCCCATTCTCACAGTGGCAGTGCTCTGATTCACACAAATCATGGATATCCTTCTCATGATGCTCCCGATGAACATGCTTGTGCTCTTCCCGCGCCCTTCTCTTTCTTCCGCCGAACCGCCACAAAATATCAATGGCAAACCCGGACACAGCACCAAGCAAAATTTTCAGCCCCAAAATCCGCAAGATAACACCGGCATTCACAGATTCAGAGATAAAAATAGGCAGCATCTCATCCGAGGTAGAGAGAAAAATAGCCAGCAGCGTTCCCGCGGTTATCACTCCGCCGGAATAGAGACTTGCCGCAGCAGCCGAAAACCCACACTGTGGAAAGGCGCCCACAATACCGCCGATCAGAGGACCGAAGCTCCCTGATTTCTGCATGATCTGCTTTGATTTATCCTTTGTCTTATGCTCCAGATATTCCATGACCAGATACGTCAGGAATAAAAAAGGGAGAAGCTTCACCGTATCCAGCAAAGCATCTAAAATCACATCGAGTACCATAAATACAGCTTCCCTTCACAGCAGGACGCGTCCTACGTCCGCCTTTCTTATTGCATCCGGCAGCCGGGATACTTCCGGGCCGCACGCTCAGCTATCATAATAACACAAAATCCCGCGCTTTGACAGGCTGATGCGGAACTTTTATAGTGAAATCCATTTCTGCAAAATCATCTGCAATTGTTCCATATCAATCGGTTTAGCAAGATGTGCATTCATCCCCGCTGCCCTTGTTTTCTCTCTGTCATCCGCAAAAGCGTTGGCTGTCATAGCAATAATGGGCATAGTTTTTACATCCTCCCGGTTAAGTGAACGAATCTCCTTAGCGGCAGTGCATCCATCCATTACGGGCATCTGCATATCCATAAAGATCAAATCGTAAGTCCCTTCCGAAGATTTCTCTACTGTTTGTACGGCAACCTTGCCATTTTCAGCCACGTCTACAATCGCTCCCGTGTCTGAAAGGATTTCCACTACAATCTCTTGATTCAACTCATTATCCTCCACTAAGAGAAATCTCTTGCCCGAATATGAGCCTTCAATCACTTTCTGGACTGCAACCTCCTTTAGACTCCCGTCCCAAAATTGTTTCAGCTTATATATTAGCTGAGAGCAAAACAATGGCTTAGTGATAAACGCATTTGCTCCCGCCTGTCTTGCCTCATCCATCTGCTCTGACAGATCATAGGCTGAGACCATGATAATCGGCAGCTCATAGCCTGTTCTCTCCCGAATTGCACGTATTGTCTCAATTCCGTCCATATCAGGCATTTTATAGTCAATGATCACAGCAAAAAACTCCTCCCCGGCTTTCTTTGTCTGCTCTATTTTATCCAAAGCTTCCATGCCCGTAACTGCCCACTGTGTCTTAAGTCCAAATTCCCCCAACCGCTCACAAGTATTTCTACATATAAAATCATCATCGTCTACGATCAATATTGACAAACCCGCAAGTTCTCTTTCGTCAATGGGCTGCTCTTGAATCTGCAGATAAACGGAGACTGTAAATTTGCTCCCTTTTCCATAGGTACTTTCCACCTGGACTGTTCCGCCCATTATCTCAGCAATACTCTTGCAAATCGAAAGACCAAGTCCGGTCCCTTGGATGGAGCGTATCTGTTCATCATCCGCCCGTTCAAAAGGAGCGAAAACATTTTGAAGAAAATCCGGTTTCATCCCAATACCTGTATCCGATACGATGAACTCATAACAGGCCATATCAGCCCGCTCACAAGGCTTCTCATTAATCTCTAAAACTATACTTCCTTCCGGCGGCGTATATTTCACCGCATTGGAAAGCAAATTCAGTACAACCTGCTGGAGCCGCTGCAAATCACTGATCACGATTTCATGGGTAATCTGGTTCACATAGGTTTTAAAGGTAAGATTTTTGCTGTGAATCTGCGGCTGCACCATGGTTACCACCCCATGTACAAGCTCGGCCAGGTTTACTTCCTCTTCCGCGAGCACGATATGTCCGCTCTCAATCTTGGACATGTCAAGCACCTCATTAATAAGACTCAAAAGCAGCTTTGAAGATACTGTAATCTTCCCAAGACAGTCCTCAATCCGTTCAGGATCATGGACATGCGACTGTGCGATCATGGTCATCCCCAGGATAGCGTTCATAGGCGTACGAATATCATGGCTCATCCTGGATAAAAAGTCTGACTTTGCACGGTTGGCCTTCTCCGCTTCTTCAAGGGCATTTTTAAGAGCCTGCGCCTGTTTTGTCAGTTTTTTGTGTATCTCTCTCAGTTCTGTCATGTCTGTCACATCTATAAATATTACAAGATAAATCGGGCAATCGTTCTGCCAGTCTACACAGGTAGCGTTAACCTGCAGCCACAGCATTTGACCCGCCATACTCTTTACATGTATGACAAAATGGAACGACTTTCCTTCCTGAATTTTTTCCTTTTGTTCAAGAATCGCATCCCAATTGGCCTCAATGTTTTTTTGATAAAGGCTGGTTTCTCCTGAGCTGGACCTGCTGCCGAAGTACTCTGCGAACCGGGCGTTAGCATCCAGAAGGACCATATTGAGTTCCTTGTCAATCCTGTATTTTGCCACAAACCCGGGAAGGTTTTCGTATGTAACAGACTGTTCCTTCTGCATCTGAATCATATCATCAATGTTCGTTATTACCGTATATCCGACCTGATATCCATCCACATACTCATCTGCAAAACGTACAGAGAATTGAACCCAGATGTGCTCTCCGTTCTTGCGTCTCATCCTGGTAGCTAATTTATATCCCGCTTCTCCCCTGCGCAGCGTATCCATCACAATCCCTGTGATCCGCTCCCACTCCTCCGGATCATCGGCATAATAAAGATCAGGCCTGTTGTGAAATTTCTCCTCATACTCTTCCTTTGACCAGCCAATCATCTGATAATAAAAATCATTTGCCCAAATAACCGTAAAATGTTCATCCAACAGATGCTTGCTCACGCTCACACCCAAAAGCTGCATCAGCGTACTGTACTCATAATCGGCCCCTGCCTGACGCTCTTCCTGCATATCATCTTTCTCCATATCATCCACCTTTTGCATCCTTATGCATTCCTTCTGATTTTATCACAACAGAAATTTTGATTACGCCTTTCAACCTTGTTCACGTATCATGTTATATGTAATTATAGAACACAAAAATGTAAATAGCAATATATTATGAATTTTGTAAGGATTTAAGCTGTATTCCCGGAAGATTTTTAGGAGATAGGAAAGCGATATCCTTTCCATTAGAACAAATTGGAGTACTTTCCTGGTATATAAAAAAGCTCCCCATCAATACAGGAAGCTTTTATAGATTTCTTATGACTTTCTTTTAGAGTACTTATTATGTAATATTTTATTTCGTAACATAATCAATTATATTCTTAAATAATAAATCGTAATATTTCCAGTCACAAAATTCCGGCGGCGCCCAGTGCGGGGAACAATCACTGGAGAAAATAGCTGTTTTACCCTCTCCGTAACTGCCAAACGCAATAAACGGATCACCGCACACAGAAGCTACAAGCTCTGCTTCCGGTTTTAAGGTACTCTTATTATATCCAAGAATCCGGGGCCACGTTCCCTCGATTCCTTTCATGGAAGGATGGTCCGCAAGCACAACATCCGGTGTCACACCTTCGCAATGCTCCATTCTGTCGTCGTAAGGAAGAAGCTGCACGGGCAGAACATCCTGCACCGGTGTCGCCCACCATTTTCCCTGTCCGCCGATTCCGTTAAAGGTCATATACCCTCCGATCATCAGCAGACCGCCGCCCTGCAGCACATAGTCCTTAAGAAGCTGGCAGCGGTTCGGGAACATTTTCCCTGCTGAAAACGTCTCAGTTGGAATCAGCAGAGTATCAGCACCCACATCAGAAAGTACCACACAGGCATACTCCTCCAATTCTTCCATCGTGAATGGAAAATGATCATGCGCCACATGGCTTGGCATATACACAAACTCATAGCCCGCATTTTCAATCGCCTTGTCAATCCATCCAAGACCGGTTTCATACTTGGATGCACTAAAGCTGTTAAACCCCTTTGTCTCTGTCACTGTGGCTAACCAGGACTCACCGACGAACAATATCTTCTTTTTCATTGTATTTCTTACCTCCAATAAATTATTTGTTTTGTTTCATTCCATGTTCGGTAATTTCACAGAGGACGACTTTTATGGCTGCGTGTCTTGACCTCCTGTCAGTGGGGGATACCGATTTCTTTCCGCCCACCACTGTCGTTAATTTTCTCTTAATAACTTTTCAATTTCTTCCCTTTTGGGCATGGCAGGCGCTGTTCCGGTCTTTGTCACTGCCAGCGCACCTGTGGCATTTCCATAGCGAAGCGCTTCAAAGAGATTTTTCCCCTCTGCCAAAGCCATGGCAAAGCCGCCATTAAATGCATCACCTGCACCTGTGGTATCAATCGCGTCCACTTTAATACGCGGCACAAGCTCACTCCTTGTCCCGTCCGTGGCAAATGCTCCCATGGCTCCCATGGTTATGACAACATTTTTGACACCCTTTTTCAGGAATACCTGCGCGGCACGTTCAGCCGTTTCATATGTATGGACCTCCACGCCTGTAAGCACCTGTGCTTCTGTTTCATTAGGTGTAATGATATCTATTTTTGAGAGGATTGAACCAGGCACCTCAACCGCCGGAGCCGGATTCAGGATAATCTGCACGCCTGCCTGGTACGCGATATCAATCACGGCACTTTGTGCATCTGCATTGATCTCATGCTGCAGTAAGATGATGGAGGCTTGTTCAATAAGCGTACGGCACTTCTCCACATCATCTCTTGTGATATGATTGCAGGCTCCCGGTATCACCACAATCTCATTCTGGGCCGTTGCTTCATCCACAATGATGAGCGCAACACCTGTGGCACTTTCCTCATCCCGGAGAATATAATCTGTGCACATTCCCTCGGCTTCATAAAAATCAAGTGCCACATCCGCCAGCATATCATTTCCAAGCTTTGTCACCAATGTCACATCTGCACCTGCCCTGTGCGCTGCCACAGCCTGATTCGAGCCCTTTCCTCCCGCGCCCATTTTGAAGCTTTTCCCAAGAATCGTCTGCCCCGGCAGCGGCAGCCCGTCTGTCCGCCCCGTTAAGTCAACCACAAAGCTTCCGAACACAACGATTGGCTTTCCCATGTTTAAATCTCCTTTTCACATTTTGCTTAAAAAATAAGCATACCTCCCAATTGCGTCCAAATAAACATCAACCGGAACATATTCGCTAATGCTGTGTACCCCATACTCATTTGCCCCCGGCCCCATGGTGATGGTTGCGATTCCATGATCCTGCAGGTAATTGGCGTCTGACGTACTCAAGCAGGATTCAAATACCGACTCTTTCCCAAATGCCCGTGCCGACTCCGCCAGCTGCTCACAGAGAGGATGATTTATATCCACATTCACAGGCGGCTTCGTAGAAAGCAGATACGGAATCTTCACTATGGGCGGATGCTCTCTCAGCCAGAAATTTCTTTCCGTCACTCTGCTTATCGCATCTCTGAATAATTTAAAAGCCTCATCTTGTGTAATACTTGGATTATAAAGCATGCTGCCCCTAATCTCACATTCTTCAGCGCCGGCGGAAAAAATCCCTTTACTTTCAATACCTGAGAAATTAATTGTGGTAGAACCGCTCTCAGTGAGCGGATGCGTCACATACATTCCCAGCTCTTTTTCAAGTTTCTGAAGCTCTTGGATAATCTCAATAGCTAATTCAATGGCATTTTTCCCGGGAATATTTTTCACATCATAACCGTGGGGATAAAGTGTATGATGGCGCGATGCAATATGATAGCTCAGTCCCTGGACTGTAATCGTAAAATAGAATTCCCCCTGAATTGCAGGTACAATCGCAAGATTATTGGATGGTTCCATTACGATACATTCCTTAGCTTTATATCCCCTTTCAATAATACTGTCCACGCCGAATTCACGACCGCCATTTTCCTCTGACATCACATATGTGAAATATAACGGCCGCTTAGGTTTAATGCCTAATTCGTGCAGGACATGCATTGCCATCAGAGGAGCCGCGTCACCCGCTTTCATATCAGATGCACCCCGGCCATAAATTTTATTGTCCTTTACCGCACCTGACCACGGTCCGGCATCCTTCCGCCACTCCTGCTTTTGCGTTTCGGTAACCGGAACCGTATCTGAATGCCCGGCAAACATCAAAGGCTCGCCCTCACCCTCTGTCACAGCTACAACATTAGAGAAATCACTGCCCGATTCCCATAAGTCTATTTTATCAAATATCTGGTATGACTCAAGCTTTTTTTGCAGCCACATATGGCACGCAAGCGGATTGTCATTAACCCCTAAAGCCGGATTTGTGGAATCCTGCTGTAAATATCCGCTCAGAAATCCAATGTATTCGTCTTTATTTTTTTCAATGCAGTTTTTTATTTTGTCAACAATATTCTCCATATATCCTCCTTTCCTTTGATGGTGCAAAGCGAGCAAGTCCTTTGCATCTATTTGCGCCCATTTGTACTTACTTTACCTTATGGCTATATCCGGATGAAGCTTTCTGGCTGAATAAGGTCCGCACAGATAAATCCCATGCGGACCTCACAGGAACTAAGTTTGGTCACATTATTTAAGCGGATAAAGAACTTTCTGGATGTCGGGCTCGTTCATATTATCTTTTGTCACAACTACAACATCCGTTGCCATTTCCTTCGGAACCTCTTCGCCGGCAATTGTTTTGTTAATATATTCAACTGCCAGACGTCCCATTTCGTATGGCTGCTGCACGATCAGTGCATCAATCACGCCATCCTCCAGATACTGAATTTCATCTGCTGCAGCATCAAATGCTACCTGATGTACCTTTCCATCAAGACCTGCATTGATCAAGGCCTGGCTTGCTCCGATAGCACCTCTGTCATAAGCGGCAAAAATACCAGTAATGTCCGGATTTGCGGTCAGCACATTTTCTGTATTCTGCAATGCTGCTGCCTGGTCAGCACCTCGTAAGGTTTCAATCATTTCAATATCCGGATATTCCTTTGCTGCGGCCTCCGCTCCGATTCCACGTCCATCATTTGACGGAATACCAGCAAGTGCATTGACGACAACTGCTTTTCCTTTTCCTCCCATAAGATCAATAAGGGTTTCCATAGCTAGCTTACCGCCTGCTTCGTTATCTGTTGCAATGTAGGATGTGACTTTGTCTGTTTTTACCGGGCCGTCGACAACAACAACAGGGATACCGGCATCTTCTGCTTTTTCTACAGAAGGAACTAACGCTTCTGCATCAACCGGAATCAGGATGATCCCATCTACGCCGCTGGAAATTGCATTTTCCATAAGATCGATCTGTCCCTGAATATCTCCGTCAAGACTTGGACCAGTGTAAATGAGCTCACCGCCGCTTTTTTCCAGTTCAGCCTCAGAGCCAGCCTGTACATTGAGCCAATACTCACTGTTAATAGACATAACAATCATCTGAACTGTGGGGCCATTATCCCCGGCGGATACAGTGGTTGCAATGCCGCCTACCAGCACTGCACAAGTTGCGAGAAACATACCTAATTTCTTCATATCAAATCCTCCTTTTTGATTTATGAGAAAGGTCTCAATTTACCTTTGCTCTCTGCATGATGTCGGCAAATACCGCCAGTACTACTACAACGCCGATTGCAATCTGCTGCACAAATGAATTCAAGCCGAGAAGTGTAAATCCATTGTTCAAAACACTTATAACAAGCGCACCGATCAATGCACCTACCACAGAACCACGGCCGCCTGAAAAAGATGCTCCGCCAATTACTGCTGCTGCAATTGCATTTGATTCATATCCTGTTGCTGCATTGGGCTGCGCAACCGCCAGTCTGCCCAAGAGAATTACGCCCGCTACCGCGGCCAAAAATCCTTCAACCGTATAAGTAACCATGGTGTTTCTTTTTACCGAAATACCGGATAACCGTGTCGCCTCGTAATTGCTGCCGATTGCATACAAGCTTCTTCCGTAGGCGGTATATGTAAGCACAACATAAATAATAATGGCTACAATAAGCATGATCACAATGGGGTTCGGAATCCCTAACAAAGAGCCCTGGCCAATCACACGCACCTCATTCGGAAGCTGGGATACTGGTAAACCATTGGTGATCAATAAAGCAGTTCCTCTGAAAATACCTGTAGTGCCAAGCGTTGCAACGAATGGCGGAAGCTTCATATACGTGACGATAAATCCGTTCACCGCGCCCAGAGCCGCGCCCGCAAAGCAGGATATAAACATTGCCCAGAATATGGGACAGCCTGCTTTCATCAAATAAGCGGAAACAATACCGGCCAGCGCAAGAATTGCTCCAATTGAAAGATCAATTCCGCCAATGATAATGACCATCAGCATTCCGATTGACAATACAACATTTACGGATGCCTGAATTCCAATGTTATTTATATTTCCCACAGTGAAAAATACCGGTGAGGCCACGCCCATACAGAGCATGAGCACCAGCAATATCAGCAATGATCCAATTTTCCGAATAATCTTTTTAACGTCTACTTTCATACCTTTATCTCCTATTTTTCCAGATATCCCTTAAGTGCAAGTTCCATGATCCGTTCCTGCGTAAAGTCCTTGCGATCAAGTATTCCCGTCAAAGATCCATTACTCATGACAGCAATTCTGTCACTGATGCCCATCAGCTCCATCATATCCGACGAAATCAGGATTACTGTTTTTCCGTCAAGAACCAGTTGATCGATCAGCTCGTACATTTCTGTTTTTGCTCCCACATCAATCCCCCTTGTGGGCTCGTCAAACATGATAATATCTGAATCGCTGAACAGCCATCGGGCAAAAATCACCTTTTGCTGGTTTCCGCCTGACAGATTTTCAACCAGAGTCTTTGGAGAGGGCATTCTGATATTCAGCTTTTCCTTATAAGACTGCGCCACCTTAACCCCTTTTCCCTCTGTCAAAAAACCGTGCTGCCCCAACTTAGAAAGCTTGCTGATCACAACATTGAACCATATATCCTGACCCATCAGAAGCCCCAGCCGTTTTCTGTCCTCTGTCAAAAAAGCAATTCTGTGCTCTACGGAAACTTTGGGGTTGGTGAGTCTTACCGGTTTGCCGTTAAGCAGGATTCTGCCGGATGCAATTTTGTCCGCGCCGAATATTCCCCGCATAAGCTCTGTTCTGCCCGCACCTACAAGACCGCCAATCCCTAAAACCTCGCCCTTTCTTGCCTGAAAGCTGACGTTCTTAACCAGCTTATATAAACTGAGGTCCTCTACCTCGAGAACGATATCTCCTGCATGATGTTCACTTTTCGGATAATATTGCGTTACCTCCCGTCCGACCATCATTTGTATTACTTCTGACACGTTTACTGTCACGGCGTCTTTTTCTCCCACATAAGTTCCGTCACGCAATACAATGATACGGTCGCCAATCCTTTTAATCTCTTCAAGACGGTGAGAGATATAAATAATACTTACTCCCCGTTTCTTCAATTTTTTTATGTATTCAAACAGCTTATCTGTCTCCTGGCCTGTTATTGATGCTGTCGGCTCATCCATGATAATCACCTTGGCATTTTCCTGACTGATCGTCTTGGAAATCTCCAGCATCTGCTGATTGGCAACACTCAAGGTTTCCACCTTTGCATGAAGATCATAGTTCAGATCCAATTCATCAATAATCGCCTGTGCCTGTTTGTCCGCTTCTTTCCAATTCACAAAGCACTTTACCTTATGTTTCGGAAGCCCCTGGGCAAGCAGCAGATTTTCTGTCACAGTCATGTCGGGAATCATATTCAATTCCTGATGAATGATATAGATGCCCTTTTCGTTTGCGTCACGTATCCCCTTTGGCGTATATTCAGCACCGTCAAGGATCATTCGTCCGCCCTCATCCGCTGTGTATATGCCCGACAAAATTTTTACGAGCGTGGATTTTCCGGCGCCGTTTTCACCGGCAAGCACCAACACTTCACCTTTGAATAAGTCCAGGCTGATCTGATTCAAAGCCTTTACTCCTGGAAAAGTTTTTGAGATATTCTCTACATGCAATACCTTCTCTTTGTCCATAGCCCCTCCTAACTTTTCTCAATACACCCACAAAGCCTGCGTTTCAGTTGTTCTATTTCTTTGTCGAAACGTTTTGACAAATGACAAAAAAATTGTGTTGCTTTCTTTCACTCAATTTTTGCGATAGAGTGTCTGCGCACCAGTTCCACATCCAACACCATCTTCTTTTTAGAAATATCCTCCGGATGGCCGCTTAAAAGGGACAACAGCATTTCCGCGCCAAGTTCTCCCATTTCGTTCATAGCACGCTTAATCCCGGTAATTCCCGGTCTTAAATAACGCGCCACAACAGAATCATCAAAACCTACCAGCGAAATATCAGTACCGATTGTCAGTCCGCGATCACACAGGCATTCCGCACAGCCTATACAGATGAGATTGTTTGCCGCAAAAATGGCGGTTGGCGGATCTTCCAGCTGGAGAAGCTGTTCAGTGAGACGATATCCATCCTCCTCAAACCAGTCACCCACGCATATGTATTCCTGACGCACAGGAATGTTATGACTCTCAAGCATATCCAAATAACCTTGCATACGGTCTATACCAATATTGAATACAAGCGGGCCGGTTATTATGGCGATTTTCTTATGTCCATACTCAAGCAGCTCATTCATAAGCAGTGCCGCACCCTTATAATTATCAACGCATACCGAATACATATCGCTGCCCGGAATTTCTCTGTCAATAATGACTGTAGGTTTACCCCGCCTTTGATATAATGCATAATCTGCCTGGGATGGCGTAAGAATGATTCCATCAACTAAATGGCTAAACTCGCCCTCAAAAACAGCCAGCTCCTTGCTGTATGTCTCGCCGGTTGTATACACCAAAGTATAATATCCCCTTGTGCTGGCAACCGCTTCAATGCCCCGGATTACCGAGGTATAAAACTCATTCCTGATATCAGGCACCACTGCAACAATAAAACGTGTCTCTCCTGTTTTCATAGAGGCAGCAAGATTATTCCGTACATAGCCTAATTTCTCAATTGCTTCAAGCACCGCCTTACGTGTTTCCGGACTTACACGATCTTTATTATTAATTACACGTGAAACCGTTGACACCGCAACGTGTGCATAGTCAGCTACATCCTTAATTGTCGCACCCAATTCAATACTCCTCTTTGTCGTAACGTTTTTACAATTATATAATAGTATTTTTTATTTGTCAATTACTTTTGAATATTTTATTATGTTTTATGTGTAATACGATTTTACTTGTATTTATGTCTCGTTATTCACTATTTTTTATAATCAATTCAAACAATTTTATTTTTGCATGCTTTTTTCTGATATTTTAATGCTAATGGCATAAATAACCAATGATGCCGGCATACACTGTATTCGCTGCGGAAAGCTTTCAAGTACGCTCTTTGACAATAAAAGCGGAAAGCTCTAAACAGCCATCCGCCTTTATAAAAATATGTACACTGGTTACCCATGTTCATTCATACATTATAAGTATATTTGTAGTTATTCAGTAGGGGATATTCCACGAGGTGTTTACGTACATATATGCATGTAATTCCTGAGACATTCAGGCAATTAACCTCTATGTCACCCAATATTTCTCCAAATACTCTTCTGCCTGTTCACTGGACAGCTCAAACTCCTGCTCCAGATGCTGTCTGGTTTCGTTTCTTGTACGCCCAAATTGTGTGCAGATTTTAATGAATGCCTTCACTCCTTGTTCTAGTCCTTGTTCTAGCCCTTGTTCTCTTCCCCGTTCCATCCCGGTAGTATAAATATTCTTCTTATCTGCCTCGTAACGCTTCCGCGCCCAGCATTGCAGCTTTATCTTTTCATCTTCTGTCATATTACGTAACGTAACCACCGCTTCCTGCATCGCATCAGATTCCTCTGCCATCTGCAAAACCTCCTCCCATTCTCTTGCCATAAAGAGCTTTACCCAGCGATGAATTTCCCTGTTTTGATCATTCACCACCACTTTGTTTACCTGGTCTAATTGTATCATAATCAGAACAAAATCTCCAGTATACACATGACCGTTTTCCACGTTAACCAGCTGATATTTGCTGTAAAAATTATGGTAATCCGGAAATGGTGAGGTATTAACGAAGCCAATATGAATACAAGGCTGTGCCTGTGCATAATCCTCGCCTTTATGTAAGTCCACATACATATCGCAGGTATAATACAGCGAACGTTTAGGCCAGTTAAGTATATTTCCAATCTGCATTTCCAGATTGATTTTTTTATCATAATTCAAGACAAGACGAATATCCAAAACACATGTCTTATCGTCAATTGCTTCGCCTAAAATAATAGGATTCGTAATTTCACAGGATACAATTTCTTGCTGCGGCATTCCAAGAACAGCGCTGAGAAGACCTTTCAGCGCTTTCTGGTTTTTCTGGAATACGGCGCGGAACATATAATCATTTGTAAATCCATACGGAATCTTGCCGGTAGCTTCATTTTTGACGGAATTCATTTGCTTTTTGATATCTTTCATAGACATGACCTCCCTGAGGTAAATAGAATTGTTGAAATGAGTTTTAGAAAGCACATATACTACGCATATTTTAGAAATCAAAATACCTGTGTACATAAGCCTATAATAGAACTAATTAAAGAATTTATAAGATAGATATATTCTAACATAACTCAATGAAAAGTTGTAATTAAAAAAGCATAAAATTAATTAAACAAAAAACACTATAATCCAATAACAAAGTATTAGAAAATAGTGTTCCCAGAGTGTGTGAAGAAAAGCAAATCAATACATTGCCGCCTCCGCGCCTTCATGCATGAGAAGCCAACGTTTTTTATCCAGTCCTCCGGCATATCCGGTAAGACTGCCCCCGGAACCGAGCACACGGTGACAGGGTATGATTATCGATATAGGGTTATGGCCTACCGCACCGCCTACAGCCTGGGCAGACATATGCTTTCTTCCAAATTTGGCAGCGATTTTTTTAGATATCTCACCATAGGTTGTGACTTGTCCGTACGGAATCTGACATAGAAGCTCCAATACTGCTCGGCGGAACTCACTGCCTCCCGGCGCTAGCTTTAACTCCGAATTCTCAGGTTTTTCACCTGCAAAATAACGGTCGAGCCAGGACTGCACCTGTAGCAAAAGCGGATAATCGGCCTGCTCTGTCTGTTCATCCTTTAATGAACCGAGGAAATACTTCTGATTTTCAAACCAGGCTCCCACGAGAGCATCATCCTTTGCGGCAAGTAGAATCTGCCCCACCGGGGATTGGTAATATGTAGTATATAACATGACTTTTTCACCTGCAAATTCTCTTCAGTATTCATTGTGAAGTTTTAACGAACAACTTTATGTTTAAACCATACTTCTATCAACTCACATATAATATCTTATTTCTATGTAACATCTTATTACCGCAAAACATCTTATTACCATGTAACATCTTATTACCACAAAACATCTTATTACATATAATATGTTTTATTCAGATATGATCCGCTCCCCGCTTATATCATAAATGTCATCTAAATTTATCTTTGTATTCACAATTTTAATCACCCGGGCTGTCTGGTCAAGTCTCGATACCATACCGGTGACTTTCAGGTATTCCCCTGCACAGTAATAGATTACAGTAACGATATCATTTTTCCTCACCTGGCGCAGCTTTTGGTCCAGATTTTCCTTATATTCCTCGGAAAGCTCTGCCTTGGGCACTACTATCTTTTCTTTTTTACGCAGCGCATCCGGATATCCTTTCAGCGCAGCAAAAGGCATGAACTGCTTCGCCCGTTCCTCACGGCTCATTTTAGCTGCCACTTTTATGACCTCCAATCTGCTCATTCCGCTCCATGGTCGTCGCTTTTTTCTCCAGGTTCATTCCCTTTAAAATTGCATTTTTACCGTACTTATCCTTAATTCCCAGAAGTGCTTCCTGGAGACGGTGCTCCTTCTCAAGCTCCGCCGGGTCAGTAAAAAGATCATACTGCTGGTATTTCTCATCCACAACATGATTGTAAGTAAGATACATTCTCCGAATCGGAGTGAACCTATCCACAATCCTTTCATACAGCTCCTGGGCATATCTGATTATCTGATTCGCCGAACTGGTGGTGATTGTCATGCTTATAGTCCCATGAGCAGATTTCCTGGCAAGCCGGTTGGAATATCCCACATGAAGCGTAATAGAATCTGTGATCAAGCCTTTGTCAACCAACTCCAGGCAAAGGAGGTCAGCCATCTCCTTTAATATGAGCTTTCCGTCCTCAAAGCTATAGTCACACGGCAGGACCTGTCCGCTCGAAATGGAATTTGTTTTCGGCTTATATTGTTTGATGTCCGCTATGGTTGTGATTTCCCTGCCCCATGCATGGTCAATCAAAAGCTCCGCATCAACACCAAGCATCCTGTAAAGAGCGGCCTCATCCGCCCCGGCTATCTCTTTCATGGTGGTGATTCCTGCCCTCTCAAGCTGCCGTGCGATTCCCGGACCTATCCTCCAGAAATCCGTAAGGGGTTTATGCTCCCACAAAGTATTGCGGTAGCTCTCCTCATCCAGAATTCCAATACGGTCTTGCGCATATTTGGCAGTGATATCCAGGGCAATTTTCGCAAGGTACAGATTTGTACCGATGCCACAGGCGGAAGGAATCTTTGTAACCGCAAACACATCCTCCATAATCCGCATACTAAGCTCTTTTGCCGTCATATTGTACATATGCAGGTAATCCGTGACGTCCATAAACGCCTCATCTATAGAGTAAACATGGATATCCTCTTTTGCAATATATTTTAAATAGATTGCATATATATTCGCAGAATAGTCTATATAAAGCTGCATCCGGGGCGGTGCCATGATATATTTCAGTCCCTTTGGTATCTCGAACACCCGGCAGCGGCCCGGTACGCCCAGCGCTTTCAGGGAGGGAGAGACAGCCAGACAGATAGTTTTCTCCGTACGCTCCGGATCAGCAACCACCAGATTCGTGGTCATGGGGTCCAACCCACGCGCCACACACTCCACAGATGCATAAAAACTTTTTAAATCTATACATATATAGGTTCTGTCCTTCACCATCGTACACCTCCCGATTTATCTGCTATATAGATTTCCTTTTATCTTTTTGAGTGTATCGAATTAATAACAGAAGCCCGATTATTAAATATGCTATTTTTTCAATATGCTGCTTTTTAATCGTTTCAGACCATCCTCTAAGTACTGTCTAGGGCACGCCAGATTCAAGCGCATAAATCCATCTCCGCTGCGGTAAGCATTCCCGTCAGAAAGATAAAGACCGCTTTGCTCGCGGATGAAATTGCACAAATCCGCCAAATTTCCCGGCACTGATGTGAAATCAATCCATAGCAGATAGGTAGCTTCAGCCCGGACCGCATGCACACCCTTAATTTCCTCTGCAATAAACTTTTCCGCATATCTTCTGTTCGCCCAAATATATTCCCGCAATGCATCCAACCATTTTTCACCAAAGTTATAGGCAGCTGCAGGCGCAATTGCAGCAAAAGCATTCGGCTCTGATATCTCATCCAGATCTAAACCTCTGCCTGCTCTGTTCCGCAGATCTTCATTCGGGATAATCACCGCTGAAGTCTGGATTCCCGCCAGATTAAACGTTTTCGTTGGGGCCACACAGGTAATGCTGTTATCCCTGCATTTCTCGGACACAGAAGCAAACGGGATATAATATTTTCCGGGCTCCGTCATGTCACAATGAATTTCATCAGAGAGCACCAGTACATGATATTTCAAACAAAGCTCGCCGATTCTCACAAGTGTCTCTCTGTCCCAGATTTTACCCACGGGATTATGGGGATTGCAGAGAATCATCATGGTTGTCTCCGGACAAGAAAGCTTTTCCTCCAAATCTGTAAAATCAATGGCATACTGACCATTATTATACAGAAGCCGGTTCTCCAAAACCTTTCTTCCATTATTCAGGATGGAGTTAAAGAAATGATTATAAACCGGAGACATGACCAGAATATTGTCTCCCACGGATGTCATCTTGCGGATAATACTTGCCGTGGCCGGATTGACGCCCGACGCAAACAAAAGCCATTCCTTTTTTATTTCAAATTGGTAGCGTCTGCTCCACCAGGACTGGTAAGCCTCATACCAATCATCTCCAAGTACGGTATAACCATAAATCCCATGGTCAGCTCTCCTATGTATCGCCTCAATGACCTGAGGTACTGTCTCAAAATCCATATCCGCCACCCACATAGGCAGCTCCTGCTCCGAAACTTCCCATTTCAAAGAGCCTGTGTTTCTTCGATTGATTATTTTGTCAAAATTAAATTCTTCCATTTGGTCCTCCTGTTGTTATCTGTTTCTCAATATACCAGCATCACATTGTGCCAGGCCGTCACTGCTTTTCCCCGAATAATATCATGCATACATCTTTTAGTTATCAATGATGAAACCACACATCAAAAATCCATTCTCTTCATATTACCCGGGCATAACATTTTATCCATGTTAAGTTCCTATGCAAACCTGGAATCCTTAATCAATTAATTATAGTGTACCATACAATTCCCTCTTCTTCAACCCAAAAAGAACATTTGTTCGTCTCTTTTTTTAAATCTGACAAACCAACTGAAAGCATAATCTCCATCAAAAATTTTTCTGTTTTATTATAAAACGTTCGCCGTATGGGCTGGTAAGCTGGTAGAACGAGAGTGTACAAAAAAATCACCGCTGCCACATAATGAACAACGGTAGTTTTTTATCTTTCCAGCTTAACAAGATACTCCGTTGTATCTTCTTCAAACTTTTTCTCACCTGTAAAATGAAAACCATGCCTTTGATAAAAGGAGATTGCTCTTGTATTTTTCTCCAATGCCCACAAATTATCTGCACGCAGTTCTTCAATCGCAAATTCAATCAATTCTTTGCCAATCCCCTCGTTTTGGAAAAACGTATCCACATATATTTTGCAAATCTCTGTTTCGTTCATTTGGATGAAGCCTTTTATTAAACCGTTATCGTAGACATATATATTTTTAATTATCTCCTCTTTCTTAAAATAATTATCTACCAGCGATACTACTTGTAACTCGCCAAAAGAAAATCCTTCATCCTTAAAAATCGGGAAATAATTTACACGATTATTAAAAATATAAATTTCTGCCACCCTTGATAAATCTGCAGCTTTCGCTTTTCGTATATTCATTTTGAATTCTCCTCCGCAGTTCGGCCGCTATCATAAGACGGCCATCACTTTTTTGAAATCAAGACACTTGTTACAAACCCGGCTACTACAAAGCATACCCCTAACAATGTGCACCATATAACTCTTCAATCCTGCATTTCAAACGATTCGGCATACTTCGCGGTCCACGTACAGCAGACACACCATATTCCTTCAGCAGTGCAAAATCAATTTTAACTTCGTCATACCGCTTAAGCAATTGCAGACGCATCACTTTGCTCATGCTTACGTTTTTATCTGAATATTCGTAAGGGATATCCACCTCCACGGCTTTGCACTTATATTGAATTGCCGACACAGGTGCTGCCACGTAGAGATAAACCTTATCCCCAACGCAGATATGATTGCTTTGTTTCCAAATGAAAGCGCCGTCTGTGCTCTCGTTTATAGCTGCTTCGATATCGTAAAATTTAGGGTTCGCCGGGACGATCCATTCTGTGTTTCTTACCCCGGATTTTTTAGATTTCTTTTTATCTGTTAGTTCAAAACTGGTATCCAGCAGCAGTTCGATTGTTTCCATGGGGACCGTATCGTCAAGCAGGATTGTGAGCCATTTCCCTTTATTCATATGATACGCGGGCATAATCCCATCCTGAAGCAAAAAAGCACCCGCCATCACAGAATCAGCCTTAACATTCAGTATATCCACAAGCTCCTCCCCCTCAAGTCCCAGTCTGTTTCGAGGAACGTTCATTAACAATCCATACCACTTGTTATTACTGCTGTGTCTCAGGACTACATCCTTCGGATATTTGGGCCATAAAGACTCCGGCCTGGTATGATACTGTTTTTCCGCTGATTGCAGCACTTTTTCCCGTAGTGAAAACTCCTGCATGCCCCTGCTTCCCTTCTCTATATATTATGTTTTTTCCAGAAATCTTCTGATGCCACCACATAAAGAAGCGTTCTGGCTCTTGTTCCTGCTATATACATGAATTTCGAAAAATTCTTATTGGAAATGTCATCCGTATTAATCAATATTACAATCTTAGAGTCCAACCCTTTGTACCCTTGAATGGTGGAGTATCCCGGCAGTTGGCTGTCTGCATCAAAATCATATCCAAGCTCGTTCACCACATAGCCCGCCTGCTTCAAAAGTGAATTGGCATATTTCTTCGGTCCAAGAAATGTCACATCCGCCAAATCTATCTTTTCTCCGCGCAGATACTTTAGAATCTCTTTTATCTTCTTCTTAAAGTCTGCCAGATCTGTATATGAGATTTTTTGAACCTCTTCCCCATTCTCATGAAGAAATTCTCTGATCTCTACGCCGCTCGCTTTTGAACTATAGGTTCCGATCTGCACGGTATTACGGCAATTCATGAATAATTTGAACTTCGTACAGGCATAACTCTCTATTATTTCCATTCCATCCGCATATTCCGGATTATAGATGTTCTGTTTCTCATCATAAAAAATTGCCCATTCGCCCTTTTCAAGACCATTTTTAAGTAACACATCAAGGGAATATAAATAAACAGGCTTAATGATATCTTGTCCCTCATCCATCACAATTAAATCGTATTTTAATTCATCCAACTGCTCTGAAGATAAACCTTTCATCCATTCAAAGAACTGCTCCGGTAATTCCTCTCCGAAATACTTTTGAGGATTCTCTTTCATTCTGGTCACATCAACCGCAACATACTCTCCAAATAATGCGTGTATATTAACCACCTTAAGGTTATCTTTCCTCTGAATATGCCCATTGATATGGTTCGCCAGGTTTTTATTAAATGTCAGATATAATACCCGGTCTCCCCGCTCTGCCCTGTTTTTTGCAAATTCAGAGGCCAACAAGGTTTTCCCGGTTCCGGCACTTCCCTCAATGAGCAGATGTGAATTCATTCCCAATGCATTCATAATCTGTGCCTGTTCATTGGTAAGACGTACAAGCCGCTGCTCAATATGAGCAAGCCGGTCTCTTAATATTGGAATAAAAGTAAAATCGCCGCGGAGATAATCAACAATTTTTTCCACATCACTTTTTGAAAGCTTTCCCGGTTCTCTATGCTGCCGCCCGGTCCAATAATCAAAAACCCTGTTTATGTACTCCGTGATGTTTTCTGTGCGGCTGTCATAGATAATTTCCTGTATGATTTCCTGTGAGGAAGACTTAAATTCAATGTCCGGAAAAACAACGCCGCAAGCCACCAAAACATTTTTTATATGAGGATTTCCGGAAAATCTGTTTTTTAATTCCGAACGTAAGCTGAACATATTTCCCACAACCTGAGCAAAAGGCCCTTCGGGTTTTTGATGTTCTGTCCCATACCTGTCAATAAAGAACCATTTCCCTTCTCTGCACTCAACACGGCCACCCTTGATTTCCAGACAGGCAACTCCACGCCTGCAGACAACCACAAAATCAATCTCACCATATATCTTGCTCTGATGCCTTGGAAGGCCCAGCGAATGCAGTACAAAAGCATCCTCAATGTTCAGTTCCTGCAGAATATTATACATCTTCTTCTCTGCATTACTTTTTATCTCTTCGCCCATATACGGCGGTATAAATGTAACCATCCCATCAATCCATTCCTACTGATATAGTTTAAGTATATCGAGAAGAATCTTTATCACCCGTTCTCTCATGCTTTCCGACGCTAATACCTTCACATTGCCGACTAACTTAACAGTTACAAGATTCTTCTTCATCTCCAATGATATAAAAATCTCTAAATCGCCCCATTTAAGATTAAATCCTATTATAATTTGCCACAACATGAACTTCAACTACTTTTTCAATCACAAGGGCCCGTATCCCTTCCTAAAGCAAAAATGCGCCTGCCATCACAGGATCCGCCTTAACATTCAATATATCCACAAACTCCTCCCCCTCAAGGCCAAGCCTGTTTCTGGGAATATTCATTAACAATCCATACCACTTGTTATTACTGCTGTGCCTCAAAACTACATCTTTGGGGTACTTTGGCCATAGACACTCTGGCTGAGTATGGTACTGTTTGGCCGCCGATCCCAGCACTTTTTCTCTAAATGAAATATTCTGCATTCTCTTGCCGCCCCTTTCGTATAAATACAATTCTATTCTGTCAAAAATAAATTTTATTACAGTTTCAGCTCATTCCACTTTCCTTTTAAAATTGTTATAACATCTCAATAATTTCTCCTATATGTTCTCTATATGCTTAACGCAATCTCCAGCAATTCTGCTGCGGCCTGTGGGGAATTTATCCTTATCAGATTATCCCATGCATCCTCTTTTCCAAGAAGATTCATGCCGCCGTGCCATACCAATTCATCATCTATGACAGCAAAATGTTCCTGCACCTCTTCCTTCAGAATCAGGTGGATACCTCCAAGCCTCATTTCCTCCACCATTGCCAGGCAAAGTTCTGTACTCCCAAGAAGAATATTTTCAGGTTCTGTAGTAATCACCGTTACATCAACTCCCGCCTCCTGTCTTGGTTTTAAAAGATAAATAAAGCGCTCAACTTTGTCCTGTGTAATTTCAGGGCTTGATACAATGATCTTCTTTTCTGCCTCAATGATATCCCGTTCAAACACATCAGCATAGCTCCCCGAATCATAAATGGAATTCACGTTCTGCTTTGAGACACAGGTTTCTGCTGCAAGCTGATAGCCTATTCTCTTATATGTCCTCAGCCTTTTTGCATACATATTATCAAAATAGCGTATATGGGAATCAATATAATCGTAAACAATTACCTCTGTTTTACCTACATAATCACGGTTCAATCTCCCTAAATATTGTTCCAGTCTTCCCGCGAATGACACGGGCGCTGCCAGCATCAAGGTATCAAGTCTTGGACAATCAAAACCTTCTCCAATTTTTTGTCCGGTCGCAACTAAAATAACGCTCTGGTTATAGGGAACCTCTTTCAGCCTTTTTCTAATATCTGCATTTTCTTTATCCGTGTTATCGCCATACAGAAGAAATACATAATCGGCATTATTCTTCAAATTATCATACAGATATTTTGCATGCTCTTTATATTTTGTAAGGATAACTGGTGTACGTCCTTTTAGAATACATTCCCTGGTATCTTCTATGAGCATTTCATTTCTGACATTGCTCCTGCTGATCAGTACAAACGCTCCATTAATATCATTTTTACTCTCGTTTGTATCAACCACTCTTGTATATCTCGGATAAACGAAATGACCGATACCCTGTTCAATTGCACGCTCCTTTGCCGTATAGCTATGGCGTATAGGACCGAGCGATTTTTTCCAGGCTGTCCCCTCTCTTCGGAGTTGCTGACACTCCATAAACATATCTGGCATTCACTCTCTGCAGAACTTCGACGGCAGTACTTGACGCTGCATGATGACATTCATCCATAATAACCATTCCGTATGAATTTAACAATTCATTGAATTTCCCCTTACTATACACAGAGCCAACCATTGCCACATCTATCAAACCTGTCAGTGTATTTTTGCTACCATGCAAAATACCAATAACACTATTACGCTTTTTCACCCGCCCGCTTTTTGTTTTATATGTTGGCAGTTCTTCATCAATTGCCAAAAATTTGTTTAACTCATCTACCCATTGATCCAGAAGCTCCTTGCTTTGCAGCAGAATCAAAGTATTTACTTTTCTTTCCGCTATTAAATAACTACACACTACTGTTTTTCCAAATGCAGTAGCCGCATTTAGCACACCATGATCATACGTCAATAATCTCTGCGCTGCCAATTCCTGCTGTGTTCTTAAATCACCTTTAAAAGCAACACGTATCGGACGGCCTTTTTCCCTTATATCTGTGATATCATATTTAATATCAGCTTCTTTGCATAAATTAACCAAGTTTTCCCTTAGTCCTCTTGGAATGCAGATGTACCCCTCCGTATCCCGCCCCATATAAACCGCGCTGAAATTATAATAATTGGAATATCCCAACCGTTTATTTTTATAAAATACCGGATTATCAAAGGCAGCCAAACTACGAATACGATTCTGCAGCCTTGGCATAAGGTTCAACGCATCAACATATACTCCGTCTCCCAACACGATATGCATTTTCCCTATCACATCTGATTTAGAAAAGCCTTCTTTTTTCTTCCATGGTTTAATTCGCTCCTGAGGAAATGCTGATGCAAGTGTGCCTTTTTCCTCTGCAAGCTCCTGCTGCCATTTTGCAATGCATTCTTCCATTTCTTCAACCGTAATCTTCTTCGTATGGTTGAAAAGAACATCCCATTGGTCCGGGTATGCATTCCAATTTTTATCTACAAAAGCACTGTTTCCGTTTTTCAACGCTTGTCCTTGTAATGGCAGTGCAATCAGATTTCCAATCCCTTTTGCCACATCCTGAGAGGGATACATGCGGTCATAATAATGAAAGGACTTTAGATTAATAGAAGCAGAACCTTTATCTAATAATAAAAAGCCAAAATTTCTCGCAAGCGAAGCTGCAACCGGCTTTTTGAAAAATATCCAAACATGTGCCCCTCTTCCGGAACGAGACCGCTCAACCAATGGCGTTATACCATTACTTTCGCATATAACTCTCAGTGAATTTACCTCATCCTGCCACTCATTATCCGAATTCGCAAAATCCGTTTGCTGCGCACCTTTTTCATGATTGTCAAAATCAAACACAATAAATCTGCAGGTTCCATCAGGAAACAACGGATAAATTCCCAATACATCCGAACCATCTTCTTTATAACCAACAAGATGTGCCACGATCTTATCCAGTGTAAGTTTTGTCCAGTCCGTATGTTCACATGCCTCGCATATTACTTTTCCACCACGCTGCTTGGGACAGATTTTATTATTCCATCTGTTATTGCATTGAGGGAAATACCCGCCCTTGCTGCCCCTTTTCGCAAACACATCCTCACGACCCCAAAACATAGAAAAATACCACCTCGCCATATCTTTGGTGATATATTTTTCAATAATTCTACCACCCTGGTCCGGATCATACTCTTCCATATTCTCCGTATTGTCTGCGAATACATCTTCTGTTTCAAAAGGAATATCTGCCTCTTTTAACTGCTGTTTCAATTTAAGGTTCTCAGCCTGTAGTTTCCTTACCAATTTTCGAAGTGAATCCAGATTGTTTGCCTCTATATTCATCTATTATTCCTCTTCAAAATACAAAAATCTCATAGACCCATCGTTTATGTTGAGACTATGAGATATACTTTCTAAATAGCTCCGGTTCTTACTTGAAATTCTACCACATACTTGTATTGGTGCCAATCTCTTTGTCTGATATTTCTCTCTCGTTCCTCCATTCTTCATACGAAATTCATACCGCTATGATATAATGTAAACACTTAGGAATCACCAAACATGAAAGGACAAATCTGTTTATGAAGAAAATATTATTTATGGAAGACGAACCCACTATCCGCGAGGTGTTAGCAGAATATATGAAAATGCAGGACTATGACGTGACCGAGGTATCAGACGGCGTGGAGGCTGAGACAGCTTTAGAGAGCGCAGCGTACGACATGGCTATTTTGGATATCATGGTTCCGAAGATTAACGGTTTAGAGGTCCTCAGCTACATCCGCAACCGCTATCCGGACATGGCCGTAATCATGCTGACAGCTCTTGGAGACGAGCAGACGCAGGTGAAGGCTTTTAACTGCTACGCAGACGATTATGTTATCAAGCCCGTGTCGCCAATCATTCTATTAAAACGAATGGAAACCATTCTGCGCCGCTCCTTAAGAACACCGCAGCCCATAAAAAACGGACTTGTGATACAAAAAGAAGCTTATCAAGCCTTCTATAACGGAAGAAAGCTGGAGCTCACCCTAAGTGAATTCCTCCTTCTCCAGGCATTGTACGAGGAGCCAAAAAGAGTATTCACAAGAGAGCAGCTCATACTGCGTATCTTCAATGAGGACTATATTGGAAATGACCGGATTATAGACGCCCATGTGAAAAACCTCAGAAAAAAGCTGCCGCAAAACTGTATACGCACTGTAATCGGCGTAGGTTACCAGTTTGACAACACTCTAAAATTGTAGCCGATGCCCCGGGCTGGCAAAAGACACCATCCTCGTACCATTCAGTTCGCGTCAGGAATCAGAACGCCCCTGCAGGCATAGGCATGTCCACGCGGCTCATGACCCAAAAACAAATGGAGGAAATCCACATGAAGTTATCCAAAAAAACATTCTTTTACAGTATATTAATCTCCCTGGTTCTGGTTTTATTTGTGCTGCTTTACTTTTCATTCATGCTTCCCTCCCTCTACGTAGCGCACACGGCAAATCAATATCTGGATTCCATTGTAAAGGTGCAGGAAGGCTACAGCAAAAACAGAAGCTATCAAGGGCTGGAGGTTAAAAATCCCACAGGTTCCGCCTCTGTTGAGGTTCCGTTTGAAGGAAACAATATCTATGTAGCTGGAAAAGCTTTCCGCATCACTCTGGAAATTAAGGATAAAGACCTGCTGGAAATGTTGGAAAAGCTGCGTGTTATGGTGAGAGACAAAAACACAATCGCGGAATTTGCAGAAGACAGCGACTTCAACCTGCCGGAAGAAACAATAGAGAAAATCAAGAAGAAACTGCTGTCCACAGGAAGCAGCCCGCTTTCTGAAATGTTCGATTTCAGCGCAGAGACAGAAAACGAGTTGAAGGGCATTGAAACCAGAAAGGGGAAATTCCACCGTATCACCGACTCCATGGTTGTATTTGAAGGAGGGATCAAGGACGGTGACAATGACTACACCACCTACATGGCTGCCGGAAAGACCGATGACGCAGTGATATTTTCGTTTTTACCGGTGATGACGCCTCAGATGAAAGAATTCCGCCCCATAGTCCTTGGCAGCATTCCCATGATCACAGCAGTCGTATTTTTGCTGGTATTGATAGCCTCCCAGCTTTTTTCACGAAGAATCGTCAATCCTGTAATACGGCTCGCCAACTATGCGGAAGATATAAAAAACGCAGGTTACATTGAAATGGAACCACTGGAAATCCGGAGCAGGGATGAAATAGGCGACCTCGGAAATATTCTCAATGAGCTGTATAAAAGACTGCGGACACAGTATCTGGAGCTGGAGGAAAAGAATAAAGCCCTTGCAAGAGAGAATAAGCGTCAGGAAGTTTTTCTCCGTGCATCCTCCCACCAGCTTAAAACCCCCATCACAGCCGCCCTGCTTCTCACGGATGGAATGCTCTCAGAGGTCGGAAAATATAAGGACACAAAGAAATATCTTCCCGAGGTAAAAGCCCAGCTTCTTTCTATGCGGAAGATTGTGGAGGATATTCTATATTTAAACCATTCCGCCGATCATCTGCGCAAAGAAACATTCGACCTGAATCTGCTAGTAGCGGAAGTGCTTGAAAGCTACCGCATCCCTGCAGGGGAGAAGAAACTTTCAATCGAGTACAAAGGGCAAAAATACGACGAACAGCAATACAATAGACCGCAGGTACAGATTGTAAATGACCCTGATATCATCAGAAAAATCCTGGACAATCTTATCTCGAACGCTGTGTCCTATACTGAGGAGGGCGGCAGGATATCCGTATCTCTGTCAGACATCAGTCTTGAGGTGTATAATGCCCGGAGCCACATTGACGACGAACTGCTTCCTCATATTTATGAGCCCTTTGTCAGCAGTGACACCCAGCACAAAGGCCGGGGTCTTGGATTATATGTAATCTCATATTACTCAGAACTCCTTGGACTTAGGTTAGAGATTAACAATGTTAAAGAAGGCGTTCTGGCACGGCTGTACCTGAAAGAAAACCTTTACCAGCCTTCCCAGACCAGCAAACCAGTTCGCCATGCACTAAACACTTTGCAGGATAACTGATATGTGGACGGCCACATAAATATTGTGACCTGCCAGAGCTATCCATAACGGCCGCACAGCAAAACCTGCACAGTATCTTCATCCGATTTTCATATCCGTCTGATAAGATATAGCCATCAAGAAGAGGAGGAGGAACAATATGTTATTAACCATTAATAATCTCCAGGTAAGCTACGGCAGCCAGCTGGCCCTTCAGATAGACAGCCCTGTTTACATTGAGGAAGGGGAAAAAATCGGAATCATCGGGTCCAACGGTGCGGGGAAGACCACTCTGGTAAAAGCAATTCTTGGACTGATCAATTATAAGGGCAGCATCCGCACCAGACTGCAGCCTGAGCAGATTGCTGCCCATATGCAGTTTAATCACTATGCCGCAACCATGCCGGTAAAGGCCATTATGGAAACCATACTGGATACAAGCATCCGGAAAAACAAACAGCTCCAGGAGCTAATCTCCTACTTTGAGTTTGAGAAATGCCTGAACAAGCGCTATCCCCATCTGTCAGGCGGTCAAAAGCAAAGGCTTACGATCATCATGGTGATGATGCAGAATGCCCCTCTCACCTTTTATGATGAAGTAACCTCGGGGCTTGATTTCGAGACAAGACAGAAGCTTATGGAAAAGCTGGCTAACTGGTATAAGGATAAATCAAACACCTTATGTATCATTTCCCATTATTATTCTGAGCTGGAAATGCTGGCGGAAAAAATAATGATTCTGGACCAGGGCAAGGTAATCGACTTTGGAAATAAAGAGGAATTGTTCCGTAAATACTGCGGACGCTCTGTTTTCATTGTAGACCACACCACGAGGAATGAAGAGCTTCTGGACAGCTTTGTGAAATTGGCTGCACCGGAGCATCTTCTTGCAATTTCCTGTCCGGACATGGATACAGAAAGGAACATTTCCCAGCTCCTGCTGCAGGAAAATGTAAACTTCAAACGGAGCGACAATGACATTGAAATCATGTCCACCAACGCCAAAGCCGTATATTATGAAAGAGGAGGAGCTGTCAAATGAAAGGAAAAAAATGCAGCAAACGTTTGATTATATATGAAATCCGGAATGTGATCGGGAACCCTTTTATTGCCTTTTTCGGAACCGTTTTCCCGGTAATGATGCTGATGATCATTACCTTTGCACTAAAAAAAGAGGTACCGGCATCCATGCTTTTGGAGTCCAATACCTCAGTTTTTATCACCATGAGCCTGATCATTCCTATGGCCGTGATATTGCTTGGACATTCCGCCAACTATTCGCAGGAGCTAGAAAAAGAAATCCCTGTGCGTATGCAGCTCTTCGGCTTTCCCACCGGCAGCATTATGATAGCCAAGGTGGTTGCACAGACGATAACTTTGACAGTGACACTGCTGTTATATACCGTTTTCGCCTATGCGGTGGTCGACCTGCAGATACCGTCCTTTTCCTCTGCACTTTGCCTGGTGATGTGCCTGTATGCTCTGGGAATCCTGTTTTTCCTGTTTGCCCACGGCCTCTCCAATATCATAAAAAAATTCGGTCCCACCTATACCATCAGTATGTTCTTTTACTTTGGAGTCATGATGCTTTGCGGAATGATGGGAATCCGTACTGAGCAGCTTCCTAAAGCGCTCAAAACCCTGTCCTCTTATCTTCCTATGAGCTATATTGCAAATGATTTTATTGATTTCTGGCAGGGCGGAAGCTATAATTTCGGGCCGATGATCCAGGCGTTTCTTTTCTTCGGCGCCCTGTGCGGACTGTTGGTGGTCTATGCAGGTTATAAGAACCGCAGAGTGATCAAATAGCCCTGCAAAACAGCCCCGTAGGTATACCTAGGTATATCCCTGCCGCCCACTAATTCTCCGTCTCCCGCAGCCTCTCCACAATGCTTTCCTTACGTGTCCGCCTGTAGGCCACGTAAGGTACCACGCAGGCAATCACAGCAAAAACAGGAAGCATGATCACAAACGCCCATGCATTATAGCGGTACTGGAAGAACAGAATGACCTCATTAAATGCATGAAGGATTGCATAAGCCAGAACACTGCCCAGGACTATGCTGATACCACCGCTGATGAGCACATAATAGAGGCTCTCCTCAAGAAGCATACGCTTTAATTGCTGTTCCGTCATTCCGATACTGCAGAGAACAGCAAGCTCCCGTTTTCTTGTATAAATACCTGTAAGCATGGAATTGATGAAGTTCAAAATACCGATAAAGGCAATGACCGCACTCAGCCCTACGCCGAGCAATTTAATCGCAGCATTCATGCCGGAAAAGTTTTCTACAAGGTCTGCCTTAGTGACATATCCCATATAAGGATTCTGGTTTTCCGTATAAGCTCTGGCTGCGTCCGCAAAGCTTTTCTGCGCGGTATCCTCCAATTCATAGGATACCGCAAAGCAGGTGCTTGTTTCCGGGTATTTTGTCATATCTGCAAAAGGCAGGATTAATTCTACGCTGTTGAACTTCCCCAAATGTGTACCCATGCAATACGGTATTTCCACCACAGCCATAACCTCATACTGTTTACTTTCCAGATTATGATACCTAAAATCCACCGATTTGCCGTTTTCATCAAAAATCTCCTCCGCCTCCGTCTCAGGCGTTACAAAGTCCACGGTAAGCCTATCTCCCGGTTCGTACAGGAACTGTTGTTCATCCCCACTGAGGGTCGTCGCCAGCACATAACCGCCCTTTTGGAATTCTTCCATGTCGAGTTCTCCACGGAGAACCTTCAGGTTTTTCAAAAGAGACATATCATAGGCATACTGATCCACCGCAAGCTCCCCCGTCTCGAGTGCTCTTTCAAGAAACGACTGAGTAAGTTCATCCACCGTTAAAAATCCTTGTTCATACAGTCTCCGGTACTTTTCCCGGGCTGTGTCATCCATCACCAGGGAACTATTACTAGATAACCACATTGTGGATTTTGATTGGATGCCTGGCTGTGCATCCAGCGTTTCTATATACTCCTCATCAATCCGAAAATCTACGGTGCCTGTCCTGGCGGTATACCACAGGCTTCCCACCGATATATCCCCTGCCAGTCTGGATTGCAGGTAGCTTTCCACACGGAAGCTCTCCACCCCGGTGAGCACCACGCACAGGAGTACAATACTTAATGACATTGAAAGAATTACGAGTACTGTCTTTTTCTTGTTTCTTCCCAGATTGGACAGCGCCATTTTATGTACCTTGGCGCCCTTTTCCGATTTCTTCTCTTTTTTTCGTCTGACTGTGCCCTCATTATACCGGATTGCTTCTATAGGCGAAACACTTCCGGCTATTTTTGCAGGCTTTCTGCAGCTTAAGCCTACGGTGAGCAAGGAAAACACTGTGCCAAACACCAGAATTGCCGGGTGAAAATGCAGCACAATTTTCATACCCCGATTGTTGAGTATGCTCATGGCTATGGGAAACATCACTTTTCCCACCAGAAATCCTGCCGCAAGACCAACAGGTATTCCCACCAGTGACAATAGAAATGCCTGCCGCCGTACCAGCCGCTTTAATTGTTGTTTTGTAGCTCCAACTGTTTTCAGAAGTCCGTAAAAACGAATATCCTGCATGATGGAAATCTGGAAAATGTTATAGATGATTAGATATCCAGTGAGAAGAATCACAAGCAATGCAGCTCCCAGTATCAAAACTGACGACACATCCATCTTCTCCGCACGATTGCCCATATATGCCCAATTCACGCCATATTCCACTTCTGATTCCGGCTCGTAGCCTGCATCCCGGATAATAGAAACAACCTGCTCCTCAATTTTGCGCGCACTGTCGAAATACATGCCGGCATCATAAAGACCTACGCTCTTTTCACCCGGATTCTTCTCGCCCCATTTCTTGAAATCCTCATCTGTCAAATTCCCTTTCAGTTCTTCCCAGTATGCCTTTGACACATACATCTGGCTCGCATGACTGATGCCATCTCCCTCATACCACCCGCACACATTGAAAGTCTTTTCCACCTGTTCACCCTGGAAAGAAAAGCTCAGGGGAACCTGTACCCCCAATTTGTGTGGAAGCTTTAGCTCGTCCAACACATACGTATCTACAATCAGGTCATCCTCTGCCAGCGGCAGACTGCCCTCCTTTAGCTCAATAAAGGAACTTTCAAGCTCCTTACTACCCTCCGTATACCGGATTTCCGCCGCTCGCTTCAGTATATTATCGGCCCGCGCGATATACACATTCCACGAAAAGTCCTTCACCCTGGAATCCGCCGTAATACTTTCCATCTGCTCCCTTGTCACACGTTTCAGCCCGGCATGAGCCTTTGTTCCTACCTCCCGCATGGTCTGTTCCTGTGTCACCTGTACCATTCCGGTCCCCATGGAGGCCAACACGGTAAAAAGCATACAGGTCAGGGCAATCGCTGCCGTGGCGAAAATATTGCGCATCTTATTCTTTCGTAGGCTTCTGTCGGAAAGCTTTTTTACCACCTTCTGGTTATTATTCTTCATCTTCCCACCTCCTACTGCCCGCCGACAATTCTGCCGTCCTCAATGCGGATGACCCTGTCGCTGAGCTGGGCCATAGCTTCGTTATGAGTGATCATCACCATCGTCTGTCCGAACTGCTCTCCGGTAAGTTTTAAAAGCCCCAGCACCTCCTGGGACGTCTTAGAATCCAAGTTTCCTGTAGGCTCATCGGCAAGGATGATCGCAGGCTTACTGGCCAGCGCCCTGGCAATCGCCACTCTCTGCTGCTGGCCGCCGGATAGCTGGTTCGGCAGATTATTCTTCTTTTTGTCCAGCCCCAGTATTTCCATTACCTCCCAGACGAAATCCTTATCCGGCCTCTCCCCGTCCAATTCCATGGGAAGGATGATATTTTCATACACATTAAGGATGGGCACCAGATTATAATTCTGGAACACGAATCCAATATTCCGCCGCCTGAAGATTGTAAGGTCTGTCTCATTCAGCTTGAAAATTTCCTTTCCCGCCACAGTTACATCCCCGGATGTAGCATAATCAAGACCACCCAGCATGTGGAGAAGCGTGCTTTTTCCCGACCCCGAGGTGCCCACCACAGAGACGAATTCTCCCTCCTCAACAGACAGATTTACGCCGTCAAGAGCCTTGACCAGATTCTCACCGGAGCCGTAATATTTTTTCAGATTTTTTGTTTTTAATATTTCCATAGGGTGCCTCCTTGCTATATTTGAGATGATTTATTGGAGTTGCTTTATTTGAGCTGCTTTTTGGAGCTGCTTTATTTGGGCTGCTCTATTTGGGCTACTTTATTTGGGTTGCTTTATTTGGGCTGCTCTATTTGGGCTGCTTTTTTGTACTGCTTCATTTAGCTGATTTGCAAGGTTTATGCCACGCCCCTGCGTCACCTTACGTGGCCTTGCTGTTGACGCCTTGCGATTCGCTTTGACATATCTCTTGCTATACCCTTTGTATTTATATTTTAGCAAAAGATTCTTACAACCTCTTGACACACAGAAAAAAAGTTCTTACAAAATTGTCATAACTTTTGTAAGAACCTTGTTTATCCTTTGGGATTCAGCAAATATATCTGAAAACAGCTTCCCGCTCCCACCTCGGAGGACACGGTAATGTAGCCCTTTTCCTGGTTTAAGATAAGCTGGGCCAGATACAGTCCCAGTCCGCTTCCTTCCTGCTGCTGTACCTGTTTTCCTCTATAAAAACGCTTAAAAATTTCATTACATTCTTCCGGCTCCAGCCCGATTCCCTGATCCCGAATCTCAATACGGCTGTAGATTTCCATGGGGACCAGATTTATCGTAATCACTGAGCCTTCCGGCGAATATTTCACCGCATTTTCCAGAATGTTTTCGATAGCCTCCTCTGTCCACTTGGGATTGTGGTACAGTTTAAGGTCGGAAAAATTTTCTGTAATAATTTGAATTCCCTTCTTATCCGCCTGGGCAAACACAGCTCCCACTGCCTGTGCCACGGTTTTCTTAATTCCCTCGTACTGTGCAGTAAAGGAAATCATGCCTTGCTCCAGCTTAGATGCCTTTAATAAGGTTTTCATAAGCCACTGCATCTTCTCCACCTGCTGCTGTGTCTCCCCGGCAAATCTTCTTCGTTCCGGGGCGCTTAAATTCTCCTCTGAGAGGAGCTCCGTGTACATGCGGATATTTGCAAGAGGCGTTTTTAACTGGTGAGACAAATCAGAGAGAAGCGCTGTCACTTGATCACGCTCCTGAAATGCACGCGTCTGGTCCCGGGCCACCTGGTTGAGGATTTTCTCCATTTTGCCCTCCAGCTTTGATTCCCGCGTCTCCTTCAAACTTTTCCATCGGCCCCTGTCCCTTTTCTCAAAAGCAGACAAAAGCTCATCCAAATGATGCAAGGATTTTCTGTAATAAACCACGAGCACACAGGATATCAGAATCCCCACAACTGCGGCTGCCCCAAGCAAATAAATCAGCCATTCATTTACATGCAGCCACTTATCCGCACATAGCCACTTATCCGCATACAGCCACCCATTCACATGCAGCCACTCATTCATGTGCATCCTCCCACAGGTACCCCATCCCATGTACAGTTTTGATACGGCGCGGTCTGGAAGGGTCATCCTCGATTTTCAGCCGCAGACGACGGATATTCACCGGAAGCGTATTCTCCTCCACGAAATTTCCGCCTGCGTCCCATACCTTTTCCAGAATCTGCTCCTTCAAAAGCACCTGGTTCCTGTTCTCTAACAAGTATTTCAAAAGCCTGAATTCCGTCAGACTTAAATCCAACTCCGCCTCTCCCTTAAAGGCCTTCATCTTTCCCTCCTCCAAACGAATATTACCCGAGCAAAGCTGCCGCTCTCCCGCACGCTCCCTCCTTCGGAGAAGAGCCGAGAGCCGGGCCTTCAATACAGCAAGAGAAAAGGGCTTGGCAATATAATCATCTGCCCCGCACTCCAGGCACATGACCTCGTCCATCTCCATATCCCTGGCTGTCACCATCAGAATCGGAACCCCGGAAAGCTCTCGGAATTCCCTGCAAAGCGCAAGCCCATCCCCGTCCGGCAGATTCCAGTCCAGCAGCACCGCATCCGGCACTTCCTCACCAAAAGCCTTCCGGCTATCCTCACATCCGCGAAAGCGCCGCACCTCATATCCTTCCCGTTCAAGGGCGAATGCCATACCGGAGGAAAGGCCTTCATCGTCCTCTATGATAAAAATTTTCATTTTTTGTTGTCCTCTTGTACTTTTTTCTCGTTTTTCCAGCTGAAGTGAAAAGTTTATTTCCACTTCAGCTTCTCATTTTTCCTTGACAAATCTAACTGAAACTGCTTGAAACCTATCATACATTACGTTATAATGAATATACAAAAGAAAGCACCCACTCCAAAAGTGGATGCTCCCAAGATGGCTACTTACCTCTCAATGAGAGGCGCCTCTCCTGTTGGCCGACAGGGGAGGCATTATTTTTTTCTCTTGCGTTTTCTCTTATCGAGAAAGGCAAGCAACGCGATGAGCAAGCTGCCACTCCTGTGATGAGTGCTATCCTGATAACAGTCTAGCATACTCAGACTGGGATTACAATAAAATTGAAATTTCTTGACGGGCGCATAGATATTGGCTATACTAAAATTACATTTTAGATTAGACGAATATTCTGTGCAGCCTTGTATATACTGACTAAAACAGTGAATACTAATCCTATGTTAGTTGCTTAGTATCCACTGCACCAGGAAAGGAAGGATAACATGACCTATATTAAAAGAGCGGCCGAAGGAACGATTCTGCGGATTTCAAAAATGTTCCCGGTACTTTTAGTAACTGGGCCGAGACAGGTTGGAAAAACCACTTTGCTCCAAAAACTGGCTGAGAATGAAAAAGAGTCGGGTATAGAGCGTAAATATGTAACCTTGGATGATCCTGATGTAAGATACCTTGCCAAAAACGACCCGGCTTTGTTTCTGCAAAGATATTCTCCGCCAGTGCTCATTGATGAAATTCAATACGCAACCGAGCTGCTTCCGTATATCAAGATGAGTGTGGACCGTTCCAAAAGAAAAGGCGATTTCTGGCTTACCGGTTCTCAGGTTTTCCGGTTGATGAATAATGTTAGCGAAAGCCTTGCCGGACGTGTGGGAATTGTGAATCTACTGGGCTTGTCTGATGCAGAGATTTATCGGACACCAAGCGAACCATATTTTACGGAGAGCAGCCACTTAATGCAGCGTTTATCCGTTACTAAGCCGCGGGGATTAAATGAAATTTATCAGAGGATATTCAAAGGTTCTATGCCTGAGCTTTACGCAGATGAATCTGTGGATTGGGAAACGTATTATCGTTCTTATGTAGATACGTATTTACAGAGGGATATCCGGGATTTGACACAGGTTGCGGATGCAATGCAATTTTATAATTTTATGACAATCGTTGCCGCCCACACTTCTAAACCGGTTGTATATGAGGAACTGGCCGGCACAGCGGGCATATCGGCGCCGACGGCAAAAAAATGGTTGTCAATTTTAGTATCGTCTCACATTATTGCGCTCATACAGCCTTATCACAACAACGCCTTGAAACGTGTGGTAAAAATGCCCTTGCTTCATTTTTTAGATACTGGTCTGGCAGCTTACCTCATGAGATGGGGCAATCCCGAGGCACTGGAACGCGGCGCAATGTCCGGCGCTATTTTCGAAAGCTATGTGTTCTCGGAAATTTATAAAAGCTACTTGAATGCCGGAAAAGAACCGCCGATTTTTTATTATAGAGATAAGGACCAGAAAGAAATAGACCTGTTGCTTTATCAAAATGGGGTATTGTCCCCAATCGAGATTAAAAAAGCTGCTTCACCCGGAAAAACAGCCGTCAAGAACTTCCGTGTACTGGAGACGCTCAGCAAACCGGAAGCTTTCGGCGGACTGGACTCACTAAAGGTGGAAATCGGAACAGGCAGTGTGATTTGTATGGCAAATGATTTGCTTCCCGTTGATGAAAAAAACTGGTATGTGCCGGTTTGGTTGATTTAAAATTTCACCTTTCAATGAGAGATGCCTCTCCTGTTGGCCGACAGGGGAGGCTAATTCGGGGTTATCACAATCCTTCCATCCACTCCCACAAGTCTCCCTGCTCCTCTGTTTCATATAACCGCACATGCTCCAGCTTCTCATTCTCCACAAGCCCTGTACGGTCACTCTGGACAGGGCCGGCCTTCAGCACTTCCTTATCGCTGTACATACGCTTTCTCACACTGAGCTGGTAAAACAGACTGAAGCGATTCGTAATAGAGCTTTGGTTCAAATCTGACAGGCAGATGAGCTGAATTCGGAAGGTATTGGCAATATCCATGACCGCCTTAAGAAGATGCTCTGAGGACGTCCTGGCAAAAGGATTATCCATAATAAGAACCTTAGATTCCAGCATGGCATCTCCTGCTGATTTCCGTCTTGTGACCTCGCGGATATACGATATCAAGGTAGAAACCAGGGTGAAAAACACCACAAATTTCTCTCCGCCTGAGTTCTGCGCCATGGCATCCTCCCAGCGTTTAAGCCCGCTGTTCTTTTCGTTCAAATCAATTTTGTAGACATAAACCGGAATCTTATTGGTACCGATCACCTGGTTCAGAAGCTCTCTTCCTGATGTAAGTGTCCACAGCTTTTCCCGTATTTTCTTCTCCTTTTGGGAGTCCTCTTTTCTGTTCAGGTCTGTCATGATCTGGAGGCTGCGGGCGATATATTCATCCATGCGCTCCCGCACCTTGTTGTCTAATTCCTTAGGAATATCAAGCTTTAGCATCTGGACGGGCCGGCTCTTCTGGCTCAGACGGATTCTGGATTTCTGGACAATTGCTTTCATTTCTTCATAAATCCCGGTCCCATAGCTCACACATTGGTCCACAATCTGGTTTCTGGTACGGCTGATGGTGTCTAACTGGGTACAGTAATAATCCAGAAGCTTTTCCAGATTCACACGCTTTGTTCTAAGCTCCTGCAGATAGAAATGTACCGTTTTAAACGAAAGGTCCGGGTCCTCCACAGGCAGCTTCACCAGTGCCTCCAGAATATCCTCCACGCATTGATTCTTACCCTTAAACTCGCTTCGTACCTCCTGATAGCGTGTACTCCACAGCTTCTTCCGGCGCTCTGTTTCCTTCCTGGCCTGGCTGTACTGCGCCCGAAAATTCAGGAATTGCTTCTCCATATTTTCCTCAAGCTTCACCGTTATGCCGTCAGCGGAGGACTCCGGAACCGCATCCCGTATTCTCTTTTGAAGGCTGTCACACTCCTCCTGCAGTCTGCGCAATGCCCGCTCCTGGTCTTTTAGCTTATCGGATTCAAACCTAATATTTTTGCGCCTGTGTTCATAATCCTGCCGGATTTCTGATGAATCAAGAGGCTCGTCAAGGCCCAGCTCTCGCAGATGTTTCCAGGCATATTCCCGGTCTGTCTCCACTTTGGCCCTGGCGATTCTGGCCTCGCTGTACTGCTGTTCTGTCCGGGTTTTCCTATCTTCCAGTTCCTTGATTTCGGCCTTTAATTCCCGGACACGCTCAGGGCGGTATTCCAGATGCGCATAGGCCTCCGGGGGAACCTCAAGTTCTTCCTGCTGTTCTTTTTGGCGCGTCAATTCCCTTCCCGCATCTCCTATTTCCCTCTGCAGAGCAGCCTGGTTTTTTTGCCGTTCCTCAGTAAGCAGCAGGTATTCCTGTTCTAATTCCTGGAAGCTCTCCTCCAGGATTTCCGCCTCCTCGGCCTGGGCATATTTGTCCCGGATTCCCTGTGCCTCACGGCAGGAGCTCTCATTTTGAACACGCTGCTCACGGAGATTATTTTCATTTTTCTGGCTGTTTTCCAATTGATTTTCGCACTCTTCTATTCTCTTTTCCAGAGCCTTCAGCTCCTTCATTGTGTCTGAATACTCTTGGAAATCTTTCTGATACTGCGCATCAGCCTCCAGAAACTGCCGGAAACAGTCAAGCTTCTCCCCAGCCTCCTTCTGAAATTTCTGAAGCTCCGGCAATAATTCTCCGAGACGCTCCAGCTCTTTTTTCAGGTTATCCGCCTCTGTGTTCAGTCTTTTCTGCTCTTGCTGCCCTTGGGCAGTCTGCTCTTCCAGATGCTCCACCTGCTCCCGGAGACTGACCTCCGTTCCCTCCTCATAGGAAAAATTCTCCAGCATGAATTTTGCCTGATAGAGCTGCGTTTCCTCTTCCTCTCTCTGCCTGATCAGCTTTTCCAATTCCTCTTTCTGCGCTTCCAGTCTCTTAAGATAATCCTCTCTCTGCGCATCTGAAAAGATTTTTTCTTCGTAGGCAGCGATGAATTCGCCCTGCTCTCCAAGCCGTACGCGCTGATGCTCCTGCACAAATTCCGCTCCGAGCTGCTCATAAGTGAACACTGGAATGATCTGCCGCAGATAACAGTCCCCGAAAGAAATTGTGTCCAGCTTCCCAAAATCCCTTTTCTCCAGAATAAGTCCAAAAGGCAGGATAGGATTCCTGCGGAGCTGCTGATTCCTGTTTTCCTCCGGCAGATTTTGAAGATATGCCTCGCCGGTCTGATAAGAAATATCCCTTTCCTCAACCGCTTTGATGACTGTCTCAGGAAGATATACACAATGATTTTGAATTCCTGAAATCATGTCTTCAAGCTGTTTTTCTTCACTCTTCACCTGGTAGCCCCAGACTTTCTGCATCGCCATTTTCTCCTCAAAAATTGTATGAAGAGTCTCTTTTTGATACAGCAGTTCCTTGTCCACACCGTATTTATCAAGCTCTGCCTCACATTGTGCCATAGTCTCCAAAAAGGTCTGTAATTCCCTTCTCGCATCCTCTAATTCCCGTTCCAGTCTGCTGCATATTCCAATCTGATTTTCCAGCTCCTGCGCAAGACTTTTCTGCCGTTCTTTTCCCTGACTAATCTCCGTTTCGCACTGACAAATCTGCCTCTCCGCCCGTGCAAAATCCTCCTCAAGCTGCCTTGCATACTTGTCTGTTTCCCGTTCGTCAAGCTGCTCCAGGATGTTTCTGGTAAGGGTAAATCCCAACCGACAGAAAACCCGCTCCTGCTCCTTTTCAAACTGCTGTACCCTGCCTCTTAGCATTCCTGACCTGGCCTGCAGATTGCCCAAACGCTTCCTGTCCCTGCTCTCATCCTCCTTCAAAGTGTCACGCAGGACAAGCAGCTTCTCTATTTCTTCCTTTAGAAGTTCTCCGGCTTTTACCAGGTCTGCATACCGTTTTTCACTGTGAAGCTTAAGCGAATATGCCAGATTCTTTAGTCTTTTTTTCCGGCTTTCATCACCCTCAGACTTCTCAAGCTCCTGCTTCAGCCCGGATATTTTCCCCTGCAGTCTGTGGATTTCTCCCAGGAGTCTGGCACCTTCCTGACAGTCTCTTTCTTTCCGGAGGTCACTCAAAAGCTTGGAAATTTCCTCCAAAGCCTTATGAAGCTCACTCTCCTTCTCCCCTGCCTCGCGCAGAGTTTCCAGCACCTCCAAGCACCTCTGGGATGCCTCTTCCTGGTCGATACGGCAGAGCTCGGCGAGCAGCTCCGTCTGTCTGCCTCCCAGTTCTTCCCTGTCTATTCCGGCATTCCTGCCCTGGACTCTAAGCGCACGATACATGGCGTTCATCTGGTTCTGGACAACGCTTTTCTGGTCAAGAGCACTGCGCAGAGAGTCCAATTCTCCCTCAAGCCCCTTCTGCTCCTCCAGATAATTCTCTATCACCTTCTGCGCCTTGATATATTCCTCGTTTTTAAGTGTATCCTCCACCAAGCCTGCCAGCAGGTCCTGGATAGAAGCGTTCTCACCCTGCCCGGCAAGCTGGGATTTTTCAATGTTTTTGATGATCCATTCATTCAGAACACTGTCCGAGGTACTGCACTTCTCGAAAAGCTCCGTAATCCCGCCCTCGTCATTGTTCATGCGGGCAATAATGTTCCTCCATTCCTCCTGGGAAATCCCGAATTGCCCCAGGAGCTTGCGGTATTCTCCCACATCCTCCCGGCCGAAATAGAACATTTCCCTGTGATTCGCCACCACCTTCTTCACGCTCTCCCTGGCTCGCTCAAAGGGCAGGAGAACCTGGCGTTCCCCCTCATTCCTCACAAAAGGCACGCACTGGATATCCAGCTCACAAGCGCTCTCATAATGGCTGGCGAAGGTGAAATAATTAATTCGGTTGCTCTCCTCCGTGTTCATGGAATTTCCCGGCGCAATGGCGATTCCTGTCAGCAGATAATCCTTTACCGTCGGATTGTCCAGCAGCCATTCGATCATCACATAAGCAGGCGCACTGTTCTTCCGGAAATAGTCAATCATCTTCCGCTTCTGGAGCTTCAGGTCTGGCAGGATTGGCTGCAGAAAAAGCTGGATCAACACTGTTTTTCCGCCTCCGTTAGCCAGATTCAGGAGCGCATTTTCCCCGTCATAAAACCGGAAGATTTCGTCCGGAATCTCCCTGGTGTCATTATTATAAGAAAAATTCATGATTCGGATTCTGTTGATTTTCGGCATTTTCTATTCTCCCTGTCCAAATATTCCATGGATTTCCTGCACACGCTCCTGGTCAAGATAATAATACAGGAACAGATCATCCATACGCTTCGTCCGTCGTATCTGCTCCCCATCCTCTAAGATTCGGATAAGGCGCTCCTCCTCAAGCTGGGAATAGGCACGCTTCACTGTCCCAAGCTTTGACTTTCTGGCCGCACCGTCTCCAATCTGCTTGTTATCCCAGATTTGAGCAATCCGCAGAAAATTGATACCATAGGCATTTTCGGTTCCCAATGTGTCGTCCTCATTTTCCAGATATCCCTTCATCTTCTGGTCCAGCTCCTCTATCAAATCCTTAGTCTGGATAAATTCCCTCTGTATGGGATTGGTGTTTTTTCCTCCGTAAAAAAGGTAAAAAATCAGCATACAGATATAGCTTTGGAGGTAAGCGTCCGCCAGCCTCGCTTCCGTGGAAATCTTTGTGCGGAACTCCTTCATGGTATATCCCATCACGTCATTATCAAGATCCGGAATGAGGTAAATCCGGCTTCCTGTATCAAGGAGCCTGAAATTCAATTCCTCTTCAAACTGCTCCAAAATGCGCCGCACCTCCTCATTCTTAAAATCCATATACAGCTCGCTGTCCGTCTTTCCGTCCAGCTCGCCTTTCTCCATCAGCTTCCGGTAAATCCTCAACGCTTTTTTAAGCATCTGCCCTGTCTCCCTTTATCCTTCTTCTCCATCATTCTTCTCCGCTGCCTGATTTCAGCAGCGCCATATCTTCTCTGTTTCCCGATTCCACCAGCATCATATCTTCTCGGCTTCTGTTCTCGCCAGTTCTATATTTTCTCGGCTTCCTAAATTCGCCAGCGCCATATCTTCTCCATCGCCTGGTTTCACCAGCACCATAATATCATCCATCACTGCAGTCCGCTGTATTGTCTCCGTAATCCCGTCCATGTCTGTCACTTCTTCCTCCAGCACAGTCCGAAACTCCTTCCCGGCTTTCTCAAACCGCAGCTCCTCCACGCCGAAAAAATCAGGATAGCTCCTCTCAAGCTGGTACATGCAGCAAGCAAGGTCGAATTCCCCGTTAGGCTTGGGAACCTCCCTGTCTGTCCGCTCCTTCCACTCCTTCACGCTGATCCACTGATAATCATACAGCTTCAGCATCACGAGAAAAATGCGTTTTTCTCGTACATATTCCTCGGGTTTCCGGGAAATCCGACAGATATACTCATATAGTTGAGTGAAGGTATAGTCCCCATGCTCCGCTGCGAAACGAAAGATATGCTCTGTCAACCGTGCATAGACCGCATCCGCAAGCTGCTGCTTCTCCATGCGGCGATCCTCCTCCAACAGCTCCGCGTCCAGAGCTGTTTCCTCGTCCTCCGTGTCACGAAGCTTTCCCTGCCTCTGATAAAGCAGCCCCAGATTCAACTGTTTCTCAAGCCTTGGCGCCGATAATGGACGGAACAGCTCCCAAACGCTGGACACCTGCTCACCCTGTACCCTAGTGAAAGGCTCCAGGATTTCCTTCTGAAAATCATACCTTCGAATCATGGAGCTGTAGAAGCTGTTCCGGATGGTTTCCTCATAAATATCGTTCATCCTGAAACGTCCGGCTATCAGGTTACGCTGCTCACTGATCACCACCTTAAGATTACCCTTGATCATATCCAGGTTCTCCATTGCCTGAGTCATGGCAGCACTTGGCAAAGCCCCGTTCTCCAACTCGCCGTGGATTCTCTCCTCATCCTTCTCCACCGCCCGTTTCAGCTCCAGCATCCCCTCATATTCCTCGTCGATCAAATTGTAGGTCTGCTCCAAGAGCTCCTCATGCTCGCCCCTGTCAATGGTGTGGATATTCTGACGGATACGCTCCACAAAAGACTGGATTTCCCTTTTCTTCTGGCGCAGCATATTGACCAGCTCCCGACTCTGCTTCAGCGCATGTTTATAATTCTTCCTCTTCAGGAGCTCCTTAAGCTTCAACTGCTCCAGCTTAAAATCCAGCTCCCTGTCGATTTCTTTAGTGCGGAAAAGGAAGTCGTAGCCCTGATCCGTGAGCTGATAGACAATCCTGCCATCCTCCGTGATTTTGTCACTGATAAGCCTGACCTGCTGCTCCACCATGCCTTTGTCATAATGCATGATGGAATAAGTCTTAACCTCGCCTTTATTCTGAAGGATATCCCTCACCATATACTCGGTAAGCCGCCGCACCTGCCCGAAGGACAGGGTCTTGCCATATTGGGGAAGGATATCATCCAGAAAACCCGTCATCCGCTCAATTGTACAGTCCTCATTTTCATTGAGGGTCTGCTCCATGATATAAACCAAAAGAGAGAAGAACAAATTATCCAGTTCTTCTCCTTCAAACCAATCCTCAATCTCACTGTTTCTGTTTTTGCGCTTCACAATAGAATCCACCACCGCGGCGAACCCCATTCGTTTCTCAAAACCTTCTAAAAATTCTAACATTGCTGTCCTCTGCACATATTCTTGTAATCCTGATAATTTAAAATTTCCTGTGGAATCCTCCGGTTCTCTTCTAGCACCTTCCGAACCAGGGCACGACTTTCTCCAGAGAAATATTCAAGGAAGCTATCATCCCAGTTTCCGCTCCGTCCATCCCGGGACTCCTCCGGCAGCTCCTGTTTCAGAAGGGCGCGCTTCACCATCGCCTGATAAAGAGGCAGGCAAGGTTCCATGGAGAGCCCCGGATTCTTCTTCCTGGCCTCGCAGAAAATATTCACTCCCGCCCGGTCGATATCTCCTGCATAATAAACCATGCCGCCCGGTACGCCATAATCTTCATTGCCTGACCCGCCACAATCCACGGTATCCGACACATCATAACCCTTGCCGTTCGGCACGCTGTATCCCATCTCCTGCAGAAAAGCTGTAAGCCCTTCCTGCTCCCGGGTAATCTTATTCCCTTCCCCATACACCAAAATTCCCGGAGTAATCCCAAAAATCCGGCCTGTGCCGTTCTCCTTCAGCGCTCTCCCTATGGAATACCAAGTGTCCTTATTCTCCAGAATCAGCACATCTCCTTTTCCCTCAGGTTGAAAAACGCGGCAGAAAAAAGGCTCCGGGGCATAATAGCAGTGCAATGCCTCCCAGTCCAGATGATGAAAAGCCAGAAGCGCCCTTCCCTGCCTGCTCTCCAGGAACTTTTCCTCTCCCCAGATGGCATAAGACTTCTCCTTGACGGACATCCACTGAGCCAGACACGCATCCTCCTTCCAGAACAGCTCGCTAAGCTCAAGTACATATTTCCTTGAGTCCTGGAATTCCTTAGGATTCTTTAGATAACGGTCTATGGAAAGCCTTGGATGAAGGCCTTTAATTTCAGGCAAAAGATGGCTGTAATCCTGTTTTACAGCCACCTTACGATACTCGCGGAAAACCTGGGGCACGAAAGAGGTCTTGCCTGATTTTTTCACCGGAGCGATAAGCCCCTTCCGGCACATCTCCTCAAGAGCCTCATGCAGTTCCTCATAGGACAGCTCCGGGACGATGTCCAACACCTCCTCGTAGCCAAACCGTGTCTTTTTGATTTTCCCCAAATCTATTCTCTTCATTTAATCCGCCCTGTTCTGATTCATGCGAGTTACTCCTCAAGCTCAGGAATCTCCTGGAAACTCTCTTTGTCCACCTCACCGATCACGGCCTCCTGCCCCTGTCCATACTGGTACATCTGATCCAGATATTCAATGGCCGCTCTGATCTTCGTGCGGAGAAGGTAACCTCCTGACTGCGTGGCCCTGGCCATTTCCTCCAGGGAAACCTCCGGCTCCCACCCATAGGCTCTGCCGTGGAATGCCTGAAGCTTCTCTAAAATTTCGTCGATTTCCTCCTTGGTAAGAGGTTTGAGCTGTTCTGCATTAATGATAGCTTCCAGCACGCTCTTCATTGGCTCCATATCCTCCGGGTAAACCTCTGCGAGAGTGTCGAATTCATGCTTGGATTCAATCACATCCTCTGCGTAGGACGCACCCAGGGCAAACATAGTATAGGTGGATTCCAGACGCTCATTGGGGAAAAGGAACTCCGCCATGTTCTTATAAGCCTTAAGCCTGGTCTTTTTTCCCAGACGCCCGATAAGCTCCGTCTCATCAAAAAGAATTACCCAGCCGTTATACCCCAGCTTCACAAACAGATGACTCAGGAAATCAAAATAATCCATGGAATGCTTGGTTTTGCTGAAATTCACATTATATTTTACTCTCTGCTGGAAAATCCTGCGGTAAATCTGGCGCAGAGAAGCATTGGTAATAAAATCACCCTCCAGGTCTGCCTGAAGGAGAAATTTTTCGTCCTGGTCCTCTGTGTTAAGATAAGAGCGCAGAACATAATACAGCTTATCCGTCTCCAGCTCCTTGGCACCGTAGAGCTGCATCTCTCCCGCCAAAGGACTGTTGGGCGTCATTTTCTCGAATTCCTTCACAAAACCCGGCTGCACATGCCTGGGGAGATAGGTATTGCTCACCAGCTTCTGATACAAAAGATAAAGCTTATCAAAAGGTGCTTCCTTGCTCAAGGATAAGTAGGAAACTACCATATTATTAGAGTGGGCAAGATTGAAAACCGTGTTGAGAAGATGCGTTTTCCCTTCGCCGTATTTACCTGCGATGATTTTCCCCGTGGATTTCCCTGTCTCGCAGATCCTGTCCATCTCCCCGGATATCTCCTTCATGATCCTCGGGCGGGCTTCCGAAAAATACTGCCCCACTGCCCGGGAAGGGATTCCGGAACGTAATGCTTCTATCACATGACGCGCTTCCATATCAAACATGCTTCTCACCTCCCAGTGTGGCCTGATTCATAAGTCCGGGGATTGCCAGCGCTCCCACCTTGGACTGGGCAAGGATTTCCCCGGCTTTTTCAAGGGAAATGGCCTCTGCCGGAATTCCTGCTCTCACCGCTGCAGCCGCCAGCTTCTGTGACATTTCCTGCACTACCTCAGGCGCATATTCCTGCTCTGCCAACCTGTCCATATCCACAATATCCGTAAAACGATTAAATCTTCTGCTGATAATCTCATTCTGGATTCTCATCCAAAGCGCCTGATAAGACTTGATTCCCGCATTTTCATTATCTAAAAGCTCCCGGTCAAATGCAAAAACAAACATAATGTTCTTAAGGCTGTCAATATCATCAATCAACTGCCGGATACTCTCGTATGTATCTTCTCTCTTAAGCTTGGTATAATGCAGCAGCTCAAGGCTTGATTTGCTCATAAGAATCTCCATGTCATCCACTGCCACCATAAGCCCTGCGTATCCAGCCATGTGTATCACCTGTGCCAGAGAACGGAGCATATGGCGGGCATTCACCTTGGTTATCCGTGCAGGAGACAGACCTAAGGAACGCAGGGAAGCAATCTTCACGCTTCTGTCCCCGGACATCCAGCCAAGCAGAAGCTCCTTATTCTGTTCCTCCAGAATCGGGTGCCCCAGGATTCCTCCTGTCAGAAGGCTGCACGCGAGGGCAAAATTGTTGTCAATGAGGGGATTCTCCAGAAACATGCTCTTAAGCTGCAGGCGAATCTCCCTTCTCGTGATGGCGTCTGCCATATCCTCCTGGGAAAGATAGTCCATGAAGGTCAAATTAGACGGAATCTCCCTGTAATCAAAGCCGCAGTTCTCAATAATCTTTTGACTGCAGCGGCGCAGGCATTCCAGAAGGTCGGTCTGACGCAGGATTTCCAGATAAATTTCCTTGAAATCATGCATCCAGATTTCCTTTGCAGAAAACTCCACCGTGACATAGTTCTCCTGCCTCGCCTGATGGGCAGTCAGCTTCAGCAGATGGGATTTCCCGCTGCCTCTCTGTCCTGTCACGAATTTTATCTTGCTTCCGCCTTCTCTGATATATTCTCTCAGGTACTTCTCCCTCCAGAAATCCGTGAGAAACGAAATACCTGCAGACAGCTCCTCAAGCAAAGCACCGTCATCCGGCGCCTGGCCTTTCGCAAGCTGCATATAGGATGTTTCCTCCTGCGTGCTTTCTACTGGTTTCTCTATCGTATTAACTTCCAACTTGCTCCTCCTGTATCTGTTCTGAGGCAGTAGAGATATCTGTCTCTCCCGGATTTCGTCGGATTTTGTCCGATTTTCTCCGCATCCTGTCAGCTTCCTCTATTTCTCTCCGAATTCCTATGTTTCTCTCCAAATTTTATGTTGCTTTTCACTTTTCTCTGTTGCTTTACTCTTTTCTCCGTTGCTTTTCGCTTTTCTCTGTTGTTTTTCGCTTTTCTCCGTTGCTTTTCACTTTTCTCCGTTTTTATCTATTCCGCCACTTCTAATCTCACTTTGGCAATTTCTCTCCGCCTATTACGGCAGAAGAATCATTACTCATCTATTTTACTAAAAAAGCGGATAGTTGCAAGATACTGCTCCTGGCCGTTCTGGTCCAGGATTCTGATAGCCTGGTTAATATTTCTGCTGGGTCCGAACTCAAATCTTCTGCCATCCTTCGTTTCCTCCACTCCGGATGCATACAGCCTGGCCAAGTCAAAAGCATAGCTCTGCTGGTCATATTCCCTGCGGTATCTTCCCATAGGCGCCAAAAGCTTATAAAGCTTCGTCAGATACAAATCCGTCTCCGGACGTTTCCCCAGCTTCAGAACAGCCATATCATAGGCCTCCGCAAGCTCATTTGCAAATACATTGGCATTAAAGGAAGCCTTCATCAGCTTATCCTGCCCTGTCTTAATCCTCTGGACAAAATTAACGGGACGCAGGCAATGCACCTTCTTACGGTCCAGATAAATATCCAGGTTCTCCACATCGAAACGCACACGATACGGGAACATCTCATAAACCGGGAATTCTCCCTTCACATCCACACCGCTTTCCTCACAGCAGGCAAGCATCTGCTCTGCATAGTCTCCGCCCTCCATATATGCCTGGCGGTCAAACTGTGCAACAAGCGCTTTCATCTCCTCAAGAATCCGGGCCTGCTCGCTGCAAGCTTCCTGCAAAAGCTCCATATCCTTATCAAAGCTTCTCAAATCACCATTTTCTATTTCCTTATTAACTGCCTTCTGCAGCCTCTGCACAAGAGCAGTTTTATCCTTCAAATCCTTAGCCAGCGCCTGATAGCTCTGGTACAAATCCTCGTAATTCATTGACAATCCTTCTTTCCCGTTTTATATTGTTTTTAATCAACGTCCTGTTTTTGGCAATTCATCCCGGCGCTTAAAGCGTTGGGGCATTCTTGCCCATTAGATTGAGTATACTGAATAATCGGATTATTTTCAACAGCTTATTGGGGTTCAGAGGAAAAAATCAACATATATTTTGGAAGCAAGATTGAACTCCTGCCACGAAACAGTCATTCCGTCTGCTAAATATAGCGTCTGCTAAATATAGGAAACGCGGCGGTCAGAACAGAGGAAGGAGCCAACGATGAACCTGGAATTATACCCCTGGCAGGAGGAATGCCTGCAGTCATGGTCTGCCCACCGCTGCCGCGGAATCATCAACGTAGTTACGGGCGCAGGAAAAACCATCCTGGCGCTGGCCGCTGCCGAAAGGCTCCGTGCGTCTCTCCCACTGCCCCTCCGGGTAAAAATCGTTGTTCCCCAAACCTTCCTTACCTCCCAGTGGAGCAGCGTCATGCAGAAACTTGCGGGAATCTCCCGACATGAAATCGGCTATTATTATGGTTTGCACAAGGATTCCCCGGAGCGCCCCTATATGATCTATGTCGTTAATTCAGCGCGCTATTCCCTCGCCCGCAATATCCTAAGCGATATCCGCGAGGGGTATGCCGTCCTGCTCATTGCCGACGAATGCCATCATTACGCCAGCCCGGAGAACCGGAAAATTTTTGAATTCCTTCCGCACCTTGGAGAACTCAAAAAGAATTTCTATTCCCTTGGGCTGTCCGCCACACCAAGGACTATGGATTATGAAAAATACCTTCTCCCTGCCCTGGGACCGGAGATTTACCGCTATACTTTCAGGGATGCCGCTGAACATAAGAATATTCGTCCCTATGCATGCTTCCATATTTCGTTGCGTTTCACCCCTGATGAGAGCGAGGAATATGAACTCCTCAGCGACCGCATTACTCTCATCACCAAGCGGCTTAACATCCTTTGCCCCTCGCTGAAAAAGCTTCAGGGAACCAGATATTTCCATGCACTGAAGAAACTGGCCCGTTCCGGCAGCTCCGCTAAGGTTGCTGGCTCCGCTAAAGTAAACCAGCTTGCCCAAGCCGTTCTCTCTCTTTTGTACCAGAGAAAAACTATCACATATAACGCCTCCGCCCGAATCAACTGTGCCCTGCAGCTTATCGAGGGGCTTGATTCCCATGCCAGAATCCTGATTTTCGGCGAGCGTATCGAGCAGGCCGACAGGCTCTATGAACAGTTAAACCGCAGATATCCGGGGCAGATCGGACGCTACCATTCCCAGATGGAGCAAGAGGCAAAAAAGGCCGCCTTAGACCGCTACCGCAGGAGCGAAACCCGGATTCTCATTACCTGCCGGGCACTGGATGAGGGCTTCGACCTACCCTCCGCAACTGTGGGAATCGTGCTCTCCTCATCTTCTGTAGAACGCCAGCGCATCCAGCGCCTGGGAAGGATACTCCGAAACTCAGAAGATAACTGTATTGCCGGACTCTACTACCTCTACGTCCGCGATTCCTCCGAAATCCCAACCTATATGGAGGAAGCACAGCAGCCCGACGCGCCCTCCTTCTCCCTTTCCTACGAAGGTAAAGAAGCTGGCTTCCGGCATCCTGTGTACGAAAATATAATCATTCATTTATTGGAAAGTTTAAAGGAACGGGGAAAAACCCGACAGGAATTAAAGGAATATTCTCGTTGCTTTTCCCTTGGCATGCTGCGTACAGACTGGCTCATGGATGTGACAGAAATAACAAAAAAAATAAAGACAACGCAGGACAGGAGGGAGAAAAATTACTGGGTGTGCATGAAGCTCATTGCAGTTGAGCTACTATCGGCAGTGAAACGAACCCCAAAAATGTAACCAAAACTACTTGAAACCTACCCAACTTTACGTTATAATAAATACATAAAAAGAAAGCACCCACTCCAAAAGTGGATGCTCCCAAGATGGCTACTTACCTCTCAATGAGAGGCGCCTCTCCTGTTAGCCGACAGGGGAGGCATTATTTTTTTCTCTTGCGGTTTCTCTTATCGAGAAAGGCAAGCAACGCAACGAGCAAGCTTCCAAAGGACATCAGCAGAGCCACTATCCCGATGAAAATCGAAATGATTTCATAAGCCGTCATCAGCGCCACCTCCCTTCCTATGTATTCCGGCGTACCGGTCCATTGTCTCGGGAGGCTGCCACTCCTGTCATGAGTGCTTTCCTGATAACAGTCTAGCAGAATCTGTCAGAAATCACAATAAAATTCAATTTTCTCAGGAGGAACAAGGCTGCATCTTTATTCTATAAAGCTTCACCCCATGCACCGGCACAACAGCATCCAGGCTTTTATCTATCCTGTCCAATTTCTCCCCTGTCCAAAGCTCCTCTCCTTCATACACCCCATCCTCCAGACCAAGCTGCCCCAGAGAGTATTCCACATGGAAGTCCTTTTGATAAGTATTAAACAGGGCAAAATACACAGAGCCGTCCTCATCATAGCTTTTCCAGAGAATATTCCCGTCAAAATATCCGGTCCTGCTCACCTGGTGCGCCCCGTAGGAATGCCCCAAAAGCCGCAGCACCTTTTCATTTGTGATAAGTTCAAAAGTCCAGTCATCCAAATCCGTTAGAAGACCGCCAAACATCAGCGGAGAACGGCAGATGCACCAGAGTGTCATCATCGTTTTTTGCTCTTCCTTGGTAAAACGGGTATGTCGCTCTCCCAGCCCGCATTCGTGGCTGCGGATTGCAAGATGGCTCAGGGGCAACATATCACAATCCGGCCATCCCCCCGGCTGTGCGTGCGAAGCCCACTGCTCACAACGCTTAAACATATCAAGAAGGTCCTCCCACCGATCCCAGTAGTCCCCGGTAATACGCCACATATTAGCATTTTCCTTTAAATGCTCTGCGCACGCAATATCAGCCGGACCCGGAGACAGGCTCAGTACAATCTCTCTTCCCGTTTTGTCAATTGCCCGGCGGATCATTTCTATCTCTTCTTTCGCCGAATATAAATCATCGGGTCTGAAATATGTATTACAAATATCATCCACCTTAATAAAATCCACACCCCAGGATGCATACAGCTCCATCACCGAATCATAATAGTCCTGTGCTCCCCGGGCATTTGGATTCACCCCATACATATCCGTGTTCCAGGAGCACACGGAAAATCTCTGTGCAATCTGCCTGGCTGTTGCAAAGCTCCCCTTTATCGCTGTATTTTGATGTACCGCCTGTCTGGGAATACCGCGCATAATATGAATTCCGAATTTTAATCCCATTCCATGAATCTTGTCGGCAATATTGCGGAAACCAACGCCGCCTGCCGCAGACGGAAATTTATTCTCCGCTGGTATCAGCCGGGAAAATTCATCCATACACAAAGGCACAAAATCCCTGTATTCACTACCGTCCGTATCCGGCTCATACCACTGGATATCACACACCACATATTCCCAGCCATACTTTTTCAAATTATGGCTCATATATTCCGCATTCTCTAAAAGCTCCTTCTCCGTAACAGAAGCGCCGTAGCAATCCCAACTGTTCCACCCCATAGGCGGTGTAAGAGCTGCTGTCCGTTTTCCATTTATCATAGTTCTATTCACCTATCCTTTCACTGAACCACTCATCAGACCGCTGATAAAATATTTTTGTAAAAACAAAAAAATCAAAGTAATGGGCACCACAGCAAGCACAGACGCAGCGGTCAGGCTCCCCCAGTCCGTTGTGTTCACTCCCTTAAAAAGCTTGATTGCCGGAGTAACTGTTCTAAATTTATCCGTAGAAAGAAACACAAAGGAAAACAAAAATTCATTCCACGCACTGATAAATGCATACAAACCCGCAGAAATAATACTTGGAATAGAAACTGGAAGGATAATCCTCACCAATGTAGCCAGTTTCCCGCAGCCATCAAGCTCTGCCGACTCCTCCAGCTCTATGGGCACAGAGTCAAAAAAGCTACTCATCATATACGTTGCCAGAGGCAGTACAAAGGTGCTGTTTGCGAGAATCAGGGACACATAGGATTCCAACAGATTCAGCTTAAACATGATAAGATACAGCGGCACCAGAAGAAGCACTCCCGGAATCATCTGTGAAACAGTAAGCACAGCACTTACATTTTTTACTGCCCTATATTTATAATAGCGACTCAGCGCATAACCTGCCAGGATAGCGAGAACCATGGATATCAATGTTGTAATCCCTGCCACCACCAGACTGTTTACCATATAGCGTCCAAAGCCTGTCTTTTCCCATACATTCACAAAATTCTCCATTGTAGGCGCATGGGGTATCAAGGTGGGGATTAAGGTCCTGATTTCTGATTTCGGCTTCAGCGCAGAAATCACCATCCAATAAAAAGGGAACGCACAGACAAACGCAAGTATTGTCAAAACCACATACGTCAGAATCCGGCATATAAATTTTGTTTTTTTATTACTGACCATTTTATACCTCCTACAGCATACTTTCGCTTATCTTGTTCCTCTGCCTTTGATAAAAAACAAAGAGCACCAGCATAAAGCCCATAATCAAAGTGGAAAGCGCCGAAGCCGCCCCAACATCAAAGCTTTTCATAGAATATCTGTATATCATCAGCGGAATCGTCTCTGTGGCATAATTCGGGCCACCTTCTGTAAGTATCCAGATAAAGTCAAAGTTAATCGCGGTCCAGATAATATGCAAAAATACCAACACAAGCGAAATACTCTTCATTTGGGGCAGGATAACTTTAAAGAACCGCTGCACACAGTTTGCCCCATCGATAGCAGACGCCTCCACAACATCCTGGGAAATCCCCTGCAGAACAGCCAGAAAGGAGATTGTATAATAAGGAAAACTTCTCCATATGTTAATAAAAATTACTGACAGCATTGCGATATTTTTGTCCCCGAGAAACTGAATGGGTTTATCAACCAGATTGAGAGTGGTAAGTAAGTAATTCACCACACCGAAATTCGCATTCAGCATCCAGTCCCATACCAACGCTGCCACTACAATGGGCACACACCATGGAATAAAAATCAGAGTGCGGTACACAGCCCTACCCCTGAATTTTTGATTCAAAAGCACGGCTGATATCATACCGATAAGATATTCTCCCGCTACGCATGCAATTGTCCAGATAAATGTATTTTTTACAGCCTTTGGAAATATCTCATCTGCAAAAATCTTTTGATAATTTGCAAGCCCCGCCCATCCGCCTACAGCATCGTTTATTAGGTTTTTGTGGCGGAAAGCATTCACAAGCACTGTACAAAGAGGATATGCGATCAGCAATGCAATAAAAATAACCGCAGGCATCAGCATAAGACAGGCTGTATTTTTCCTTCGTTTTTCACGACTTAATACTTTTTTATTCATGCAATTTCTCTCCCTGTCTGATTATGAAAGAAGGGCCTTACCGGCCCCTCTTTACAATCTCTTTCATAAATTATTCGCCGTACTCTCCTGAGTCCTGTAAAGATGCATTCACCGCATCACTGAGCCACACAGCAACCTCCTTGGCATCCATATTATCCTGTAATGCTTTTGCAAGAGAGTCTGTCATTGCCTGCGTAATATTGCTTAACACAACCGGGGGAAATGCTACTGCATTTTCTTTCAGCTTGTTAAAGTCCTCTGTCCACTGGTCTTTGCCCTCCACGTCCTTTCTGGGTGACTGGTCGGAGAAGCAGGTGCTGATGAAATCCTTGCTTACCAGATATGCTGCTGCCTCAAAGGCTGCGTCTGTTCTCGCCTTGTCACCTCTGTCAAACACAAAGAGGGGCTTCGGCTCCAGGTAAGTACAAGTCTTTCCGTCTGCGGGTGCCGGGATTTCATGAATGGAAACATCCGCCATAGTGTCAGGATAGTTTTCTTTATATGTATACATCCAGGTTCCTGTAGTAAACATTCCTGTCAGACCGGAAGCAAAATTGGCATCTGTCTCTTCCCATCCGTAGGTAGGTGAGCTTGGGTCTACAAGTCCCTTTGCCACCAGGTCTTTATAAAACTGGAATACCTTTGTTGCTTTTTCCAGCTCCTCCTCGTTCTCCTGCCAGGTGTTGCGGTATCCGCCGTTCTCAGAGGCACTGCAGATTTCCAGCCCGTATTGTGCCAGATATACAAGAAGCTCCTGAGGCGCACGCGCGGTAGTACAGGTCAGGCCATATGGATATGCCCCGGCAGCATCACGGTATCCCTCCAGAGCCAGTACATCGTCCCAGGTAGCCGGAACCTCTGCACCGGCAGTCTCGTTTATGGTATCATGTACCAGAAGCGCACGAACCGCACTAGACCATGGCAAAGCCACATATTTCCCGTCTACCATCATAGTATCCATAACATTCTCATAAAACTGCTCCTTGTCCTCCCAGCTTTCCACATAAGAATTCAAATCTGTTGTAATACCCATGGCATTAAACTCAGAAATCCATTCAGGAAGTCCGAATACAAGGTCCGGTGTGTTACCTGCTGCCGCTGCTGCAATCACCTTATCATGGATGGAATCTAAGTCCATACGGGTATAAGTAAGTTTAACTCCCGAAACCGACTCGTAGTTTTCGAAAAAGCTTACCATTGCATCATTGACTGCCTCACTGCCGTCATACCAGACCTCCAGGCTCTCCACACTGCCCTCTTCCGCTGCCAAGACCGGCATACTGCCTGCAAATGTCTGCGCAGCCACAGCTGCAGTTAACATTGCCGCTAAAACTTTCTTTTTCATGTTTTTGCCCTCCAATCATTTTTTGAGTGTTTTTTGAATGAGCCTATCATAGCAAGTCTGTTTTTCTCTGGCAACCCAGATTCTGTCTTTACCAAAATAACAGCCCTAACTTCCAAAAAAATAACCTTTTCATATTTAATTATTCGACTTATAATGAAGAAAACTGTATGAATAGGAGTTTTTATGAGATATTTTCCAGCCATATTCCTTTGCTTTCTCCTTGTTTTCAGCGGATGCGCAGACAATTCATCCTATAGCCGGGAGACTCCCCAACCCAAGGAACATCTTGCTCTTGATTTCTCATTCTACGGGCGGGATACAAACTGGATTGCCTCCGTGGAAAGAGCGGTAAACGATTTCTCTGTTCTCAACCCTGAGTACGATATCCGTCTGGACTTTTGCACAGAAGGCAGCTATTCAGAATTTATCAACGCAAAAGAAGCCGCAGGGACATTGCCGGAGCTTTTTGAAATTATTAATCCGCGGGAATATGTGGAAGCCGGGAAGCTTGGTCAAATCCCGGGGGAGCTATCCAGATTGTTGGCTTCCCCTTATATGGAGAACGACGCATGCTACGCACTGCCTGTATTTTCGTCCATTAACGGTATCATCTATAACAAAAAATTATTTGAGAAGCTGAATTTATCGCCTCCTGACACCTATCAGGAATTTCTGGACGTGTGTCAAGCTTTAAAATTAAAGGGAGTAACTCCCATAGCCTTTGCCGGAAACGATACACAGTCCTGGAATAATTGGGGCAATTACTATTTTTCCCTGGTGCTTTCCGAAAATCCTGACTGGCTCTCTCAGCGTAATCAAAATATTACCACATTTGACAGTCCGGAAATCCGGAAAATGCTGGAAAATTACAGGGAGCTTTTTGAAAAGCAGTATGTGATCGAGTCCTACTCCCATCTCAATGAAAGCCAGCTTCCGGCTGTCATGACCAACGAAAAGGCGGCAATGGTCTATACAAACCCGGGATTTTTCTCCCTGCTCACAGAGCTTGACCCAGATTATCCCCTTGGCTGGTTTTATCTGCCGGATGAATCAGGAAACCCTACAGCAGTAAACGCAACAATCAGCTACTGGTGCATTTCCTCACAATGCGCAGCTTCTCCGGAAAAGCTTAAAGCTGTGCAGGAATTCCTGTCATTTTTTTACGAAAAAGAACAATACCGCTCCGTACTGCAGGCTACCAGCACCTTCAGCACCACTGCGCAGGTAGTGCTTTACCCTTCACTGGAAATAACCCAATCTCTACGGGCGGAATATATTTACGCAAATGTGGAATCTGCTTATTTAGGTGATTTAAACACACCTCCGCAGTTTATGAATTTTTATGACGAAATCCTAAAGCTGGTCATGCTTGGCGTGACCGATATTTCAGAAGCCGTAAAACAACTTGACCTGTATTGGAGCAGCTATGCAGAAACATACTCATAACTTTCTACTGAAGCTTGTGTTCGGATATTTTATTCTCGGCCTCGTTCCCTTTATCCTCCTCACAAGCCTGGTAATTAAAATTACAGGAGATTATCTGCAGGATTCGTTGATAAATAATGTCACGCAGTCCACCCTTTATATGAGCAGAAATCTCTCAGACCTTTTTGCTGAATATGATATGCTTTCCAAAAACATATATGAATACCGTACCTCAGACGGGCATTACCTGCATAGCGTCCTCACCGACAGGCAGATGCACAGCCCGGAACTTAAGGCTAATATCAACCACATGCTTTCGGAAATCCTATATAAAAGCAATTATATTGACCGTGTATCTTTCCTTGTTTCCGGTGGTGAAGCCTATACGGTTTCCCGTTCCTATGCCGCTGCCCTTCCCGATGTGGCATTATCGGACGCGCAAACCAAAGAGAATTTAACGGACACGGATTCCCTGCACGTATATTTCAGGGAAAATAAAGGTCAGAAGATTTTAACCCTGGTCCGTTCTTATATGAATACAGCCACCGTCTCTCAGGCATCTGAGGAGGTGCTTGGAACTCTGCTCATAGATGTGGACTTCCGCCAGCTGGAGGCGCTTTTAACACCTCTCGTGGATACCACAATTCAGCAGTACCATCTGGCAGACAAGGATTTTAATACGGTATACACCACGGCAGACAGCAGCAATCCTGTGGATCCCGGGAAATATCTGAAAACCGTCTCCCAATGGGAAAGCTCCGGGGTGGAAAAATATCGCGGCGACTATCTTGTCTATCGTCAGATTCCTATTGCCCAATGGATTTTATTTACCACCGTACCCTACGAAGCTGCCAGTCCCATGAGAGTTCTTGCCAACGGACAGATTATTCTGATTGTGATCATCAGTCCTGTACTGCTGTTTTTTGTCTATTGGCTATACAGCCGGAAAATTGTCACACCAGTAAAGGACATCACGGATGCAATGAAGCGGATTGAACACGGTGAATTGGATATCGAACTGACCTGCAGCAGCAATGACGAATTCTCTTTAATTGCCTCTACGCTGAATTTAATGACAAAAAATCTCAAGTCCTATATTGACCAGGCCTATATTTATAAAATAAAGCAAAAGGAAGCCGAGCTGGACGCACTCAAAATGCAGATTCGCCCCCATTACCTGTATAATACACTGGAAATCATCCGTATGACAGCACTGGATGCCGAGGACCGGAAAGCCGCCGATATGATTGCACATCTTTCCAGCCAGCTTCAATACCTTACTGAACGCCAGGCGCAAATCGTCCCTCTCAGCCAGGAGCTTGAAAACGCGAAGGACTATTTTTCACTGGTAACTCTGCGGTATGAACAGAAATATGTTTTGGAGACAGACATAGGCAGAACGCTTCTGCAGGCACGGGTGCCCAAGCTCATTATCCAGCCCTTGATTGAAAACGCTGTCCTCCACGCCTTTCCCGGGCGTGACTATGGCACGATTTCTATTCATGCAAAGGAAAAGAACGGGATTCTTACAATTGAAATCATGGATGACGGCATCGGTATTCCAAAGGATACGGAGCTTCGCCTGAATAAAGCCTTTGACACAGCTTTTGACACGGATTCCTCCGAAGAACTTCCTGCCGCCTCCAGTATCGGACTGGTAAACGTGGCTTCCCGGCTCCGGCTGCGCTACGGGAATGACACAGGGCTTAAAATCACAGGAATCCCGGAAATCGGCACAATCGTCCTGCTCCACCTGCCCCTGGATAAAGGGACTGCTTAAGAAAGAAGGTTTTTTATGGCTACTTTATATATTGCAGATGACGAGCCAATCATCATTAAGGGCTTACGAAAAATGATTTCATCCTTTTCTATGGATTTGGAGATTATCGGAAGCAGCACTGACGGCGCACAGGCAATGCAGGAAATCCTTACGCTGAAGCCGGATATCCTGATTACCGACGTCCAAATGCCGGGAAAAACAGGACTGGAACTTATCACTGAAATATCCTCATCCGCCCTGCTGACCAGAATCATATTTCTCAGCGGTTACCGGGAATTTTCTTATATTAAGCATGCTCTCACTCATGATGCCGTTGACTATCTTTTAAAGCCGGTCAATGAAGTAGACCTGCAGCGTACACTTATAAAGGCCCTGCAGTTTTTTGACAAACAGAACAAAGTAGCTTACTTTGAGAAATTAAACGAAAAAATATCTACCCAGCTTTTGACACAGGATATAAAGCAGCATACCATCATACACGAAGAAAATCTCCGCAGTGCTCTCAACGAACGCAGGCTGGATACTTCCGATATGTCCTTTGTATGCGTATCCTTCCTCATTCCCCTTCATTTACAGAAGGAATTGCGGAAGGTTCCCTTTGAACATTTTGAGCTCCTGCGTTTTTCATCCTTTAATTTTCTCAAAGAACGCTGCGATAGTTTCTCCCGCAGCCTCCTCCTGGGTCGTAAAAACAATTCCCTGGATTATCTGTTTTTAATAAATCCGCCGGAATCCTTGGATTCCGTTGAGAAATACCTGATTGAAAGCCGTGGGGAACTAAAAAAGAAATATCAGACAGAAGTGCTGGCAGGAATCGGCGAAGTAGTTTCCTCTTTGGAGGAAATAAACTTTTCGTTCTCCACCGCATATCACGCTGTAAGCCAGTATTTCTTTACGGAAGAAACCATAAACGTGTCCTGCCGTCTGAAACAGGATTTCCGTTATTCCTTTGACGACTACAGCCGGATATAAACGAAAAGCTGGAGGAATGCATCTCAATTATCCTCCATATCCACTACAGCAACGCACAGTCCGTGATAAACCGCGTGCTCATGTTTGCCAGCAGCCTGCGGGGTGATATGGAGAAATACCAGCTTACAAATGACTCAGACGAGCACTATAACCAATTTGTACGTGACATCCAGAAATGCAACACCTTCCGGCAGCTCAAACACTTATTTCTCAATTATTATAGAGAGTTTATCCGGGCTTGCTGTGAGGATTCCACAGATACAGATATTGCCCGCATTAAGCATTATCTGGAAACACACTATCAGGAAGAGATCACACTGAAACATCTGGCAGACATTGTTTACATGAATCCAAGCTATTTCAGTTATTACTTCAAGAAATGTACCGGAGAAAACTATAAAACATATCTCACAAAGCTGAGACTGAAGAAATCACTGCCCCTGCTGGCGGGGACAGACTTAAAGATTTACCAGGTGGCTGAGGAAGTGGGATATAAGAATGTAAAGCGGTATACGAATGCTTTTAAAAATGAATATCATTGCTCACCGGTGGAATATCGGGAGAGGAATGGGCAGTTGTAGGAAAATCAAAGGGAAAACCCGTAACGTATAATTTGCTGGCTTTCCCTGTAATCTTGTTTATTTATAATATTTTTCGGAGCGTATCAATTTCTTCCAGCGCCTTCTCAAGCTTGGATATATCCTCACACCCATAAACCACAAAGTCAATATCACTGGTGGGCGCAGCCGTACCTGTCGCAAAAGAACCAAATAAATCCAACCGTTTAACACCGTTCTTTTTACAAATCTCCGCTACTCTTCCGATAATCTCTGAGACAGGCATTACATTCATCGTACGTCTCCCCCTTCCTTTTCTTCACCTTATCACAGGAAAATTTCCGTGTCAAACAAATTACCAGGGAGTTTCAAAAATCATGCACACAAGTCACTATCGAATGTAAATAACTCTTTTGAGAACATGAACTTTCCACCTAAATCCTCCCACATATTTAGCTGAAAAACTAAACCAAGTATGATATTATAATATACAATATGATATCAATGAAAGAATTTTAAACTAAGGCAGGCCACTCAATTACGGTGCTTTCAATGTAATGGAGCTTTCAATTAATATTGATTTCAAGCAATGGCTCTTTCAATATAATGAAGGTATTTTTGATAAAATGAAATGCATACCTGGAGATTAAAGAATGAAAAAAATAGGATTTTTGCGTTTAACCGTGCTCTTGGTGTTGATCTTTTGTACTTCCTGCACCGGATGCGCGCGGCTTAAAGACTTGGCGGGCATTGCAAAAAACAAAGCCGTCAAAGAGCCATACGTCAGTTTTGAAGAAAGAACCTACAATGAGGCGGTAGATTGTTTTTTCGATGCACTAGACACCCGAAACAAAGAAACCATTCGCAGCTTATTTTCTCCATATATCCAGAAAACCGCCACTGATCTTGACGAGCAGATTGATCTTTTGCTGAAAGCCTATCCTGGTCCCACAGATATCTGTAAGCGGGACGGCGGAAAAGTTCATGGCGAATACAGCAGCAAATATGGGGACCGCAGTTCAATGGCAGATTCTTCTTTTCCTGTGGTTTCAAATGGGACGTATTATTGGTGTTGGTTCCAACTGATGTATGAAAATGATTTTGACGAAGAAAAGGTTGGGATTAACGGGCTTGTTTTATTCTCTGCTGATTACTTCTGCGCTTTACAGTATGGCGATGATGGTGCCCAGTGGCCCGAATCTCCTGGGCTCTATGTCTGCACAGACTATGCTCTTGACTGCGAAGTCCGGGCAATTGATGGATATCCTTATAAGTATACGCCGTTCAAACGGACTTTAACTGAGGAAGATGTTCTTAAGTTTTTTAAAACCTCCCAAAGTTATTCTCATTTTTTAAGGGAATTCGGAGAACCAAACGCCGAAAATATCTATTACATTTACGAACTTTCTTCAAACGGCAATACTGCAAATTATCTGAAGCTTGGTATAGACGAGCAGAAAGATACGGTATATATTGCAACCATCGTGGATGAATATGGCTATATCAGTACACTTTGGGAGAACGCCACTTCTGGCCCTTGAGCGCCCCAATCCTTTCTGTCCAGTCCGCCTGAATTTCACAGTCTTTCTACGCGCTCTGATTGTTCAGATTCCATTCATATGATGTGGAACTCTTACCATGTCATTTAAATAACTCTTGCCATGTCATCAAATCACATGTTGACATATAATAACAATGAATATGTATCATCGGAGCCGCCAATAATGCCTGACCAAAAGCTTGATAACCTTCTGAACCTTGCCATGGATGCCACACCGGAGGAGCGTGAAAAATCCCGCAATTTGAACGTAGGCTTTAATGAAGCTCTAAGACGCTGGGACGTGATTGTGAAATACAGTGGGCCGCCGGAGGGTCTTACAGGGGAAAATTTCACGGTGGTCCCGCTGCTCGGCGGCTATGCCGTAGTCACTCTGCCTGAAAGCGAACTGGACTCCTATTCGCAGCGGCCGCAGGTAGAATTCGTGGAAAAGCCCAAAAGGATGTATTTTGCAATCTATCAGGCTAAGCAGGCAAGCTGCATCAGTTCTGTGCAGATTGGCAATGATGCTTTATCCGGGTCTGGCACCCTTGTAGGCGTAGTCGATTCGGGCGTGGATTACCGCCATCCTGATTTCCGCAACCCGGACGGGACCACCAGGATTCTTAAGCTATGGGATCAAAGTGTGGCCGGACAGCCGCCGGAAGGATTTTTTCTGGGGACAGAATATACTTCGGCGCAGATTAATGAGGCACTTGCCTTGCCGGAAAATGAAGGCCGCCGGATTGTCCCCAGCACAGACGTGAGCGGACATGGCACGGCGGTTCTTGGAATCGCGGCTGGAAACGGCAGAGCCTCGGACGGGCTGAACCGGGGAGTTGCCTATGAGAGTGACCTCTTAGTGGTAAAGCTGGCTGTTCCCAGACAGGATTCTTTCCCAAGGACAACAGAGCTCATCCAGGGAGTTGATTATCTGGTACGCCAGGCCCAAGACCTGGGCCGGCCTATGGTGATCAATTTAAGCTTCGGAAATAATTACGGTTCCCACAGAGGAGATTCCCTGCTGGAAACATATCTGGACAATGTATCGAGTATCGGGCGGCTTGTCATCTGCACGGGCACGGGAAATAACGGAAACCAGGCCCTGCATACCGGCGGACGGCTTGCCCAGGGTGAAATGCAGGAAATTGAGCTTGGCGTGGGAGCTTATGAACCGGCATTGAATGTACAGCTATGGAAATCTTATGAGGATGGAATGAATATCTATTTGGAAAATCCTTCCGGGACGCGGATTGGGCCTCTCTATGAAAATCTCGGACCTCAGCGCTATCGCGCCGGAAATACGGAGCTGCTGATTTATTACGGAAAACCGGGGCCATATCATGTCACACAGGAGATTTATTTTGACTTTATCCCCACAGGGAATTATGTGGACAGTGGTGTGTGGAAGATTATTTTACGTGGAAGGGATATAAAGGATGGAGAGTATTATTTCTGGCTTCCCGGAGGAAATGTACTGAACCGGGGAACTGCCTTTTACTTTCCCCGGGCGACAGGGACATTGACCATTCCCTCTACTGCCGCAAGAGTTATCACGACAGGAGCCTATGACTCAAGGGTAAATGCCTATGCGGATTTCTCCGGCAGAGGCAGTGACTTCCTGCCCTACCGCAAACCGGATCTGGCCGCGCCCGGTGTGGATATCGTAGCACCAAGAGCGGGCGGTGGTTATGCTGCAGTGACAGGGACCTCGTTTGCGGCGCCATTTGTCAGCGGCGCCGCGGCGCTGTTGATGCAGTGGGGAATCGTGGATGGAAATGATCCCTTTCTCTATGGAGAAAAGGTCAAGGCATATCTGCGGAGAGGTGCCAGAAAGCTGCCGGGGTATGCGCAGTGGCCGAATAATGAGCTGGGGTGGGGTGTGCTGTGTGTGGGGGAGAGTCTGCCGGAGTGAGCGCTATTTTGCTAAAATTCGCATTAACAATTCCGCCATTTCGTGAGATGTCATTCCATTGGGATCCTTAATCCATTCCAACAGCACCAATAGAAGACCACCTTCCATAAATTTCTGAATGAAATATTCGTTATCCATAAAACTATCTGAATATTGAAGCATCTGACTTAAACAACTTTCAAACGGCTGATAGATGAGATTAATAATCTTATGTTTCTCCAGTAAAAGAATATACTGTCTGTTTTCCTGCCAGTAATCAAAACATCGACTCAGAGTTTCTGTGAACGAATACGAACTGTTAAGAACACATTCCTGAAAGAAGATTTGAAAAATTTTATAAAAATAGTCTTGAAGGACATCTTCTTTACTATCAAAATGGCGATAAAAAGTCAGTCTGGTAACACCGGCTTTTTTACATAACCCGGTAATTGTAATTTTGCTGAACTCCTGTTTTTCCATAAGGGCAAGCAAAGCATTCAACAGGCATTCTCTGCTGAATTCCCGCTGCTCATTCTGAAATTCTCTCATGATGATTTCTCCTCGTGATGTAACATTTCCGATTGTTTTGTATCTTGTTCTTGAAGTTCTTCCATTATACAATATTGATGTAACAAATGATGCAATAATTTTAAGGAGGAATTTTTATGGTCACTTTTTTAACTGCAATAAGCGGAATTGCCTGGTCTATTGTATATATAGAGCTGATACGCAAAGGCTTCAAGGATAAGGTCTGCGGAATGCCGCTGTTTGCTTTGGGATTGAATTTTGCATGGGAGCTGATTTACAGTATTGATACGGGATTGAGCGGTCACTTTAATGTACAGGAAATTGCAAATATCTCATGGTTTATACTGGACGCTGTAATCCTGTTTACCTATTTTAAGTTTGAAAAAAAGAATTTTCCGGCTAAAGCACAGAAGTATTTTATGCCATTCTCCATATTATCGGTGGCATCCTGTTTTGTAATTCAGCTGGCATTCTATTTCCATTTTAAAGGTATTCCGGCAGCTCAATACTCCGCTTTTGCTCAGAACGCAGCCATGTCCATTATGTTTCTGACCGCTTTGTATACCAGAAATACAACAAAAGGCCAGACCATGCTCATGGCAGTCGCAAAGTGGATCGGCACGCTGGCTCCGGCTATTCAGATGGGCATAATTCAGGATTTCAATATTTATATTGTCCTTATGGGCGTAATTTGCTCTATCTTCGATATCATATACATTATACAGTTAAGGAAATTCAAGCTGGGGGAAAAAGCAAAAAAATCCTGAAGGCGGTACGTGCCCTCGAAATACACATAAGACTTTCCCATATCGCAATGGTGATACTCCGGATTCTGTCTATCCATTGCATTGGGAAGGTCAGTTCTGACCAGCTCCGTTACCAGAGGACTCCTTCCCTTTATCGTCTCTCTGCCTGTTTGTTATCTCACGCATTCCTTTTATTCTTTTGCTTTCTCACTATAGTATTTTTTGCGCTCTGTGCGATATCCTCCGGGGACAGTCCGTATTTCTCAAGCAATTCCCGTGCATGTCCGGAATGGCCGAATACATCATCCACTTTCGCAAAGTCAAGATCACTTGTGGACGTAGCCGTACCTGTCGCAAAAGAACCAATTTTAGTGTATCTCTATTAATCCAGTCCTCAACAATTTCTTGCTTTCTAGTCTGAATTACAAAATAGTTTTGGGCAAAGGCGATTTCATCTTTTCTTGAATCACCGTTTTGCGCAATTAAATAACAGGCATACCTGGTTAAATCATACTCCTTAACTTCACGCTCTGCATTTTTAGCCAACTTTATCATTTTCGTGACGTCACGAAAATGATCTTCTATATTACCTCCTGGATTTTCACAGGTGGCTTTTGCCTTTTTTATAACCAGTTCAAAGTATTTCCATCTGGCATACCGCACCCAAGCCCATTATTCGGCCAGTGCCAATACCCCGGTAGTTTCCTTGTCCCACGCCGAAGATACGCCTTCACCTTCTAAAGCGATATACGAATGTTTTTAAAAACGAATATCATTGCTTCCCGGCGGAATAATATCATGAGAGGAATAGACAGTTGTAGGAAAATCAAAGGGAAAGCCCGTAGCGGATAATCCACTGGGCTTTCCCTGTAATTTTGTTTATTTATAATATTTTTCGGCCTCATTCTTTAATTTATAAAACAGCGGATAATACACATTTATAATGTCCTTGAATTTTTCCGCCGCAAAAACCCCATCATAATCATGAGCCAGTTGGTTTCTGCACCGTAGCATCTGCAGCCATCGGTCATCATCGATAATACCATTTGTAAAAGCCTGCTGCAAAGTTTCTCTCGGCGAGCCAATAGCAAAGTCGAGAATTCCTAGCTTTTTCACCAAAATATCCTTCATCACTTTCCATGATATATCAAAGGTAAGATTAAAATTCAGCACTGTCCCTTCCAACACGAAATCCGCTTTCGGATCAGCAGTCCTGCTTTTTTCCAGATTTTTCAGGCTTCTGCAAAATGTATTGTATCTGTTAATAAATTTGTTTTCCATATTTTTTTATATCCTCCAGCAGAAATTCATTAGAAATGCTGTCATAGTCAAAAATATCAATTTTTCGGAGTGTGTCGATTTCTTCCAGCGCCTTTTCAAGCTTCCATATATCCTCACACCCATAAACCACAAAGTCAATATCACTGGTGGGCGCAGCCGTACCTGTGGCAAAAGAACCAAATAAATCCAAACGTTTAATGCCGTTCTTTTTACAAATCTCTGCTACTCTTCCAATAATTTCTGAGACAGGCATTACATTCATCGTACGTCTCCCCCTTCCTTTTCTTCACCTTATCACAGGAAAAATTCCGTGTCAAATCTTTTACTGGATGAGGGGCAAACTTGCTTCCTATTCTTTTAATGTAGCTCTATTATTCAATAGCTAGCTTCCAAAATAATCTTCTTCTGTCAAAACTGCTATCTCACTATTTGAAAAGCCTATAAATCTGGTATATGTATTGGTTCTCATAATTTACTCTCATCCTGTATAATCGAATTCTGTCTTTGCTATCCATTATTTCACACTTATTTTGAATCGATCACGGCCTGTTTGTCATCTCAGGCATTCCTCTTATTCTTTTGTTTTCTCACTATAGCAGTCTTTGCCCTCCGCGCAATCTCCTCCGGGGACAGTCCATATTTTTCAAGCAAATCCCATGCATGACCGGAATGGCCGAATACATCATCCACTCCCACAAACTCCTGCGGTACCGGATAGTCAGATTTTGCCAGAACTTCTGCTACTGCGCTTCCCAATCCGCCAATCACGCTGTGTTCCTCACACGTAACAATAGCCCCCGTTTCCCTGGCCGCTGCTATGATCACTTCGCTGTCAACCGGCTTAATCGTATGCATATCTATTACTCTGGCTTGAATTCCGTCCTTCTCTAAAAGCTTCCGGGCTTTTAATGCTTCCTCTACCATAAGTCCGCAGGCAATCAAGGTTACATCATCACCCGGAGCAAGCGTCACACCTTTACCAATTTCAAACTCATAGCCTTCCACTGAATCCGTGACACATTCCACCGGGCACCTTCCTGTTCTAAAATAACAGGGGCCTTCCATTTCCAGAATCGCCTTGGCTGCCAATCTTGTTTCATGAGCATCACTTGGAACCACCACCGTCATCCCAGGTATAGTCCTCATGAGACTGATGTCCTCAAGAGCCTGGTGTGTTGCCCCGTCCTCGCCCACTGTAAGACCCGCATGACTTCCCACAACTTTTACATTCAATCCCGGATAAGCCACACCATTCCGTACCTGATCATAAGCACGGCCCGCGGCAAAGATTGCAAAAGTATGCACAAGCGCCGTCCCGCCGCAGGCTGCAAACCCAGCGGCTATATTTACCATATTCGCCTCCGCGATTCCAATATTAAAGAAACGCTCCGGATACTTCTCTGCAAAATATTCCGTCATGGTACATTTTTTTAAGTCCGCATCAAACACGTATATATCAGGGTTTCCTCCGTATTCAGCCAGAGCCCTGCCATATGCCTCTCTTGTAGAAATCTTTTCTCCCATGCTTCAAGCCCCCATTTCCGCAATCTTACTGTCAATCTCAGCAAACGCTATCTCCCACTCCAGAGCCGTCGGCTGACCGCCATGAAACTTCACCTGGTTTTCGAAAACAGAGACACCCTTACCCTTAACTGTTTTGCACACAATCACAGTAGGTTTTCCCTTTATAGAGGCGGCAAGCTCTACCGCGCTGTCAATCTGGACCACATCATGGCCATCCACTTCAATGACATTCCAACCAAAAGCACGGAACTTTTCTCCGATAGGGTATGGAGACATAACTTCATCCAGATAACCATCCAATTGAATATTATTATTATCTACGAAGGCCGTCAGATTATCTGCTTTATAAAAGCCTGCCGCCATGGCAGCCTCCCATACCTGTCCTTCTTGTATTTCCCCGTCTCCCAGGATAGCAAACACGCGATTATCATAGTGATTCGTTTTTGCGAACATCGCCATTCCAAGAGCTACGGAAAGCCCCTGACCAAGAGAGCCCGCAGACATGTCCACTCCCGGAACGTGTATTTCAACATGTCCGGACAAATCACTGTCTATATCCCTGAATGTTTTTAAATGCTCCATAGGGAAAAAACCTTTTAAAGCCAGTGCCGCATAGAGTGCAGGGGAACAGTGGCCTTTTGAAAGGACTAATCGGTCACGCTCTTTCAGTTCCGGATTTTGCGGTTCTATTTTCATCCGATCAAAATATAAAACTGCTAAAATTTCCGCAATCGACATAGAGCCACCAATATGTCCGGATTTTGCAGTATAAATAGTCTCCAGAACTGTCCTGCGTATTTTATATGCCCAGCAGGACAGTTCGTTGCTCTTTCTTGCTTCCATATTTCATCCTCATGCTTTCTAATAACTTTATGACTTTGTAATTTTCACGCCTGGGTAAGCGAACCTGCGCCAGATTTCGTTTGAAATCGGTATCGGATGAGAAGTATTTTCTGCCCAGCCCATTGTCAGTTAGCATAACGACTTCTTATATGGCTGCTCCCTATTCCTGCAGAAAATCCCCGGAATGTCCGTCCATTATCTCTTTTACCCTTTCAAACAGAAGATGGTTATGGATAAACATATCAATGACATAATTGTAACCTCCCTCAAGGGTCGGGTCCTTTTCAATCGTAGAAAGACGGATATCCACTCTGCTGCTGATTCTCTCATCCATCATCTCACGGAAGGCCTGTTTGATTTTTTCCACAAACCGTTCTGATCTGGGATAATCCGGCCCAATAATGATAATGCTTGGATTGATGACAAATACAGTATTTATAAGACCATATGCCAGATGCCACGCAACGACGTCAAAAGCCCACTCCGCAAGGGGGTCGTGATGATAATATGCCTCTACAATTTCCTCGTAGCTGCTTTCCTCAGAAAGGCTGGAGCCAGGGAACTCAAACAGTCGTGTTCGTATGTATCGCTTCACACTGGCAAAGGACGCATAATTCTCCAGCACACCTTTAGCTCCGTTTCTTCCTTTGGCACCGGAAAAAAGTATTCCCATCTGACCAATCTCACCAGAAATGCCAAAAGCTCCTTCCACAATTTTCCCATCCAGAATCACACCTGCACCAATTCCAATTCCCAGAGACTGCAGAGCCATCATACAATTGCAGTTGCTGCGTTCCTTCTGAGACATGTTTTTCCATTCTGCAAATGCGGAAAGATGAGCATCATGCTCGGTCATCACAGGAAAGGGAAATTTGTCCTCAAAATATTTCTGAATATCTATCTTTTGTAGATTGTCGTAGCCCGCCACAAGAGCCTCGTGCTTCTCACCTTTAATATAGGGACCTGGGACACCAATGCACATGCCGAGCACATGGCTTGTATGATGCCTGTCAAGCAGACTGTTGATAGACTCCAGTATTTTATGCGCTGTAAGCTCTATATTTTCCTCCGGCTCCACGTCACATCTTTCTGTGTCGCTTATTTCCCCGGAGAGGGTATAAAGAGCCACCTCAAAAAATGATCTGGCCCATCTGGCCGTCAGAATTTTAATTTTCTGGGTTTTGAGGGCAAAGCCCACCACCTTTCTCTGCCCTTCCTGTCTGGGAGCCTCACACTCTTCAATAACATTCATTTCCAGAAGCTCGTTGACAATATTTGTTATCGTAGGTTTGTGCAGCCCGGTAAGCTCCACCATTTCTTTGCGGGTGGCCACCCCTCTGTCAATGATCATTTCAAGTATTAATGAACGATTTGTCTGTTGGATTTTTTGATTATTTAACCCCTTCTGCATAGCGCTTCCTCACTTCGTAATATTCTTTTTCATAACTGTTGGGTACCCTTTATAGTTACGATATTCACTACTGAAAAGTTAAATCTTTCTAATATGTAATTTATCATAAATTGGACATATGTTATAGCATTTTTTCCAATTAGTGGTAACTTCCAAAAATATTACGAAGCCTGCATTTATCATATACTTCTATTCCATTTCTCCCAGAAGCCTTTTCTCCGTCACATCCCCCAGCGCACAATAGAGCCTGTATTTTTTCTCCAGAATCCGCCCGTTCTCTTTATCAGGATGATACGTAGGGTGATACTCCTCGCAGAGTTCCTTTTGAGCCTCCGAAATATCTTCATATAAGCCGCTGGCAACTGCTGCATAGATGGCCGCCCCTCTGGCACAGCTCTGCGTCTCCGCAGACACCATAATGGGAACATTCAAACTGTCACACAGAGTCTGCATAATATAAGATGATTTCTGGGCAATCCCTCCCACGCAAATGATGCGCTGTATGTCAATCCCCAGATTTTTCAGAGAATCATAAATTCTCCTGCTTCCAAAAACAGTAGCCCGAACCAGTGCCCGATAGACGGAAGGCGGCATCGTGCTCAGGGTAAGCCCTGTAATAGAACTGGTAATGCTCTCGTTGAGACGTGGATACCTCCGCCCGTTAAACCAGTCCAGAGCTGTCAACTCATCTTCCTGCAGTTCCATGGCCTGGTTCTCCAGTTCTCTCAGCATTTGCACGCATAGATATTGTGAAAGTCTGCCCTTTGCTTCTTTCCCAAGGATTTCCTCCGGTATATCAAAAGACTCCAGAGGCCACGTAAGAAAGCGTTTCAGCCACGCATAAGTATCTCCGAAAGCACTTTGCCCTGCCTCTACCCCCATAAAACCAGGAATGATAGAGTCCTCCGCCAGCCCACAATAAGCCTTAGAGTTTTTTCCTGAGACAGTATTCGGCTTGACTATCATCATATCTACCGTTGAAGTACCCACCACCTTCACCATAGTTTTTTCTGTAATACCTACGCCCACAGCCCCGGCATGTGCGTCAAATGATCCCATCCCTATGACTGTATTTTCAGAAAGTCCGAGCTTATCCGCCCACTCCTTACAAAGAGTACCTATATTCTCCCCTGCATGCTTTGGTTTTTGTGAATAACGGTCATAAATCATTCCAAGATATGGGTCCATTGAACTGAGTGTCTCCCGCTCCGGTAGCCCTTTAAACTCAGAATTCCATAATGCCTTATGCCCCGCAGCACAGCTGCAGTGTGCAATCGTTTCCGGCAGAGTGTTCCCGGTCAGAACACCTGCAATCCAGTCTACATGCTCCACCCAGCAATAGGCGTTATCTCTTATAGACGGATTATGCCGAACTGTACGAAGGATTTTTGCCCAAAACCATTCAGCAGAGTACTCACCCTGATATTTGGTATAATCTATCTTCGCACAGGACAGGACATGGTTTATCTCTTCCGCTTCCGCAATAGCTGTATGGTCCTTCCATAAATGGAACATGGCATCCGGCTCTTCCTCAAACCCTGTTTTCATTGCAAGAGGAGTTCCTTTTTCATCCACCGGGCACACTGTAGAGCCGGTTGTATCCACGGCAATACCAACAACCTCAGTTGCCAGATGCCTGCGTCCCACCAGTAATTTTTTTAAAATCATTTCAAGACATTCCAGATAATCCATGGGATGCTGACGGTATTGACTGATCTTGTCATTGCAATATCTTCCTTCCCGCCACCTTGGATACTCTGCCACGGCCGTATCTACAGTTTTCGCTGATTGTGTATCTACCAGGATTGCCCTTACGGAATCCGATCCATAATCAATTCCTATTACATAATGTGCGCCCATTGCTCTGTCCTTCCCAATGCCTTTGTTAAAGCTTTGTATAAATATCCTTCGTGTCTAATTCAAATACTTCCAGCTCGATTCCCTTACCTGTGCAGGAAATCACGGTATCATGGATCACTGGCTTAAGCATAGCCGTAAATGCCTCCTCATTATCTATGAGAATTTCCAGCACGCTCTTATCTGCAAACAGATGAACCCTGTGCTCTCTTTCTAAATCGACAGGAATTTCATGGTTCTCTGCCAGGATAGCTCCATTTTTAATCTCAATTATATTGTCTCCAATCTTTACCTTTCCTCCGGCGCCGGAATCTAGAGAAATAATAAGCTCCAAAGTTCCGCTGTCTAAAATACAGGAATCAGAGACTTTTATACTGTTTCCCTTTCTCAGGCTCCTAAATTCATCGGGAATCCTTTGCCCCAGTTTCCCGTCCTCTGTCAGAGACAGTTCTCTAGGAAGAGAGTTAATCCCGTTCCATCCGGATGTGTTCTGGAAACCCTCTATCGCGCCCCACATAAGCTTCCGGCCTTTTTCGTCCGAAATCACGTTTGTAGCGTAATAATGGCTGCTTCTGTCCACAAATCCTCTGGTCTGCCATACAAAGCTGCAATTCTCCGCATCCAAATCCCCCACGAAATACTCTACAGGACCGTGAGGAGAAACCAGAAGCACCCACTTATCTCCAATCTCCACGATATTGGGGCACTCGCAGCTTCGCAGATTTTTATCCGGGTACTCAAATAGAACGCCCTTATATTTCCATTTAGTAAAGGCCTTATTTTCTGCCTCATAAAGCAGTACCGCTGCCCTTCCGCCCTGTTCCTCATCCTCTTTTCCACCTAGAATGAGATAGGCTTTTCCATTTTGGCGGAATAGGAAAGGATCTCTCCACTCCCAGATTTTATTCCCCTCATGCAGCTCTTCTGTCATAATAGGATTAACATATGTCCCAGGTGTCCACTTAAGAAGCTCATCATCTCCAAACCAGATATGCTGGATTGCGGAATCTGTAGGATTACGGTCCTCATAACCGATGCTGGTATAAATTGCTACCGGAACTCCTTCATCATTGATGGCCGTACAGCCAAACCAGATATAATATTCGCCCTTGTCTATCTCCGGATATAAGGCCACAGGCAGGTGCTCCCAGTGTATTAAATCCTTACTGCGGGCGTGTCCCCATACTGTAATCCCTCCGGTCCAGTCAGGCTCAGATGTTTTCCAAAGCGATGAACCTGTTTTATACACCATTCCGGCCCGATACTTATCGGTGTCCGGGTTAAGGCTGTACATCATATGATAATACCCCTTGTGCCAGATCACTCCATTCGGATCATCCATCCACTGTGCTGGCGCATGGAAATGATACTCTGGACGTATAGGATCCTTATCAGCTTTTTCTTCTGCCACTTCATATATTTTTTCTGTAGCCTGTATTATTTTTTCCTCGAAATTCATTGATTCCCTCCTTATTCTCCAGCGCATGTCTGAAAATTGTATTCGGACAGATACGCTCCAGTCTATATACGCATTTAACCCTTCAAACCGGCCATGGCAATACCTTCCACAAAGAAATCCTGCAGGCAGAGATACAGCACAAGGACCGGTAAAATACTCAATATTACAGCGGCCATCATAAGGCCCCAGTTTGTAGCGTAATTTCCCATCATATTATAAAGTCCCAATGTGAGTGTCATTTTCTGATTACTGTTTAAGAATATCAACGGGCGTATAAAATCGTTCCACGTCTGCATAAATGAAAAAATAGCAAGAGTAGCCAGGGTTGGTTTGGAAAGGGGAAGATATATTTTCCACCAGATTCCAACCGGGTTGCAACCGTCCAAAGACGCGGCTTCCCCAAGGGATCTGGGCACAGACATATAGCTCTGCCGCATCATAAACGCTCCAAGGGGTGATATGATACAAGGCAGAATCAACGCCCACAGGGAATTCAAAAGATGCAGATCTCTCATAATTACAAACGTAGGAATCAGCATCACATGAAAGGGAATCATGACCGCAAATAAAAATATGCGAAAAATCGTCTCTCTGCCCCGGAACTCCAGATAGGAAAAAGCGAAACCCGCCATGGCCGATGTGAGCAGCTGGCCAACAGCCACCACCACCGTAACAATCACAGTGTTTTTCATCATCCCCATAAAATCTATGGTGTGGAATACATCCGCATAATTCTGCCATTTAATTTCGCTCCCGAAAAATGTGGGAGGATATTTAAAAACATCTCCGAGATTTTTCAGGGATGTGGACACCATCCACAAAAAAGGAACCAGCATGATCAGTGCTCCCAGGAGCAGAATAATGATCGAACTTGTTTTTACAATTTTCTGTTTTGTTTTTCTTTTCATAATAGTCCCATCTCTCCCGGCAATATTTATTCAATGCTGTAATCATCGTTACTCATAGCCTTAAACTGGATGACCGACAGAATGAAAATAAAAATTGCCATGACCCATCCAATCGCGCTCGCATATCCCATTTTGTAATAATCAAAAGCATTTTCGTACAGATACTGGACAAGTACGGAGGATGAGCGCGCCGGTCCTCCTCCTGTAATGATCATGACCTGGTCAAATACCTGCATCGAGTTGATCACACAGGTGATGCTGACATAAAGTGTCGTCGGCTTGATCAGAGGGATTACAATTTTAACAAGACGGGAAAGCCCTGTACAGCCATCCATCTCCGCAGCCTCGTAGTATGTAGAGGGTACCCCCTGGAGTCCTGCGAGAAATATCATCATATTATAACCCATGCCCTTCCAGCAGCTTACAATGATGATGGTCCAGAGAGAATATTTGGTACTGGTAAGCCAGGGAACTCCGGACCCGCCGAACATTTTAATCACATAATTCACAATTCCGAAGTCCGTATTAAACAGCCACTGCCACACAATAGAAATCGATACCATGGATGCAATGGCAGGAAGGAAATATGCGCCCCGGAAAAATCGGATGCCTCTAATCTTTTGATTCAGCGCTACTGCCAGGAAAAAAGAAATCACAATCTGAATAGGAACCGCCAGAAGTGTAAAAACCACCGTGTTTCTGAATACCTTAAGACCTGTTGGGTCGTGAAAAAGATCAATAAAATTCTTCAGTCCCACAAAAACCTTATCGCTGAACAAATCCCAGGAAGTAAAACTGATATGCAGGGACTCCACCAGCGGATAGATTGTAAATGCACAGAGTCCGATTACGGCAGGAGCTAAAAAGAATATCGCCCATAATCCATCTTTCTTTAACTTTTTTGTTCTCATGTTTTATCCTTTACAGGGTATGCGGTCTTGGGCAGGCCAAAACCGCATACCATAGCCATGGGCTTTAATTACCCAGTATTCCGTTGATACGGTCCTCAATGTTCTGCAGCGTTGTCTCCGCATCCTGATCAGCGTAATAGAACGCCTGCATCTCTTCATCCACTGCGTCGTTAATACTGCTCACATTGGATAATTTATCTGTTGGTTTATCCTTTGCATTGTAAAATACCGGAATAAGGTTTTTCCATTCTTCGGGATAAACCTCTGGATTAAACCACTGGTCAATATTCTCATCCTCGTACAAGGATTTCTGGTTCGGCATCCAAAGACCGGTACGGTAAATCGGAATACCAAAGTCGGCGGAACTCATGTACTCTGCCAGAAGCAGCGCTTCATCCGTATATTTTGTGTCCTTATTAATACACTTCATATCAGCGGAAACCATAAACGCGTCTGCGTCATCTTTCCCAAAGGTAGGGAATAAGCCTACTCCGAAGTTGATATCCGACTGGGCGATCTCCTGCAGAGCATAGGACCCGATTGCAATAGATGCTACCTGTCCGGTAAGGAACATTGCCGTTGGAGAGTTACTGGTATCGGAACCTGCTGCTCCTGGGTCAGGAGCTACACCAAGCTCTGTCCTAAGCGCTTTGATTTTCTCGATTACTTCTTTTGATTCAGGACTGTTTACATTTTCAGCGGCGGTCATGTCCTCGTTGTACCAGTTTGCTCCATTCAGATCAAGCAGTTCCTGGAGTACGTACAGAGAATACTGCTCCTGCCAGTTGCTGGTTCCGTACTGAGTCGTATTACCGTTGTCATCTGTCTTGGTAAGCTTCTTCATATTCTCTACAAACTCATCCCATGTCCAACGCTTATCCCATTCCGTAGGCATAGGCTCTACACCGGAAGCCTCAAAAAGATCCTTGTTATAGAAGATTACCGGACCTACGTTACAGATATCCAGGCCGTACACGTGCGTCTCCCCGCTTTCATCGGTCATACTTACTTTCTGCAGAGAGGCATCTGTCATATTTGCAGTAAATTCAGATGCAATATCAGTAATGTCCATAATCAGGTTTGCATTCACGAAATCCTTACACTGAGTGGCATCCAGATAAAATACATCCGGCCCGCTCCCGGACGCAAGAGCTGTTTTTAACTTCGTGTGGTAATCCGCAGAAGGTACTGTCATGTATTCTACTGTAATCCACGGATATTTCTCCTGGAAAGCATCGAGTCCTTCCTGAATACTCTTTGCCTCAAAGTCACTGGCTGTCCATCCCCAGAATGTCAGGGAAACCGGATCGTGCTCCTCCTCCGCATGTGCAGTCACCGCGGTACCGGCAACGGTTGAAACCACCATTGATGTGGCAAGTAATAATGACATCCATCTTTTCTTCATTTTCATCCTCCTTTTCTTTGAAAGACATGCGCTTTATATAAGTTTATTGTATAAACTTATATGTTTTCTTAGTGCACCATTTTCTTTTGCTTTGTAGGTATATATTACGTTATTTTCGCATCTTTGTCAATATTTTTAGTCTATTTAAATTTACACAATAAACTTAACTGGTTTTTATGCATTTTTAAAGTTTATTCGATAAACTAATCATATCAAATTTAACAAAAGAATGAGCTGCCGTACTAAGTTAGTATGGCAGCCCACAGCATATATCTTATATTCAATTTTATCCTTGGCAATCATCCGCCGCCAGCGCTACAAAGCATACCATTGTGTTTACCCATAACGATATCCTTCCACTTACAAATTTTCTTCAAAAAACGCCTTGATGATTTCTATATCTTTTTCTTCCCTTTCACCTTCCGCCCGCACTTCCACTGTATCACCTTTTTTTACAGCCATACCCATGATTGCCATCAAGCGGGTTGCTTCTGCGGTTTTATCACCCTTAGAAATATAAATGGTGCTTTCACATGCCTTAGCGCATTTTATCAGCTGTCCTGCCGGTCTTGCATGGATTCCTAACTCGTCTTTAATCGTATAAATAAATTTCTTCATATTTACTCCTCACTATCATGTTTCTGACATTTTAAATATGCTCCAGCGTTCTTGCTTTTCCTTCGCTTCCGCACACTTTAATTTTACTCATAACATACTGTCTCACTTCTTCTCTTCCCTGTGCATTATATTTCTTAGGGTCTATGATATCCGGATTTTTTTCCAGCACTGCCTTTACTCCTCGGGAAAAAGCGATTCTTAAATCTGTGGCGTAATTCACCTTGCAAATTCCTCTGCGGATGCACTCCTGCACTGCTTCATCCGGAACTCCTGATGTACCGTGGAGGACCAGCGGAATGGAAACTACTTTCCGGATTTCACTTAAACGCTCCACGTCCAGCTTCGGCGTTCCACTGTAAATGCCATGGGCTGTTCCTATTGCCACTGCCAGAGAATCCACACCTGTCCTTTCCACAAACTCTTTTGCTTCCAGCGGGTCTGTATAAGGGTTTCCCTCTCCCCCGTCCAGATCATCCTCTTTGCCTCCCACCTTTCCAAGCTCTGCCTCCACCGGAACGCCTGACGGATGGCAGGCACGGACTACTGCCTTACTCACCGCGATATTCTCCTCATATCCGTCATGGGAACCGTCTATCATAATGGAGGTGTATCCCGCCCGGAGTGCCTGCATTGCCAGATCAAAGCTGTTTCCGTGGTCCAGATGCATCACAACCGGCACACTTGCTTTATCAGCAGCAGTCTTTACATTTGCATAAAAATACGCCAGATCCGCATATTTCACCGTGGAAGGCGTGGTCTGCATGATTACCGGAGAATTCAGCTCCTGTGCTGCCGCCACAACCGCCTGTACCATCTCCATGTTTTCTACGTTAAATGCTCCCACGGCATATCCGCACCTCTGAGCGTCCAACAGCAGCTCCTTTGTCGTCACTAACGGCATAATCTTACCTCTTATCACTTTCTTCAAAATTTTGTATTTATCAAGCTATGATGTCCTGCAATATTTTCTGCTGAACAGTTACATTTTGTCTATAGCCTCTCTCGAAACTTTCTATCTCTTCTACCTCCACCTGTCCCAGGATTTCTTTACAGATTTCCGGGTTGAAACTGCCTGTGGCAGGCGACAATGCATTGGCTGTGGCAACCGCAACTGCATACGTAAGCGCCACCTTGGGTGTATCCTCCCTTTCGAGCGCAACGGCAAAGGCTCCCACCATAGAATCTCCACAGCCCACGGTGTTTACTGCATCCACCTTTGGAGGCCTGCCCTGAAACACACCTTCCCGGCATACCAGAAGCGCTCCTTCCCCTCCAAGGGAAACCACCACATAGGGGATGCCTTTGTTATATATCTGTTTTGCACAGGAAATGACCTCCGGCCTGTTTCTGATTTTTCCGCCAAAGAGCATTTCCAGCTCATCCCGGTTAGGCTTCACCATAGTGGGACAAGCCTCCATCCCCTGGCGCAGAGCCTCACCGCTGGTATCAAGAATGACCTGTCTGCCCATATCCTTTGTCATGGCGATCATTCGTTTATAAATATCCGTATCCACACCCTTGGGGATACTTCCGGAAATCGTAATCACCTTACTGTCCTTCATGATACGGGAAAACATATGGAAAAACTGTTCCTCTTCCTCCGGGTTGATTCCGCAGCCCGGCTCCAGATATTCGGTGGAGCCAAATCTTTCATCCAGAATATTAATGCAGCTTCGGGTTTCCCCTTTCACATGACAGAACTCACTGGGAATCCCATCCTGCTCCAGAAGCTCCTCCAGATACTGTCCGTTGAAGCCTCCCACAAAGCCTGTGGCCTTTACCTTTGCTCCGCACAGCTTTGCAATACGGGCGACGTTTAATCCCTTACCGCCTGCCGAATTTCTGCAGGCGGCAACTCTCATCACAGTTCCGTTTTCAATCGTATCCTCCATATAGTAGGCTTTGTCAATAGACGCGTTCAGCGTAACTGTCGTTATCATCTTTGTCACCTAACCTTCACTGTCAATCAGCAGCTTCCCTTTTACTAATCCTGGCGTTTTATACATTTCAAAGGCTTCTGCTATTTTACTCAGAGGGATTTTTTTGAAAAGAAAGGAGTCGTCGAATTTCAAATCTCCCGTCTTGAAATAATGGGCGGTCAGCTCCCACTCCTTTCCCGGAAACGGAGCACTGTAAGACATCCATGAGCCTGTCAGAGTAAATTCCTTACGGTTCATGTTCTCCCACTCCGCCACGGAAAAGGCTAATTCTTTCGTGGGTGTTCCCACAAAGCACACATGAGCTTTATTTGCAGCCAGCTGGAAGGCCATCTTCATAGTCACCGTGTTTCCTGCTGTCTCAAAAACATAATCGAAACCCTTTCCACGAGTCAGATCCATAGCCTTTTGCATAAAGTCCGGCTCGAGGGTATTTATTCCGGCTGACGCGCCAAGCCGTCTTCCTAATTCCAGGCGCTCATCCGCTATGTCAAACACAACTGCTTCTTTTGCCCCGAATATTTTTGCCCACTGCATCACAAACATCCCAATCGTGCCGCCGCCCAGAACTGCTACTGTCTTTCCGCCTTCATAAGGCACACGCTGCAGGCCGTGAAGGGCCACAGTCGCAGGCTCAAAAAATGCTCCCTGTTCTAAAGATACACTATCCTCAAATGGTACTGCATTTTTTTCCGGCACCACCACATACTCCGCAAAACTGCCGAACTCCCGGGAACCGATAAAGCTATAATGTCTGCACAGAGAATAGTCACCTCTCTGGCAATCCTCACATTTCATACAGGGTACCAACGGAACCCCTGCAACTCTGTCGCCCGGCTTCAAGGCTGTCACACCCTCTCCCGTCTCTGTCACAATCCCTGAAAATTCATGTCCCAGTACGTTTGGGAAGAAATGACAGGCATCACCATTCACACGCGGTACATCTGAACCGCAGATTCCTGTATACTTCACCTTTATCTTTACCTGCCCCTTTCCGGGTACAGGCGTTTCTATCTCCTCATAGCGAATGTCTTCTTTTGCATGAATCACTCCTGCTTTCATTGCAATGCCTCCTGATCTTTTATTCTTCAACTTCCTTCAATTCTGCTGCCCTTTTCCTTGAGCAGCGGACGGTAAACAGCAGACACACTGCATAAATTACTGCAATCACTCCGGCTGCTGCCAGATTATCTCTTGTAAAAATCTGTGTAAATACATAGGTGATGGGACATCCTCCCTGGTCAAGGGCTGCCACCAGATTGGAGCCGTCTGTTGAGCCTGTGGTTTCTGCCAGCTTTGTGAGCCATGGGATCGTCTTGTTTGCAATCCAGATTGTCATAAACATAATGGCACTCCCTGAAAATATGGTACGGAAGATATTTCCCTTATGTACTGCCACCGCAATCGCTATGAAAAAACCAATGGTTGCCAAATCTCCGAAGGGGAGAATCTTATTTCCCGGAACAAGAACTGCAATGACCAGTGTAAGCGGGATAAAAATCAGGCCCGTTGTCACAACCTGCGGATCTCCGAGAAGAATAGCCGGGTCCAGTCCTATATAAAATTCTGAATTTCCGAATTTTTTTGTTAATACTTCCTTTGCACGCTCTGACAAGGGCATCAGACCCTCCATGATACATTTGACGATCTTGGGCATGAGAACCATGACCGCCGACATCTTCACTCCTAAGGGAAACGCCTCCTGAGGGCCATACCCTGCCAGAAATCCTACTGCGGTTCCTAAGATACCGCCGATTACAATAGGCTCTCCCAGAACGCCTACCTTTTCCTGCAGGGAGTCTGCAGTAATATCTATCTTGTTAATGCCGGGGATTTTATCCAAAACGGCATCTATCACACAGGCAATCGGCCCCATATATGCCGCAGTTCCATGAGGAACCGTCAAACCATCCAATTCAAAATAATCAGCCATTAAGGGCGCCCACAAATCTCCAAGCTTGTAAGCGATAGCCGCATGAACCACCACACCTAAAATGCCGATCCAAAAGCTTCCCGTCACCGCATAGGCAATCGCCCCAGTAAAGGTCATATGCCAGATATTCCAGATATCGATATTGACTGTTTTTGTCAGTTTCAATAAAAGCATGATAATATTTACTGCAATTGCCACCGGAATGGCAACTGTGGCTATATTCGATGCCCAGGTCATGGGAGATGCTCCCGGCCAGCCGATATCCACAACACTTAAGGATAAGCCGAATTTTTCCGACATGGCTGCCGCAGCCGGTCCAAGCTCTGCATTCATCATGTCTACAATCAGCCCCAGACCAACGAACCCAACACCGATCATCAGTCCGGAACGAATTGCCTTGCCCACCTTTACACCGATGCAAATGCTGATGATTGCGATTACGATAGGAAGCATAACGGAAGCCCCCATATCGATCACATACTGAATTGCATCTGAAATCACTTTTAACATACCTTTCCCTCCCTGTTTCCAGTCAGCCTTTCAGCACCTTTAAAATCGCCGCTTCTGTTTTTTCCACACCCACTCCTGAAATGAAGGGCATACCTGTGATAAGCGGGACTCCGTAATCTCTTTTTACTTTAGAAGTAGTTACAATAAGGTCTGTCCCCGGAAGGTTTGATTCGATTTCCGAAATTCTGATCTGGCAGATTTCCACGTTAATATCATTTTTCTTACATAATTCCACAACCTTGTTTGCTGCTATAGTAGATGTTGCCACTGCGCCTCCACATGCTACGATTACTTTTTTCTTCATAATGTTTTCTCCTTTTCTTTGATAATTTCAATAATCTGATTGGTGTCCTTCACCTTTAACAACTTGTTCAGTACATCCTTATCCTGAATGATCGCTATGATTCTCTGAAGCTGGTCTATATGTTCATTTGGATTGACCACCGCAAGCATGAATACAAGCCTTACCTCCACGGTTTCATCATCGGTTCCCATCTGGATGAAGGTAACCGGGTTTCTCAGAATGCCGATGGCAATTCCGGCCTTGTTTACATGGCTTACATCCGTATGGGGAATCGCCACTCCCACTCCATCCACATCAAGTCCTGTGGGGAATTCCTTTTCTCTGGCGATCAGCGCCTCTGTATACGAAGCCTTTGTGTATCCCTCCCGAATCAGTAATCCGCCGATCTGCTCCATGACGTCCTCATAAGATTCTGCATCCAGATCAATGGCAATAAGCGGTTCTATCAGTTCTTCCCATATCATTTTCATACCTCCTGTGTTTCTCTAAGATTGATTGCCGGCCGGCTTTCCTTTTCTTTAATCATATCCTATCACGGCTTTCCCCGTAAAAAAAGTCAAAGGTCTTTCACTTTTTTTGCAAGAAAATAGAACGGTCAAATTCCTTTCACGATTTTGTGAAAAGAATCAGACCGTTCTGTCTGTGGATGATGCTTTATGCTTTTGTTTACGGGCATTCGTATTCATACTTTTCTATAATTGCCGCTGCTTCCTCCGGGGAACCGCACATATGAAGCTGTTGTTTAAAAGCTTCGTTCTTAATCATATTCACCAGATTAAAGAAAGCCTTCAAATGGGTTTTGTGGTCTACTGCGCTGAGACAGCAGACAAACTCCACCGGGTCAAGCTCCTCGTCCCCAAAGCTAACCGGTGTTTTCAGACGGATCAGATTCATGCCCACCTTCACACTTCCCTGCTCCAGCCCCTCATGAGGTACTGCAAATCCCGGAGACAGTACAACATAAGGACCGTTATCTTCGATATTGGCAATCATGGCATCCACATATCTGTCCTCAATATATCCCAGCTCCAGAAGCTTTTGGGCTGACTTCTTTACCGCGTCACGCCAGTCACTGCAGTCCACATCAAGCTGAATATGACCGGCCGGAAGCAAATGGTGCAGGCAAGGCGAGAAGATTTCCGCCTCTGCCTCAATCGGCTGCCTGAAATAAGTCCGAACCGTCTTTTTTAGTTTTTTCAGCAGCTTTTCCGCATCTTGCGGCACCATCTCATATACCACAGGAGTTATCGCCTCAATGAGTCCTTTGGCGCTTATCTCCTTCTCTTCTATCCTCGAGGGAAGATGCCTGCTGTTCCGCAGTGTATCTATTTTATTCCCCACACGGATATAATCCTCGTCACTGAGCAGCGGCGAAACAATCACATAGTCAAGCCTGCAGCCCTTAAGGGGTACGGTAGAAATAATAAAGTCTGCCCTGTCCGGCTCCAGCTTCTTCGCCTCATGGGAAGAGATAATATCAATAATCTGAAAATTAAAATGCTTTTTCAACCTTTCCAGTAAAAGCTGGGAGGTCCCGATTCCCGCATGACAGGCGACGATCACGTGAAAGGCTATTTCTTTATTCTTTTTCCGCTCAATGGCCGCGCATATATGTACAGCAATGTACGCAATCTCTGTCTGCGTCACCTCTCTTTTGGCATACTGCCTGATAATATCCAGCCTTTTCTCTACTGCACGCACAACGTTTATATTGTCCTCCAGCACCTCTTCAATAACAGAATCCGCAGAATAAGTCTGAGGCGCGCCTGAAAATACAGATTCCAGGTGATTGGACAGATTCTCAAAGAAATCATAATCACCATTCAGATTCATTCCAAGCTCATCGGAAATCTGCTCGATAAATTGTCTGGTGATGAGCTGTATTTTTACCGCATTCTTCTCTGTGGATTTCTGTCTCATGTATCTTGCCATTACTAATATCTCGCTGAAGAACTGAACCTCATCCTCCACGGTCTTAATCTGGCAATACTGAGAAATATATTTCAAAATATCCTGCGCCATTAAAAACTTACTGTTGTTTCTCTTTTTCCGATTCTCCACATACTCGCCCTGCTTATTGCGGGAAATCATAATTCCCAGATAAAGAAGCACCTTTTCAAAGGAATCGTCTGTGAGAAAGCTTTTATGTACATGCTCCTGTTCATAGACAATCTTCTGGATTACAATCCGGTCCCCTGCCTGAACTGAAATATGCTTTGCTATCATATTGTCATTGTGATAATTGCCTCCGGTATCGGCAAGTCTCATGAGGAATAAGCGTTTATCGCTTTCCTTTCCCTCCACCCGAAGGCCTTTATTCGGGTGGGAAATCACCTCCATATTTCCCTGCCTGATAAACGCCTTAATCTCATCCAAATCACTGATGATGGTCGCCCGGCTGACAAACAGGTTGTCTGCAATGGCAGATAACGTGATATATTCAGAGGAATTTATCAAAAGCGCCGCTGCAATCTTTTTCCGTTCCTCCCTGGAAAGCTTATAGGAATAAAAATCCTCTTCCGAAAGAAAGGTAAGAATGTTCCCGAAATCCTTATCCCTTTCAACCCGTCCTCCCTTTTCCAGAGTCAGCTCCTTCATTCCATATCCTCTTAAAACCTCACTGATTGTATTCAAATCGTTTCTAATCGTTCTTTCTGAAACCTTAAACTCCTCTGCAAGGTCAGAGATTCCTATCATCCTATCTGTTTCACACAGCTCCCGGATTATGGACATATGTCTTTTGTTCATTTTCACACCTACCCGCCTGCATGAGATTATCAGCAGCTTTCATCTTCCAACGCTATCTCGACCGCACACCTGGCATGAATCTGCGTCGTGTCAAAAACCGGCAGTGAGGAATCCGGCTGCTGAATGAGAAGCCCGATTTCAGTACAGCCAAGGATAACGCCTTCTGCGCCTTTCGCCTTTAAGCTATCGATAATCCTCTGAAATTCCTTACGTGATTCTTCCTTAATCTGTCCTACACAAAGCTCTTGAAAGATAATATTGTTCACAACATCAATATCTGTGTCCTCCGGAATCAGGACGTCAATTCCTCTGTCAATGAGCTTCTTTTTGTAAAAATCCTGCGTCATCGTATATTTTGTACCCAGAAGTCCCACTTTGCTGATGTTACTCTTTTCAAGCTCACTTGCCGTAGCGTCCGCTATATGTATGATTGGAATATGTATCATCAACGCAATCTGGGGCGCAACCTTGTGCATGGTGTTCGTACAGATGAGGATGAAATCCGCACCGGCAGTTTCCAGGCCCTGCGCGGCCTTGCCGAGAATCCGGCCGCTCTTTTCCCAGTCTCCTGCGGACTGACATTTTTCAATTTCATCAAACTCCACACTGTAAAGAATCACTCTCGCAGAATGAAGTCCACCAAGGGCTTCTTAACCTCTTCGTTAATAATCTGATAATACGGGACTGTACTCTCCCAGCTCATTCCGCCGATTAAACCGATTGTCTTCATTTCATGACCTCCATATAATTTCCCCCAATTAAAACTCTCTTTCCTTCAAACACAAACCCAAGGCACCGAATCCTGTCGGAGCCCACCCCTCTTTGTATCAATTCCTCACAGTATTGCTTTTCTGCTATTTGGGCAAGAGCCGCTTTTACTGTCTCTTCCAGGGACTTCTCTTTTTTCGGATTATGCACTTTGAATTCCAATACGATTGCATCGAGATTGTCCTTTTTAGGATAAAGCACCACATCATATCTCCCGAACCCGCTCTCGCGATTGGATGTTATTTCATAAGAATCCGCCAAATCTACAATCAGCCCCAGGACAAAGCCATGATAAAAACGTTCCGGCTCAGTTTTCTGAGAAGGATTTTTCCCTGTATCAAAAAAGCTGAACACGGACAAAGCCACGCGGTTCATATATTCATTCATGGCTTCAATATCATTCTTCAATAGCGCCTTAATAAAATCATTGTAGTCTGCTGCCGCCGTTCCAAACCAGTTATGGATCATAGTGCGGAACATCAACTTCACCTCGAAATTAGTCAACGCCAGCTCATAAACCGGCCTCCAGCAGTCCGTCCCCTCATTTTCCACACGGTAATCTTCAAGCTTCACATACCCGCTTGCCAAAAGCAGGCTCCAGATTGCTGTCTCATCTTCTGACAAACGGTCATATACAATTTGCTCATCCATCTGCACCTCAAGGCTTTCACCGCACAGCAGCTTCTCAAAATCAATCTTTAAATGCCGGTCCCCTTCCTGAATCTGTCTGGCAATCAGGCTATTGCTGCTTGTGTTCGCCCAATACAGACCGAATTTACGCTTGTCAAGATAATTCACAATAGACCAGGGGTTATAAATATCCCGCACATTTCCAAAGGTAAACCCGTCATACCACTGCTCAACCTGCTCTGTTTCTGCAGTCAGATTGTACTCCTTCAGGATTTCCGTCATCTCCTCTTTCGTAAAGCCAAAGCAGTCTGCGTATTCCTCTGAGGTTGTGGTGACTACCTTCAAATTATTTAAATCGGAAAACACAGATTCCCGGCTTACCCTGGTAATCCCTGTCATAATCGCGCGTTCCAGATACGGATTCGTCTTAAAAGCAGCATTAAACAAACTTCTGGTATAAGCCACAAGCTCCTCCCAATATCCGTTTACGTACGCTTCCTGCATAGGAGTGTCATATTCATCCAGCAGAATAATTACTTTTTTTCCATAATACCGAGAAAGAAAAGAGGACATCCTATGCACGGCCATAGTAGCTGCTACCTCGGGCATATCCATGGAGATACTCCGGTAATATTCCTTTTCTTCCTCGGAAAGCAAATCTCCCTCTAACAAAAAACGGTTTTCATTATAAAGATTTGCAAGAAGCTGGCCGACTCTTTGCACTGTCATTTCATAATTCTTTTCTTTCACGTTGGCAAAGGACAGGCTGATTACAGGGTAAGTCCCCTGCAGCTTGCGGTATTTCTCTTCCTTCCAAATATCAAGGTTTTCGAACAGATTGGCTCTGCCCGCATATTTCACAGAAAAAAATTTTTCCACCATACTCATCGTGAGAGTTTTCCCGAAACGCCGCGGACGGGTAATCAGAGTAACATCATCATCCCGCTCCCACCACTCTCTGATGAACCGGGTTTTATCTATGTAGAAGTTATCATTCGTTCTGATTTTTTCAAAATCCTGCTTGCCTATCCCAATCGTCCTTGCCATAACTTCCATCCTTTCACACATTCTGCCACGATTCTCTGATACACGACAGAGAGCGTAATCAGAAATACATCCCCTACTTATTTCAATACCGTTTATTTCAAAGCCGCTCATCTCAAAAATCCAAACGGTTCCTCATCTTTCAGAAAATGCATAAGCATATAAGCGCACATGATTGCCACATTTTCTTCCTTCAATATTCGCCGTACTTCCTCTCTGTCGGCCAGCACGACCTCTATCTCTTCCGAATCCTCCTGAGCATCTGCGCTAATCTCCCCGCTGGCGTAACCATACACAGTGGCGCAGGATTCATCTGTCATGCCTATTGTGGTAAAGTACGGTTTCTCATACGCTTCATCGACCTTGAGCGGGGAAAGGGTGAGGCCTGTCTCCTCATAGAGCTCACGCGCAGCGCCTTCGTGGAAGTCCTCCCCCGACTCCACCAATCCGGCCGGGAATTCGTAAATATAGTCATCCAGAGTATAGCGGTACTGGCGAATGAGCACAACCTTGTCCTTATTTTCTCCGTAGATACTGTATATGATTACGCCGTCCGGGGTGTTTTTCTTCGTTTTCAGCTTTAGTTCGCTGATGCTCTTCGCACGGGAAGCCACAAAATAGGAAACCGGGGTATTGTGTATACTGGTTGCTTTTACGTTATAAAGGTTTACATATTTACTGTCTGTTAATTTTTCTACGTCATGAATCTGTCCCATGATAGTTTTCCTTCTTTCTAAGTATTTCTATAATCCAAGTATTTCTACAATCCCAATATTGCTATGGATTAGTATTTCTATGAAAGCCCTGATAAGTATTTCCATTATAGCACGGAAAAATAAATTTGACAGCATTGGAATTTTAAAGGGGGTCCCCTGGAACGTTGTTGAACGGTGAGCGGCGGGAGGTTGGGGACCGGGGAGCTAGGGTTTATAATGTACCCATAAGTGTGGACACATTGAAAAGTGGGGGGCCCCTCTCTTTAGACAGACCTTCTCGTCTGACCCTTAAATCTAAACATCCCCCTGCATTCCCGTCCCCTTATAATGTACACCCCCTGCAGATGTACCCGGTTTTTTGGACTGGCCCCACGGAGTTCTGCCCCGGCCCTGTTTTCTTTAGACATATCCACCGTCCCTATGGTATTCTTAGATCAAGAACAATAGGAGGAATATCATGAGCAGAAAACCCTTTACCAATGAGCAGATGCTGATACTGCGCCAGAACCCTTACACCTACAGCGTGACCCCGTTTCAATTGAACCTTACCAAAGAGTTCAAG